>NZ_JBSGUS010000002.1:0-679987 GCF_053608045.1 Kribbella sp. NPDC055071
GACGCGGCACGGGTGACATTCCCCGAGTCCCTGAACACCGCAACGACCTGCTCACGCAGCTCATCAGTGATGACCGTCCGCCGCCGGCCCGACCCACGCCCAAGCGCCCGCAAAATCTCATAACCACGACCGCGCGTGATCCCCAACACCTCACACGCAGCCGCTACCGGTGCCCCGCCATCCACCAACCGCAACAACGCACCACCGTGACACTCAAAATCCTCCACAAACGACATGGCCGCCGCAACTCCTCAAATCGAGGTGTTGCGACGACCACGTGAACCCGCCGGTTGGTGGGGGCGCCTTGCTGTTGGTGGGTGGCTGAGCTTACTGCGGAGGAGAAGAAGAAGGCAGCATTCACTCAGTCGGCTGGCCTGCGGGATGAGCGGGCTCGGCCGGTTCGGCTGGTTCAGCTGGCCTGCTGGATCAGCAGGCTCGGCTGGCAGCTGTGCGGGATGAGCTGGTTCGGCTGGTTCAGGTCCAGTGGTTGCTGCCGGGGGTGGCCCAGCCTTGGGGGTTGAGGGTGGCTGGGCGGGGGCCGGGGGGTGGTGGGGGTGGGATGAAGGGGCCGGGCGGGGGTGTGGGGGCTTGTGCGCCGTACGGGCTGGGTGGCGCGAAGGGGCCTGCCGGGATCGCGTACGACGGGGCAAACGGGCCGGTGTGGACAGGCCGGTTGGTGGCTAGGCGGGCTAGCTCTCGGCGGCGGCGTTCGGCCAGTACGGCGGACAGGTACGCGGGAGCGATGATCGGGACCGGTGGGGCCGGCGCGGTGAGCTGGGCGACCCGGGAGGCTAGCGCGTCACCCAGTGCGATGCGGGCGTCAGGTTGTAGCTCGGTGAAGCGGGCCAGGTAGTCGCGGGACGCGTTGGCCAGGTCATCGGAGAGGCGCGAGAGCTCGAGCGACTGCGCCCACTGGACCAGGTGACCCGGGACGAAGAGTGGCGGTGAGGCCATCGGCTGGTGGCGTTCGCGGATGACGACCGTACCGGCGACCATGTCACCGATCCGCTTGCCCTGCTTGTTCATCAGGCTCGCAGCGATCCCCGGACAGGCCGCGAACCACGGCGCGAAGTCGACGAAGAACCACATCAACGTCCGCACCAGCGCGTGCCGGAACCGGATCGAGCTGCCGTCGTCGCGCACCACCTTCAGGCCCAGCACCATCTTGCCCAGCGTCCGGCCGCGGGTCAGAGTCTCCATCACGACGCGATAGCCGATCACGACGAGCAGCACGACGATGAAGATCAGCGCACCCGCCAACGCCTCACTCGCCCCGGTGAAGAGAAACCCGGCGAGCAGTGAGATCAGTACGCCGAGAACGGTGAACTGCAGCAGCACGTCGATCGCACAGGCCAGCGCCCGCGTCGGCATCCGGGCAATCCGCACCTGAAGGACGACCGCTTCGCCCGTAACCAGCTGAGACACTTCGGCCGCCACCTCCCCTAGACACCGCGTCCGGCTAGTCTGCCAGCGTAAAGGGACACTAGCGGAGGAGGTGCGGCTGTGGACGTCGAAGCGTTCGTCTCGGTGCACCAGCCGCAGTGGGACCGGCTGGCGTATCTCACCCGCCGCCAGCGTCGCCTCTCCGGTGCTGAGGCCGAGGAGCTCGTCACGCTGTACCAGCGCGTGGGCACTCACCTCTCCGCGCTCAGAGCCGCAGGTGCGGACCCGGTGTCGATCGGACGCCTCTCCGGTCTGATCGCCGACGCACGCGGTGCCGTGACCGGCGCACAGGCTCCCGTCTGGCGTGACATCTCCAAGTACTTCCTGGTGAGCTTCCCAGCGGCTCTCTACGCGTCCAGACGCTGGTGGGTCACGATCGGCCTGCTCTTCTACCTCGTCGTCGCATGGACCGCCTGGCGAATCGTGGTGCATCCGGAGGTCGCGGCCTCGATCGGTACCCCGGCCGAGATCCAGCAGCTCGTCAACCACGACTTCGAGTCCTACTACTCGGAGAACCCGGCCCGGGACTTCGCCCTCCGCGTCTGGATCAACAACGCCACCCTGAGTGCCGCAGCGCTCGCACTGGGCGTCCTGTTGATCCCGTCGGTCTTCCTCCTCTGGAACAACGCGCTCAACCTCGGTGTCAGCGCCGGACTGATGATCAGCAACGACAAAGGCGGTCTGTTCTTCAGCCTGATCACGCCGCACGGGCTGCTCGAGCTGACCGCCGTCTTCGTCGCTTCCGCGGCCGGCCTCCGCCTCGGCTGGTCCTGGATCGCACCCGGCGCACGCACCCGCATGCAGGCGCTCGCTCAAACCGGACGTGCCACGGTCGGTATGGCGATCGGACTGGCCGCCGTACTCCTCGTCACCGGTCTGATCGAAGCCTTCGTGACCCCGTACCTCCCAGCCCCGGTTCGGATCTCCATCGGCATCCTCGTCGAGCTCGCCTTCATCACCTACGTCTGGACCCTCGGGCGCCGCGCGTACCGCTCCGGCGAGTACGGCGATGTCGACGAGGTCGACCGCGAGGCCACGGCGCCCGTATCCGCGTAGACCGTCCGCTCCTGGGCACAGGGAGGGATGAGGACCGCCCAGGAAGTCAGACACAGTCAGACGTACCATCTGGCGATCACCGTCGGGTTGATCGCGTACGGCGTCGTCCATCTGCTCATCGGATGGATCGCGCTGCAACTCGCCTGGGGCCAGTCGTCGCAGGAGGCGTCCCAGCAAGGCGCACTCCAGGAGCTTGCGAGCAAGCCGTTCGGCGGAGTGCTGCTCTGGATCGTCGCGATCGGCATGTTCGCGCTGGTGATCTGGCGCGCACTCGAGCTCGCGTACGGCGACCTGAAGCCGGCGAAGAAGGTGTCAGCGGTCGGCCGCGGCGTCGTCTACCTCGTCCTTGGCATCAGCGCGGTGAAGGTCGCGATCGGTTCCGGCAACTCGAGTTCGGGTCAGCAGAAGACGCTCACTGGGCGGATGATGGCGCACGGGCCCGGTCGCGTGGTGATCGTCGCGATCGGCTTGGCGATCATCGGGATCGGCGTCTACCAGATTTACAAGGCCGTCACGAAGAAGTTCACCGAGGACCTCACTCCCGGTGTTCCCGACGGCACGATCCTGGTCGGCCGGATCGGGTACGCCGCGAAGGGCGTCGCGTTCATCGTGGTCGGCGGATTGCTCGGCTGGGCCGCGATCCAGTACGACCCGCAGAAGGCCGGCGGTCTGGACTCCGCGCTGCACACGGTCAAGGAGCAGCCGTTCGGATCCGTGTTGCTCACGATCCTCGCGCTCGGCTTCGCGGCCTTCGGCGTCTACGCGTTTATCTGGTCCCGCAACGCTCGCTGAATCAGCCGACCGGCATGTCCCGCCGACGCAGTCCCGCCAGCCCGGCCAGACCCATAACGGCGGCGATCACGATCAGCGCGATCAGTGGGCCGGCCGAGACCGATCCACCCGGCAACGATGGCAGGTGACTGAACGGCGAGATGTCGCGGACCCAGTCGTCCAAGGCCATTCCGGCGCTGACGAAGCCGATCAGGATGCAGATCACCGGCCCGGCCCAGGCAATTGGCGACAAGCTCGGGATGAACCCGAAGATCGCGATCGCCAGGGCCGCCAGCACCCACACGGCCGGCAGTTGCGCCAGCGCCGCACCGATCAACCGTGGCACTTGACCGCCGACGTCGCCGATCGCCGAGCCGTAGGCGAGACCCTCGGCCAAGCCGGCCGCGAGAAGCACCACGGCCGGCCCGAGCAGACTGAACACGAGGTGGCTCGCCGCCCACTGCAACCGACCGACCGCGGTCGCGAGCACCGGCTCCGCCCGCCCGCTGGCTTCCTCGGTCCGCAGCCGCAAGGTCGCCTGGACCGCGTACGCCGATGCGATCAACCCGACCAGCGTCATCACACCCGCCAAGAACGAGTCGATCAACCCACTCGACCCACCAAGCCGCGCGAACGCCTCCTGGACCCGCGAATCGTCCTTCATCAGATCCCCGACACCCTCGGCCACACCGCCGAAAAGCAAGCCCAGTAAGGCGAATCCGATCGTCCATGCAGTCAGCAGTCCGCGGTGCAGTCGCCAGGCGAGTGCCAGGGGTGAGCCGAGTGCTCCCTCCGCCGGTCCTGGCCGGGCGGGCAACAGTCCGGCGCCGACATCCCGCCGTACGGAGAGATAACTGGCGACAACAACGAGTACGACGGTTGCCGCTAGCACCAAAACCGCGAGCCACCATTGGTTGTCGCCGTACGGACGAATGCGTTGGGCCCAGCCGATCGGGGAGACCCAGGACAGCCACGCGAGGGGTCCGTGCGTGTGCTCGCTGGTGTCGCCGGCTGCTCGCAGGACGTACGCCGCGCCGAGCACGCTGATCGCGATCCCGCGCGCCGTCGTCGCACTCGCGGTCAGTTGCGCGGCCACTGCACCGACGGCCGCGAAGAGGACGCCGGTGCCGCCGTATTCGATGCCGATGGCAACTGATCCGGCCCAGGGAAGGTCCTGGCTGTGCATGCCGATGGCAAGCAACCCGGCGAGCACGACGTTCGCGCCGAAGATCGACAGCAGCGCCGCGGCGAGTTGTGCGTGCCGGCCGACGACGCTCGAGCCGAGCAGCTCGCGGCGTCCGGTCTCCTCTTCGACGCGGGTGTGCCGGATCACCGTGAGCAGGCTGATCAGCCCGATCATCACCGGCACGAATCCCAGTCGCCACGTGACGAACTCACCCAGGCTGGTGCCGGAAAGTTCGCCGTACAAGGTGATGAAGCCGGCGTTGCTCGCATACTTGATCCGGGACTCCGGCGTCGGGAACAGGTCGCCGTACGTCTGCACGTAGCTGACCGAGATCGCGACCAGGAACAGGGTCCACAGCGGCAGCACGATCCGGTCCCGTCGCAGGATCAACCGGATCAGGCCGCCCGTACCCGCGAGCGTCTTCACTGTGACACCTTCTCCGGCTCGTACAGCCGCAGGAACAGCTCCTCCAGCGACGGTGGCTGACTGACCAGACTCCGTACGCCGATCTCCGTCAATCGGCGCAGCACCGGATTGATCTGGTCCGTGTCCACATCGAACCGAACCCGTCCGTCGTCCACCTGCAGGTCGTGCACGCCCGTCAGTTGCGCCAGCCCATCCATCGACCCGGCCAGCCCGTCCATCGACCCGGCCGGCCCGTCCGTCGACCCGGCCAGCTCGGCCTGGATCGACGTACGGGTCAGGTGCCGCAGGTCGGACAGAGTGCCGCTCTCGACCGCCCGACCGGCCCGGATGATCGTGACGCGGTCGCAGAGCGCCTCGACCTCGGACAGGATGTGGCTGGACAGCAGAACCGTCCGCCCATCCCGGTCGCTCGCCTCCTGGACGACCTCGCGGAACACCTCCTCCATCAACGGGTCCAGCCCCGAGGTCGGCTCGTCGAGGAGCAGCAGCTCGACATCGGAGGCGAGCGCGGAGACCAGCGCGACCTTCTGCCGGTTGCCCTTCGAGTACGTGCGCGCCTTCTTCCGCGGGTCGAGGTCGAACCGCTCGAGCAACTCGGCCTTGCGCTTCTTGTCCACCCCGCCGCGCATCCGGCCGAGCAGGTCGATCGCCTCGCCGCCGGACAGGTTCGGCCACAGCGTCACGTCACCGGGCACGTACGCGAGCCGGCGGTGGAGCTCGGTCGCGTCCGACCAGGGGTCGCCGTCGAGTAGTCGCGCCGTACCAGAGGTTGCCCGGGTCAGCCCGAGCAGGATGCGGATCGTCGTGGTCTTCCCCGCGCCGTTCGGGCCGAGGAAGCCGTGGACCTCGCCCGTACGCACCTCGAGCTCGAGGCCGTCCAGGGCATGCGTCCGTCCGAATGTCTTGACCAGACCTTCCGTGCTGATGGCAGCCGGCATGATCAGTTCTCCTCAGAGTGTTTTTTGCGTAGTTGCTCTGCTTGTTCCGGCGTGATCAGGGGGATGGCGAAGACCTCCATCAGCGCCTGGCCGATCCGCGCGTATCCCGCCGGCGAGGTGATGTCCTCGCCGAGCGCCTTCGAGATCTGGTCCCGGAAGACGAAAGTGCTCAACTTGATCGCCGCCATCGCGGCCGCGTACGCGCGCCGGTCGGTGGGCTCGATGCCGTACGACGTGCTCCACTCCTCGATCGTCTCGACGGCACCGAGGAACAGCGCGGTCGCCGTTTCCGAGCCGTCCATCATCGAGCGGACCAGGTAGAGCTGCAGCGGGAAGACGCGGGGATGCATGCTCGCCGGGTCCAGGCCGGCAACGCCCTCGGAGGTCGACACCTCGGCGCTGATCGCGGCCATCCGCTCCTTCGCGTACTGGTCGCAGAACTCGCGCAGCGCCTCCTTCGACCCGAAGTGGTGCCGGACCAGCCCGGACGACACACCGGCCTCGGCGGCGACGTCGCGGATCGACGCACCCTCGATCCCGCGCTCGCCGAACAGCCGGATCGCCGCGTCCCGAATCCGCGCCCGCGCCGTCAGATCATCGACCTGTCGATCCATCACCCACACCCCCTCGCTACACGCTCGCACAGTCCACTACACGATCGTGTAGCAGACTGCCCACCCGTGTCAACCCGCCACCCCCGACCCCCGACCCCCGACCCCCGACCCGCGAGCCGCGACCCGCCACCCCGACACGCGACCCCCACCCGCGACCACCCAACCCCCGACCCGCAGCCCCCGACCCGCAGCCCCCGGCCCCCGCACGCGCTCAAGAGGCCGACTTTGTGCACCGAGTCCGTATTTCCGCCTCGTCGAAGTACGGACTGCGTGCACAAAGTCGGGTCTAAAGCCGGGTCTAAAGGCCGGGGGGCGGCGGCGGTGTGGGTTCGGTGGGTCGTTCGAGGTGTTGACAATAGTTAACGAGACGGAGAATTATTGCGACATGGTGGAAGATCTAGCGGACCGGTTCTTCGAGGTACTCGCGGACCCGACTCGACGGCAGGTGGTCAAGCTCCTGGGCGAAGGCCCGCAGCGAGCCGGCCAGCTGGCCGCGGCGACCGGTGCTTCGTCGCCGGCAATGAGTCGGCACCTGAAGATCCTGCTGGCGGCCGGGTTGGTCGCCGACGAGCGCGTCCCTGACGACGCGCGGGTCCGGCTCTTCCACCTCAACCCCGAGCCCGTGGTCGCGGTCCAGGCCTGGCTCGACCAGGTGCAGGCGCACTGGCGCGAGCAGTTGGGCTCGTTCAAACGGCATATCGAGCAGAAGGAGTCGTCATGACCGAACAGTCCGCCACGGCCTCCGTCGAGGTGGCCGCCGACCCGGCGACCGCGTTCACGGTGTTCACCGCGGAGATCGACCTGTGGTGGGTGCGCGGCCCGATCAACTTCTTCGACGCCGCCCGCGCGATCGAGATGCGGATCGAGCCCGGCGTCGGTGGCCGCATCCTGGAGGTCTACCAGGACGACGCGCTCGAGCTCGGCACGATCACCCTCTGGGAGCCGGGCGCCGTCTTCGCGTACCGCAGCTCGGTCGACGACACCGAGACGGAGGTCCGCTTCGACCCGACGAACGACGGCACGCGCGTCACCGTCGTACAGGCCCTGGTCCAGGGTGGCACGAAGGCCTTCTACTTCTGGCCCAACGTCGTCACCTGGTTCGCCCAGTGGAACACCCGCCGCGACTCCGCGCCGCGCACCCCTCGCGAGGTCGACCGGCTGGCAATCGCCTTGTACTACGAGGATCCCGCCGCAGCCGCCCGTTGGCTGCACACCGTCTTCGGCCTCGACTCCTGGGACCGAATCCCCGCCGACGGCGAACGCCGCACCTGGATCGAGCTGCACGTAGGAGCCCGCGCCATCCTCCTGTTCAAACTCACCGAAGGCCACGTCAACGGCCACGACCACAACATCTGGATCTACGTCGACGACCTCGACGCCCACTTCACCCACGCCCAGTCCAACAACGCCAAAATCCTCACCGAAATCCACCAACACGGCTACCGCATCTACGAAGCCGAAGACCTGGAAGGCCACCACTGGACCTTCGCCCAAGCCCGCCCCACGATGTGATCCCGCGTTACAGGCGGCCGGCTTTTTTGAGGGTTAGGTAGGTGTCGGCGAGGGCTGGGGGGAGGTGGTCGGGGTCTTCGTCTACCACGGTGGCGCCGGCTTTGGTGAGGATGGCGGTTACCCGGTCTCGGTCGAGGCGGGTGCGGGCGGCGGAGGCGGCGGCGTAGACCTCGGGGAGGTCGGAGCGGGTGGACTCCAGTTCGGTGAGGCGGGGGTCGGCGACGGAGGCCAGGACTACTACGTGGCGGCGGAGCAGGGGGCCGATGACCGGGAGGAGGGACTCCTCGATGACGGCTGGGTCGAGGCCGGTGAGGAGGACTACCAGGGAGCGTTGGCCCAGGCGTTCCAGGACTTGCGAGACGACGATGCGGAAGTCGGTCTGGACCAGCTCGGCTTCGACGTTCGCGAGGGCGTTGACGAACGACGGGAGGACGTCTTCGGGAGCGGGACGTCGTACGTCGGCCCGTACGGCGGAATCGCAGGCCAGCAAGGAGACTCGGTCACCCGCTCGGGTCGCCAACGCGGCCAGGAGAAGCGCCGCATCCATCGCATGGTCGAGCCGGGGCGCGTCACCGACTCGGCCGGCGGACATGCGGCCGGAGTCGATCACGATGGCGACCTGGCGGTCCCGTTCGGGCCGCCAGGTTCGCAGTACGACGTTGCCGCGGCGAGCGGTCGCCCGCCAGTCGATGCTGCGGACGTCATCCCCTGGCACGTAGTCACGCAGCGAATCGAACTCCGTGCCCTGACCGCGCACCAGCAACGCCGTACGGCCATCAAGCTCCCGCAACCGCGCCAACCGCGACGGCAGGTGCTTCCGGCTCTTGAACGGCGGCAGCGCCCGGACCGTCCACGGGACTCGATGCGAACCCTGTCGACCGGCAAAACCAAGCGGACCGATCGACCGAACCGTCACCCGCTCCGCATGCCGGTCACCACGGCGCGTTGGCACCAGATGCGTGACCAGTCGACGTCGTTCGCCGGCGGGCAGGTCCAGCTTGTGCGGACGATCCAGTACGCCGGCAGACGGCGGCCATGCGTCCCGCACCAACCCCCGCACCCGTCGACCCGGGTTCGTCACCAGCAGGGTCACCACGGCCTGCTCGCCGAGCCGGATGGCGGTGTCACCCTCACGACTCCACTGCAGCCGCCGAGGCGACCCGGCCACCAGGATGTCGACCAGACACACCAGCAGCACGACCGCGACCACGAGGCCGATACCGCTCCAGCTGGGCAGCACCAGAGCGACGAACACCACCCCAGCCGCAGCCAGCAACCCGGCCCTGCCTGTGACAACCATCAGCGGGGGACTGGGACCGTGGCCAACACGCTTTCGAGGACCGCGTCGGCGCTGACCCCTTCGAGCTCGGCCTCGGGCCGCACCTGGACTCGATGCCGGAGGCAAGGACGTGCCATCGCCTTCACGTCGTCCGGGATCACATAGTCGCGTCCCGACAACCAGGCCCAGGCCCGCGACACCGCCAGCAGCGCAGTGGCGCCACGCGGCGACACCCCGAGCTGGAGCGACGGCGACTGCCGCGTCGCACGGCACAGGTCCACCACGTAAGCCAGCACGTCATCCCGAACCGCAACCCGCCGTACGGCGTTCTGACCGGCCAGCAAATGCTCGGGTCCGGCCACCGGACGCAACCCTGCGGCCGCCAGGTCCCGCGGATCGAACCCCTGCGCATGCCGAGCCAGTACGGCGATCTCCAGATCGCGCGGCGGGATGTCCAGCGTCACCTTCAGCAGGAACCGGTCCAACTGGGCCTCAGGCAACGGATAGGTGCCCTCGTACTCGATCGGGTTCTGCGTGGCTGCCACCACGAAGGGCGCCGGCAGCAGACGCGGTTCGCCGTCGACCGTGACCTGCCGCTCCTCCATCGCCTCCAGCAGCGCGGCCTGCGTCTTCGGCGGGGTCCGGTTGATCTCGTCGGCCAGGAGGATGTTCGTGAACACCGGCCCCCGACGGAACTCGAACTCCGCCGTCTTCGCGTCGTACACGAGCGATCCGGTGACGTCGCCCGGCATCAGGTCCGGCGTGAACTGCACCCGCTTGGTGTCCAACCGCATCGCCATCGACAACGCACGCACCATCAGGGTCTTCGCCGTACCAGGCACACCCTCCAGCAGCACGTGGCCGCGGCACAGCAGCGCGAGCACCAGTGCGGTCACAGCGGTGTCCTGACCGACCACCGCCTTGCCGATCTCGGTCCGCAGCGCGACCAGCGCCTGCCTGGCCTGGTCGGCGGTGACCTCGATAGTCGTCACGGGTGTCGTACCTCCTGCGTCAGTACGTCGAGTTCGTGGGAGAGGGACATCAGAGCGGCGTCATCAGCGGGCGCGAGACCGTAGAGCAGTTCATACAGCATGACGGGATCCCGTCCGGTTCGAGCCGCGATTGTCGCAACAACAGCGCTCGGCTCGGTCCGCTGGGGGATACCGTGCGCCTTGTGCAGTTTGCCCAGCGCAGACTCGCGCAGCGCCGCGGCAGCACGGTCGCGGGCCCGTGAGCGCCGATAGAGCCGCGCCCGGCCTTCGGTGGTCTCCGCGGCCCGCACGATCACCGGCAGCCGCTCAGCCACCACAGGTCCGAGCCGCCGCCCCCGCCAAAGCGCAACCATCAGTACGGCGAAAGCCGCGGCCCAGCCGACGTAACGAACCTCCGGCGGAACTAGCGCATCCGTATCCGGACCCGAAGAATCACTGGACTCCCACTCCGGCAGATACCAGGTCAGCTCCTGGCGGGTGCCGAGCAGGTTGAGCGCCAGAGCCGCATTGCCGTCGTGAGCCAACTCGGCATTGGTGAACGACCGCGGCGTACCGACCACGTCGACAATCCGGTCGGACGAGGCCAGCCGGACCACTGTGTTCGTGATGCCATCGCCGTAGCACCGCTGCGCGTCGTCCGGTGCGGAGTACGTCGATCCACTCACGGTCACCGAGCCCGCCTTCACCGCGGCCGGCAGATCACACCCGGGCTCGCGGCTGAGCCACGACAGCGACTGGCCGTTGTCCTGCACACCTGGCGCGAGCACCTCCAGCGCCGCGGGCGCTGGGCGGATCAAGATCAGGTGACTCCACCGCGCAGCCGCGATCCGCTGCCACGACGACCGATCCAACGATCCCGACGGCCCGATGATCAGTGCTTTGCCGTCTCCGGGCTGCACGGCATCGTCGAGCCGCGAAGTGCTGTGCACATTGACGTTGTGGTTCTTCAGCAACGCAGCCAGCCCACGTGCCCCGTCCGGCTCGGTGGAGTCCGGACTGAACGGTCCCGAGGTCCGTGCGGTCCCGGCGATCATGATGACGATGGCAACCAGTACGACGGCGCCCGTCAGCAGCATCGGGACCCGCAGGACCCGCCAGCTCTCCCCGGCACTCCGCCCGACCGCCGTACTCATGCAGACACCCGAGCAGTCCGCGCCGCGTCATCGGCAGCCACAACAACGGCGTACCGCTCCGGCGTACCCAGACGGTTGCCGTAGACAACCTCTGTGAAGACCAGGGCCGCCGGTTGCAGCGGTGCCCTCAGGCCGGGCGAGGCGCGCCCGGCATCCGCGACCACCTCGTACGCCGTCCGCCCAGCTCGCTCATCCAGAATGGTCCGCTCGGTGAGCTCGGAAACGCACGCCCGGAAGCGACTCCGGATCGCCAGCGCATAGTCGCCGGACGCGGCCTCCCGCTCGGCTTGGGCCCGGTACGTGACGGACGAGTGCGGTTTGCTCGTGTCGAACACCGCCTCCGTCGTCTTGCGGCTGGTCCGCAGTACGCCGGCTCGCCAGAGCACGACGACCACGATCAGCACCAGCAAACCGATCAGCATGGCCAGTCCGGCGTGGCCGTTGGACGAGGTGCCGCTGAGGTTGCCCAGGAGGTCGGAGATCCACTCCAGCACCTTCGTGATCGCCTTCTCGATCAGAGAGCCGCCCGACTCCCGGTACGTCGACTTGGACAGCTCGTTGGCCGCCTCCTGTGCCGCCTGGTCCCGGCCGATGTCCACGGGAGGTTCCAGAAAGATCACGCCGTACCCCCTGGTCCCAGAGCGGGACGCATCCACAGGTCGAGGCCTTCCCGCCGTACGCGAAGGTCCAGGTAGATCAGAGCCTGTACGGCGGACATGAACGCCAAGCTCGCGATCAGCGTCACCACCGTCGCGAGTCCGACCGCCGCACCGAGCACGGCCGCGATGATGGTCCCTGTGGTGCTGTCACCGCTGTCCGCCCACGAACCAACCGTCAGCACCAGCAGCGTGCTGCCGAACTGCAAGGTGTATCCGACGATGTTCACCACCAGACCGCCGAACAGCAGGATCCCGAACACCCGCCAGAACTTGCCCCGCACCAGCCGCCACGACCGCCGCAGCGCACCCCAGATCCCCACCCTGGCAGGGATGTAGAGCCCGATGTCCGGCGCATGCCGCCCTTCCATCAGTACGACGGTGCCGGCGAGCACCAGTCGGATACCGAAGACCACCACGAGGACTGCGCCGACCAGCATCATCACGACCGCCACCGCACCGGCCGCATCGGACGAGATCGCCGACTCCGCACCGGCGCCGAGGCCGAGCACAGCGAGCGCCCAGCCCCCGATCAGCAGCATGAACGACAGCGACTGCATCAGACCGACCGCTGCGAGTGCAGGCAACGCCGGCCGGACCAGCCGCAGTAGGTCCCGCGGCCCGACCCGATGGCCCAACTGACTCCGCACCGCGGCCAGCGCGATGATCCCGGCCAGCATGCTCGACACGACCGTGAACAGCACCAGCTGCACGCCGTACGTCAGCAGCAGCGCCGCACCGGCCTGCTCGAACGGCCCGTCCGAGCCGAGGAACCCGCGCAGCCCACCAGGTACGGCGACCTCGGTGAGGGCCGCCTGGATCGCCACCAGGGCGATTGCGGCCAGTACCGGAAGGCCGAGCATGATCGTCTTGTTCTCGGAGATCGTCCGGGCCGCGTTGTCGAGCAGGTCCGCGGGCAACCACGGGCGCAGTGGTTCACCGGCTGCCTCTTCGTGCAGACGGATGTCGTCGGCCACTGCGTCCCTCCCCTCGCCGGCCCGAATCATGCCTGAGTTTGTGATGAGCCCCGCCGATGCACCATGATCACAGCCCAAACTGGGGTCACCCCGGCGATCCGGCGTGTGCACTACCCGGGGAATGGGACACTATCCGTAGTGCGTACGGTCAGCATCCGCTGGGCGCACAACGAACGGACGGCGAGGAGCAGGGCGTGGCAGATGGTAACCGGACGATGAGAGGGCGCGTCCTCATCGTCGACGACGACACGGCGTTGTCGGAGATGCTCAGCATCGTGCTGCGCAACGAGGGCTACGACACCTATCTGTGCGCGACCGGTGACAAGGCGGTACCGGCGTTCCGTGAGTTCAAGCCCGATCTGTTGCTGCTCGACCTGATGCTGCCCGGGATGGACGGGATCGATGTCTGCCGGGCGATCCGGGCCGAGTCGGGGGTGCCGATCGTGATGCTGACGGCCAAGAGCGACACGGTCGACGTCGTGCTGGGCCTGGAGTCCGGGGCCGACGACTACGTGGTGAAGCCGTTCAAGCCCAAGGAGCTGGTGGCCCGGATCCGGGCCCGGCTGCGGCGGATGGACGAGCCGGGGCCGGAGTCGCTGACGATCGGCGACCTGACCATCGACGTGGCCGGGCACTCGGTGAAGCGGGCCGGCGAGACGATCCAGCTGACGCCGCTGGAGTTCGACCTGCTGGTCTGCCTGGCCTCCAAGCCCTGGCAGGTCTTCACCCGTGAGGTGCTGCTGGAGCAGGTCTGGGGCTACCGGCATGCCGCCGACACGCGCCTGGTCAACGTGCACGTCCAGCGGCTGCGTTCCAAGATCGAGAAGGACCCCGAGCACCCGGAGATCGTCGTCACGGTCCGCGGGGTCGGCTACAAGGCGGGTGCGGACTGATCGAGTACGGACGCGACCAAGAGTCGCAGGCTGCCCCTGAGACCAGCACTGTGACCGCCACGATCGGATCGACGGCGGGCTCGGAGCGGCAGCCACCGGCCCCGCCCGAGCAGGAGGTGGCCGAGGCCCGCGGGACGGAGCTGGAGCTGACCGCCGCCGCGGCGGATTGGCCTGCCTACCCACAGCCGTTGTGGCGGACCCACCCCAAGCACTGGCCGGACATCTGGCGCCGGTCCATCCAGGCCCGGATCGTCACCGGGACCCTGCTGATGTCGACCGTCGTGCTGCTCCTGGTCGGCTGGGTGATGATGAGCCAGGTCACCGACGGGGTGCTCGAGTCCCGTCGTACCAGTGCTCAGGCGGAGGCGCTCGCGCAGCTGACCCAGCTGTCGAACACGATCAACGCCGCCGGCAGCAACACGGTCAACGCGCAACTGTCGGACCTCGTCCTCGGCTCCAACCGACCAGGCCTGTACGACGTTCTCCTCGTGCCGACCGACTCCTCGGTGTCGAACGTGATCCGCTACACCGGTCTGGTCGACAGCGACTCGATCCCGCAGCCCCTGGCGTCCTCGGTGATGAGCGACGAGGACAAGCTCTGGGACACCTACACCCAGATCAATTACCGGGACGGATCGAGCGTCCCGGGTCTGGTGATCGGCTCGCAGCTCCGGATCAAGTCCACCAACGAGAAGTACGCCGTCTACTTCCTCTTCCCGCTCACCGCGCAGCAGGTGACGCTCGACGTCGTCCAGCGCGCCCTGGTGACCGCGGGACTGCTTCTGATCGTGCTGCTCGGCGCTGTGGCCTGGCTGGTCACCCGGCAGGTCGTTACGCCGGTCCGGATGGCACGGCGGATCGCTGAGCGGCTGGCGGCCGGCAAGCTCGAGGAGCGGATGCAGGTCCGCGGGACCGACGACCTGGCCCGGCTGGCGGTTTCGTTCAACAAGATGGCCAGCAACCTGCAGCGTCAGATCCGGCGGCTCGAGGAGCTGTCGCGACTGCAGCGCCGGTTCGTCTCCGATGTCTCACACGAGCTGCGGACGCCGCTGACCACGGTCCGCATGGCTGCCGACCTGCTGCACGAGACCCGCGATCAGTTCGATCCGATCAGCCGCCGCTCGGTGGAGCTCCTGCAGAACGAGCTGAACCGCTTCGAGGAACTGCTCGCCGACCTGCTCGAGATCAGCAGGTTCGACGCCGGTGCGGCCGCGCTCGACCTCGAGGACGTCGACCTGCGCGACATCGTCAACCGCGTCCTGGAGAACCACGAGACCTTGCTGGAACGCAAGGGCTGTGAAGTGGTGCTGGACATGCCGGAGCCGTGCCGCGCCCAGGTGGACTCACGCCGGATCGAGCGCATCCTGCGCAACCTGATCGGCAACGCGATCGAGCACAGCGAAGGAATGCCGATCCGGATCAGCACGGCGTACGACGACGACGCGGCCGCGGTCGGGGTTCGCGATCACGGGATCGGCTTCCGGCCGGAAGAGGCGGAGATGGTGTTCAGCCGGTTCTGGCGCGCCGACCCGGCCCGAGCCAGGACCACCGGGGGCACCGGCCTCGGACTGTCGATCGCCCTCGAGGACGCCAGGCTGCACGGCGGCCGACTGGACGCGTGGGGTTCGCCGGGCGACGGTGCGTACTTCCGACTCACCCTGCCGCGCCGGACCGACGTGACGCTGACCGGCTCGCCGCTTCCGGCCCGCCCGGCCGACGCCAGCTGGGTAGTGACGGAGAAGTCGCTCGTCGACGTCGGAGCGCCGTACCAGAAGCTGACCAGGGGTGACGAGCGGTGAGTCGCCGGCTGCTTGTCGCCGTGCTGGCGGCACTGGTGTTGGTGACCGGCTGCGCGACCGTGCCGACCAAGGGCTCCATCCGCTACGGCACCCGCGAGGGCCTCGCCGGTGATCCTGGTGGCGTCGGTGTGGAAGCCAAGGCGCCACGGAAGGACGCCAAGGCGTTGCCGTTGGTGAGTGGGTTCCTGGAGGCGATGTCAGACTCGTCGGCGTTCGACGTGGCCCGCGAGTACATGACCTCGGACGCCGCGAGCGCGTGGAAGCCGGAGTCGCAGACCGTTGTCTACGACCAGGTCCCGGACCAGCTCACCCCGAAGGACGGCGGGGTGATGCTGACCGCCCGGAAGATCGCGACCATCAACGACCGGGGCGAGTGGATCCCCGCACCGGCAGGTGCGACAGCCGACTTCTTCTTCAAGCTGGCCACCGTCGACGGGCAGCTCCGGGTCGCTTCCACTCCGAACGGCGTGTACCTGGGCAGCAACCAGGTCGATCTGAAGCTCGCCCCGCGTGACCTGTTCTTCTTCACACCGGGCCGCGAGCTGCTCGTGCCCGACCCGGTCTACCTGCCGGTGAACCTGTCATCCGGCCAGGCCGCCACCCAGCTGATCCAGGAGCTGCTGAAGGGGCCGACCTCCCGCCTCGGGAACGGCGTCATCACACTGGCCCCACCTGGCACCGAGGTGCAGGTGTCCGTCCCGGTGGAACTCGGCGTGGCGACGGTCGCGCTCAACGACGCTGCCGGCGCGCTCAGGGAGCCGGACCGGCGGCTGCTCGCGGCCCAGATCGTCTGGACGCTCAACCAGATCAGTCTGCGGGCGAAGATCACCGTAGGCGGCGCACCGCTGCTGCCGGACGACCCGGACGTGCTGCAGTTCGCCAACTTCAGTCAGTTCGACCCGTCCGTGTCCGGTGGGTCGCTCACCGACCTGTACGGCCTCAAGGCGAAGAAGGTGCAGCGGATCGTCGGCCTGGACGGTACGACGGACATCGCCGCCAAGCCGCTCGACACCAGCCAGCTGTCCTTGTACGAGGCGCAGTCGTTCGCGGTGAACCTGCACGGCGGACTCGGCGCGATCGTGACCACCAACAGCAAGGGCGACAAGATCATCGCGTCCGCCCCGCTGGACTCGACCAACAAGGGCCAGCCGGTCAAGGAGTCCCCGAAGGTCGAGGGGCAGGTGCTGCGGCCGAGCTACGACAGCCAGGACAACCTCTGGATCCTGGACCGGGCCGACAGCGCGACGCCACGGTTGCGGATCCTCGACCGCGACGGCGGGCTCAGCACAGTCAAGGTCGACTTCGGTGGTGACACCCCACTGGTGCTGAAGATGGCGCCGGACGGGGTGCGCGCGCTGCTGGTGATGAAGTCCAAGATCGGCGGCAAGACGTACGTCGAGACCGCGACCGCCCAGTCCGCCAACGGTGGCAAGCAGCTGCAGCTCGACCAGTTCCGCCCGCTCCGGCTGCAGCTGAACAACATCACCGACGCAGCCTGGAACAAGCAGGGCATCCTCGTCATCGGCTCGAACCCTGCAGGCAGCAACCCGACACCGCAGCCGTGGCTGGTCAACACCGACGGATCCCGGCTGCAGCTGCTCCCCGGCTCGCCGCCGAGTTTCGCCGCCAAGTTCGTCGTGTCCAACCTCAACACCGACACGTTGCCGGTGGTCCAGGACGTCGAAGGCCACGTGCACTGGCTCAGCCGCGACCTGAGCTGGACGCCGATGGACTCCGACGGCAACGGCCCGCCGATCACGCCGACCTATCCGGGCTGAATGCTGTGCAGGTCCGGGACGCGTTGGTCGATCTTGTCCTGGGTGGGACGTGCGCCGGCTGTGAACGGCCCGGCGTCACTCTGTGTGGTGGTTGCCGGGAGCTACTGGGTGCGGTGACTCCGTTCCGTGCCTGGCCGGACCCACGTCCGCCCGGACTCCCGCCGCCGACCGCGAGTGCGCCGTACGCCGATGAGATCCGCCGACTGATCAATGAGCACAAGGAGAACGCTCGGTACGCGTTGGCGCGTCCGCTCGGGGACGTGCTTACGAGAGCCGTCCTGAGTGCATTGGGAGAGCATCGAGGTGTCTGGGTGTGTCCGGTCCCGTCGGACCGTGGGACGGTACGCAAACGCGGGCACGACCCACTGCGGCGGATCACCAAGGCTGCGGTCCGGGCCCTGCGTAGACAGGGGATCGACGGTCGCCTGGCGGACGCGTTGACCGTCGTACGGCGTCCCGACGACCAGGCCGGACTGTCCGCGGAACGCCGTACCGCCAACCTGGACGGAGCTTTCGCGGTTCGTTCGCGCTGGGCTGAAAGGCTGACGGATCAACCGGTCCTGCTGGTGGACGACGTGATCACCACCGGATCCACGCTCGCGGAGGCCTGCCGGGCCCTGGAATCGCGGGGAATCCCGGTTCTCGGCTGCGCGGTGGTGGCCGCGACCCGACGCCGTTCACCGTCTGGTTCATGAGAACTTCCCTACCGGTTTTCGCCGAAGCCGACTAGCGTTGGCCCATGACACCCGCAGGGGCTTGTCGGGCAAGGATGTGGAGCAGGACCGGATCAGCCGGATTCCTGACCACGGAGCCCGACCGGCTCGATAGCGGGTGTTCTCGTTTCGGGCGCCCCAACCGCCACCAGCACACCGAGCAGGAGGCAGTTCTTCCCATTGGCGGGGGTCCGGAGACGTAACAAGAAGTCGCCGATCGATGGAGGTTTCCGTGGACGTCGTTGTCAAGGGTCATCACTGCGAGGTCAGTGACCGCTTCCGGCAGTACGTCGAGGAAAAACTCGAGCGAATCGAGAAGGTCGATCACCGAGTACTGCGGTGCGAGGTGGAAGTCAGCCAGGAGAAGAACCCGCGACAGCACGATCGAGCGATGCGTGTCGAGCTCACCATGTACACCAAGGGTCCCGTGGTCCGCGCCGAAGCGTGTGGAGAGACCAAGCAGGCGGCGTTCGACGTCTGCCTGGACCGGCTCCGCGCCCAGGTCCGCAAGGCGGCCGACCGGCGCCGGGTGCACCGCGGTGAGCGCCCCGTGGAGGGCCTGCGGCACGTGAACGCGAAACAGCCGCTCAACGGCCACGCACCGGTGGAAGAGACGGTGGCCGAGGAGGGAGTGGCGACGTACAAGGTCGGATCGCTGACGGTCACCGGCGACGGTCCGCTGGTGATGCGCGAGAAGACCCACACCGCCAAGCCGATGTCGCTGGACCAGGCGCTCTACGAGCTCGAGCTGGTCGGACACGACTTCTATCTGTTCGTCGACGCCGACGAGAACCAGCCCAGCGTCGTCTACCGGCGCCGCGGCTACGACTACGGCGTCATCCGGCTGGCCGTCTGACCCGGGAGGAGCTACAACGGAAAGGCCGGGCTCCGAGGAGCCCGGCCTCTTCTGTGGTCGTTCAGCCGATCTGGGCCTGCAGTTCGGCGGAGTACGTCGCCACCTCGGCATAGACGCCCGGGTTGCCGGGGTCCGCGCAGCCGATGCCCCACGAGACCACGCCGAACAGGCGGCCGTTCAGGACGAGCGGACCGCCGGAGTCGCCCTGGCAGGAGTCCTTGCCGCCCTCCTCGAGGCCGGCGCAGATCTCACCGTCCGCGGTGTAGCCCTCGGAGGCGTAGGCCTTCTCGCAGTACGCGTCGCCCAGCACCGGTACGTCGACCTTCTGGAAGGTGTCCGCCGGACCGGTGCCCTCGGTCTCGCCCCAGCCGTAGACGACCGAGGCCGCACCGGCCGTATCCGCGGCCTTGTCGGTCTCGAGCGCCAGGGTCGGTACGCCGGTGAACGGCGTGGCCAGCGTCATCACCGCGACGTCGTGGCCGGGCTGCTTGCCGTACTGCGGATCCACCCAGATGCTGCTGATCTTGGATTCCTTGCCCGTGGACTTGTCGCTGAGCACGTCCCGGCCCTGGATCGCCGTGTAGGTGCCGGCCGCCTCCTGCGAGCAGTGCGCCGCGGTGACGATCTTGTTGGCCGCGACCAGGGTCGACCCACACCACTCACCGGTCGGGTCGGGGGAGCCGCTGTTCGAGAGCTGGATGGCCCACGGCGAGTCGGCCGTGTGGGCGATCGTGCCGCCGACGATGCGGGGCCTCGGTCCGTCCGGCGCCGGCGCAGCCGACGCGGTGGATGATGCGAGGGACACCGCGCCGAGGGACGCCGCGAGCAGCACACCGGCCGTCATTGTGACTTTGGCAGCCTGAACTCTTCCTGTCATGCCTCACTCCAGGTGAATAGTGGCCACACGGGCGGCGCAGCCTGCTGGCAGCGTCTCCCGCATACCCTCCGTAGCGCACCTCCCACTTGCGGTAACTTCCGAGTTATGCCCCCGGTTCGGACGTACGATTTCTGGACTGGTCCGGTGGGGGATCGGGACACCTGGGAGGGGTGGATGGCCACGGCTGCTTCGATGACGGTGCGCTACCGGCTGCTCGGGCCGCTGACCGTGTTCCAGGACGGAGTGACCCTGGATCTCAGGTCGGAGCGGCATCAGCGAGTCCTCGCCGCGCTGTTGCTCCGGGCCAACACCCCGGTCTCCATCGCCGACCTGCTCGTGGCCGTCTGGGCCTACGACCCGCCCAACGACGGTCCACAGCAGCTGCGCAGGGTGGTCAGCGAGGTGCGGGAGTTGATCGACCCGCACCGTACGCCGGGGACCGACGGTGAGCTGACCGTCCAGGCGGACGGTCGGTACGTCCTGCACGTCGACCGCATCGATCTCGACGTGAACAGGTTCGAGGACGGCGTGCAGCTCGCGCGCCAGCTGCGCACGATGGGCCGTTGGGACGAGGCAATCCGCGAAACCAGGTCCGCTCTGGACCTGTGGCGCGGTGTGCCACTGACCGGACTCGCCGGCCCGCCGTTCGATCTGGCGCGCGACCAACTGACCGCGATGCACGGACAGCTGCTCCAGGAGCTGTACCAGTCCGAGACCGCCGTCGGCCAACAGCAAATGGGTGCCAACCCGCCGGTCATCCGGCCGGGCCCGGCCGGCTACTCGCCTGTGACGCCATCCCCGCCGATCCGCCGAGTCACCACCAACTGGGGGCAGTTCTGGCGGAAGATCGGGGCCGCGGCGGTGCCCGTGGTCACCTTCGGCGCGGGCAGCCCGATCATGTTCGGGATCTTGGCCGTCCGCCGCCGGAGTGTCTGGCTCGCGGCATCGGCCGCGATCTATCTGGCGGCGTCGGTCCTGTTCTGGTCGACGGATATCGACCCTGACACGTCCTGGACGTCCTTCGTCGTCTTCTCCCAGCTCTTCGCCATAGCGGGAGCGAGCATTCAGGCCGCGATCGTGGTCGCCAACCCGCAGAAGCCCGAACAGCAGCCGCCACCCGCGATCGAACAGCGCCCGCAGGATCGGTTGCAGTAGTTCTGTCGGTGCCGTCCGGCAGAATCCCGTTCGTGACTACCCAGGTGTTGTCGACGGCTCAGGCGAGGCGGGTGGGGCTCGCGGCGCAAGGGTTCATGGACCCGCGGCCGAAGGGCGTGCCCGATGCGCGGGCGCTGGCACGGGTGCTGGGCCGGATCGGGCTGATCCAGATCGACTCGGTGAACGTGCTGAGCCGCGCGCAGTACCTCCCGCTGTACTCACGGCTCGGGCCGTATCCGCGGGACCTGCTGGACCGTGCGGCCGGGAAGGCACCGCGGCGGCTGGTGGAGTACTGGGCGCACGAGGCGTCCCTGATCCCGGTCGAGACCCATCCGCTGATGCGCTGGCGGATGGCTCGCGCCGCGACCGAGGCGTGGGGTGGTCCGCGGTCGATCGCCGCGGAGCGACCGGATCTGATCAAGCAGGTGCTCGCCGACGTCCGCGACCACGGTCCGCTGACGGCCCGCGAGATCGACGACGACGTCGAGCGGACGAAGGACAACTGGGGCTGGAACTGGTCCGACGTGAAACGGGCCCTCGAGTTCCTCTTCTTCGCCGGCGAGATCACCGTCGCCCGGCGCAACCAGCAGTTCGAGCGGATGTACGACGTACCCGAGCGGGTGCTGCCCGCCGCGGTGGTGGCGACCCCGACACCTTCGGTCGCGGACGCGCACCGGGGGCTGGTGTTGATCGCGGCCAAGGCGCACGGGGTCGCCACGGCGCAGTGCCTGCGGGATTACTTCCGGACCGCGGTGGAGCCGACCGCGCAGGCGATCGCCGAGCTGGTCGAGGAGGGCGAGCTGCTACCGGTCCAGATCGAGGGATGGAAGCGACCGGCGTACCTGCACAAGGACGCGCGGCTGCCGCGACGGGTGAACGCGCGGGCTCTGGTCAGCCCCTTCGACTCGCTGGTGTTCGAGCGGACCCGGACCGAGGTGCTGTTCGACTTCCGGTACCGGATCGAGATCTACGTGCCGGCCGAGAAGCGCATCCACGGGTACTACGTGCTCCCGTTCCTGCTCGGGGATCGGCTGGTCGGCCGGGTGGACCTGAAGTCGGACCGGACCGCCGGGGTCCTGCTGGTCCAATCCGCCCACGCCGAGCCGAAGGCACCGGCCGAGACTCCCGAAGAGCTGGCCGCCGAGCTCGTGCAGCTGGCCGGCTGGATGGGGCTCGACCAGGTCCGCGTGGCCGGCGGCGGTGACCTCGCGCCAGCACTCAGTGACGCCCTGCGAGGGTACTGACGGAGCAACGGGAACTTTCTGGCCCGCCTGAGCGTGGGGTGGATAAGGCGGAGGGTGTCTGGGGATCCCGCGCCTACTGCGCGGCACTCGGCGGGCACCTCGCTGCACTGGAGGAAAGGCCACGATGGAACCACATCGAGGCCTCCCCTCCAGCGCACCGAGGCACTCCGCCGAGCACCTGCTCGCGACGGCGCGGGATCCCCAGACACCCTCGGAGGCACGCTGCGGGCGTGGCTTGGCACACTCGGCCCCGTACGATGGGGGACGCACGCCTTCCCGCGCGGTCGGCCGTGCCCTGTCGGCGTCGGCCGCATATCAGGCTTCAGCAGCAAGGAGAGAACTCCCCACCATGAAGGTGATCGACAAGGTCCTGCGGATCGGCGAGGGCAAGATCCTGCGCAAGGTCGCGCGCATCGCGGATATGGTCAACCAGATCGAGGAAGACTTCGTCGCGATGTCGGACGAGGACTTGCGCGCCGAGACCGGGAAGTTCAAAGAGCGGATCGCGAACGGCGAGGAGCTCGACGACCTGATGCCGGAGGCCTTCGCGGTGGTCCGGGAGGCGGCCAAGCGGACCCTGCACCAGCGCCACTACGACGTCCAGATCATGGGTGGCGCGGCGCTGCACCTGGGCAACATCGCCGAGATGAAGACCGGTGAGGGCAAGACGCTGGTCGCCACGTTGCCGACGTACCTGAACGCACTGTCCGGCAAGGGCGTGCACGTGGTCACGGTGAACGACTACCTGGCCAAGTTCCAGGCCGAGTGGATGGGCCGGGTGTACCACTTCCTCGGCCTCGACTACGGCGTGATCCTGCCGGAGATGTCGCCGGCCGAGCGCCGGGTGGCCTACGCCAAGGACATCACCTACGGCACCAACAACGAGTTCGGCTTCGACTACCTGCGCGACAACATGGCGCAGAGCATCAGCGACCTGGTCCAGCGCGAGCACAACTACGCACTGGTCGACGAGGTCGACTCGATCCTGGTGGACGAGGCCCGTACCCCGCTGATCATCTCCGGCCCGGCCGAGGACTCCCAGCGCTGGTATGTCGAGATGGCGAAGATCGCGGCGACGCTGAAGCCGCGGATCGCCGACGACAACGTGCCCGAGGAGCAGCGCCCGGTCGCGGACTACGAGGTGGACGAGAAGAAGCGCACGGTCGCGATTCTCGAGCGCGGGATCGAGAAGGTCGAGGACCGGCTCGGGATCGACAACCTGTACGAGTCCGCGAACACCCCGCTGATCAGCTACCTGAACAACGCGCTGAAGGCCAAGGACCTGTTCCGCAACGACAAGGACTACGTCGTCGTCGACAACGAGGTCCTGATCGTCGACGAGCACACCGGCCGGACGCTGCACGGCCGCCGCTACAACGAGGGACTCCACCAGGCGATCGAGGCCAAGGAAGGCGTCGAGATCAAGGAGGAGTACCAGACCCTCGCGACGATCACCCTGCAGAACTACTTCCGTCTCTACACCAAGCTCTCCGGCATGACCGGTACGGCGATGACCGAGGCGGCCGAGTTCTCCAAGACCTACAACCTGGGTGTCGTCCCGATCCCGCCGAACAAGACGATGATCCGGACCAACGAGCGCGACCTGATCTTCCGGACCGAGGACGCCAAGTTCGACGCGGTGGTCAAGGACATCGTCGCGGTGCACGCGACCGGCCAGCCGATCCTGGTCGGCACGACCAGCGTCGAGAAGTCCGAGCGTCTGTCCGCGCAACTGCGCCGGGAGAACGTCGCCCACGAGGTGCTGAACGCCAAGCAGCACGCGCGGGAGGCGGCGATCGTCGCCGAGGCCGGCCGCAAGGGCGCGGTCACGGTGGCCACCAACATGGCCGGCCGTGGTACCGACATCATCCTCGGCGGTAACCCCGAGCACCTGGCCGACAAGGACCTGCGCGCGCGGGGCATCGACCCGGCCGAGTCTCCGGAGGAGTACGAGGCGGAGTACCCGAAGGCGCTGGAGAAGTTCGAGCAGCAGGTCAAGGACGAGCAGGAAGAGGTCCGTGAGGCCGGCGGGCTGTACGTGCTCGGCACCGAGCGGCACGAGTCCCGCCGGATCGACAACCAGCTCCGCGGCCGGTCCGGCCGCCAGGGCGACCCGGGCAAGTCCCGGTTCTACCTGTCCCTCGAGGACGACCTGATGCGCCTGTTCAAGCGCGACATGGTCGACTGGGCGATGTCGCGCAACGACGACGACAGCCAGCCGCTGGAGAACAAGATCGTCACCAAGGCGATCGAATCGGCACAGAACCAGGTCGAGGCGCAGAACTTCGAGACCCGGAAGAACATCCTCAAGTACGACGACGTGATGAACCGGCAGCGCCACGTCGTGTACGACGAGCGCCGCCGCGTGCTCGAGGGTGCGAACCTGCGCGAGCAGGTCGAGGACATGCGCGACGAGACCGTCGCCGGGTATGTCCACGGCGCGACCGCGGACGGGTTCGCCGAGGACTGGGACCTGGACGCGCTGTTCACCGCGATGAAGACGCTGTACTCGACCGAGCTGACCGAAGAGGGTCTGATCGAGGAGGCCGGCGGCGAGAAGGCCGGTCTGACCCAGGACTTCCTGGTCGAGCGGTTCGTCGAGGACGCCCGCGAGGCCTACCTCCGGCGCGAGGAGCTGCTCGGCGAGGACGCGATGCGTGAGCTCGAGCGCCGCATCGTGCTGAGTGTGCTGGACCGCAAGTGGCGTGAGCACCTGTACGAGATGGACTACCTGCGTGAGGGCATCGGCCTGCGCGCGATGGCGCAGCGCGATCCCCTGGTCGAGTACCAGCGTGAGGGCTACGACATGTTCGCCACGATGATGGAGTCGATCAAGGAAGAGTCGGTCGCCTTCATCTTCAACGCCGAGGTCGACGTCGAGATGCTGCGGGCCGAGGTGGAGCTGGCCGCCGAGGCCGACGCCGCGGTCGAAGGTGTCGAGGCCGACGAGGACGTTCAGGACATCCTGACCCCCGGTGCGCCGGTGGCGGAGTTCCCGGGCCGGCTCCAGGACACGCCGCGGCTGCGCGTCAAGGGCCTGATCGAGGGCGGCCGCCCGCAGCGGATGTCCTACTCGGCGCCGACGATCGACGGCGACGACGAGGTCTCGCTGCGCGAGGACGCCATCGAAGAGGGCGCCCTGATGTACGCCGGTACGCCGCGCAACGCCGTCTGCCCGTGTGGCTCGGGCAAGAAGTACAAGCGCTGCCACGGCGACCCGCAGTCGGACGTGTACAAGCTCTGAGATGTGGCTGTCGGAGACGTTCGGCCTGGGTGTTCCCGTGGTGGGAGCACCCATGGCAGGAGTCAGTGGCGGCAAACTCACCGCCGCGATCTCGGCCGCGGGTGGACTTGGCATGCTGGGCGCCGGGTCCGCCGTCTCGGCTGACTGGATCCGGACCGAGGGTGCGATCGCCGCGGCCGGCGGTAAGCCGTACGGGATCGGATTGATGGCGTGGTCGGTCAAGGACCGGCCTGAACACCTCGACGCCGTGCTCGAGTTGGCACCGGCGCTCGTCGCGTTGAGCTTCGGTGACTACACGCCGTACGTCGGTTCTTTGCAGTTGGCGGGCATCGTCGTCGCCACGCAGGTCGGGACGGTCGCGGACGCGCGCCAGGCGATCGACGCCGGGGTCGACCTGATCGTCGTTCGGGGCGCCGAGGCCGGCGGTCACGGACGCAACGAGGTGGCGACTCTTCCGCTGCTGCAGGCGGTTCTGGACCTGACCGACCGGCCGGTGCTCGCGGGTGGCGGGATCTCGGGTCCGCGCGGGCTGGCCGCCGTACTGGCCGCTGGTGCCTCGGGCGGATGGATCGGTACGGCGTTCCTCACCTGCGTCGAGGCCCTCACGTCGGAGCCGATCCGGCAGCGCGTGATCGAGGCGGACGAGACGGACACCGTCTACGGGACGGTCTTCGATGCGGCGTCGCGGGCAGGCTGGCCGGACGAGTTCGGCGGGCGTGCGCTCCGCAACGAGTTCTTCGATGCCTGGCTCGGTCATGAGGAAGAGCTGAAGGCCAAGGACTCTGCCCACGAGGCGTACGTCGAGGGCACCCGCGCCGCCGACCCGGCCCGCGCCTCGATCTACGCGGGCCAGGGTGTCGGCGCGATCACCGGCCGGCTGACCGCGGCCGAGGTTCTCGACGAGTTCGCGACGTACCGGACCTACTTGCAGGCCGCCCTCAACGACGGCGCCAAGTAATTGCCGTGCGCAACCACCAGGTCGTTGCACAGGTCCCAGATCCGCTCGACCGGTAGCGCGGCCGCGGTGGCCGGATCGACCATCAGAGCCTGCCGAATCGCGCGCGGGTCCTCCTCCATCGCGGCCTTGACCACGAGCTCGGCGACGTTCAGGTAAGACCGGTTCAGGGCCGCGCATTGTGCCGGCAGCGCGCCCACCGAGGTTGGCTGGACACCCGAACCGTCAACCAGGCAAGGGACTTCGACCACGGCGCCGCTCTGGAGGTTGCTGATCAGGCCGGTGTTCGGAACGTTGCCGTAGATGGTCCGTGGCGTCCCGGTGACGATGCTGTGGATGACCTGTGGGGCATACTCCATCGTCGGGTCGACCTCGAGCGGCTCACCGGCCTTCAACGCGTTCCGGGTCTGTTCGTACGACGCGACGTTCTCCTCGACGATGTCCAGATACGCACCGACCGGCAACCGCAGCCGTTCGATCTCGCTCGGATGCGACAGGTACCACGGCACGTACTCCGACGAGTGCTCACTCGTCTCGGTCGGATAGAACCCGAGCCGGCGATACATGTCCACGCGGACCCGACGCCGCAGCTCGGGATCGGCCGCGATCGCCGCGTCCAATCGCTCGTACAGATTCTCCGAACCGCGCTCGAACCGCAGCACCCACGACTGGTGATTCACTCCCGCCGCCGTGTAGGTGGCGTCCTCGTACGGTACGCCGACCAGCTCGGACAGACCCTGCATCGTCCAGTAGACCGAGTGGCAGAGCCCGACGACCTTGCGGACACCGAGTGCGGCCAGGTACGACACGTTCATCACCATCGGGTTGGTGTAGTTGAGCAGCCACGCCTCCGGGCACACCTCGGCGATGTCCGCGGCGAGCGCCTGCAGCACCGGGTACGTCCGCAACGCCCGGAACACTCCACCGACGCCTAGCGTGTCCGCGATCGTCTGCCGAATCCCGTACCGGGCCGGGAGTTCGAAGTCGACCCGCGTCGCCGCGTTCATCCCGACCTGGACGATGTTGATCACGAAGTCCGCGCCGTCGAGAGCGGCCCGGCGGTCCAGATGCTTGGTGATCCGCGGCGCCACTCCCTGCTCGCCGGCGAGGTACGACGCCGCCGCGGCCGCCGTGTCGAGTCGCTCGGGATCGATGTCGTGCAAGGCGATGTGCAGCGGCCCGAGGTCCGTGAAGCCGAACAGGTCCGCCAACAGACCCTGGGTGAACACGACGCTCCCGGCGCCGACGAAGACGATCTTGGTCATGAGGTCACGCTTTCGGTGGCTAGGTCCCAGTCCGGCTGCGCGGCAGTCCCGCCGGCGGCTCGGGTCGACAGGGATCCGCAGGCTGCGGCGAAGGCCAGCGCGCGCTCCGTGCGGAAGCCGTGCAACGAGGCCGCGACCCAACCGGCGTCGAAGCTGTCGCCGGCGCCGACCGCGTCGACGGTGTCGACCTTGAGCGCGGGTGCGGTGGTCACCTTCGATCCGTTGTGGGCAAGGGCGCCGTCGGCGCCGTTCTTCACCACGACCAGCGGTCCCCGCCGAGCCAGGATGCCCGCGGCGGCCTCGACCTCGGGGTGACCCGTGAGGGCGAGCGCCTCCGCGGCGTTCGGCAGGAAGACATCGGTGACGCGCAGGATCGGATCGAGGACCATCCGGTCCCAGCGCCCGGCCGGGTCGTCGTTCGGATCGAGCGACGTGGTGGCTTTCGCACTCTTCGCTTCCTTGAAGATCCCCGCGAGCCCCGCGGCCAGCGCCGGCAGCAGATAGAACGACGCCGCGTGCACATGCCTCGTTGACCGCAGCAACGACCTGGGGACGTCGTCGGCGCTGATGGCCGGCAGGCACCCGGGAGAGGTGAGGATCGCGCGATCGTCGCCGGAGGTAAGGATCGTTGTCAGTGGTGTCGACAAGGTGGGGTCGACGATCAGCGCGTCGACATTCACACCGCGATCGGTCAACGCCGTACGCACGAAGGCCCCGGCCGGATCGTCGCCGACCCGGCCGGCGAACGCGACGTCGAGCCCGAGCCGGGCGGCGCCGCAGGCCATGATCGCAGCGGAGCCGCCGAGTACGAGAGAGCCGGTGGGAACGAGTCGTTCCCGTTGGCCGAAGAGGATCGGTTGATCGACCGGCCCGACCACGACGTCGGGGTTCGCGTCACCAATCACGAGTAGGTCAAAAGTCATCGTCAGCCTTTGAGTCCGGTGGAGGCCAGCGAGCGGATGAACGCCTTCTGGGCCAGGAGGAACCCCAGCAGCACCGGCAGCACGGTGATGACGTTGCCGGCCATCACGGCCGCCCACTGGGTGTGGTGCTGGCCCTGGAAGGTGGTCAGGCCGAGCTGGAGGGTGTAGGTGGTGTCGGTGTTGATCGCGATCAGCGGCCAGGTCAGGTCGTTCCACGTCGCCAGGAAGGTGAGGACGGCGACGGTGCTCAGCGCCGGCTTGGCCAGCGGCAGCACGATCGAGATCAGGATCCGCAGCCGCCCGCAGCCGTCGATCCAGGCCGCCTCCTCGAGCTCGCGCGGCAGCGAGACGAAGAACTGGCGGAACAGGAACACCGACAGCGGCGTCACCAGCGACGGGATGATGAGCGCGCCGAGGGTGTCGATCAGCCCGAGCTCCTTCATCACCAGGAACGTCGGGATCATCGTCAGCTGGAACGGGATCACCATCGTCGCCAGCATCAGCCCGAGCACGAGCTTCGACCCGGCGAACCGGATCCGCGCGAACGCGTACCCACCGAGCGAGCCGAGGACGAGGTTCGCCGTCACCGCGACCGTCGACACGATGAACGAGTTCACGAACCAGCGCGGGAACAGGGCTTTCCCCAGCACGTACTTGTAGCCGCCGAGGTTGATCCCGTGCGGCCAGAGCGCCGGCGGGAACCGGTTGATCTCGGCGTTACTCATCACCGAGCTCACCAGCAACCACACCAGCGGTAACGCGAACAGCAGGGCCAGCGGTGCGAGCACGAAATGCCATGCACTGAACGGCAATCGCTTCATCGGGCCGCCCTCCGCCGATAGAGCTGCATGACTCCACCGATCACCAGCAAGGCAACAGCCAGTGCGTACGCCGCTGCCGCGCTGTAACCGGCGGTGAATGCCTTGAACGCCTTCTCCCAGATGAAGTACACGATCACGGTGGTGGAACCGAGCGGTCCACCCTTGGTGGTGACGAAGACCAGATCGAAGACCTGCAACGCATTGATCGTCTGGAACAGCACCAGAAAGATCGTCACCGGCGTCAACGCCGGCAGGACCACGTGCCGGAAGACGCCCCGCCGTCCGGCGCCGTCGATCCGCGCGGCCTCGATCAGCTCCGTCGAAACCCCTTGTAATCCGGCGAGATAGACGATCACGCAGAACCCGGTCCCGCTCCACAACGAGATCGCGACCAGCAGATACAACGCCTGGCTGGGATCGCCGAAGAACCCTTGGGCCGGCAGGCCGAGCTTGTGCAGCACCGAGTTCGCCGCACCGAATTCGGGATCGAGCACGAACGAGAACAACACGCCCTGCGCCGCCGCGGAGACCACGAACGGCACGAACACCAAGGTCCGGTAGAGCCCGATGAACGCGATCTTCCGATCCAGCGCGACCGCGATCGCCAGGCCGGCCACCACGCTCAGCGGGACGTACAACACCGTGTAGATCAGGGTGTGCTCGACGGCGGAACCGAACGCCGGGTCCTTCATCAGGGCCTGGTAGTTCGCCAGCCCGACCCACTCGCTCGGCGAGACCAGATCGTTCACCTGGAACGACAACAACAACGACCACACCACCGGTACGACGCTCAACCCGAGGATGATCAGCACCGACGGGCTGACGAACGCCCAGCCCGTCGCGCCCTCGCCCCGGGTGCGCCGCTTGGCGGCGGCCCGGCTGCGGGGATCGACGGTGAACGTCCCGACCACACTGGCCATCAGCTCGGCACCGCCAACACCTGGTTCGACTGCTCGACGGCTTGCTTGATCGCGTCGTCCGGGCTCAGCTTTCCCAGCAGTACGGCGACAATCGCCTCCCCCAGGTGCTGGGAGATCTGTGGGTACGCCGGGATCGTCGGCCGGACCTTCGCCGTCTCCAGTGCGGTGACGAAGACATCCAGGCCGTTCGTCTGGCTCGAATGCTTCTTCCACTGCGGCAGTTCGGCCGTCGCCTTGGTGATCGGCAGGCTGCCACCCTTCATGTCCCACTGGATGTCCTGAGCGGGTTCGGCCAGCCAGGTCACGAACTCGGTGGCTGCCTTGACCTTCGCCTTGCCGTTGTCGAAGACCGTCCAGGTGTCCGGACCCGAGATCGTCAAGGGCTTGCCGGAGTACGTCGGCAGCGGGGCAACGCCGTACGCGATGCCGGCGTCTTTCAGCTCGGGGAGCTGCCAGGGGCCGGTGGCAACCATCCCCATCCGGCCGCCGAGGAAGACCTGATAGAGCTGCTCGCTCCCCGGCTTGGGGTCGACGTACAGCGATTTGTCCGTCCGCAGCCGGTCGAGTGTGCCGAGTGCCTGGGCGCCGACCGAGTCGAAGGCCACCTTCTTGCCGTCGCCGGTCACGACATCGCCACCGAGGTCCCAGACCATGGGCCAGAGCCGCCAGACGGTGTCCTCGTCGCCGGCGCCCGGCCAGCCGGTACCGAAGACGCCCTTTGCCGGGTTCGTCAGTTGTTTCGACAGGGTTGTGAAGTCGTCCCAGGTCCAGCCCGGCTTGGGCGCCGGGATGCCGGCCGCGGCGAAGAGCTTCTTGTTGTAGACGACGCAGAGCGAGTCCAGCAGAGCCGGTGCGGCCCGGACCTTGCCCTTCACGGTCACCGCGTCCTTCGCGGCCGGCCAGTAGTCGTCGACCGCGACCGCGCCGGTCAGGTCGGCGACCTTGGGACTCTTGGTCAGGCTGGCGAGGTCCGACCCGAAGATGTACGCGATATCCGGGAAGGACCCCGCCGCCAGACCGGCCGTCACCTTCTGCAGCATGCTGTCCGCGGTGACCCCACCGCCGCCGCCGACCACCTTGATCGACGGATGCGTCGAGTTGAACTCGTTGATCAGGGCATCGATCGCGGCCTTGCCGGTGTCGACCTGGCCGTGCCAGAGGTCGACCGTGACGACACCACCGGCGCTGTCGTCGTCCTTGCCGCCGCAGGCGCCCACGGTGCCCACGGTGCCGACGGCGGCAAGGGCCGCCGCGGCCCGCAGGACATCGCGGCGCGAAACGGTTCGAGCATGCTGAGACATGACGGTCTCCAAGCTGTGGGACAGGTGAGGGTTGCTGAATCAGCAGGTCTTGCGGACGTACCCGGAGTCGCCGGGGACGGAGACGTCGACGTCGCGCTGCACGATCGTCAGCGTGCTGCCGAACTGCGAGCAGGCCTTCTGCCGGCCGCTGTTGGTGTACTCGATCACGATCACGTTGTTGCCGAACGCATCGACATAGTCGCCGCACTCGTCGTACTGGCCGCACTCCTCGGCGACGGCGAAGTCCAGTCCGACGGTCTGCCGGTCGCCGGCCAGTTCGACGGTGTTCTTCTGCGCGATGGCCAGGTTCTTCGAGTGTGCGTACGACGCGAGGATCGTCAGGTAGGCCTCGGCGTTCGCGGCGGTCAGGAGGTTCTTCGAGCGCGTGTAACTGTCGTAGTTGTCGGGCTCGATCGCCTTGTACCCCTTGGTCGCGCAGCCGTCGATCCAGCCCTTGACCTTGGTGGCGACGCGGTTGCGCTTGTCCGCGGTCCGCAGGTCGAGCAGCGGCTCGCCCCAGTCCTCGTCGATGACGAGGTTACCGTTGGCATCGCGGAGCAGCAGGTCGGACGCCCATTGGCCCTGCTCACCGGGCTGGACCTGGAAGGCGTTGACGTAGCAGATGTTGTACAGCCCGGCCGCCGGTGCGGCGGTCCGGTCCCGGGTGACGACCTGGACCCCGGACGGCGGGGTGTAGGGACCGCCGATCTGGTAGTCGAACTTGGCGTGGGTCGGCGGCAGCGTCGCGGCCGCGTCGGCGGAGTCGTGTGTGAGCACCGAGACGGCGGCGGTCACAGCGAGGGAGGCGGCCAGCGTGGCCAGGAGGAGACGGCGAGGAATGCTTCGCGGGTTGGACACGATTGCTCCATCGGTCCCGGGGACGCTACCCCGCCTCGGAGCGGCTGTCTCTGGCCGTCCTGGCGCCTGAAAACCGGACTCCGGACCCTCTGGCCCGCTACCGGCTGGGTGCGTCACTGCCGACCAAGTTAAGCCAGGTCGGGTGGCGCCCGTCAAGCGATCGGCTGCAAACAACTGCGCGGAACCCTCAAGAGATTGCGGTACTGCGCAGGACTGAGCCCTTGACGTATACCGTTTAGACCGGTTTAGATGCTATTTAAACCGGTTTAAACGATCGAGACGAGGTCTTGGTGAGCAAAGATCGACCGACGATCGCGGATGTCGCGGCCCGCGCCGGTGTCAGCAAGGGATCGGTCTCGTTCGCGCTGAACGGACGACCCGGGCTGGCGCAGGCGACGGTGGACAAGATCCTCGCGGCGGCCGACGAGCTGGGCTGGCGGCCGAGCAACCGGGCCCGTTCGCTGTCGGTCTCGAAGGCGTTCGCGCTGGGCCTCGTCATCACCCGGGACCCGGGCGTGCTCTCCTCGGACCCGTTCTTCCCGGCCTTCATCGCCGGGGTCGAGAGTGTGCTCGCCGTGCGCGGCCAGGCGTTGGTCCTGCAGGTCGTCCCGCCCGGTGACGAGGAGAACGGATACCGCCGGCTGGCTCGGGACGGCCGGGTCGACGGGGTGTTCCTGTCCGACCTCCGGCACCACGATCCGCGGATCGAGCTGCTGGTGGAGATCGGCCTGCCCGCGGTCACGCTGAACCGCCCGGACGGTACGTCGCCGTTCCCGGCGGTCATCCTGGACGACAAGCCCGGGACCCGAGCGGTTGTCGAGCACCTGATCGAGCTCGGACACACCCGGATCGCGCACGTCGCCGGTCCACCCGCCTTCGTCCACGCGACGGCTCGGTCGACGGCGTTCGTCACGGCTCTCGCCGCTGCCGGTCTGGAGCCGATCCCGACCGAGACCGGCGACTTCACCGCCGCCGGTGGCATCGAGGCGACCCGTCGGTTGCTCGCGTTGCCGAAGCCGCCGACGGCGATCGTCTATGCCAACGACCGGATGGCGATCGGCGGCCTCGGTGCAGCCCAGGCCGCCGGGCTGACGGTGCCGGACGACCTGAGCATCGCCGGCTTCGACGACAGCGAGATCGCCGAGTACGTCCATCCCGGCCTGACGACTGTTCGCGCCGATCCGTTCCGGTTCGGCGAGGCCGCGGCCCAGACGCTCAACCAGGTGGTCGACGGCGCCACCGACGTACCCGATGTCGAGCTGCCACCCGCGCAACTCGTCGTACGGCGCTCGACCGCCGGCCCCCCGACCCAACCCCTTGGAGTTTGATCATGAAGTTACAAGCAGGATTGCTGACCGTTGTTCTGGTCGGCTCGCTCGCCGCCTGTGGTGGCGGTGGCGCTGGTGACGCCGCCGACGCCGCCAAGGCCCGTGGGCCGGTCACGATCTGGTACTCGAACAACGCCGAGGAAGTGGCCTGGGGCAAGCAGATGGTCGCGGCCTGGAACGCGCAGCACGCGGACCAGAAGATCACCGCGCAGGAGATCCCGGCCGGCAAGAGCTCCGAGGAGGTCATCGGTGCCGCGATCACCGCGGGCAACGCGCCCTGCCTGATCTTCAACACCTCACCGGCCTCGGTCTCGCAGTTCCAGAAGCAGGGCGGGCTGGTGCCGCTGGACAGCTTCAGCGACGGGAAGTCGTACATCGAGGACCGCTCCGGCGACATCGCGCAGCAGTACAAGTCGACCGACGGCAAGTACTACCAGCTGCCCTGGAAGTCGAACCCGGTGATGATCTTCTACAACAAGAAGGCCTTCGCGAAGGCAGGGATCGACACCACCAACCCGCCGCTGGCGACGTACGACGAGTTCCTGGCGACGTCGCGCAAGGTGGTCAGCTCGAAGGCCGCGAAGGTCGCGATCTATCCGGCGCCGAGCAACGAGTTCTACCAGTCCTGGTTCGACTTCTATCCGTTCTACGCGGCCGAGACCGGTGGCAAGCAATTGGTTGCCGATGGCAAGTCCACGTTCGGGTCCGACGAGGGGAAGAAGGTCGCGAGCTTCTGGCGGACCATGTACCAGGACAAGCTCGCCTCGCCGGAGAAGTACACCGGGGACGCGTTCGTCGACGGCACGTCCGCGATGGCGGTCGTCGGTCCGTGGGCGATCGCGACGTACAAGGGCAAGGTCGACTGGGGCGTCGTCCCGGTGCCGACCTCGACCGGCAAGCCCGCGAACGAGATCCACACGTTCTCCGACGCGAAGAACGTCGCGATGTACTCCGCGTGCAAGAACCGCGGGACGGCATGGGACGTACTGAAGTTCGCGACCAGCCAGGAGCAGGACGGCAAGTTCCTCGCCGCGACCGGGCAGATGCCGTTGCGCAAGGACGTCGCGACGACGTTCGCGGACTACTTCACGAAGAACCCGGACTACAAGGTCTTCGCCGGCCAGGCGTCCCGCACGGTCGAGGTGCCGAACGTGCCGAACTCGATCACGATCTGGCAGACCTTCCGCGACGCCTACTCCAAGTCGGTCATCTTCGGCCAGCAAGACCCCGGTGAGGCCCTCGACGGCGCTGCCCAGAAGGTCGATCAGCTCGCGAAACAGTCATGAGGAGGGGCCCGGTCACCCGGGTGCTGGGTGAGCATCCGGTCGGCACGGCGTTCGTTGCGCCGTACGTCGTGTTCCTGGCGGCGGTGTTCGCCTATCCGCTCGGGTTCGCGGTGTACATGTCGTTCCACGACTACTTCTTCGCGGCGCCGGGCGCGATCGTGGACCGGCCGTTCGTGGGGTTCGCCAACTACGTGACGGTGTTGTCGGATCCCGCCGTCCGACGGGCCTTCGGCAACGTGCTCATCTTCCTGGTGATCAACGTGCCGCTGACCGTGATCCTCTCGCTCGGACTGGCCAACGCGCTGAACGCGGCGATCCGGTGGCGGACGTTCTTCCGGGTCAGCTACTACGTGCCGTATGTGACCGCGAGCGTGGCTGTGGTCGGGGTGTGGCTGTTCCTGTTCAACTCCAACGGGTTGGTCAACTCGGTCCTCGGTCCGCTCGCGCCCGATCCGTCCTGGCTGGTGAACTCGGGGCTGGCGATGCCGACGGTCGCGATCTACGTGACCTGGAAACAGCTCGGGTTCTTCATCCTGCTCTATCTCGCGGCCCTGCAGAACGTGTCGAAGGATCTCTACGAGGCCGCGTCGATGGACGGCGCCGGCCGGTGGAAGTCGTTCCTCAACGTCACCGTGCCGGGGGTACGACCGGCCACCACCCTGGTGGTCCTGCTGGCGACCGTCACCGGGGCGAACCTCTTCACCGAGCCGTACCTGCTCACCGGCGGTGGCGGGCCGGACGGTGCGTCCGCGTCGCCGGTCCTGATCATGTACCAGCGCGGGATCGAGCAGGGGAACCCGGATGTCGGGTCGGCGATCGGCGTACTGCTCGTGATCGGCGTGTTGATTCTTGCCCTGGTCGAACGGCGTTTCGTCGGGAAGGAAGACTGATGCGGCTCCGGTTCATCGCGTTGCTCCTGGGCGCGTTCGTGTTCCTCTTTCCCTTCTACTACATGCTGATCGGCAGTCTGCAGGCCGAGCCGGATCCCTCGGTGAGCGGCGCTTTTCCGCATCCCGGCAACCTGACCGGACACAACTACGCCGAGATCAATGCGGCGATCGATCTCGGCCGGTCGTTGATCAACTCGGGCATCTTCACCGGTGGGGTGATTCTCGGGACGCTGGTCTTCGGCGTGCTCGCCGGGTACGCGCTGGCGCGGCTGCAGTTCCGCGGCCGGGGTCTGGTGTTCAACCTGATGCTGCTGATCCAGGTCGTGCCGTTCCAGCTGCTCACCATCCCTTTGTACGTGCTGATCGTGCGTAACTACGGGCTTGCCGATTCGTACCTCGGCATGATCCTGCCGTTCGCGATCAACTCGACCGCGGTTTTCGTGTTCCGCCAGTACTTCCTGCAGTTGCCGGCCGAGTTGTTCGACGCGGCCCGGATCGACGGTGCGTCGGAGCTGAACATCCTGTGGCGGGTGGCGGTGCCACTGGTCCGGCCGGCGCTGCTGACCGGCGTACTGCTCACGTTCATCGGGCCGTGGAACGAGTTCCTCTGGCCGTTCCTGATCACCAAGCAGCAGGACCTGCAGCCGTTGGCGGTCTCGCTGTCGAACTACCTGACGACCGTGGCGGCGCGGGCGGCGAACCCGTTCGGCGCCGTGCTCGCGGGCGCGTGCGTGCTCGCCGCCCCTGCCGTCGTCTTGTTCCTGATCTTCCAGAAGCGCTTCATCTCCACAAATATCTCGTCCGGGGTGAAGGGCTAATCCATGAAGGGTTTCTCGTGGTTCCTTACACATTGACGCGGGTCGGCGTGCTGATGACGGCCGAGCCGGGCAACGAGCTCGAGGCCGGGGGCGTGCTGAATCCGGCGACCGGGCACACCCCGGACGGGCAGCTGTACCTGCTGCCCCGGCTGGTTGCTGCCGGCAACGTTTCGCGCGTCGGTCTGGCCCGGGTCGTGCTGACGGACGGGGTCCCGACCGCGGTTGAGCGCGAGGGCGTCGTACTGGCTCCGGACGAAGGCTGGGAGCGGGGGCTGAACAACGCGGGGGTCGAGGATCCGCGGGTGACGTTCGTACCGTCGCTCGGGCTGCACGTGATGACGTACGTCGCCTATGGTCCGCTCGGGCCGAAGCCCGCGCTGGCGGTGTCGTCGGATCTGCGGACGTGGCAGCGCTTGGGCCCTTTGCATTTCGAGTACCAACCGTCGCTGGACACGGACCTCAATCTCTTCCCGAACAAGGACACGGTGTTCTTCCCCGAGCCAGTGCCCGGGCCGGACGGCGAGTTGTCGTACGCGATGCTGCATCGGCCGATGTGGGATCTCGGCTGGTTCCGGGAGGGGGAGGGCGTGCATCTGCCGGCCGGGATCACCGATGATCGGCCGGGGATCTGGGTGTCGTTCGTGCCAGTTGCCGACGTGGAGCGCGATGTGCGGAATCTGGTGCATCTGCGCAACCACCGGCTGGTGGCGATGTCGGAGTACCCGTTCGAGGAGCTGAAGATCGGGGCCGGACCGGCGCCGCTGCGGGTGCCGGAGGGGTGGCTGGTGATCCATCACGGGGTGACCGGTGAGCAGCCGGAAGGGTTTGATCCGACGACCCAGAAGGTCAGCTATGCGGCTGGTGCGCTGATCCTCGACCCGGAGGATGTCACCCGCGTCATCGCGCGAACTGTTGAACCGCTGATGGTCCCCGAGACCGACGAGGAGAAGGTCGGCACGGTCGGCAACGTCGTGTTCCCGACCGCGATCGAAGTGGTCGACGGCGTGCGTTACGTCTTCTACGGCATGGCCGACGCCGCGATCGGCGTCGCCAGATTGGACCGGATCTCATGAACCCCACCCGCCGCACCGTCCTCGGCGGCGCTCTCGCGGTCGCCGCAGCGTCGAATGTGTCTCTCCCTGCCTTTGCATCCAGCCGACTCTCGAACCTGGCTCATCTCGACTTCTTGCGTACGTCGGTGATCCCACCGGCGGCCTCCGGTCACACCACCTTCGGCTCCGGCCCGGTCGGAGTGCTGTGGACCTACGCGGATCGCCAGTCAGACGGCTCCTACAAGCGCATCGGCGGCGGCTCGTACGACCCCGTCACCAACACCTACGGCCAGGGCGCCTTCAACGCCGACGACATCGCCCGCGCAGCCGTGGTCTACCTGCGGCACTGGCGCCAGTTCGGCGAACGCACCTCTATGGTTGCTGCCCGCGACCTCCTGCGCGGACTGACCTACCTGCAGTCGCCGAACGGCAACGTCGTGCTCTGGATGCAGCCGGACGGCACTCTGAACCCGAGCGCCGACCCCGTCGAGCTCCCCGACCCCTCCGATTCCGGACCGTCGTACTGGCTCGCCCGCACGGTTTGGGCGCTAGGGGAGGGGTACGCCGCCTTCCGTACCGCCGACCGCGGCTTTGCCGACTTCCTACGGGCCAGACTGGAGCTGGCGATCACCGCGCTGGAACGGCAGGTGTTAGTCCGCTATGGCGAGTGGAACATCGTGGATGGGCGCCGAGTGCCCGCATGGCTGATCGTGAACGGCGCCGACGCGACGTCGGAGGCCGTCCTCGGGCTGTCGGCGTACGTCCGCGCTGGTGGCTCGACACGGGCTCGGAAGGCGCTGACCCAGTTTGCCGAGGGCGTCGCGGCCATGAGCGCGGGGTCCAGACGGACCTGGCCGTTCCGGGCGTTGCTGCCATGGGGTGAGTCGATCTCGGACTGGCATGCGTGGGGTGCGCAGATGCCATCGGCTCTCGCCGCCGCGTCCTCGGCGCTGGATTCTCGACGGCTGTTGGCTCCGGCGATCGGCGACACCGCCGGTTTCACGCCGCTGTTGATGACTGCCGGCGGACCGGACAACGGGTGGCTCCCTGCGCCGATAGACCGCACTCAGATCGCGTACGGCGTCGATGCGCGCCTGCAGGGTCTTCTGGCGGTCGGACTGCCAGGGCTGAAGCAGGTGGCCGCGTTCGTCGCCGCCTGGTACTTCGGGGCGAACAAGGCCGGGGTGCCGACGTACGACCAGTCCACGGGCCGTACGTACGACGGCGTTTCCGGCGACGGCGTGATCAACCGCAACTCCGGCGCCGAGTCCACGATCCACGGTCAGCTCTCGATGCTCGCCCTCGACGCCGATCCCGATGTGCTCCGCCTGACCGGGAGTCCGACGTACGACGGCTTGCAGGTGGTGGAAGCCGAGTCCGCGGTCGGCGGCGAGGTGATCACGCCGGCGTCCGCCTGGACGGGCGAATCCCAATGGAGTAACGGCTCGTACCTGTCTCTGAGCGCGTCCGCCTCGTGGACTCTGCCGCCATCGCTTCAGCCTCGCCTCGTCCTGCCGATCGTCAACCTCATCGACACCTCGTCACCGGCACGCACCACGTGGACGTCCGGCTCGCACACGCTCGGCATGATCACTCACGTCACCGGACCACAAGGCATCTCAGCCGCGCCCGGCGCGCTTCAACCGGTCACACTGCCGACACCACTCCCAGTTGGTGCCACCACGCTGACCGCCACGGCGCACGGGTCCGCGCAGCTCGACGCACTGCTCTTGATCCCTTCCATCAGCACACTGCGGCTGGGCAACGCGACCCTGTTCACCAGCGTCGACTCACACCCCCGCCAAGTGAACGTCCGAGGCCGCGCCTACTCCTACACCGCCTCCGGCAACCTCCACTCCCGAGCCACAGTCATCCAACCCGGCGGCTTCACCGTCGTACTCGCCTAAGCGCCCCCGCACACCACCCCCCAACAAAGGAGGGCTAGCTCAGGAGGATTGTTGGGGGTAGGCCGGTGAGGGCTTTGACGTCGCGGGTGAAGTGGGACTGGTCGGCGTAACCGTGTCGTACGGCGACGTCTGCGAGGCCGGCGCCGGTGCGCGCGTGGTCGAGGGCAACGTTCATCCGGAGGATCCGGTCGAGGAGCTTCGGGCCGTAGCCGAATGCATCCAGGCAGCGACGATGCAGCTGTCGCTCGCTCAGCCCGACACTCGCGGCCAAACCCCACACGCCGGATCCCCGCCGCAGCACACCAGCCCGAATCCCCCGTAAAACCTCGGAAATCAGCCGATCCGGCGGCCCAGCCATCAGTCCTGCCGCTGCCTCATCCAGCGCCTCGGCCTCGTCGGGCGCCGACCTGATCCGATCCAGCAACCGCCTGCTCCGCGCCGGTGACCACAGCTCCGCCAGCGGCACCCGTTCGTTCAGCAACTCCCGGGCCGGCACGCCAAGAAACCCCGGTGCGGTCCCGGGCGCGAACCGAATCCCGACATACCGAGCCCCTCGCTCAGCCGACGTCATCCAGGCCCGACTGTCCGGCCCCGCAACCGTCAGCCCGTCCTCGGTCAGCAGCAGATCCATACACCCATCAGGCAGAATCCGCTCGTCCCCACCCCCAGCCATCCGAGTCCACACCGAAGCCCCCCGCACCAACGCAGGCCGCTCCCGATAAGCCCCAACAACCAGAGTCACCCCTCCACCCTCCCACGCCCCACAGACACTTCCCCCCGAAGAGCTCCTCCCACCCGTATCGTCGTCCGGACGATGCACCTCGGACGTGAGGAGAGCTGATGTCCCGTCGCGACGATCTCTCGGCCGTACCGCTGCTCGGACGAACCGTTGCCCCGGAGGGTTCGGGTCTCGTCCTCGCAGAGTGGGAAGCAGCCGGCCGAACCTCGGACCAGGTCGCCTGGCAGGCGCCGCTGCATGTGCACCACGAGGACGACGAGGCCTGGTACGTCCTGTCGGGAACGCTGCGGCTCCGGATCGACGGCGAGGACTACGACGTACCGGCAGGATCCGGGATCGTCGGACCGCGGGGCGTGCCGCACACCTTCGGCAACCCCAGCGAGGAACCGGCCAAGTACGTGCTCGTCATGTCGGCCAAGACGCATGCAATGCTCGACGAGCTGCACAACGGGTTTGCCGGCAACGTGGCCGCGCTGTTCGAGAAGTACGGGTGTGGGCTGCTGGAGTAGGTGTGGTCAGTCGGGGATGACGTCGTACAGGTCGACGTCCGTGGGGACGTATTTGACCAGGGCAACGTTTTCGCGGATGAGTTCGTCGTGGCGGGGGGTGCCGGTGCGGCGGTTGATGACTGTTCGCCAGATCTCGTTGCGGCGGAAGTAGTCGGGGCCGACGCGGAGGAAACGCTCGCCGCGGGCGAAGACCCGGTACGACGATTCGGCCGCGACATCGGCGAAGATCTCGCCTTCGAGGTAGCGCTCGCCGACACCGACCCGCAGCTGGAACGTCTGGTCGGTGTCGTTACGGAACTGCAGATCCACGTAGTTGTAGACGATGCTGCAGCCCACACCCCACGGCAGCACCCGCCCGTTGTCCGGGAAGGGATCGAAGCTGTGCGTGGACCGCTGCGTCACCGTCATCGGCGAGTGCAGCACCATCCAGTGCACCAGGTTCGCCAGCTGGCAGATCCCGCCGCCGATCCCCGGCCGCGACTGCCCGTTCGACAACCGCATGCCCTTCGCGTATCCCTTGCGCCGGGTCGCGTTCCCCACGATCTTGTTGAACGAGAACGTCTCACCCGGCCGGATCACCAGCCCGTCCATCTGTGCGCACGCGAGCTTCAGGTTGGTGACCTTGTTGTGCTGCATCCACATCTCGGTCTCACCGAGCTGCCGCAACAGCAACGACTTGTGCCGCTTCACCCGCACCGGCAGGTCATCCACCTGCCGGTCCTGTGCGTACGGCGTACTGGACCGCATCCACTCGAGTCGCTTGCGGGCCCGGTGATACCGCACCGCCAGTGGGTAGAGCAGCGGCACCCGCTCGCTCCACCGGCGTCGCCGCAGCGTAGGCAGCACCCGGGCTCGCTCCACCTCGGTCAAGTCGTCGACCCTGATCCGCCATGGCATGTCCGGTGTCACCCCAGTCGACTCCGGACGTGCGTGGTCGGCAGGTTCGCTGGGCGGTTGCGTCCTGGTGATCGTGGTGTCTGACATTGGAATCCCCGAACGGTGCAGGCCGGTCTGTCGACCGACTCGGTCACGGTACGCCGTGCCTGCCGCATCCACATGTCAGCGACAGCACGATCCGATTGCGCTGATACAGACGCTGCAAACCGATCTGGAGTTGGCGCTCCACCCGAAAGTCCGTGCCGGCCTGCCCATCCGGGATGCTCAGCCGAGCTCGAGGGCGGTGCAGACCCAGCGGTTGCGGCGGATCTCCATCCTCAGCGCGATCGCCCGGGACCGCTCCCCGTGCCGAACGTGCGCGGCGATCTCGGCCACCCGCTCACTCGGCGTGCAGACCCGAACCGAACGCACCGCACTCCGCTCCTTCGAGCCACGCCCGTTCGCCGTGGTGTTCAGACCGAGCAACCGCACCCGTCGATTGAGCTCGGTGAACACGGCCTCGTCGGTGAACCGCACCAGTTGTGAGATCGGCCGGTCCCCGGCGAGCACCTCCGACACCGCCTGCGCCAACCGCGACCCCCAAGCCCCGGCGTCGGGAACGGGCGGGTGAACGCCGCCGACCCGGCCGGTCGGAGCACCGGCCGCGGGCACCAGATGCAGCCGGGGGACAGCGCGCCGGGCAGCGTCGTGGGCAGCGTCGTGGGCGGAGTCGTGGGCGGGAGTCGCTGACTTCATCTGGGGCTTCTGTGGCTGGCTCATGTCACTTCTCCTGATGGGTGGGCGGCACGTGACCGGTCGCGGCTGCCGGGACGCGCAGCACCTGGCCGGGAAGAATGAGGTCGGGGTCGGAACCGATCACCTGGCGGTTGGCGGCGTACCACTCAGGCCATCTGGCCGCGATCTCCGCGGCACTGGCGTCCGGACCGAGCTCGTGCGCGGCGAGACTCCAGAGCGAGTCGCCGGGGTGCACGACGACCCGTGCCGGCATCCGCACAGCCACTCCGGACCGCACATCCGTGTACCGAGTCGCGGCCCCCACCGCGGGCCGGTCCGGCACTCCCAACCGCACGCCAGCCGCAGGTCGAGGCGTAATCGGCGCATCGGTGCGGTGGACAGGCTTCGTCGAGGTTGGGCCGGCGGCATGCTCGGTCAGCCTCACCACCGACTGCGGCTCGACTGCACCCCACGGGACCGTATCGGTGAGCTGAACCGTTGAGCGTGGCTCAACCTGAGCCCACGGCCCGTTGCCGCTGTCGCCGGGCGTCGCGTGGGCGACGCCGACCGTCAACGGCGTGACAGCGGCGACTCCAAGGCTCGAGCGCAGCAGTGTGCGAGCGGTCGTCGAGGTGATCCGCGCGGCAACCACCCCGGCCAGCGCGCCGACCGCGCCCGGGAGCTGCTCGAGGACGGTCACGAGCACCGCCAGCACGAGCCATCCGTACGCCATCCAGGCCACAGTCCCGATGACCAGCACGGTCATCGACTCGAGGTCGTAGGTGTTCATGCCGCTGATCGATCCGGCGGTCATCCAACGCAAGCCCAGGCCGACCGCGACGAGAGCCACGATCGCGAGCGTCCCCTTCGCCCCTCGGATCATCGCTTTCATCTCACTTGGCCCCTGACCTATGAGTTTGCGTTAGTTTGCTTTGGCTTGATCACTATAGACCGGTTCTACGGTCACTTTGCAAGTCCTTAACCCGGGATGCCTCGGGATCGCTCGTGCTCACAGAGCGTGAGAGAGCGCGACCCGGTAGGTTCCCGGGTATGCGGTGGGATGCGTTGTTCGCGGACCTGGAGTCACAGTTCGAGGCACTCCAGGAGGGCGACCTCTACGGCGAGCTCGCGGATCGCGTCCGCGCCGAGGTCGGCAAGATCACCGTGCTCGACCGGCTCCGCGGGGCGGTGGACACCGTCGTACGCGTCGAGCTGATCGACGCCGAGCCCGTGCACGGCACGTTGACCCGGGTCGGGAAGGACTGCCTGCTGATCGAGGGCGAGCGGTACGAGGAGTGGCTGATCCCGGTCGAGGCGTTGCTCGCCGTCCATCGCCTGGGGCCGTGGGCCGAGCCCGCGGTCGGAGCGGTCGAAGGCAAGCTCGGTCTGGCGCACCTGCTGCGGGGAATCGCTCGCGACCGCTCGCCGGTCACGCTGTTCTGCGCCGGCGGCCCGCCGGTCACCGGGACGATCGACCGCGTCGGAGCCGACTTCCTCGAACTCGCCGAGCACCCCCTGGACGCGCCGCGCCGCCGGACCGAGGTCTACAACGTGCGCCTGGTCCCCACCCGAGCCCTCAGCGCACTCCGAAGACGCTGACCAAGAGAAAGCGGACTACTGGTGAGCTTCCTCGGTCTGCTCGGCGTCCTCGCCGAACGGATGGGAGTCGATGAACTCCTTGGTCTCGCTGTACAGCCGCTCGATGTACTTCTCCAGCTCGGTCGCCTCGACCCGCCACTGCCCGCGGCCGCCGATCTTGACGGCGGGAATGTCGCCGCGGCGGACCAGCGCGTAGACCTGGTTCGCGGAGATGTTGAGGACTTCGGCGACGTCGGCGAGCTGGAGGAATCGGGGAGCCGGCATCCGTCCTACTCCTTCACGTAGTGGCTGGTTGTTTCAGTTTGCCACGGTTGAGTACTGGACGGCCCCGGTTGTCCCCAGATGTGACGGCCTGTGGATGACTGTTCACGTCGAGGACCCGAACACGGCAGAATGTCGGCGGAGTGCCAAATGAGGTGCCACATGAGGTGCCGGACGAGGTGCCGGCTGACATGCCGGATCTCAGGGCCGGGTTCCGGCAGCGATCGAACGACTGGGGAGTTCCGACGTGGTGGACACAGCAGTGCGTGGCGGGTTCGGGGCACCGTCGGCTCCGGCTCAGCGCAACCGCAAGGCCCGGTGGAAGGACGGCCGGCTCGTGCTTGGGGTGCTGCTGGTCGCGATCACCGCGCTGGCCGGCGCCAAGCTGCTGTCGGCCGCCGACGACACCACCACGATCTGGGCGGCCAAGCGCGACATCCCGGCCCACACCAAGCTGACCGGCGACGACCTCACCACCGTGCGGGTGCGCTTCACCAGCAGCGAGGACGCCGACAAGTACGTCGCGGCCGACGCCGATCTCAAGGGCCTGATCGCCGCCCGCCCGGTCGACGCCGGTGAGTTCGTGCCGCGCGACGCGGCCGTCTCCCAGGCCGACAGCGATCGGACCGAGTTGCCACTCTCGATCGCGACCGGGCAACTGCCGTCGGACACCGCCGCCGGCGACATGGTTGATGTCTGGGTCGTTCCGACCAAGACGGACGGCCAGCCGGCCAAGCAGCTCTGGACCAACGTGCGCGTTCTCCAGATCGACGCGGTCAAGGGTGTCGCGGGTGGTGCGGCCCGCCGGCAGGTCCTGGTCGGTCTCGCGCCGACCGATGTGTCCCGGCTCCCGGCCGCGCTGACGATGATGGCCGCGGGCGAGCCGACCCTGATCCGGCGGGCCGGCTGATGTCGCTCCCTGTCCTCCTGGCCGTGACCGGGGCGCCGTGGGAGGCAGACGTCGTACGGCGGGCCGAGCGCGCGCCCGGGATCCGAGTTGTCCGGCGCTGTGTGGACATCGCGGACGTGATGGCCACCGCTGCGAGTGGGCAGGCCCGTGCGGTGCTACTCGCCGACGACCTGACCAGACTCACCTCTGATGCGGTGGCCGCGCTGCATGCCCGCGGCATCGTCGTCCTCGCCCTCGTGGATCCGACCGAGAACGGCGCGCCCTTCGGCTCCGAGGATCGGTTGAGCCGGATGGGAATCGAGCGCATCCTCCCGGCCGACGTCAGCCCGGAGGACCTCGGCCGCGCGGTGATCGACGCAGTGGAGTCGGGCCCGCCGGTGTCGTCGTCCCACTTCGCCGGTGGGTTCGTGCCGCTGACGCCGGACAGCCCCGGCACCCAAGCGCCGGCCTTCTCGCAGGGCAGCGGCCGGGTGATCGCGGTCTGGGGCCCGACCGGCGCGCCCGGACGGACGACGGTCGCCGTCGGACTCGCGTCCGAGCTCGCGATCAAAGGCGTGCCGACCCTGCTGGCCGACGCCGATGTGTACGGCGGGACCGTGGCACAGCTGCTCGGGATGCTCGACGAGACCTCCGGCCTGGCGGCCGCGGCCCGGTCGGCGTCGAGCGGTTCGCTCGACATGGTCATGCTCGCGAAGTACGCCCGCCAGGTCGATACGCGCCTGCTGGTCCTGACCGGCCTCAGCCGCGCGGACCGGTGGACCGAGCTACGGCCTGCCGCGGTCGAGTCGATCTGGTCGGCCGCACGCATGCTCGCGCCGGTCACCGTGGTTGACGTGGGCTTCTGCATCGAGGCCGACGAGGAGATCTCGTTCGATTCGCTGGCCCCTCGCCGCAACGGCGCCACGATGGTGACGCTGGAAGAGGCCGATGAGGTGATCGTCGTCGGTACGGCGGACCCGATCGGCCTGACCCGTTTGATCCGAGCGATCCACGAGCTGCGCGCCGTCGTACCCTCCGCGAACGTCAAGGTCGTGGTCAACCGCATCCGCTCCGGCTCCCTCGGCAGTTCACCGGCCGACGCGGTCGGCGAGGCCCTCGCCCAGTACGTCGGAATCCAGCCGACAGCGCTGCTCCCGTTCGACCAGAGCGCCGTCGACGCCGCCCTGTCCCACGGCCGCAGCCTGGCCGACTCGGCCAAGTCCAGCAAACTCCGCAAGTCGCTCCAGCAACTGGCCGCCACCCTCGCCGAAGAACTGTCCCCGACGGCCGTCCTGAGATAGCCGCTCTTCATTGGGCACAGTCAGGGTCCGACCAGGGGTAGAACCCGAGCCTCAGAACGTCCCGCGTGTGTCAGGGTTGGGTTAGTTCACCACCTCAGGGAGCAGCATGTCCGACGTCCAGGGTCGCCCGCCGCGCACGATGAGTACCGAGCGGCGCTACGGGATCGCGATCTCGGTCGCGCTCATCCTCGGCGGCGTGTACTGGGCGCTCACCGGCCTCACCAACGGCAGCAAGACCACCCAGGGCAGCTACCCCGTCCAGGGCGACGAGCTCCGGATCGACAACAGCTCGGCGAATGTCGAGCTTCGCGCCGGTGATGGCAAGGACGTCACGGTCGAGCGCCAGTTCGAGCGGAATGTGTTCGGCTCCGCGCCGAAGGAGAAGTACGACGACGGCAAGCTGGAGCTGACGGACAACGGCTGCGGATTCCTGTCGCTCGGGTGCAAAACGCTGTACGTCCTGACCGTGCCGAAGGACGTCAAGGTGACGCTCAGGAGCAGCAGCGGCGAGATCAAGGTCTCCGGACTGACCGGCGGTGCCGACCTGAAGACCAGCTCGGGGGATCTCGAAGTACACGAGCTGGGCGGCTCGGTGCGGCTGGAGTCCAGCTCGGGTGACATCGAGGCCCAGGGACTGACCGCGACCACGGTGGTGACGCAGAGCAGTTCGGGCAGCACCAACCTGGACTTCGCGGTCGCGCCGCAGTCGATCCGGTCGGAGGCGAGCTCGGGCGACGTGACGATCCGGGTCCCGTCCGGCGACGAGGCCTACAAGGTCGAGACCGATACGTCCTCGGGCGACGAATCGGCCAACGTGAAGAACGATCCGAGCGCGACCCGGACCATCGCCGCGAAGACGTCGTCAGGCGACGTAACCGTGGAGTACAACCACTGAACCAGTGCATGTACGTCGCGTGATCACCGGGACCGGCAGCGTGAGGGGTCCGGTGTCCTGAGTAGGCTGGCGGGCATGTCAGAGGTGGAGGCGGTGCCGCGCGGCCTGTTGGTGGATTGGGGCGGCGTACTCACCTCGGGCCTGGAGGAAGCGCTGCGGCGCTGGGCCGAGCTGGACGGATTCGACTTCGATTCCTACCTGGAGGCCTTCCTCGCCTGGCTCCCACCCGACGCCACCGCGACCGTCGAGCTGAACCCGGTGCACGCCCTCGAACGCGGCCAGATCGCAGTCCCCGACTTCGAGCGCAAACTCGCCTCCCTGCTGGTGCGCACCGACGGTTCGCCGGTGCCGGCCGAGGGTCTGATCGAGCGGATGTTCGCGCACTTCGAGCACCAGCCGGCCATGAACGCACTGGTCCGCCGGGCCCGGGCACACGGGATCCGCACCGCCCTGTTGTCGAACTCGTGGGGCAACTCCTACCCGCGCGACACCTGGGACGGGATGTTCGACGACATCGTGATCTCCGGTGAGGTCGGGATGCGCAAACCCGATCCGGAGATCTTCCTGCTGGCTGCCGGCCGGCTGGATCTCAAGCCCGCGGAGTGCGTCTTCGTCGATGACCTCCAGTTGAACGTCGACGGCGCCCGCGCGGTCGGCATGACCGCGCTGCTGCACACCTCGTACGAGGAAACCCGGCGAGCCCTGGAAACCCTGTTCGGAGCCGACCTGACGTGACCGTGACCACCACACCTTCCTCCCCGCCCCGCCCCCGCGACCGTCGTCGCGTCCTGATCGCGATCGTCGGCTGCGCGGTGTTCGTGGCCCTCGGCGCCTGGGTGGGCAGCCTGTTCGGCGGCATGATCGACCTGCGCGTGTACCGCATGGGTGGATCGGTGCTGCTGCACGGCGATTCCCTGTACGACGCTCACCTGGCGGGCTCGGGGTTGCCGTTCACGTACCCGCCGTTCGCGGCGATCGCGATGGTGCCGCTGGCCGCGGTCCCGTGGGGTGTCGCGCTGGTGGCCTGGACGACGATCTCGGTGCTGTGCATCACCGCGCTGTGGCGGACCAGCCTGCCGCAGCGGTTCTGGTCGTTCTTCTCCCAGCGCAAGCGCACCGCGGTCCTGGTCGCGCTCACGGTGCTGTCGCTGCTGCTCGAGCCGGTCTGGCAGACGATCTCGTTCGGCCAGATCAACCTGTTGCTGACGGCAATGATTCTGCTGGACCTGGTCCGGCCGAACGACAAGCGGCTGCGCGGCTTCTGGGTCGGTGTCGCGATCGGCGTCAAGCTGACTCCGTTGCCGTTCCTGGCCCTGCTCCTGGTGACGAAACAGTGGCGTGCGCTGCGCAACGCCGTACTGGGTCTGCTGGCCACGATGGCGATCGGGTTCGCGATCGTGCCGCACCAGTCCTGGCGGTTCTGGACCGACGTGATTCTGGATGCCAACCGGGTCGGTGGGATCGCCTACACCGGTAACCAGTCGTTCAACGGCTTCCTGCACCGGCTCGGCAACAACGCGGGCTGGGTGCAGCCGACGTGGTTCGTGCTGTCGGTCGTCTTCGGCCTGCTCGTGCTCTGGCTGGCCCGGCGGTACTGGCTGGCCGACGAACGGGTGACCGCGATCTCCGTGATGGCGCTGGCCGTGCTGTACGCGTCGCCGATCTCGTGGAGCCACCACTGGGTCTGGATCATCCCGCTCGGCGTCAGCCTGATCCGGGCGATCAACCGGGTCTGGGGCCTCAACCCCGCGGTCGTGACCGGCGTCCTGTTCTACGGGCTGTTTGTGCTGCGCTCGATCTGGTGGGTCCCGTATCGCGACGATCGCGAGCTCAGCTGGACCTTCTGGCAGTCCATCCCCGGCAACTCGCACCTGATCGTCGGCATGATCGCTTTCATCCTGCTGGCCGTCACCAGCAGGGCACTGCCGAAGAACTACGACGAGAAGAGCAAGAGCAAGCCGCCGGCGGTGTAGCCGACCATCACCAGCAGCAGCGGGAGTTGGCCGGCCAGCGCCTTGTGGCGTGGGAAGAGCGCAACCGCCCGGTCGTGCGCGGAGATGACGCCGAGCAGGTGGCCGCCCACGACAGCCAGGACCTGGATGACCGCGATCGTCGTGCTGTGGTTGGTGATGTCCGTGTTCACCGCGAGCAGTCCGGTGCCGAAGATGTTGGCGCCGTTGCTGAGCGGGTCGCTCAGGTAGATGAGCGTCCGCTGCCCCTCGAGGATGAACAGGGTCAGGTAGTGGGCGACGACGTACCCGAGGGCGATCGGTACGACGGAGTGCGCGAACAGACCCGGCAATGTCTTGCGCGAGCTGTCCGACAGCCGGCCGGCGAGCAGCGTGGCACCCGAGTACGTGGTCAGCACGACCAGGATGAACACGATCAGTGCGCCGGTACCGAGCCAGGTCATCGAGATGTTCTGGTTCTGGGCCCAGCCGATCCACGCCGACGAGTTCGAGAAGCCGTCGTACGCCGTGGACCCGAGCAGTGCCGCGACCATCCCGACGAGACCGGGCTGTGGTTTGAGGCCGTCCAGGTTCTCCAGCGGGCGCCGGACCACCAACGAACCGTCGGTACGACGGCCCCACGGCGACAGGCGCGACATCAGGGTCGCGTACACCTCGAACGGATCGCCCTGGGCGAACCACCGATCGCCGAACAGCATCGCGCCGAACAGCGTGATCACGACATACAGCGCGATCCACGCCTGCAGCACCGGGATCGTGGCGCGGTCCGGCGCCACCAGCTCGAGCCAGGTGAACGCGAAGATCCCGAGTGCGGCCGGCCACAGGCCGGCCCAGGACGGAAGCTCGAGCAGGCCCTTCGACGGCGGCTGGCGCAGCAGCTTCGACAGCAGCAGATGGATGGTCCGCAGCGGATTCAGCGTCCGCCAGACCGGGCCGAACACGATCGAGATCGGCACCAGCCCGACCCAGACCAGGATGTAGACGAACCCGAAGATCGGGTTGGTCAGCCGGTCCACGCCGAAGATCAGCGACACCATCGCGTAGAGGAAGATCGCCAGGCCCACGAGCCGGACGACCCAGCGGAACCAGCCCGCGTCGACCGTCCGGGTGATTGCGGCAGGCAACGGCTTCCCGGACGCGTTCCCGCGGTACTTCGGACTCCGCCAGGCCAGCCCCAGTACGACGAACGAGACGGCGACCGCCACCGCGGCACCACCGACCGCCAGCCCGAACGGAATCGGCAGATCCTGCCGCCCACCGATTCCGTGCAGTGGCAGCAAAAGGGGCAGGAAAAGGGGCAGGAGGAGCGGCAGGGTCACGAGACGACGAGCTTCGCGATCAGCTTGCCGCTCTTGTGGGTCTCGATCTCGAAGGTGCCCTTCATGTTCGCGGTGAACTTGACCGAGTTCGGCTTGCCGGGAGCGAGCTCGAGCTCCTTGTCGTAGCCGTGGATGTGGACCTCCTCCTCGGCGTCGCTGACCGCGGTCACCAGGACGGTCTGGCCGGCCTTCGCCTTGATGGTCGCGCCGCTCGGGTTGACCTTGCCGTTGGCAACGGTGACGTTGATGGTCACGTCGGCGGTCTCACCCGACGGTTCGGCGGTGTTCGACGGGGTGCTCGAGTTCGGCTTGCCCGGGGTCGGCGTCATCGTCGGCAGGGTCGCCGGGGTGCTGGACGGCGTACTGGCCGGCGTACTGGCAGGGGACGACGGCGTGTTGCTCGGGCTCGCGCCGCTGTCGGAACCGCCTCCACCACAGCCGGCCAGAACCAGGATGCCGAGAGTCGGGAGGAGGGCGGTGGCCGCACCGCGGGTGAGCGTCGAACGCATGGGTCCAGAAGCCTTTCGAGGGGTATTTGTCTCTCTCGGGGTGTGGGACACACCCTCTTGCCTGACGAACACAGATAGCTCAGTGTTCCCTGGAGGGTGTCTGGGGATCCTGCGCCTACTGCGCGGCACTCGGCGGGCACCTCGCTGCACTGGAGGAAAGGCCATGATGAAACCACATCGAGACCTTCCCTCCAGCACACCGAGGCACTCCGCCGAGCACCTGCTCGCGACGGCGCAGGATCCCCAGACACCCTCAGAGTCAGTGTCGCAGCCCACTGTCGGCGGCGACCGTTAGGGTGACAAGCTCAGAACAGAGAGGAAGGTGACCCGATGCCCGACCGGTTGACGTCGTTGGATCTCACCTTCTTGAAGGCCGAGTCGCCGGCCACGCCGATGCACGTCGGGACGGTCGACATCTTCGAGCCGCCGGTGCACGGAGACGACGGATTCGACTACGAGAACCTCGTGGCCCTGATCCGGGACCGGATCGCCTTCGTGCCGCGGTACCGGCAGCGGGTGCAGCAGGTCCCCGGCCGGTTCGCCGGTCCGGTCTGGGTGGACGACGAAGAGTTCGACATCACCTTCCACGTGCGGCGTTCCGCCCTGCCCCGGCCGGGGACGCACGCGCAGCTGCTCGAGCTGGTCGCCCGGATCATGTCCCGGCGGCTGGACCGCGCCCGGCCGCTGTGGGAGATGTACCTGGTCGAGGGGCTGCAGGGTGACCGGTTCGCGATCATCTCCAAGTCCCATCAGGCCCTTGTCGACGGCAACAGTACGGTCGACATCGGTCAAGTCGTCCTGGACGCTACAGCCGATCCGCGCGACACCCCGACCGACACCTGGGAGCCCAAGCACCCGCCGTCCGCGCTGGAGCTGCTGGCGGGCGTGTTCACCGACGCGACTCGCCACCCGACCGCCGCGCTCGAGCTGGCCCGAGCCGAGATGGCGAGCCTGACCGGTTCGACCTCGGTGCGTGAAGTGCTCGGCGGAGTCGTCGGCTCGCTGGTTGCGCAGCGGCACGCGCAGGAGAGCTCACTCCACGTGAAGACCTCGGGTCAGCGCCGGTTCACGACCGTGGTCACCGACCTGGAGGACTACCGGACCGTCCGGGCCATGCACGGCGGCACGGTGAACGACGTGGTCCTGGCCGTGGTCGCGGGCGCGTTCCGGGCCTGGATGATGACGCGCGGTGAGGGCGTCGGTCCGACCCGGAGCGTGCGGGCGGTGGTTCCGGTCAGCATCCGCGACGACGAGGACGAGGAGCCGACCTCGCTCGGTTCGTCCGTGATCGCCTCCACGGTGAACCTTCCCGTCGGGGAGAACTCGCCGGTCATGCGGATGCACCAGATCTCGTACCAGACCAAGGTGCACAAGGACACCGGTCGTGCCGTCAGCGCCCGGTCGCTGGTCGGGATCGCCGGATTCGCCCCGACCACACTGCACGCGCTGGCCGCGCGGGTCGCGACCACGACGGTTCGCCCGATCGACGACGTCGTGATCACCAACGTGCCCGGCCCGCAGTTCCCGCTGTACGCGCAGGGTGCGCCGATGCTCGCGTCGTACCCAGTGGTGCCGTTGATGCCCGGACAAGGGTTGTCCGTCGGCGTCACGTCGTACGACGGGAAGGTCTACTACGGGCTCAACGCGGACCGCACCGCGATGCCGGACCTGGCTGTTTTCGCCCAATGTGTGACGGACGCGCTGGACGAGTTGCTCGACACCACCAAGGGCAGTCGGAACCGGGCCTCCCGGGGCCGGAAGAAACCCCGCGGCACTAGTAAGAAGGCGGGCTCATGAGGGTCTACATCCCATCCACGCTGCGGCTGCTGGACGTCGCGTGCCACGCGGGGGAGTTCGGCCCTGCGCCACTGACCGTGTACGCCGTGACCCCGGCGCTGCGGGAGTGGTACGCCGAGGGCGACGACGAGGAGCTGGAGTTCGCCGCAATGGCGCAGGCGGCGCGGGCCTCGGTGGGGCTGCTCGCCGCAGACCCCGGGACGGCTCGTCGCCGGGTCGTGGTGGCCGCCGAGGTCAGCGCCGTACCGCCTGCTGACGGGTCGGTCGAGCTGGGCGACGCCCGGCTCGAGCTGCATGTGGTGATCCCGTGGGCGGCGGTGGCCGCCGTGCATCTGGACGCGGCCGGGGCCGCGGGAGTGGTGGGAAAGGCCGCTGACCGGTGGGAAGCGGCCCAGAATGGTGACAACGACGCGGTTTTCGCCCTCGATTCGTGCGAGGGTGAAGACCTGTTGTGGTACGCGACACAGGAGATCCCGGACCTGCTCGCGGCGGAGGGTCCGCGCGGCAGGTCGGGGGGCTGACCGGATCTAGCGGACAGATCTGGCGATACGTCTAGCTGACAGGGAGCTGATGGCGATGCAGGCGATCTGGAAGGGGGCCATCTCGTTCGGGATGGTGACGATCCCGATCAAGGTGTTCTCCGCGACCGAGGAGAAGGACATCTCGTTCCGCCAGGTGCACGTCGCCGACGGCGGCCGGATCAAGTACAAGCGGGTCTGCTCGATCGACGGCGAAGAGGTGCCGTACTCCGACATCGGCAAGGGCTACGAGATGCCCGACGGCCGGATGGTCGTGCTGGAGCCGGACGACTTCGCGGACCTGCCGCTGTCCAGCAAGAAGGTCATCGACGTCCTCGAGTTCGTGCCCGCGGACCAGGTCGACCCGCTGTACCTGGGCAAGTCCTACTACCTGCAGGCCGACGGCGGGCCGGGCGCCAAGCCGTATGTGCTGCTGCGGGACGCGCTCGACGGCTCCGAGCTGTACGCGCTGGTGAAGGTCGCGCTGCGGTCGCGGGAGAGCCTCGGCCTGCTGCGGACGGTCGACGACATCCTCGTGCTGCAGGTGATGCTGTGGCCGGACGAGGTCCGGGACGCGTCGTTCGCCGCGCCGCCGGAGGACGTGGAGATCCGGTCCCAGGAGAAGGCGATGGCGTCGTCGTACATCGACACGCTGCGGGGCGAGTTCGACCCGGATCAGTACCACGACGACTACCGGGCGGCGCTGGAGAAGGTCGTCGAGGCGAAGGCGGCGGGCGTTCCGTTGCCGGACACCGAGGAGGAGGAGTCCGAGGGCGCCGAGGTCGTCGACCTGGTCGCGGCCCTGCGGGCGTCGGTCGAGGCTGCGAAGGCTCGTCGGGCCGGTGGTTCGGACGGCGAGCCGGCCAAGAAGGCTCCGGCCAAGAAGGCCGCCGCCGCCAAGAAGGCTCCTGCGAAGAAGGCGGTGGCGAACAAGGCGGTGGCGAAGAAGGCCCCGGCCAAGAAGACTGCCGCGAAGAAGGCGACCAGGAAGTCCGCCTGACGGTATTGCCAGCGGGCGAACGAGCGTTCAGTTGCCCGGGGAACTCGCCGGAGAGTGCGTGGGCGGCGGGACTGTTGGCTGGCTCACGTGGGACCAGTGGCGTTCGTGGTCCGGGGGTGGGGCGTGGCACGATTCAGGGGTCAGGCCGCCCACCCACACCGGCCCACCCCACGATCGAGGAGCCTCGCACCATGGATGCCGTTACCGCTGTTCCGACTCCGGCCAACGAGCCCGTCAAGGGGTATGCCCCCGGTTCCGGCGAGCGAGCGAGCCTGGAGGCGAAGCTCAAGGAGTTCACCGCGGCCGGTGCGATCGACCTGACCTGCACGATCGGTGGGGTGCAGAAGCTGGGTGGCGGGTCTGCGATCGAGGTCGTCCAGCCGCACAAGCACGCGCACGTGCTCGGCACCCTCGGGAACGCGACCGAGGCCGACGGCCGGGCGGCGGTCGACGCGGCCCTTGCGGTGGCTCCGGCCTGGCGGTCGCTGTCCTTCGACGACCGCGCGGCGATCTTCCTGAAGGCGGCCGACCTGCTCGCCGGCCCGTGGCGCGACACTCTGAACGCGGCGACCATGCTCGGCCAGTCGAAGACGATTCAGCAGGCCGAGATCGACGCCGCGTGTGAGCTGATCGACTTCCTGCGGTTCAACGTGGCGTTCGCGCGGCAGATCCTCAGCGACCAGCCGATCTCGTCGCCGGGTGTCTGGAACCGGGTGGACTACCGGCCGCTCGAGGGCTTCGTCTACGCGATCACGCCGTTCAACTTCACCGCGATCGCCGGCAACCTGCCGACCGCGCCCGCGCTGATGGGCAACACCGTGGTCTGGAAGCCGTCGCCGACGCAGCAGTTCGCCGCGCACTGGACGATGCGGCTGTTCGAGGCCGCGGGCCTGCCGGCCGGGGTGATCAACCTGGTGACCGGTGATGGCATCGAGGTGAGCAAGGCCGCGCTGACCCACCCGGATCTGGCCGGGATCCACTTCACTGGTTCGACCAAGACCTTCCAGTCGCTGTGGGGGACGGTTGGTACCAGCATCTCGTCGTACAAGACTTATCCGCGGCTCGTGGGTGAGACCGGTGGGAAGGACTTCATCCTGGCGCATCCGTCGGCGGACCCGGCGGTGCTGAAGACGGCGATGGTGCGGGGTGCGTTCGAGTACCAGGGACAGAAGTGTTCGGCGGCGTCGCGTGCGTACGTCCCCCGCTCGGTGTGGGACCGGATCCGCGACGACATCGTCGCCGAGACCGAGTCGCTGACCATGGGCGACGTCACCGACCTGTCGAACTTCATCGGCGCGGTGATCGACGACCGCGCGTTCGCCAAGCACAAGGCAGCGCTGGACCGGGCCGCGGCGAGCGACGCGATCGAGGTCGTTGCCGGCGGCACCTATGACGACAGCGAGGGTTACTTCGTCCGGCCGACGCTGCTGGTCTCCTCCGACCCGACCGACGAGATCTTCACGACCGAGTACTTCGGCCCGATCCTCGGCGTGCACGTGTACGACGACGCCGCCTACGACAGTGTGATGCGGGGGATGGAACACTCCGCGCCGTACGGGCTGACCGGCGCAGTGATCGCCCAGGACCGGCACGTGATCGCCGAGGCGGCCGAGTACCTGCGCTTCGCGGCCGGCAACTTCTACGTGAACGACAAGCCGACCGGCGCGGTCGTCGGCCAGCAGCCCTTCGGTGGGGCGCGCGCCTCCGGCACCAACGACAAGGCCGGCTCCCTGTGGAACCTGATCCGCTGGGCATCCCCCCGCTCAATCAAAGAAACCTTCGCCCCGCCCACCGACTACCACTACCCCCACCAGGGCTGAACCGCCCACCACCCCGCCCCGCCGGCCCATCGGACACCCCTCCGCGGCGGCTGATTCTTGCCGCCTCCAGCGGGGCGTGGACGGTGGATCGGCGCGGAGGTGGTGTGCGCGGGGGAGTGCGGTCTCGCGGGTGCATCGGGCGCGGCTGCTGACCGGCAAGTAGTGCGAGAGCTCCGAAGGCCGGCTGACCACTCTCAACTCAGTATCGCTCCAGCTATTTCGCCTGCACGTACGGCTCATAGCGCACCACTCGCTGGGGCAGCAGCAGCATGATCGGCGATATCGGCATCGCCCACACGCCGCCAGGCCAGTGAACAGATCGAATCCAGGCGCTTCCGAGAAATCTTGACACAGCCAAGGAGGCTTGCCCATCGATGATGGCCACCAGCAACGACCTGAAATCCTCGAGGTCTGCTTCGTCAGCTTCCACGCAGTTGTACTCGTTAGATCGATCCGAGAAGCATATGTTCGCCGCTTCGCCGACGATGCGGACGGTCACTCTGAGCGCATCCACATCCGCTCGCGGAAGGAATTCCCACGTCGACTGCACATCAACACGCCGGCGAGCGATCGCGCCGAGGTCGACAACCGATTCGGAATTCGCCGCATCGACCATCATCTCAATGAATGGTGATACCACCCGTGCCCCTAGTCGACGCCGTTCATGAAATGGTACTGGAAGTGCACAGTGAAACGCTTCCGCTGCTGCGACTCACTGTCCGCTTATGCGGACGTCACAGGAACTTGCGTGGGTGATTAGCGGACCAGGCCTCGGCGGACGGTGATGTAGAAGGTGGTTAGGTCGTCTATCAGGGCTTCGATTTGTTTGGGGTCGGTCAGGTCGGCGTCCAGGAGCCAGTCGGAGATCAGGTCGAAGAGGCCGCCGGTGAGGCCGATGGCGACGCTGTGGCGGACTACGCGTTGCTCCTCGTCGGGGGCGCCGTCGTAGCGGTCCCAGAGTTGGGTCAGGAAACCCGCGGTCCAGCGGCGGTTCGTACGGCGCTGGCGTTCGACCGACTCCGAGATGCCGGACGCCATGCCGAAGGTGACCTTGGTGACGCGAGGGTCGTCGACGAGCGCGTGGACGAAGACCGCGAGCAGCCGCGGCGCTTCCTGCCGCTCGTTACCGGTCGCTTGGCCGGCGGCGCCGGCGACCTGTTCCTCCAGGCGCTCGCTGGTCCGCTGCAGCAGCGCGAGGTAACACTCCTCGCGACTGTTGAAGAGCTCGTAGAAGCTCTTCGTACCGATGTACGCCGTACTGCAGATCTGCTCGATCGACGTGCCGAGATAGCCGTTGGCGGCGAACAGCTTGAGTGCCGCGTCCAGCAGCTGTTCGCGTCGTTCGGCCCGGCGCTGTCCGGCGTCGAGGCCGCGGATGGTTCTGCCCATGCGCTGGACACTACCCCGAGTTGCGACTGTGTAACCGGCCGAACTTGTTTCCAACATGAACCCTTGTTTGAAACCAGGGATCGTGCTCAACTGTCCGTGATCGTGTCGTCACGCGAAGGTACAACCACGGAGAGCCGCCATGCCATATCCCATCCAACGAACCATCGGCCGAGTCGTCACAGGCCTCCTGGCCACGGGGCTCCTGGTCGCCGCGGCGACGACGATGACCGCCGCTGACGCGACGACAGCGAGTGCTGCCGAGACGACGACTGCGGCCGCGCCCTCGTCTGGTTTCGACAACTGGTCGTGCAAGCCGTCGGCGGCCCATCCCAACCCGGTCGTCCTGCTGCACGGGCTCGGCGGCAACGGTCCCGGCAACTACTCGTACCTCGGCCCGTTCCTCGCCGCGAAGGGCTACTGCGCCTTCACGCTCACCTACGGTCAGGCCACGCCGGCCATCCCGGTCGGCGGCACGGTGTCGATCGCCCAGTCCTCGGCCGAGATCCAAGCCTTCGTGCAGCGCGTCCGCCAGGCCACCGGCGCGTCGAAGGTCGACCTCGTCGGTCACTCCGAGGGCGCCTTCCAGAGCATCTACGGCCCGAAGGTTCGCGGGTACGCCGGTCAGGTCGGCAGGGTGGTCGCACTGGCACCGCCCACGCACGGTACGACGTTCGCCGGCCTCGTCAGCGTGGGTGATTACCTAGGCCTGCGGCCGCTCGTCGATCAGGTCCTGAACCAGTTCGGCTGTGCGGCGTGTGACGAGCTGATCGTCGGCGGCTCCGCCGTACGTCAGGTCATCGCCGGTCCGATCGCTCAGCCCGGCGTGAAGTACACGGTGATCGCGTCGCGCTTCGACGCCCTGGTGACACCGCACGAGACGTCGTTCATCCGCGAGCCTGGTGTGCGCAACGAGTACGTCCAGGACACCTGCCCACTCGACCCGGTCGGTCACGTCGGCCTCGCCTTCGACCCAACCGTCGCCCAGTTGGTCGCGAACGCACTCGACCCCGCCCACGCCAAACCAGTCCTCTGCGCCTTCGGCCCCCCGCTGTAGACCGCGGGGCTAGGCGGTTTGGCTGAGTTGCTGGAGTGGCGGGTCCACCAGCAGGGCGGATCCGCACTGCACGCAGATCCACTCGTCCAGTTCGTCGACCAGATGGTCCGCGGCCTCGATCCGTTCGAACGGCATCACCGTGGCGCAGAAGACGCAGAACTGCGAATCCTCGCCGACAGTCGCGGTGCGCTTTCGCATGACAGGCTCACCTCCGGGGCAACTTCCCTTCAGGTTGCCACCGGGGATGAGCCTGACCGCGCAGCGACACTCAGTTCCGGTGAGCGCAGCGGTAGATCAGTTCTTCGTCCACTCCCGGCCGAGGTCGTGCTCCTTCTCCAGGCCGGAGCGGACCGCGTCGACGACGAAGGGTTCGATCCGGCGGCCGATCAGCGGGACCGCGACCTTCACGTCCAGGTCGATCGACTGGACCGTCTGCCCGCCGTCGGCGGCGATGCTCGCGCCGCCCTTCAGCGTGACCGGGGTGTTGGCGATCTCGCCGGACACGTCCGCGTGCCGCGATCCGTCCGCCGCGGCCGCGTGCCAGGTCTCGGTCTGTACGACGGTCAGCGTCTCGCCCACGAACTTCCGCGCGATGTCGGGCACGTCGTCGGACGGCATCTCCCGGCTGACCCGCACGATCGTGTCACCGCCGGACTGGCTGACCTTCACGTCGTACGACAGCGCCTTGGTCTTCTGACACGCCTGCTCACGGAAGGTGGCATCCGTGACGATCGCGAACACTTCCTCAGGGGTGGCGTCGTACGACGCCGACAGCTTCAGCTCCATGCCGCACATCATGACACTGCCAGTGTTCAATCCGAGTTGACCCAGAACCAGTCACTCGTCGTGGCCTCCACACCAGCCTCGATGAAGCCCCGCAGTACGACGCTCGTACACGCCTGCGCACGCAGTCCGTCAGCGAGCACCCCCTCGACCACGAGGGCTTTGAACGCATTCAACAACCGGTCCTCCGCCGGCCCGTCGGCCCCCGGCGCGTACGCCTCGGCGAGTGTGCCGAGTGCGCCGTACGGCGCATGCACGCTGTACCCGTACTCCCGGCCGGCATCGTCGGCGCCCGTCGGCCCGTAGTCGTAGAACTCGGTGAACGTGATGCCTTCGGCGGCTCGCGTGGGGTCGAACGTCAACGAGAGCGTGAAAATGCAGTCGTCCGGCATCCGGCGAGCGCGCAGGAGAGTCTCGCGCCGTATGGTCACTCCCCGCACGCTACCCGGGTTAGGGGGCGGCGTTGAGGAGGTCCAAGGCGGACTGCTGGCGGGCAGCGTCGAGCTTGTCGACAGGCCCGTACCAGCGCAGACCGTACTGATCCATCGGCGTGCGATCAGCGGCGTACGCGCGGTCGGCTTGGCGTTGCAGGTAGGCGGTGTAGGGGTGATCGGGCAGGGCCGTGTTGAGCTTGCCGAGCCCGCGCGAGTACGCGCCCTTGAACGACGGCCCGTCGCCTCCGCAATCACCCGACTCGCACGGCTCGCGCAGGATTCCGTCGGCGGTGTGCAGCGACGGCGCCGTCGTTGCGGCGTCCGCGAGCTGACGTGCAGCGGTGAGGTACGACGAGTTGTTGCTTGCCTTCGACAACTCGGTCAGGGCTCCGATCAACACGCCCTGGTTGTACGTCCACGCGGTGCCGCCGTTGTTCTTGCACGTGGACAGATCGATCCCGTCGTTCACCAGCTGCGAGCCGTTGATCATCCCGGTCTGCTGGAGCCACGTCCATCCGGCCTGCGCCCGCTGCAGGTACGTGCTGTCGCCCGAGATCCGGCTGTGCAGGGCCGCACTGAGCTGAATATAAAGGGAATTGGAGATCGCGTTCTTGTAGGTCTTCGCCTCACTCCACCACACCCCACCACCACAGGTGTTGTCCCAGTACGCCGCCATGTGGTCGGCATCGGCCCGAGCCGTTTGCAGATACCGCGCATCGCCCGTCAGGTCGTACGCCGCGACCCACGCCAATCCCCACCACCCGGTGTCGTCGATGTAGTCGTTGCGGAACTGCCCTTCCGCCGCATTGAGGTTGCGGTCGTAGGTCCGCGCGATCGCGTACTTGTAGCTGTCCATCCCGCTGACCCGGATGTTGTCGATCACGGCGTTCAAGGCGTTGGCCGAGTTCCACCAGCCGGTGGTGTCGAAGAGTCCGGTGGTGAGGTTGTAGTACTGCATCTGCGCGGTGGCTGCCGCCGTACGACGATCCCAGGCGTTCCAGGTGGTCCGTGCCCACGGCGTACACACGATGTCGGCGCGATCACCCGCCTTGCCGCAGGCACGAAGGGCGCCGACGCCGAGGTTGTTCCAGTCGTCGACGTTGTACATCTGCGTGCGCCAACCGCGTTGCCCGGCTGGGATCGCGGTGTTGCCGAGACGGCTGCCACCGGACCATGTCCGGCCGCCGTCCATCGAGCGGTCCAGCCAGACCTCGTCGCCGGGGTTGCCGTTCTCGACCGAGGCCCAGCCCATCGCGTCGGTGTCGTCGAAGTGCAGCCGGAACGTCCGGCCGAACAGCGTCGCCGACACGGGGGATCGGTCACCCGGTGACAGCGCCGGGTCGCGGGCGTCGCAGTACTTGTTGCAGATCGTTGCCTGGGTCGACATGTTCACCGCCGGGGTGTCGGTGGGCGGCACCGGCGGAGGTGCGCCGAGGGGAGCGATCAGCAGGCTAAGGCTGGAAACGATTCCAAGCAACATCACAGATCTCCCTGGGGCGGTAGGAAGAGAGCGGTGTCACTGAAGGTAGGCGGGTGGTGACAACGACGTCAAGACGTCAGCAGTGACAGCAAGATGCCGAGCGTCAGCAGCAGCGCGAACGCGGTCGCCACTTGCCGGCCGCGGGCACAGCGCCGGCGGGTGGTGACGGTGTCGACCTTGGTCGAGCACGGCTCGAACCCGAGCGCGTCCGGGCGGGCGAGGACGCCGCCCAACCGCGCCAGCGGAGTCTGGCGAGCCGCCTGGCGAGCCGCCTCCCGGATGACGCGGCGCCGCATGAACTCGCGGGCGTCACCGGCCGGCAGCGCGAGCCCCGGCGGAAGAGCACGCTGGACCACGGCGTGGGCGGCGGCTACTCGCCGCGCCCGGCTGATCGAAGGCGGGAGGATCAGATAGGCCAGGTGGACCAGCGAGGAATAGTCGCCGAGCAGCAGGGCCTCGATGAGCGGTTCTTCGCGCGTCGGCCCCTGGATCGGACCCGGAATCACCGGCGTTTGGGTCGTGGCGGACATGCAGCTCCTCGTATCGGCGTACCAATCTCCAACGAACGAATCCCTGACCGGTCACGAAGCGCGTCAGTTAGTGTCTGCCCCATGAGCACTGGTGACGGGGTCGCGGGGCGGTGGGACGGGGTCGACGTCCACTTCGGTGAAGAGGGTGGGCGGCTCACGTACGGCAGCTATCTGCGGCTCGGCGAGCTGCTGGATCAGCAGCGGCTGGAGTCCGATCCGCCGGCCCACGACGAGTTGCTGTTCATCACGATTCACCAGGTCTACGAGCTGTGGTTCAAGCAGGTCCTGCACGAGCTGACCGCGTCGCGCGACGCGATGCTGGCGAGCGAGCTGTGGCTGGCCCAGCACCTGCTCCGCCGCGTCCACACCATCGAGCGGGTGCTGATCCAGCAGGTCGACATCCTCGAGACGATGACGCCGCAGGACTTCGGCGAGTTCCGGCACCGGTTGTCGCCGGCGAGCGGGTTCCAGTCGGTGCAGTTCCGCGAGATCGAATTCCTCTCCGCCGCCAAGGACCCGTCCTTCGTACGACGGTTCCGCGGGCTGACCGAGGCCGAGAAGGAGCGCCTCGATCGCCGCCTGTCCGAGCCGACCCTGTGGGACGCGTTCCTCGTCGTACTGCAGAAGGCCGGCTTCGACACCGAGTCCGACGATGCGATCCGGGACGCCCTCCGCAAGGTCGCCGGCGACCGCGGTCACTACGGCGCGATCTGGGAGCTGGCCGAGGCCCTCCTCCAGCACGACGAGCTCGCCGCCGCCTGGCGGGCCCGGCACGTCGTCATGGTCGAACGCATGATCGGCACCAAGCCAGGCACCGGCGGATCCTCCGGCGCCGGCTACCTCCGCAGCCGCCTCGACCTGCGCTACTACCCGCCGCTGTGGGATCTCCGCAGCACGCTCTAGGTTCGTTACCACCCATCACTTTGGGTTTGGTGCCGGACCCTCTAGGGTCACCGCGACGAAACCCGACGAAGGGCAGGCGCGGTGAAGCTCTATTCCGACGTGGGGACGCAGCGGTTCGGGCAGTTGATGGGCGATCTGATGCTCGTCGTCTGGATCTGGATCTGTGTCGAGCTCGGTCTGCTCGTGTTCCGGATCACGAACGCGCTGGGAGCACCAGGACGCAAGGCCGCCGAAGCGGGGGACGGGCTCGCGGGTGATCTGCGCAAGTTGTCCGAGCCGATCGGCAAAGTGCCTGTCGTCGGTGACGAACTCCGCTCACCGGTCGACGGAGCCGCGGGAGCCGCAGGCAAGCTCGCCCAGGCCGGCCGCGACCAAGCCCACGCGGTCGAGCAACTGGCCTACGTCCTGGCCGGCGTGACGATCGGCCTGCCGATCTTCTTCGCGCTCCTGATCTGGCTGCCGCGTCGCATCCGCTTCTCCCGCCGGGCGACCGCGGCGCAGAGGTTCATCGACAACGCCGCCGACCTGGACCTGTTCGCGCTTCGGGCGATGGCGAACCAGCCGATGCACAAGCTCGCCAAGATCTCCGACGACCCCGTCGCCGCCTGGCGCGAGGGCGACACCGCGGTCATCACCCGACTCGCCAACCTCGAACTCCGCACCACCGGCCTCAAAGCCCCCGTGACCGCCATCGCTCCCCGGCTCCCTCCAGATACGGACTGAGCTAACACCTGGCGTCTACCCTCGTGGCATGGTGCGGGTGTTGGTGATCGAGGACGACGACGCGATCCGGACGTCGCTGGGCAAGGCCCTGACGGCGGCCGGCCATGTCGTCACGGCCGTCGCCGCGGGTGCCGAAGGAGTCGCCGCGGCCGCCCGGGACCGGCCCGACGTCGTGCTCCTCGATCTCGGCCTGCCCGACCTGGACGGCCGGGACGTGCTGGCCATGGTCCGCGCGGTCAGCGACGTACCGGTGATCGTGGCAACGGCTCGCGACGACGACGCCAGCGTGGTCAAGCTGCTCGACGCCGGCGCCGACGACTATGTGATCAAACCCTTCAGCTCCGCGCAGATCGACGCCCGCATTCGCGCGGTCCTCCGCCGTCTGGGCCATGACCAGCAAGGCGAGACGGTCGTCGACCTCGGCGCGCTCAAGATCGACCCACGCAGCCGCGAGGTCACCGTGGACGGAGCGCCGGTCGATCTGACCCGCAAGGAGTTCGACCTCCTGCTCGCCCTGTCCCGACGTCCGGGTGCCGTGGTCACCAAACGCGAGCTGCTGGCCGAAGTCTGGGGCTTGCCGTGGGGCGGCGGCGACCGGACTGTCGACGTGCACCTGTCCTGGCTGCGCCGCAAGCTCGGTGAGACCGCGGCCGAACCGCGCTTCCTGCACAGCGTCCGCGGTGTCGGGATCAAGCTGGCGGGTGGCTGACGATGCGCCGCCGGATCCTGCTGCTCTCGGTCGGCATGACCACGCTGGTCGTGCTGGCGTTCGCCGTACCGCTGATCCTGCTGTTGCGCAGTACGACGGCCAACGACGCGAAGGACGCGGCGAAGGTCCGGGCCGAGACGGTCGCGTACTACGTCGGCGACAAGAACCACACGGCCGCCGACATCACGGCGTACCTCGAGGAGGTCAGCAAGGAGTGGCCAGGGCGCGTTTCGGTCCGGCTGGCCGACGGTACGACGCTCGGCGAGGCGCCGCCCGGTGGCGTACCGTCCCCCCAGCCACTGCCCAGCGGCGACGAGTACGACAACGATCATGACGGCCCGCCGAAGGTCGGCGGCATCGACTATCGCGACGTCGGCGGCGGTAAGGCGGTGGACGTCAGCGTCGGCACCCCGCACGGCACGGCGTCGGTCTGCCTGTACCTGACCTCCGACGAGGTGTACTCCGGTCTCGTGCCGCGTCTCCTGATCCTGATCGGCGGCAGCCTCGTCGTTCTGCTCCTGAGCATCGTCGGCGCCGAGCTCGTCTCCCGCCGGATGGCCCGCCCACTGGAAGAAACAGCCAGTACGGCGGAACGCCTCGCGCAAGGCGATATGGACGCGCGCGCCCCCACGACCGGCCCGGCCGAAGTGGCCAAGGTCGGTGCCGCGCTCAACGGTCTCGCCGACCGCATCGACGAGGTGATCGCGGTCGAACGCGAAGCCGTCGCCGACCTCTCGCACCGATTGCGTACGCCGTTGACCGCGCTCCGGCTCCAGGTCGAGGCCCTACCCGACCGGGACAGCGCCGAGGAGCTCAACACCCAAGTCACCAGCCTCGAACGCACCCTCACCGCGGTCATCACTGCCGCCCGCCGACCGCAACGCGAGGGTCGGGTCCCGCACTGCGATGCCGTCGAGGTCACCCGCAAGCGTGCGGCGTTCTGGGAACCGCTTTTCGAGGACCAGGGCCGTGAGCTGGCCCTCGACCTGGCGAGTCCGCCCGCGATGGTCCGTTCCTCCGCGGAGGATCTCGGCGCCGCCCTCGATGCGCTGGTCGAGAACGTCGTCGCTCACACCCCCGACGGCACGTCGGCCCGGATCACTCTGACCCGCCGGCAGCACGGCGTAGAGATCGTGGTCGCCGACAAGGGCCCTGGCATCCCTCTCGGCGCAGGCGAACGGGGTCGCAGCGACCGCGGGTCGTCCGGCCTCGGGCTCGACATCGCCCGCCGCTGCGCCGAAGCCGCCGGCGGCCACCTGACCATCCACCGCAACGAGGTCGTCCTCACCCTGGCAGCCCCCTAAGCCAGCGCCCCCACGACTGCCAGCGCCCGCAGCAACTGTGGTGCGTCATCATCGACACGGGTCGCCGCCGCCAGCTCGACCGACGCCTTCCCGGCCAGCGGCCGGTACGCCACCCCGGGCACCATCAACTCCGCCACCGGCGCGGGCACCACGGCAATCCCCAACCCGGCCGCCACGAACGTGACCAGCGTCGACGTCTCCGACACCTCATGCCGGATCCGCGGCTCGTATCCGGCCTCCCGGCACCGCTCGACGACCGCATCATGCATCACCGACCGCCCACCACCGGCATGGATGACAAAATCCTCGCCGGCCAGGTCCCGCAACCGCAACCGCTCCCGCCCAGCCAATCGATGCCCACCCGGCACGGCAACAATCAGCCGATCCGACCGCAGCACCCGCAGCCGCAACGCGTCCTGATCGACCGGCGGCCGCAGCAGACCAAGGTCGATCCGCCCATCCAACAAAGCAGACAGCTGATCCGGCGCAAGCATCTCGCCCCGCACCGAAACCTCGAGATCCGGCAGCTCCTCGCGCAACGTCCGCACCAACTGCGGGAGCAGGCTGTACGTCGCCGACCCGACGCACCCGATCACCAGCCGCCCCTGCAACCCCGCCGCGACCCGCTGCGCCTCGCCCGCGGCCGACGACACCGCGGCGATGATCTCCCGGGCCCGGACCAGGTAGGCCTCACCGGCGGCGGTGAGGTCGACGCGTCTCGTCGTACGCCGAAGCAGTTGCAGGCCCAGGTCCGTCTCCAGCCGGCGGATCTGCTGCGACAACGGCGGCTGAGCCATGTGCAGCCGCGCCGCCGCGCGCCCGAAGTGCCGCTCCTCGGCAACGGCGACGAAGTACCGCAACTGTCGCAGCTCCATGCGATTGATACTCGCAGAGTCTTGATCGAGCGTAAATGAGTACTTCTCCCTATCGATCCCGGCGGCCTAGAGTCGACTCCATGAGTCTGGACAAGGTCGTTGCGACGACCGCCGAAGCGGTCGCGGACATCCCGGACGGGACGAGCCTGGCGGTCGGAGGGTTCGGGCTGTCCGGCATCCCGTGGTTCCTGATCGAGGCTCTGCTCGAGCAGGGCGCCGGCGACCTCACCGTCGTCTCCAACAACTGCGGCGTCGACGGCGCGGGCCTCGGGTTGCTGCTGGAGCGTGGGCGGATCAGCCGCGTGATCGCGTCGTACGTCGGGGAGAATAAGGAGTTCGCCCGTCAGTACCTGTCCGGCGAGCTGCATGTCGAGCTGACTCCCCAGGGCACGCTGGCCGAGCGGCTGCGAGCCGGCGGCACCGGGATCGGCGCGTTCTTCACGCCGACTGGCGTCGGCACGCTGGTCGCCGAGGGTGGGCTGCCCTGGCGTTACGACTCTGACGGGACCGTGGCTCTGGCCTCGCCGCCCAAGGAGGTGAGGACGATCCAGGGTCGCGAGATGGTCCTCGAGGAGGCGATCTCCACCGACGTCGCGCTGGTCCGGGCCGCGGTCGCCGATCGCGCCGGGAACTGCCTGTTCCACGCGGCCGCACGCAACTTCAACCCCGTCGCCGCGATGGCCGGCCGCCTGACCATCGTCGAGGCCGAGCAGGTTGTCGAGGTCGGCGAGTTGCGCCCGGACGAGGTCCACCTGCCCGGGGTCTATGTGCAACGCGTCGTACCCCTGACTCCGGAGCAAGCCGCGCGGAAGAGCATCGAGAAACGCACCACCCGGCCGCGATAGGCAACGACCCCCAGCGCACGGTGTGCGCTGAGGGCCGTCGGGGTGTTCAGGCGAACGGGTCGAACGGGATGCCGGCCGGCTTGGACGCGTTCAGCAGATTGCGGAAGCGGTCGTCTTTGTCGGTGATCTTGATGGTGGCCGACCCGAAGTCGGCGGTCATCAGCTTGTCCCGCAGCGCGAGCGACGGGTAGCCGTCCCAGCCGACGATCGGCGGGTAGCGCCAGTTGTGGTAGTGGTTCTCCGGCGGCTCGTCGTTGGCGTTGGCGAGCCGGTAGAAGTGCGTGCCGATGCCGTCTTTGTGGTAGACGACCTTCGGATGCGTCCCGTCGAACCGCACCTGCGACCGCGGGTAGGTGACCTGGCTGCTGTGCTGCGTGGTGGTCACGTACTCGGCCTGGTTCGACGTCTGGTTGATCCAGGAGATCACGTGCTCCCAGTCGTGCCGGTGGCCGCCGAGGCTGCTGCCGGGCAGTGCCTGGTCCTTCTCGAAGTAGCCGGCGTACACGACCGCACACCAGCCGTTGTTGCACTTCGATCGTGAGTAGGTGTTGACGTTGTCGAGATCGGACTGGTCGCGGCAGTTGCCGTTGACCGCGCCGCTCGGGTTCAGGCCGGGGTTGAGCGTGCCGTCCGGACCGATGGCCGTCGACGCGTAGCAGCCGTCGCCGTCGTAGTCGAAGGCCGGCGAGAACGACTGCTCGTAGCCGTTCGCGTTCTGCGGCAGCGGGGGTGGCGGAGCCGCGAACGCGACTCCGGCCGACGTGATGGTCAGGGCGACCGTGCCGAGCACCACACCGAGCCAGCGGCGCTTGCGACGGCCCTCAGCGCGTTGTGGGCGTGCGGAATCACTCATTCTTCACTCTTTCGAGAGGGGCGGGGAACGAGACGCCCCGACGATCCCATTTGGAAGGCACTTCCACATATACGTCACGTGTCTACAGATTGACGCCGAGTGAACCCTCGGCGCGCTCGAGCCTGCGGTGGTCTGCCAGCTCAGGAGTAAAGAGCAAGAACGTACATTACGGCCGACGCGGTCGGGGCTAGCGTGCGGAGGTATGTCCGTTGACACCGAGCAGGTAACTCGCAGGAAGATTTTGATGGTTTGTTCCAATCCGGCGGTGTCGGAGCAGACCGGGTGGGCGATCGGGTTCTGGTGGGCCGAGCTCACGCATGCGTACTGGGAGTTCACCCAGCACGGGTACGACGTCGAGATCGCCAGCCCGCACGGTGGTCGGCTCGAGGGGGACTCGTGGAGTGACCCGCGCGACGACTCGCAGTACTCCGCCGAAGACCTGATCTCACTCGGCTTCGTGAACTCACCGGACCACTGTGCGCTGGTCGAGGACAGCAAGGCATTGGCGGACGTGTCGATCGACGAGTACGACGGGATCTTTCTCGTCGGCGGTCAGGGGCCGATGTACACGTTCTCCGACGACAAGGAACTGCACGAGCTGGTCGCGGCGTTCTACCAGGCCGGCAAGGCGACAGCCGTTGTCTGCCACGCCACGTGTGTCTTGCTGAAGGTCAGATTGTCGACGGGTGAGTTGCTGGTCGATGGCAAGACGTGGACCGGGTTCGCGAACACCGAGGAGGATTTCGCCGACGCGTACGTCGGTCAGCGGATCCAGCCGTTCCGGATCGAGGACGAGGCCCGGGCCTTGTCTGGCACGAACTTCGTGGTCCAGAGCCGGTTCCGTTCGCATGCTCTCCGGGACGGCCTGCTCGTCACCGGACAGCAGCAATACTCTGGAGCGGCCGCAGCCCGCTTGGTGATCGAGCTGCTCGGCCGGTGAACGAAGCAAACCAGACAGGAGGCGGGTGTGGACGATTGGGGTCGCGGGTGGAAGCCACCGGCGTACGAGGTCGATGCCGAAGGCAAGGTTATCGGTGCGACGGCGGGCCGCGACCCGAACAACTGGGGCCGCTGGGGCGAGCTCGACGAACGCGGGACGGTCAACTTCATCACCCCCGAGATCTTGCGTGCGGCGACCCAGCTCGCGCGGACCGGCGAGGTGGTCAGCTGCGCCATTCCGATCGCTGAACTGATGCCTGTGCATCCGTCGCGCCCGGCTGTCGTGCATACGCACGCCTTCACCGGTACTGACGTGCTCGCCGGGCTGGTGGAGGACCGTGCCAACGGCGGCTTCTTCGGCAGCGACGACTACCTGTCCTTTCCGTTGCAGAGCGGTACGCACTGGGACGGGCTGACCCACGCCTACTACGCCGACACCATGTACAACGGCTTCTGGGTCGGCAACGTCGGCGCGGCCGATGGCGCCCGCAAGTGCGGGACCCACCTACTCGGCCCGCTGGCCGGTCGCGGCGTACTGCTCGACCTGCCCCGCCATCAGGGCGTACGACGGCTCCGTCCCGGGCAGGCGATCCGCGCCGAGGACCTGTCCGACTGCGCCGCGGCACAAGGTGTCGAGCTACGCAGCGGCGACATCTTGCTGGTCCGCACCGGCGAGATGCCGTGGTTCTACTCGCTCGAGGACAAGAGCGACTACTGGACCGGTGTGCATCCGGGTCTCTCGATCACCACGGCGGAGTGGATCCACGAACGGGAGTTCGCCGCGATTGCGGTCGACAATCGCACGTTCGAGGTCACGCCGTTCGAGGAGCCCTACGAGCTCACGTACCCGCTGCACTCACGGCTGATCCGCGACCTCGGCCTGACCATCGGTGAGCTGTGGTGGCTCGAAGACCTCGCCACCACCTGCGACCGGCTCAACCGCTGGGAGTTCTTCCTCGCCGCCCCGCCCCTACCAGTAGCCAACGCCTCCGGCGCCCCAACCACCCCACTCGCGTTCTTCTAGAACCAGATTGGTGGGGGCTCGTCGTCGCCCTCGTACTGGCGTGTATGAGCCTGGGCGCCGCTCGACTACTTCGACGCTCGCCGAGCTTGGCCGGGGCTTGAGGTGTTACAGCCAGCCGTTTGTTTCGGCTCTTCGGGCGGCTTCGGCGCGAGTGCGGGCCTGGGTTTTGCCGATGGCCGAGGAGAGGTGGTTGCGGACGGTGCCGATCGAGAGGTCGACGGCCGCGGCGATATCGGCGACGGTTCCGCCCTCCGCGGCTGCTCGCAGTACGTCGGCCTCCCGGTCGGTCAATGGATTGGTGCCGTCGACGCGGGAGGCGGCGGCGAGGGCCGGGTCGATGAAGCGCAGTCCGGAGTGGACGCGGCGGATCGCGTTGACGAGTTGCTCGGGTGAGGAGTCCTTGACCACGAAGCCTGCGGCCCCGGCGGCCAGGGCTCGGGAGAGGTAGCCGGGCCGGCCGAACGTCGTACAGATGATCACGCGGCAGTCCGGAAGCGCGTGCCGGAGTTGGGCAGCGACAGTCAGTCCGTCCAGCCCCGGCATCTGGACGTCGAGGAGCGCGATGTCGGGCTCGGTCCGGCGGGCGGTCGGCAGTACCTCGGTGCCGTCACCGACCTCGGCCACCACGTCGAGATCCGGTTCGAGCCGGAGCATCGAGGCCAGTGCGCCGCGGATCAGGGCCTGATCGTCGGCCAGCAGAACGCGGATCATGCCTGCGGTCCGATCGCTCGGACCTGGAACCCGCCGGTCGGGATCACTGTGTGCTCGAGTGTCCCGGACACCGCCGCCAGCCGCTCGGCCAGGCCGGTCAGCCCGGTGCCGGGCTCAGGTGCATCGGTCACCGCGCCGTCATCGGTGATCTCAACCCAGTCGGGACCGAGCCGGACAACGCAGTTGGCGGCAGTCGAGTGCCGGAGGACGTTGGTGACTGCCTCGCGAACGACGTACCCGAAGACAGCCTGCAATTCAGGCTGCACGTCATCGGTCGCACTCGGAAGGTCGGCGCGTACGCCGGCCGCCCGTAAGGCGAGACGCGCGCCGGACAGCTCCACGGCCAGCGAGACCGTGCGGTAATCGGAGACAGTCGCGCGGACGTCGGACAAGGCCTGCCGGGAGAGGGCCTCCAGTTCACGGATCTCCTGCTGCGCAGCCTCGACATCCTTCGTGGTCTCGAGGATTCGACGGGTCAGTCCGAGTTTGACGGTGATCGTCGAGAGGCTGTGGCCGAGGACGTCGTGCAGGTCGCGGGCGACGCGCTCGCGTTCCTCGCTGACGGCAAGGCCCCGGACCTGCTCACGTGCTGCCCGGAGCTGCCCGATGGTGAACGAGAGCGCGACGACCATCCCGAGGACCGCGGTGACGCCGAGCAGGGTTGCCACCGCCCCCCACAGCACCTTGCCTTGGGCAACTTGCATCCAGGTGACCTGGGTCGCCGCGGTGATCAACCCGAGCGGAACGGAGTAGCGCAGCGGCAGCAGCATGATCCCGATGGCGATCGCGTACGTGAGATCCGTCAGGTACTCAGGCTTGTCGAGGATCGCAGCGGGCGCCGTACCCAACGCGAACATCGCAACCACGAGCAGGATCCGTTGCCGGCGCGGTGCAAGTGGCCCGTGCCACAACGCCAGCAGACAGACCGCTGCGTAAAGGACGGTAAGGACGGCGTACGTCGGATTGCCCAGCTGAGCCGTCAGCACGACCTGGACGAGCAGCGCAGCGCCGGTGGACGTGACGGCAATGACTCGGCTGCGATTGAGTGGCCGCGCGCGCTGCCGGCTGTTCCAGAAGCTCCAGTCCGGCCACTGCCGCACTGTGAACTCGTCGCTCCGCACGCTTGTCATAGTACGAGCCAGCCTGCGGATAGCCGGTCGGCAGGACCAGTGCCATTTGGCAGGGGTCCGCGCGCCGCACCCGTGGTCAGCTGCTGAGGTCGAAGCAGCCAACCACGAGGAGTGTGTCTCCGATGCGGAGAATGTTGCCAGCGGCAATCGTCGCGGTGACCTTGGCGGCCGGCGGTGTGTCCGGCATCACGGGCGGCGTGTCCGAGGTCGCCGCGGCCGAGTCGCCGGGTCTGCAATGGACCGCCTGCGCGACGCCAGGGCTTCAGTGCGCGACCCTGTCGGTCCCGTTGGACTACAACCGTCCGGGCGGTCCGAAGATCCAGCTCGCGATCACGAAGAAGGCCAGTCAGCACCCGGAGAAACGTCGCGGCGTCATGCTCCTCAACCCTGGTGGTCCAGGGTTGCCTGGGACAACAGCGCCGTTGATCACGCCGTTCCCGCAGGACGTCCAGGATACCTACGACTTGATCGGGTTCGACCCACGCGGTGTCGGCAAGAGCACTCCGGTCACCTGCAACATGACGCCGCAACAACGTGCCGACAGCGCCAATCCGCCGTACCCGCACAACTCCGCGGACGTCGCACGAACGGCGAAAGCCGCACGGCAGGTGGCCGAGCAGTGCCTGCATTCGAAGACGGCCAGCCTGTTGCCGTACACGACCACCGCGAATACAGCCCGGGACATGGACCAGATCCGCGCAGCGCTCGGGGCTACGAAGATCTCGTACTACGGCGACTCCTACGGCACATATCTCGGCGCCGTCTACACAACGCTGTACCCCCAACGCAGCGACCGCGTCGTACTGGACAGCGCACTTCCGCCGGACGGTTACAGCGAGTCCGCTCTCCGCGCGCAGGCACAGGGTTTCGAGACTCGCTTCCCGGACTTCGCGACCTACCTCGTCGAGCACTCCGCCGAATATCACCTCGGTACGACGCTCGCCGCGGTCAAGGCCAAGTACTTCGCACTGGCCACCCGCCTCGACCAGAAGCCACTCGGGGAGAACACCGGTACGGCGTTCCGCGCCATGACCAGCGGGTTGATCCGGAGCGACGGGACCTTCGAGTACCTGGCCGACTACTGGCAACAGATGGATACCAACAACCCGCCGCCGGACGGCCCACCCGCTCCGACGGACACCTGGCCGGCCGGCCACTTCGCTGTGGCCTGCGGCGATTCCGAATGGTCGCACTCGCTGCTCACCTACCAAGCCCACGTGGCGATCGACCGCATCCGCTACCCGATGTACGGCGCTGAGACCGCGAACGTGACCCTCTGCGCGTACTGGCCCGCTCCCGCCGAACCCCAGGTCCGGCTCGCCAACCACGGTCAGTCCGTCCTGATCCTGCAGAACCTCCGCGACCCGGCGACCCCGATTGCCGGCGCCCGCCGTACCCAAGCCGCCCTCGGGGCTCACCTGGTCACGGTCGACCAAGGCGGCCATGTCGCCTACGGCGCACCGAACAAATGCGGCAACAACGCCGTCAACACCTACCTACTCACCGGCCGTTCGATCAACAAATACTGCCCCGCAGAGCCCACACCCTGAGCGACCATCACCTCGGGCGAACCAGGCGCTGGGCTCATCGGACCGCGGCCGGCACGCGGAGCAGCAACTCGGTCAGCTCCGCGGGCATCGTGATCATGCAGTCGTGTCCGGTCGGCAGCGTCCACACGACCGACGGATCACCATTGGGCTGCACCGGCGGGATCGGTCGAGTGGTGATACCGGGGGGCCTGACGGTGTTCAGGATGTGAGTCCGCGCGATGCCGGCCGCCGCCGGGTTGTCCAGCTCCACCGGTTCCTCCAGGCACCGCACCGGCAGGTCGGCGAGCGTCGAGCGTAGCCATTCGATGTCGTCGGGATCGGTGACACCGTACAAGCCGTACGGCGCCGGCTGCTCCGAGAACGGCGGGACCCGCCAGCCGCTGTCGGAACTTCTCGCCTGATCGATCGCGAACTGGTTTCCCGGCATCACGTCGACCGCGGTCTCCCCGTGTTCGGGCACCATCGCGTCCAGGTAGATCAGTTGCGCGATCCGGTCGGGCACCTGGTTGGCCACCGAAGAGATCACCAGGCCCGCGTAGCTGTGCCCGACCAGCACGATGTCGGTGAGCTCCAGATCCTGGATCAGGGTCACCACGTCCGAGACGTGGGTTCGCAGACCTACTTCCGGGCCGAGAAGGTGTGCCTTGTCCCCGTAGCCGGTCAATGAAGGGGCCAGCACTCGGTGCCCTGCTTGTTCCAGCAGTGGCACCACCCGGTCCCAGCAGTGGCCGTTGTGCCATGCCCCGTGCACCAGGACGTACGTCGCCATCGATCTCGTCATCTCGTTCCATTCGGTTACGATTGAGAAGCCGGTTCCTGTTGAGAACCACTCCAATCGTCAATCACGGCTGGGCTGATGACAATCAGGCACTTTGATGTGCCGCGGTTCCGCGGAGGTAACCATGGACGAGGAATCGAACGAGTGCCAGGCACCCCGAGCACGCCTGGTGCTCAGTCTGGTGGGTGATAAATGGTCGCTCCTGGTGGTGCGAAGCCTTCGCAACGGGCCACTGCGCTTCACCCAGCTCAAGCGGGAGATCGACGGGATCAGCCAGCGGATGCTGACCGTGACGCTGCGTGGACTCGAACGCGACGGGATCGTCCGGCGGACGGTGCTCGCCGTCATGCCGCCCCACGTCAGCTACGAACTCACCGAGCTCGGCATCGAGCTGCGCAAGGCCGCGATCCCCTTGCTGAACTGGAGCGTCGACCACCTGGACGAAATCGACGCAGCACGCACGGCCTTCGACCTGCGCTCACAACAACCCGCTCCCCAAGAACTCCGATGACCCACCGCACGCCTGAGCCCACCACCTCTCGGGACAGACAGAAGAGATGAGTGGCTGGGTGCCTGGCGGGCCCGGTGCGTAGGCGCCTGGCGGTCGGGTGCAGCCACTCTGTCTTTCTTTACCTGTTCTTCGAGGGTTCGCGGGTTCACCTGTTGTTATTTGGGTCGGCGACGGATCAGCTGAGGTAGCGAACGGCTTGGGGTGCAGCGGAGACGTCGCCCTCGGCGAAGTCTCGGAGTGCCTCGCGCACAGGTGAGCCGGGTTCGGCGCAGTACGTGACCAGCTGTTGGCCGGTGTCGGCAATGCGGAGCAGTTGGCACTCGAAGAAGAAATCTCCCCGTCCGGGGATGGTCAGTTTTTTCCGCACTGCGGGGGTCGAGTCACCCTTCCGTTCCCAAAGGTCATGAAACCTGGGTGACACGGCGTTGAGCTCCGTGGTCAGCAGGTTGATCTCAGCGAAGTCCGGGTAGCGGAGAAATGCCGACCGAAGGTCCGCGGCGACGATCTGGGCAAACGCGTGCGAGTAGGGGTCGGACCAGTGTGGGTGGTCTGCGGGTGCGCGGAACATCCACCGGGCGAGGTTCCGGTCAGCCGGGGGCATACGGGTGAGCTCGCCGATGAAGTACTCGGCGAGCTCGTTCCACGCCAGCACATTCCACGCCACATCGATGACATACGCGGGGACTTCGGGCATGTTCTCGATGAGGAATCGGACTGCGGAGGACACGGTCGTGGACGGTCCCGCGGTTTGCGGGGCAGTGTCTCCGGCGAAGTGGAACAGGTAGTCGCGTTCGTCGCTGGTCAGCAGGAGCGCTCGTGCCAGGGCAGAGAGCACCTGGGCCGAGGGGGTGGCCCCGCGGCCTTGTTCGAGCTTGATGTAGTAATCGATCGAGATGCCCGCGAGTTGGGCGACTTCTTGCCGGCGCAGACCGGGCGTGCGGCGGTTCAAGGTGGACGGTAGCCCGACCTCGTGCGGAGTCAGACGGCCGCGCTGCTGGCGGAGAAAGGCACTGAGACCGGTCTTGTCACTCACCACGGCATTGTCTCCCCGATGCTGGTGCCGTGGGTGGTACACCCGGTGCCAGTGTCGGCTGGGCCTCCCTCCGCTCTGTCATCCGCGCGAGAGTGAGGCCATGAAGAAATTCGCCTTGATCACCGGTGCCAACAAGGGCATCGGGCTCGAAACCGCCCGCCAGCTCGCCATGACCGGGATGACTATTTTCCTCGGTTCTCGCGACGTCGACCGGGGCCAGGCCGCGGCCCGGACCCTCCGCGCGGAGGGCCTGGATGTGACCGCGGTCAGGCTGGACGTTGCCGACGACGCCTCGATCGCCGAAGCCGCGGCCACGATCGGGGCACAGTGCGATCACCTCGACGTCCTCGTCAACAATGCCGCCATCTACGCGGCAGGCGCGGCCAGTAGCACCACCCGGGAAACGCTCCGCGAGCTGTTCGAGACGAACGTGTTTGGGGTCGCCTCCGTCACGAACGCGGTCCTGCCGCTGCTGCGGAAAGCAGTCGCGGGCCGCATCGTCAACGTCTCGAGCGAGGTCGCCTCTCTCGGAATCATCACCGACCCGACCAACATCATGTGGGGTATGCAGGACCTCGCCTATCAAGCTTCCAAAGGCGCTGTGAACTGGGTGACCATCATGTTCGCCAAGGAACTTGCCGAGACCCCCATCAAGGTCAATGCCGCGATCCCCGGCTACGTGAGCACGGACCTCAACGGCAACACCGGCTACATCACCGCCGCCCAAGGTGCCGAAGCGTCCGTTGCCCTCGCCACCCTGCCCGACGACGGCCCAACCGGCACCTTCTGGGGCACCCTCACCTCCACCGACAGCGATGAGAAGACGACCGCCCCTTGGTAGGCGATACGCCCAAGTGACGCGTACGACGCCCCGCCTGGCAGCTCGAGCCGGTGCCGCCGTCTTCGAACCCGGAAGTCACACCTGAAACAGCTCTGCCGCGGACCTCGCGGCACTCCGCACGCAAGCGGCACACCAGCTCTGCGCGTTGGTCTGAAGGGCGCCCGGCCGTTTGGTCCGACAGTCGCTCGCCTGCGAAACCCGCGCCCAACTCGCGGCATGCGGCGAGACGCCGGCCGCCGCGCCACTCTCCTCGCTATGTGACGTCAGCCCGAGATACGGCGGCTGCGGCCCTTGAGTTCGCTGCTCAGGGACGCGGCTGTGTGGTCAGGTCGGTTTCGGAATCGATGGCGTTCAGGATGCGGCCGGCGATGGCCCCTAGCTGACGTGCTTGCGCGGTGGTGAGTGGATCGAAAACGAGCCGGTTGACGGCCTCGACGTGCCCGGGAGCCGCTTCGAGGACGACCGCCCTGCCGCTCTTGGTGAGGACGGCCAGGGTATAGCGGCCATCGGTTGGATCGGGCCTGCGTGTCACCCACTTGCGGCGCTCGAGTCGGGCGACCGCGCGGGACAGGCGCGACAACGACCCGTTGGCGTAAAGCGCCAGCTCACTCATCCGAAGCGTCCCCTCCTCAGCCTCCGACAGTGCGGCGAGGATCCCGTACTCGAAGTGGGTCAGGCCCGAGTCTCGCTGAAGTTGGTCGTCGAGTGCCGTCGGCAACCAGATCAGCATGCTCGCAAACGCGATCCAGGCCTCGAGGTCATCCGCACTAAGCCAGCGCGGCTCTGCAGCGGGCGTTGTCATACGCGCACTGTACATGACTGGGAAAGTCATCCCGCACCCAGGTTTACTTGACTGGGCAAGTCAACCGTGACTACAGTTCACTTGCTCAGTCAAGTGAACTGTAAGCCCGAGAGGAACTGATCAATGCCCACCGACAGCCACCGAACCGCCAGCAATCAGCACCCGCAGATGGATGCGGTCGTCATCGAGGCCAGCGGAACGCCGGCGCAGGCCCTGGCCCATCGCCGCGTGCCGGTGCCGGTGCCGGCGCCGGGCGAGGTACTCGTTGAGGTCCGCGCAGCAGCGGTGAACCCCCTCGATATCGCCAACGTCGCCGGCCTGCTCGGCACGCCACTGCCCATGATCCCCGGCGGCGACTTCGCCGGCATCGTCGTCTCCGACGGCGACCACACCGGTCAGGAGGTCTGGGGAAGCGGGCCGGACTTGGGACTGGCGCTTGCCGGGACGCGACCGGGCACCCACGCGCGCTTCGTCGCCGTTCCCGAGACGTGGCTCTCCCGCAAGCCCGAGCGCCTGACGATGGCCGAAGCGGCCGCGGTTGGTCGATCGTATTGGGCGGCTTGGCAAACGCTGATCAACAGCATGGAGATCAAGCCGGGAGAAGTCATCTTGATCACCGGCGGAGCAGGCATGGTCGGCCACGCCGCGACCGCGATCGCGCGCTGGCGCGGCGCAGAGGTGATCGTCGCCGACCGGCGCCGGCCCGACGGCGTCGAACACTTCATCGACACCACCTCAAGCGATCTGCGAGAGGCAGTGCTCGAACTCACCGACGGGCGCGGCGCCGACCTGGTGCTGGACACAGTCGGCGGTGCACTGTTCGAACCCGCCCTTCGCAGCCTACGGTTCGACGGTCGGATCGTCGGGCTTCACGGCGGGCCCGAGCCGATCAAGCTCGACCTGAACGAGATCTACAACCGGCAACTGCACGTCACCGGACTCGCCAGCGTGTTCCTGGACGGCGCCGACGTCGCGCACATCTTCGACCAACTCCGCCCACTCTTCGACCGCGGCCTGCTTCTCCCCCCTGCCGTGAAGACGTGGCCCCTGGAGGCGAGCGTCGAGGCGTATCAGACCGTGCTGGACGGGTCCGCCGGAATCAAGCAGGTACTGCTACCCACGAGCGTTGAAGCGTAGCCATTCCCCTTGACCGGGTAGGTCATCGAACCTGGATTGACTTACCTGGTCAAGTAACCTCCGACCCCGCTACTCGGCAAGGCCGAGGGTCATGTCACCCGTCGGACACTGTCGAAATCACCTGAGGAGCAATCGTGAATCAGCCCACCCGTCGTGCCGTGCTCCGGGGCGCGGGCTCAATGGCTGCCGCCACCGCGGCTGCAGTCGTCGCCGGCCCCGCGAGCCCAGCCGTCGCCTCCATCCCGAGGGTGCCGGCCGTCCCCCTCCCGAATCCGCCGCAGGACGTCACGCATGCGACCCCCCTGCTCGTGAAGCGGGTCAACGACCTGTTCCGCGACAAGACCGCCCGCGACGTCGACAGGTTCATGTCGCACTTCTCAGCCGATGCCCTGTACTACACCGACGCCACCCTGGGCTGGTACATCCCGAGCTGGGCGGCCCTGCACGCGATCTTCGCGCAGTACATGCCGACATGGCCGCACACCGCGCGTTCCTACGCCACCCGCATCATCGGCGACGAGCACAGCGCGATCGTCGAGTTCACCGACTCGCCCGAGCTCTTTGGTCACGAGATCCGCGCAATCGCCGCCGTCGATTTCCGCGACGGTCGCATCGTGCGCGAGGTCGACTATTGGGACGGGCGCCATTTCGGCACCGCCGCGGTCAACTCACTACGCACCCCCGACGCTCAATTCCCGACGGCCTACGGCGAGCAATACGTCCCCGTCCACTCCTCACCTGCCCTGCGCCGGACACTCGACCGCTTGCATACCGCTCTCGCCGTCGGCGACACCACGGGGCTGTTCGCCGAGGACGCCCTGTTCGAGGACCTCGCGCTACACATCGAGTTCGCCGGTGCGTCAGCTATCGACGCCTACGTCCACCGGGCATACACCCGCCTGCCCTACGGCGTCGGCACCACGGTGCGCCGAACCCTCGGCAGCGGCCGGGGAGGCGGCTACGAGTGGGTCGGCAACGGAATCATCGGCAGCCACGGGATCATCGCGGTTGAACTCGACCCGGCCAACCGCATCAGCCGGCTCACCACCACCTGGGACGCATCCCGAATCGACGACGCTGCCATAGCGACCCTTCTCGCTGACACGCTCGAACACTGACTTCGCGCTGGATCCACCCCCGTCAAGTCCCGGCGGTGGAATGAAGCAATGGCAACTGACACTCACCACCACCAAAAGTTGGGGAGCTGGTCAGGCGGCTCCGGGTAGGGGAGCCGCCTGCGAGCGAATCAGCTCACGACAGTCTTGAGCTCGTCCTTGTGCAGGTCGAGCCAGGTGTCGAAGGACTGCAGGTTCGGGTGGATCTCGCGCACCTTGGACACGTCGCGGTCTCCGGTGAAGCGGACGTGGTCTTCCGAGTAGAACTGGAACATGTTGGCCATCTCGACAGCCATCGGGAAGCCGTACGCGCGGAACTCGTCGAAGGTCGGGCCGTGGTAAGCGACCTCCTCGCCGAGGGTCTTGCCGAGGGCCGCGGCGTACTGCTCGCCGGTCAGGTGGTCACCGGCGATGCTCACGGTTTCGCCGATCAGGCCGGGGCGCTTGAAGATCTCCAACGCGGTCCGGCCGATGTCCTCCGACGCCACGCCCGACAGCGGCTTGCCGGCCATCGGGAAGGTGATGCTGAGCTTGCCGTCCTCGCCGCGGACCGGCTCCATGCCGTGGATGAACGCATCGAAGTAGAACGTCGTCCGCAGGAACGTCGTCGGTACGCCGTACTTCGTGAACAGGGCGTCCGCCTCGCCCTTCGCGTCGAAGTGCGGCACCTTGAAGCGGTCGTCGTCGAGGCTCGGTACGTCGTCGCGGCCTGCGAAGAACGGCCGGGTGTCCTCGAGGGTCGACCAGACCAGGTGCTTGACGCCGGCGTCGTAGGCGGCCCGGGCGGCGATGTCGGCCTGGTCGAGCTCCATCTCGGCGCGGGTCCGGGCGTCCTCCTCCTCGGGGGTCCGCTCGACCCAGTAGTTCGTGACGACGAAGGCGCCGTACACGCCCTCGAACGCGGCGCGCACGCTCGCTTCGTCGTCGAGGTCGGCCGCGACCACCTCGGCGCCGGCCGCCGCGAGCTCCTTGGCCCGGCCGGAGGTCACGTTCCGGGTCAGGGCGCGGACGGCGAACTCGCCGGAGGCGTCGTCGAGGATCGCCCGGACGAGTCCACCACCCTGCGAACCGGTGGCTCCGACGACGGCGATCAGCTTCTGCTCGGTCATATCGACTCCTGTGTTGTTGAGTGATCAGTTAGGTTGACGTATCAACCTGAAACCGATCGTAGCGCGTTTGGTTGATGTGTCAACCCGATCGGGTAGGATGGTGGTCGTGGGCAAGGAACCGTGGCTCGACGACGACGAGCAAAAGGCGTGGCGGAGCTATCTGCTGATGCACCGGACGCTGGAGACGCACCTGGAGCGTCACCTCCAGCGCGAGTTCGGCCTGTCCAAGTCGGACTTCGAGATCCTGGTCAACCTGTCGGAGTCCGAGTCGGGCCGGATGCGCGCCTTCGAGCTCAGCAAGGCGACCCAGTGGGAGAAGAGCCGGATGTCGCATCACCTGACCCGGATGGAGAAGCGCGGCCTGATCCGCAAGGAGTCCTGCCAGGCGCGCTATCCGGAGATCGCGATCACCGAGGCGGGGATGGCCGCGATCCGGGCGTGCGCGCCGGGGCACGCGGCCCGGGTCCGGGAATTCTTCGTCGACATCTTCGGGCCGGACCGGCTGGCCGTGCTCGGTGAGGTGTCGGACGAGATCGTCGAGACGATCGGCAAGCACTGCGCGGGCGACTGCCCGCCGGAGGTCAGCGGTATCGACCAACCCTGAGGACGGCTCTCAGAGAGCTTTCAGGAGAACTTGACGGTCGCTTGAGCTTCCCTTGGAGTGCGGCTGAGGCACTTGCGACGAGGCTTACGGCCATGGTCACCTCAGATGCGTTCCACTCCGCCCGGTCCACTCGCAGCCGGTGGATGCGCCGGGCCGGCGCCGCCGCGATCGCGACGGCCGTCCTCGGGATCGGCGGCACCGGGCTCTCGGTCGCGGTCGTCGCGGCCCGCCAGCCCAGCACCTCCGGTACGACGGCAACCCCCACCAGTTCGAGTTCCGACACAGGCTCCGACAGCTCCGGCTCGACCTCGGGGTCGAGCGGCTCGGGGTCGAGCAGCACCGACGACTCGACCAACGGTCTCGCGACCCCCGACTCGGGGTCGACCTCGCAAGGCGGGAGCAACGGCTCATGACCGCCTCGCGGACCTGGACCGCGTGGAGCTGCACGGTCCGGCTGACCGTCGACGACCCGGCCGTCCTCGGAGCGGCGTGCGGTGAGCTGAAGGCGTTGATGGATCGGGTCGACAAGGCGGCCAGCCGGTTCCGCCCGGACTCCGAGCTGTCGATCGTCAACAATCGTGCCGGTGCCTTCGTGCCCGTCTCGCGGCTGCTGATCGACCTGGTCGAGATCAGCCTGGTCGCCGCCTCGATGAGTGGCGGTGCCGTGGACCCGACCGTCGGCCCGGCCGTGATCGCGGCCGGCTACGACGACGACATCGAGGCCGTACGGCGACGGTTCCCCAAGGAACTGCCTCAGACCGAACCAGTCGTCGCCGGATGGAAGAACGTCCGCCTGAACCGCAAGCTCGCGCTACTCAGTGTCCCGACGCAGTCAGCTCTGGACCTCGGCGCCACTGCGAAGGCCTGGACCGCCGACCGTGCCGCGAACGTCCTCAGCAAGCGCTACGGCTGCGCCGTACTGGTCGAGATCGGCGGTGATCTCCGCGCCGCCGGCCAACCGGCGAAGCCGTGGGTCATCACGGTCGCCGAACGGGCCGGTGACCCCGGAGTTCTGGTCACCCTCGCGCACGGCGGTTTGACCACGTCCACCCGGACGGTACGCCGCTGGCAGACGCCTACCGGCTACGCCCACCACGTCATCGACCCACGGACTGGCCGGCCGGCCGACGGCCCCTACCGAACCGCATCCGTCTGGGCGCCTACCGCCGTACGCGCAAACACCTTCAGTACGGCGCTTGTGGCCACCGGTGAAGGTGCGCTCGGCCGACTGAAGCTCGCGGGTCACCCCGCGCGGCTGGTAGGCGACGACGGCGAGGTCACGCAGCTGTCCGGCTGGCCGACCGCGAGCAGGGCGGCCTGATGACGTTGTGGTACCTGGCCCGCGCGGCCGGGATCGTCGCCATGATCATGTTCACGGTGTCGGCCGCGCTCGGTCTCGTGATGTCCGCGAACCGTCGGCCGGAGCGCCGGTTCTGGCTGCAGTACGTGCACCGCTCGGCCGCAGCGACCGGACTGTTCCTTCTGGCCACCCACGTCGTCGCGGTCGTCTTCGACAGCTTCGTCGCCATCAGTCCGACCGTTCTGGTCTGGCCGTTCGGCGCCGGCTATCGGCCCTTCGCCATGGCCGTCGGTGTGCTCGCCCTCTACGGGCTGGTGCTCACCTCCGTCATCGGAGCGGCCCGTGGCCGGCTGGCCCGGTCCGCGTCGTTCACCAAGTACTGGCGCACGATGCACATCGCCGCGTCGGTCGGCTGGCTGCTGTCCATCGGGCACGCGCTCCTGGCCGGCACCGACCGAGGTACGCCGTGGATGCTCGCCATCACCCTGGGCTGCCTGGCCGCAGTCGCTGCGGCGGGTGCCTACCGCCTCCGGGCTAACACGACTCCGAGTCTCGTTCGAGTGAGGGCACGATGATCACGTTGCAGGAGACCAGAGTCATTGGTGAGGCGCGCGTCCTCGCCGGGCTCGACCTGGGCCGGATGGACCGCAAGCGGCACCTCTGGACCCACGGCCCGCTGCCACAACTCAGCCGCGCCGACTTCACCAAGCTGTCGGAAGCGGTTGGGCTCAGGGGACGCGGTGGGGCCGCCTTCCCGGTTGCACGCAAGCTGGAGGGCCTCCCTGCCAAGGGCATCGAGGCAGTGGTCGTGAACGGCTCGGAGAGCGAGCCGGTCAGCCGCAAGGACCGTCTGCTCCTGACGCTCGCGCCGCACCTCGTACTCGACGGCGCCGTCGCGCTGGCCCACGCACTTCGGGCACCGCACGTGCTGATCGCCGTACACGACGCTGCGGCTGCCATGTCCGTTCGTGAAGCGTTGGTGGAACGCAACGACGGGCTGGCCATCGAGGTGACTGACACCCCGGGTCGTTTCGTGGCAGGGGAGGCCCGCGCGGTCCTGAGTGCGCTCGAAGGTGGTCCCGCCGTACCGCCTGGTCGGAAGGTGCTGCCGACGGTCAAGGGGTATCACCGGCGGCCGACGTTCTTGTCGAACGTGGAGACGTTCGCCCAGCTCGCCGTACTCGCGCGGTTGGGGTCCAAGGCGTTCAGTGGGACCGGACTGATCAGTGAGCCGGGTACGCAACTGCTGACCGTCGACGGTGCCGTTCGGAGTCCCGGTGTGATCGAGACACCGACCGGTGTGCCGCTCGACACGGTTCTGCAGTTCGCCGGTGCCGAACCCGGACCTGTGCTGCTAGGTGGGTACCACGGCCGCTGGCTGCCGCAGACCGCCGGAGTGACGTTGCAACGACCGGAGGTGTCTGCGGGCATCATCCTCGCCCTCGGCACAGACACCTGCCCGCTTGGTGAGGTGTCGCGGGTCACACAGTGGCTGGCGAGTCAGTCGGCCGGTCAGTGTGGGCCGTGCGTGTTCGGACTGGCCTCGCTGGTCGATGACTTCGACAGGTTGGTCAAGGGCGACCCGTCGGGCTGGCATGACGCGCACCGACACCTCGGACTCGTCCCGGGCCGCGGAGCGTGCGCGCATCCGGACGGCTCGGCGCGATTCTTGGCGTCGGCGCTCGAGGTGTTGGGCGACGACGTACGTCACCACCTGAACGGCCGTGGCTGCGGCCGGCCGGTTCTCGGCGTACTGCCTGTCCCTGGAGGTGAGTGGTGAACAAGTTGGAGATCGACTGGACACGCTGCGACGGGCACGGCCTCTGCGCCACTCTGCTGCCCGATGACGTCGTCCTCGACGAATGGGGTTATCCGGTTCTGAGAGGCCGGGAAATCACTGCCGGTGAGCTGCCGGATGCGCGCCGCGCAGTCCTCGCCTGTCCGGCGCTGGCACTGCGTCTGAACCGCTGATTACAGGCTCGGAACAGGGCCGTCCCGGCATCACACCAGTGACAAAGGTGGACTAGTCTCTGAGTGACGGCACAACGGCGTGCCGTTCGGCCCGCGCGATGAATTCGCCGGCCGATGTCACCTGTGGAGACGGTGGGGAATGCAGAGCAAGCTGGACGTCCAAAAGGCCGATGTGCTCGCCAAGGCGGTGGCGGTTGGAACCCAAGGGCACGACAAGTCGGTCGATCCGGCGAAACTGAAAACCTTCCTCGAGCGGTACTACCGCTATGTCGCCGCCGAGGACGTCGCCGAGCGGCAGGCCAGCGACTGCCTGGGCGCGGCGCGGCACCACTACAAGACCGCGATGTCGCGGCCGCAGGGTACGGCGAAGGTCCACGTCTTCACGCCGACACCGGAAGAGCACGGCTGGTCCGCGAGTGGGCGGACCGTGGTCGAGATCGTCATCGACGACATGCCCTTTCTGGTCGACACCGCCACGATGGCGATCACCGAGCACAATCTCGAGCTGCAACTGCTGATCCATCCCCAGTTCGTGGTCCGGCGCGATGTCGCCGGCACCCTGCAGGAGGTCCTCGACGACACCGCGGTCGCCGACGCGCACGACCTGGTCCGCGAGAGCTGGATGCACCTGGAGATCGAGCGGATCCCCGACTCCGCGGAGCACCGCGTGCTCGAGCGGGAGCTGCAGAAGGTCCTGAACGACGTCCGCGAGGCCGTCGAGGACTGGCCGAAGATGCACGAGAAGGCCGTCAGCATCTCCCGGTCCCTGGAGAGCGAGAACCTTCCGGTCGGCGACAACGAGATCGAAGAGGCACGCGAGCTGCTCGACTGGCTCGCCGACGAGCACTTCACCTTCCTCGGATACCGCGAGTACGACTTCACCATGGAAGGCGACCAGGGCATCCTGCGCGGCCGCCCCGGCACCGGCCTCGGCATCCTCCGGCCGGACCCCAAGCCGAACTCGGGCAAGCTTCCGCCCGAGGTGAGCGCGAAGGCCCGCGAGCGCAAGCTCATGATCCTGACCAAGGCGAACTCCCGGTCCACCGTGCACCGGTCGACGTTCCTGGACTACGTCGGGATCAAGCAGTTCGACGAGAACGGCGACCCGGTCCTGGAGCGCCGGTTCATCGGTCTGCTGTCGTCGACGGCGTACACCGAGAGCGTCATGCAGGTGCCGGTGCTGCGGCGCAAGGCGCTCGAGCTGTTCCGCCTGACCGGCTTCGACCCGAACAGCCACAGCGGCAAGGGACTGCTCGACGTACTCGAGACGTACCCGCGCGACGAACTGCTGCAGGCTCCGGTCGAGGACTTGCTGCCGATCGTGCAGTCGGTGCTTCACCTGCAGGAGCGTCGCGCGGTCAAGCTGTTCGTACGGCGTGACGTCTACAACCGCTATCTGTCCTGCCTGGTCTACCTGCCGCGCGACCGCTACACCACAGCGGTCCGGCTGAAGATGCAGCAGATCCTCAAGGACGCTATCGGCGCAGAGTCCGTCACCTACGCCGCGTACGTGACGGAGTCCGTGCTCGCCCGGGTGCACTTCGTCGTACGGATGAAGCAGGGCGAGACGGTTGGGGAGTACGACGCCGACCTGCTCGAGCAGCGAGTGATCGAGGCGACCCGCGCCTGGGCGGACGAGTTCTCCGCAGCGCTGCACGCACACGGTGGCGACGGCGCAGTGGCTCAGCTGGCGCGTCGATACACCAGTGCGTTTCCCGAGGCGTACAAGGAGGACTTCGACGCTCGCGTCGCGGTCAACGACGTCAACGTGCTGGAGAGCCTTCCGCCCGACAACGGTCTGGCCATGTCCCTCTACAGCCCGATCGACGAGGAGTGGGAGGACGAACGGCGCTTCAAGGTCTACCGGACCGGTCCAGCGCTCTCGTTGTCGCAGGTGCTGCCACATCTGACTCATATGGGCGTCGAAGTGATCGACGAACGCCCGTACGAGATCCGCTGTGCCGACGGCACGCTGAAGTACATCTACGACTTCGGTCTCAAGGCGCCCGAGGACACGGAGGAACGCGACGAGCTGCGGCAGCTGTTCTCCGACACGTTCAAGGCGATCTGGGACGGCCGGGCCGAGTCCGACAAGCTCAACGCACTCGTCCTGCGCGGCAGCCTCAGTTGGCGGCAGGTCTCGATCCTGCGCGCGTACCAGCGCTACATCCGCCAGGGCGGTACGCCGTTCAGCCAGGACTACATCCAGAACACGTTCCTCGCGCACGTGGACGTGGCGAGTCTCCTGGTCCAGTTCTTCGAGACCAGCTTCGACCCGGCGCGTGGTGCGGTCGACGACCCGGACCGGACCATGCGGACGGACCAGATCGAGAAGGAGATCCTGGCCGCACTGGACACGGTGCAGAGCCTGGACGAGGACCGGATCCTGCGGTCCTACCTGACCGTGATGAAGGCGACCCTGCGGACCAACTACTTCCAACCCGGTCCGGACGGACAGCCCCGGTCGTACATCTCGATCAAGCTGGAGCCCAAGGCGATTCCGGACCTGCCGCAGCCGCGGCCGGCGTACGAGATCTTCGTGTACTCACCGCAGGTCGAGGGTGTGCACCTGCGCTTCGGCGCGGTCGCCCGTGGTGGTCTGCGCTGGTCGGACCGGCGGGAGGACTTCCGGACCGAGGTGCTCGGCCTGGTGAAGGCGCAGATGGTGAAGAACTCGGTGATCGTGCCGGTCGGCGCGAAGGGTGGGTTCTACGCGAAGCAGCTGCCCGACCCGGCCGTGGACCGGGACGCCTGGCTGGCCGCGGGCATCGCGTCGTACAAGACCTTTATTTCCGGGCTTCTGGACATCACCGACAACATTGTTGCCGGTGACATCGTTCCGCCACGCGACGTCGTTCGGTACGACGGCGACGACGCCTACCTGGTGGTTGCCGCCGACAAGGGCACCGCGACGTTCTCGGACATCGCGAACGGGGTCGCGAAGGACTACGGGTTCTGGCTGGGCGACGCGTTCGCCTCCGGCGGCTCGGTCGGCTACGACCACAAGGTGATGGGCATTACCGCCCGCGGGGCGTGGGAGTCGGTGAAGCGGCACTTCCGCGAGCTCGGTCACGACTGCCAGACCGAGGACTTCACGGTCGTGGGCGTCGGCGACATGTCGGGTGACGTGTTCGGCAACGGGATGCTGCTGTCGGAGCACATCCGGCTGGTCGCGGCGTTCGACCACCGGCACATCTTCCTCGACCCGACACCCGATGCGGCGGGGTCGTTCGCCGAGCGGCGCCGGCTGTTCGACCTGCCGCGGTCTTCGTGGGCCGACTACGACGCCTCGCTGATCTCCACCGGTGGTGGGGTCTACCCGCGGACCGACAAGGCGATCCCGATCTCGGCCGAGGTGCGCGAGGCTCTCGGTATCGCGGGCGACGTGGTCACGCTGACCCCGGCCGAGCTGATGAACGCGATCCTGAAGGCGCCGGTCGACCTGTTCTGGAACGGCGGCATCGGCACCTACGTGAAGGCGGCGGCCGAGTCGAACGGCGACGTCGGCGACAAGGCCAACGACGCGATCCGGATCAACGGCTCGCAGCTGCGGGCCCGCGCGGTCGGCGAGGGCGGCAACCTGGGATTCACCCAGCTCGGCCGGATCGAGTACGCCGCGGGTGGCGGCCGGATCAACACCGACTTCATCGACAACGTGGCCGGCGTCGACACCTCCGACCACGAGGTGAACATCAAGATCCTGCTCGACAAGGTGGTCGCCGACGGCGACCTGACCGAGAAGCAGCGCAACGACATCATCGCGTCGATGACCGACGAGGTCGCGGCGCTGGTGCTGAAGAGCAACTACCGGCAGAACATCGCGCTGGCGAACGCGACCGCGCAGGCGCCGGCGTTGCTGCACGTCCACCAGGACTGGGTACGGCGGCTGGAGAAGCAAGGACTGCTGGACCGCCAGCTCGAGTTCCTGCCGAGCGTGACGGAGTTCAAGCGGCGCAAGGCCGAGGGGCGTGGGCTGACCTCGCCGGAGCTGTCGGTGCTGATCGCGTACACGAAGATCGTGATGGAAGCCGAGCTGCTCAAGACGCCGCTGCCGGACGACCCGTTCCTGCGGCACAAGCTGGCCAGCTACTTCCCGAAGGCGATCCAGGAACGGTTCGCCGACCAGGTCCAGAGCCACCAGTTGCGCCGCGAGATCATCACGACGCAGGTCGTCAACGAATTCGTGAACACGTCGGGCATCACGGCGTACCACCGGCTCTCGCTGGAGACCGGCGGCACTGTCGAGGACGTCGTCCGCGCGAACCTCGCGGCGTCGCGGATCTTCTCGCAGCCGGAGCTGCTGTCGAGGAACGCCGAGCTCGACAACGTCATCGACGCGGCCACCCAGACGCAGATGCGGCTGGAGACCCGGACGCTCGTCGAGCGCGCGACCCGTTGGCTGGTCAGCAACCGGCGGCCACCGCTCGACATCGCGGAGCTGATCGAGTTCTTCGGTCCCGGGATCGCCAAGCTCACCGCGGCGCTGCCCGAGGTGCTGCGCGGCCGCGAGCTGGCGCTGTACGAGCAGCGGCGGGAAGCCCTGATCCAGAAGGGCGTTTCGGAGGACTTCGCGACCAGGATCGCCGTGCTGCCCCCGGCGTACGCGGGTCTGGGCGTGGTCGAGACGGCATCGCGGGACGACATCGACATCCTCGAGGTCGCCAAGGTCCACTTCGCACTCGGCGAGCGGCTGCAACTCGGCCGCTTCCTCGAGCGCATCATCGGCCTGCCCCGCACCGACCGCTGGCAGACGATGGCGCGCGCCGCCCTTCGCGACGACCTGCACGCCGTCCACGCCCGCCTCACCCGACAGGTCCTGGCAACCACGGATCCCGCCGCCGAACCCGAAGACCGCGTCATCTCCTGGCAGGACCAGAACGCCGCCGCCCTGTCCCGAGCCGCCACCATGCTCGAAGAAATCGTAGACACCGAAGGCCCGGAGCTCGCGCATCTGTCCGTCGGCCTACGCCTGGTCCGAACCCTCCTGGCCAACCAAGCCTAAGCGAACCGCCCCCTCCGCCCCTTCCTCCGTCCCATCTGAGGGGCCGACCCCTGAAGTGGTGGGTTACCCCCAGACTATTCGGCTGCGCCACCCTCCATTTGAGGGGCCGGCCCCTGAAGTGGTGGGTTGCCTCGGGGTTATTCGGCTGCGCCACTCTCCATTTGAGGGGCCGACCCCTGAAGTGGTGGGTTGCCTCGGGGTTATTCGGCTGCGCCACCCTCCATATCAGGGGCCGGCCCCTTCAAATTTTCCTAGCGTTCGGAGACGATGACGTCTACTGAGTACTGGTCGGCTCGGTAGCAGTGGTTGCCGTATTCGACGGGGGAGCCGTCGGCGGCGTAGGCGGAGCGGGTCATCGTGACGAGGGGCTCGGCTTTGGACATGTGGAGGGTGCGGCGCTCGTCGGCGGTCGCGTTGCGGGCGCCGATCCGCTGACGGGCGACCGTGGGCCGGATCCCACGCGCCCGGAGAACGGCGTACAGGCCCTTGCCGGTCAGGTCCTCGAGGGTCAGGTCGTTGAGTGCCGGAGGCAACCAATTGCGCATGATCGCGAGCGGTTGATCATCGGCGTACCGGAGCCGGACGATCGAGACCAGCGGTGTGCCGAGCGGGAGCTCGAGGACAGTGGCTGCTCGGTCGTCCTGGGCGGCGGGATCGAGCGACAGCACCTCGGTGCGCGGTGTCCGCCCTTCGCGTTCGAGATCGTCGTACAGGCTGGTCAGCTCGGCCTTGCGGTGCACCATCTGGTTCGCCACGGTGGTGCCGATGCCGCGTCGTCTGATCAGCAGGCCCTGATTCACCAGCTCGGAGATCGCTCGCCGGACCGTCGGCCGGGACAGGTTCAGCCGGTCGGACATACCGATCTCGTTCTCGAACGGGTCGCCGGGCCGCAGCGTGCCGTCCGTGATGGCAGCCGTCAGCTGCTCGGCCAGCTGGTGGTACAGCGGCACCGGACTCGACCGATCCAGCTCGATCGGCAATGCGGCGATCATGGCCGGATGTTACAACAGCCAGGTATGTATGTCTCGACGTGCGAATGTGTTAACAAACTATTGACACCTCCCGAGCGGCCGGGAAAGCTGACGACGAACCAGCGCGCCGCCCGGGCCGTGGCGCGCCCGTACACGAGGAGAGGGCAGCGCCGATGCGGATCGGGTTGGTCGGGGTCGGGCGGATCGGGGCGTTCCACGCCGCGACGCTGAACGGGTTGCCGGCGGTGGATCAGGTGGTCGTCGCGGATGCGGACCCGGGCCGGGCCGAGGTGGTCGCGAAGGATCTCGGGGTCGAGTTCGCTCCCGACGTACCGGCTCTGCTCGCCGCCGGCCTGGACGGCTTCGTCATCGCCGCCGCCACCGCCGCGCACGCCGACCTGATCGCGGCCGGGGTCGCCGCCGGCACTCCGACGTTCTGCGAGAAGCCGGTCGCACTCGACCTGGCCGAGACCGAGCGGGTCGTTGGGCTGGTCGAGTCATCGACCGTGCCGGTGCACATCGGCTTCCAGCGCCGCTTCGACGCCGGCTACCAGGCTGCGCGGGCCAGCGTCGCAGCGGGGGAGCTCGGCTTCGTCCACCACATCCGCGCCAACACGAACGACGCATTCCCGCCGCACCGCTCCTACATCCCGCAGAGTGGCGGGTTCTTCCGCGACTGCAGCGTGCACGACTTCGACATCATCCGGTACGTAACCGGTCGTGAGGTCGTCAGCGCCTACGCCTCCGGAGCGAACCGCGGCGAGGCGTACTTCGGTGAGTACGGCGATGTGGACTCGGCGGCCGCTCTGCTCACGCTGGACGACGGGACGTTCGCCGTGGTGAGCGGAACGCGCTACAACGGCGCGGGTCACGACGTACGGATGGAGTTGCACGGCAGCCTCGGTTCCGTTGCCGTCGGCCTTGATTCGCACACCGCACTGCGTTCAGCCGAGCCGGGCGCCACCTTCCCGGACGGGAAGCCGCACATGACGTTCATGGACCGCTTCCAGCCCGCGTACGTGGCCGAGCTCACCGCGTTCACCGAGGTTGTCGGGGGCACCCGCGAGGTACCGTGCACGGTCCGGGACGCGCTGGCCGCCTTCCGCATCGCCGACGCCTGTGAGCTGTCCCGGCGCGAGAACCGCGTCGTCACCCTAGGAGCACTGTGATGACTGATGTGGCAGGCCGGATCGCCGGGGCACCGATCTCCTGGGGTGTCAGCGAGGTCCCCGGATGGGGTTGGCAGTACGACGTCAAAACCGTCCTGGCCGAGATGCGCGCCGTGGGGCTCGCGGCAACCGAGTTCGGGCCGGACGGGTTCCTTCCGGATGACCCGGCCGAGAAGGCCAAGACCCTGGCGGACGTGGGCCTGCGTGCTGTCGGTGGGTTCGTCCCCGTCGTACTGCACTCGGCTGACGACCCCATGCCTTCAGTTGCTCGAGCACTCGAGGGTTTCGTCGCAGCTGGCGCCGGGACGCTGGTCCTCGCCGCCGCGACCGGTCAAGAGGGGTACGACGACCGCCCGGTGCTGGACTCCACCGGCTGGAACACGTTGCTGTCCAACCTGGACAAGCTGTCCGCCCTGGCCGCCTCACACGGTGTGCTCGCCACAATCCATCCGCACGTCGGCACCATGGTCGAGAACGCCGACGACCTCGAGCGGGTCCTCCAAGGCTCGTCCATCGGTCTCACCCTTGACACAGGCCACCTCCTGATCGGCGGCGTCGATCCGGTCGAGCTGGCCGTCAAGCACACTGAACGGGTGCGACACACACACCTGAAGGACGTCGACGCCGCGTGGGCAGCCCGGGTCCAGGCGGGCGAGGTCACGTACACGGACGCCGTACGGCAGGGTATGTACCGCCCACTCGGTGCCGGCGACATCGACATCGCCACGATCGTCGGCACGCTGGAGAAGGCCGGGTACGACGGCTGGTACGTCCTCGAGCAGGACACGATCCTGGTGGACCGCCCGACCGGCGAGGGGCCGGTGGCCGACGTACGCGCGAGCATCCAGCACCTCCGCGAGATCACAGGCATCACTGGCAGCACTGGCATCACGGACGAGGTGGTTTGATGGCGGACGACGTACTGACGATCGGGCGGATCGGGGTCGACCTGTATCCACTGCAGGTCGGTACGCACCTGGAGGATGTCACGTCGTTCGGGAAGTTCCTCGGTGGGAGCGCGACGAACGTTGCGGTCGCGGCGGCCCGGCATGGGCGCAAGTCGGCGGTGATCAGCCGCACCGGCAACGATCCGTTCGGTACGTTCATCCACCACAGCCTGCTCGAGCTCGGCGTCGACGACCGTTTCGTCACCCCGGTCGAGGGGCTGCCGACGCCGATCACGTTCTGCGAGATCTTCCCGCCGGACAACTTTCCGCTGTACTTCTACCGCTTCCCGAAGGCGCCCGACCTCGTCATCAACCCCTCCGAACTCGACCTCGACGCGATCCGGGACGCCCGCATCTACTGGTCGACGGTGACCGGCCTGTCCGCCGAACCCTCGCGTACGGCGCACTTCACCGCCTGGGCGGCCCGTGGACGTCAGGGCAGTGCTCCGGCGGGGGCGATCACAGTCCTGGACCTCGACTACCGGCCGATGTTCTGGGCGGATCCGAGTGAGGCGCACGAGCAGGTCAGCCGCGCGCTCGAGTACTGCACCGTTGCTGTCGGCAACCGTGAGGAGTGCGAGGTCGCGGTCGGCGAGACGGACCCGGACAAGGCGGCGCAGGCGCTCCTCGACCGCGGCCTCGAGCTCGCGGTCGTCAAGCAAGGCCCACGCGGCACCCTCGCCCGGACCCGCGACGAACGCGTCGAGGTACCACCGTTCCCGGTCGAGGTAGTGAACGGCCTGGGCGCGGGCGACGGCTTCGGCGGCGCACTCTGTCACGGCCTCCTCGCCGGCTGGCCGCTGGAGAAGATCATCCGCTTCGCCAACACCGCAGGCGCCATCGTCGCCTCGCGCCTCGAATGCTCCACCGCCATGCCCACCACCCAAGAAGTCCTCACCCACATGGGCGACGAAACAGGTGACGAAGCATGACCCCCTCCACGCCGGACCCAGACGCCCGCCGCCCCATCCCCATCCGCAACCCCACCTCCGACGAAGACCCAACCGTCATAGCAACCACCAACGACCCCACCGACGCCCCGGACCCAACCCACCCCGTCGCCCCAGCCCTCCCCACCCACAATCACGCCCCCACCACCCCCAACGACCCCACCGTCACCACCCGCCGCCCAGCGGCCGTGGATCCCAACGACCCCACCGTCGTGGCCCGCCGCCCATCACCGGCAGACCTCAACGAACCAACGATCGTGGCCCGTCGCCCGTCGTCGGTGGATCCGAACGACCCAACCGTCGTGGCGCGTGGTCCGGCAACTGCCGGTGCCAACGACCCAGCTGTCGCCCAGCACCGAGCCCCCGCCGGCCCGAACGACCCCGCCGTCGTAGCCCGCCGCCCCGCACCGCTGGACTCCAACGACCCCACCGTCGCCCACCAGACGCCGTCGACCGCCAACGACCCCACCGTCGCCCACGGGACGCCGTCGAGCGCCGACGACCCGACCGTCGCGCACCGGCCGTCACCCGCCTACGCCGACGAGACCACCGTGGTCGCCTACCCGCCGGCACCCCACCCCGACGACCAAATCCATTCGTCGCCCACCGAAATCCAGCAAGCACCCACCGACGCGCCCGCATCCCCCGACGGCCAAACCACGGTCATCGCCAACCTCGACCTACCCACCGACCAACGCCCCACACAAGCACCCACCCCCGAGACCAACCGGCAGTCGGCGGGAGTTTCACCCGGGCCGGACGACCAGACCAGCCAGCGGTCGACGGCGGTCGCGAGTAGTCCCGCGCACCAACCCAGCGGCCACCTCGGATCCTCCACCGCGCTCGGCGGCCCACCCCTCGGCGGACACCTGACCGCACCCGAACCCTCCCCGTCCCACCAACCCACCTGGCAGTCCGAGCCAACACCCCCCGCCACCCAGCCGGGCTGGCAGAGCGCATCATCCTCCGCACCCACCGGCCAGCCCACCACCCCCGAGCCGTCCAGCGCGCAGCTGCCCACCCCCGAGCCGTCCAGCGCACACCTCCCCACCCCAGTGGGTGGAGTGTCTAGTGGGCATTTGAGTGTGACTGTGCCTGTGCCGCTGCCTGCAACGGCGGCTTCGGCGGGGCAGGTGGCGTCTTGGCAGTCTGAGCTGAGTCCGCCTGCGGCCGACCAAACCGGACCGCAGGTCTCGTCGCTGGGACACGCGGCGACCATCGGTCAGACAGGCCTGGTGGCGCAGGGGTACGGCGCTCGGTTGTCGGAGTTGACCGAGATTCGGGTACGGCATCCCGAGCGTGTTGCCGAAGCCTGGGAGCGGCGCCGGACCCGCGCCCTGGTCGGCGAGGACGGTCGCCTGCTGATCGTGGCCGCGGACCACCCGGCCCGCGGCGCACTCGGCGTACGCGACAACAGCCAAGCGATGGCCAGCCGTCCCGGCTTGATCGAGCGCCTGGTCACCGCCCTCGACCGCCCGGGCGTCGACGGTGTCCTCGCGACCCCCGACGTACTCGAAGACCTGCTCCTGCTCGACGCCCTCGAAGGCAAGGTCGTCATCGGCTCGATGAACCGCGGCGGGCTCCAAGGCTCGTCGTTCGAGCTCGACGACCGCTTCACCGCGTACGGGTCGGCCGCCGACATCGCGTCCCGCCGCCTGGACGGCGGCAAGATGCTGACCCGCATCGACCTCGACGATCCCGGCACGGTCGCCACCCTCGAAGCCAGCGCCAGGGCCGTCACCGAGCTCGCCGAACACAAACTCATGGCGATGGTCGAACCCTTCTGGTCCACCCGCCGCGACGGCCGCGTCACCAACGTCCTCGACGCCGACTCGGTGATCAAGTCGGTCAACATCGCCGCCGGCCTCGGAGCCACCAGCGCCTACACCTGGCTGAAGCTCCCCGTCGTCGACGACCTCGCGCGAGTCATGGATTCCACCACCCTCCCGACCCTCCTGCTCGGCGGCGACCCGACCGTCGCCCCCGAGGAGACCTACGCCTCCTGGGGTAAGGCGCTCGCCCTCCCCGCAGTACGCGGCCTGGTGGTCGGCCGGGCCCTGCTCTTCCCGCCCGACGGCAACGTCTCGTACGCCGTCGACCAAGCCGCAGCCCTAGTACACGGAGAGACAGCATGACCGAGTGGTTCAGGCCGGCCGGATCCATTGCCCACCACGGCTTCGAGGTTTCGGTGGTCCCGGGAGAGAACGACTGGGAGCACACGGGCTTGTACGTACGGACCCTGCGCCCGGGCCAGTCCGTGGAGATCGACACCAAGGACTGCGAGTACCTCGTCCTGCCACTCAGCGGGTCAGCCGAAGTCATCGTCGACGGCGAGGCCCTCCCACTGGGCGGCCGCGCCGACGTCTTCGCCGGACCCACCGACTTCGCGTACGTCCCGCGCAACACCATCGTCGCTGTCACCAGCGCCGGCGGCGCGCGCATCGCATTCCCGCACGCGAAGGCAGCCAGCGACTATCCGTTCCGCCGGATCGCGGTCGAGCAGGTCGAGACCGAACTCCGTGGTGCCGGCGTCGCCTCCCGTCAGGTCCGCAACTTCGGTACGCCGTCGGTCCTCGAGGCCGACTCGATCATCGCCTGCGAGGTTCTCACCCCGTCAGGGAACTGGTCGTCGTACCCGCCGCACAAGCACGACGAGCACAAGCCTGGTAAGGAAAGCGTGCTCGAGGAGATCTACTACTTCGAGCTACAGCTCTCCGACGCGGCCCCTGTAAGTGTCAAGGGCAACGACCCGATCGGTTACCAGCGGATCTACGGCACCGAGGATCGCCCCATCGATGTCCTCGCGGAAGTTCGCACTGGGGATGTGGTCCTGGTACCTCACGGTTGGCATGGTCCTGCGATGGCGCCTCCTGGCTATGACATGTACTACCTGAACGTGATGGCCGGCCCCGGCACCGAGCGCCAGTGGCTCATCACCGACGACCCCCAGCACGCCTGGGTCCGCGAACTGTGGGAGACCCAGCACATCGACCCGCGCCTGCCCTTCGAAACCTTCGAGGCCGCCGAGGTCGACGACACAGCTGACGTGGACGGTGCGAACGAGGAGCTTCCCGGAGGAGAGCGATGACGGTGCGTCTGACGGTCGCGCAGGCGCTGGTGCGATTCCTGAGCGTCCAGTACTCGGAGCGTGATGGAGTCCGGCAACGGTTGTTCGCCGGGTGCCTGGGCATCTTCGGGCACGGCAACGTAGCCGGGGTCGGCCAGGCCTTGCTACAGGCCGAGCTCGAGGACCCGCAGGCGTTGCCGTACATCCTGGCCCGCAACGAGCAGGCCATGGTGCACACCGCCTCCGCCTTCGCCCGCACCCGCGACCGGCTCCAGACCTACGCCTGCACGGCAAGCGTCGGCCCGGGCTCGACCAACATGGTGACCGGCGCGGCCCTCGCCACGGTCAACCGGCTGCCTGTTCTCATCCTCCCTTCGGATGTGTTCGCAACCCGGGTAGCGACGCCCGTGCTGCAGGAGTTGGAGAGTTTCGGCGCCGGCGACGTCTCCGTCAACGACGCGTTCCGCCCGGTATCGAAGTACTTCGACCGCATCTGGCGCCCCGAACAACTACCCTCGGCACTGCTCAACGCCATGCGCGTGCTGACCGATCCGGTCGAGACCGGCGCGGTGACACTCGCCCTGCCGCAGGACGTCCAGGCCGAGGCCTACGACTGGCCGGAGGAGCTCTTCGCCGAGCGCACCTGGTACGTCGCGCGCCCGTTGCCCGAGGCATCAATTGTCGACAAGGCGGTAGATCTCCTACGGTCCGCGCGCCGGCCCCTGATCGTCGCCGGTGGCGGCGTGCACTACTCCGGCGCCGAAGAAGCCCTCCGTGAGTTCGCCGAGCGAACCGGTGTACCGGTGGCGGAAACTCAAGCGGGCAAGGGATCCCTGCGCTTCGATCATCCGCAGTCGGTGGGCGCGGTCGGCTCGACCGGGACCACGGCAGCCAACGCACTGGCTCGGGACGCCGATCTCGTGATCGGGATCGGGACGCGCTACGGCGACTTCACGACGGCCTCCCGGTCTGCCTTCCAGAACCCGGACGTGCGGTTCGTGAACATCAATGTGGCGCGCTTCGACGGTGGCAAACATGCCGGCCTTCCTCTCGTCGCAGATGCGCGGGAAGCCCTTGTTTCGTTGGGATCCGCGCTCGGTGACTGGTCTGTGGAGGTCAAGTACACAGCCACGGCCACGGAACTCGCAAGGAACTGGGACGGCATTGTTCATGCAACTTACAACCCCTCGCCCGAGGTGACCGCGAATCTCGCCGAAGGCCTGCTGACACAGGGCGAAGTCATCGGTGCCGTCAATGAATTGTCGGCGGCGTCTGATGTGGTGGTGTGTGCGGCCGGCTCGATGCCGGGTGACCTCCACAAACTGTGGCGGACGCGCGACCCGAAGGGATACCACGTCGAATATGGCTACTCCTGTATGGGATACGAGATCGCCGGCGGCATCGGCGTACGCCTCGGGGCCCCGGATCGCGACGTGTTCGTCATGGTCGGCGACGGGTCGTACCTGATGATGTCGACCGAGCTCGTCACCGCGGTCCAGGAGAACGTCAAGATCATCGTCGTCCTGGTGCAGAACCACGGCTTCGCCTCGATCGGCGCGCTGTCGGAGTCGCTCGGTTCGCAACGCTTCGGGACGGCGTACCGGCGGCGTAGCGGTGACGGGCGGCTCGACGGCGACTACCTGCCCGTCGACCTCGCGGCGAACGTTCGCAGTCTTGGCGTCGAGGTGATCGAGGTGCACGACCGACCCGAGCTGGAGAAGGCGATCGGTACGGCGAAGGCCGCGACCGGACCGATCGCGATCCACGTCACCACCGACCCGCTGATCGGTGGCCCGGACAGCGAGTCGTGGTGGGATGTTCCCGTCAGCGAGGTGTCCGAGCTGCAGTCCACCCGGGCCGCGTCGGCGCAGTACGAAGAGAGCAAGAAGACCCAGCATTCCTACCTGGCTCCGGCCGAGAGAGGCGGCCGAGATGGCTAAGGTCAACGTCGGCACGGCGCCTGACTCCTGGGGTGTCTGGTACGCCGATGATCCGCGCCAGACCCCGTGGAGCCGTTTCCTCGACGAAGCCCAGGCCGCCGGCTACACGCGGATCGAGCTCGGCCCCTACGGCTACCTGCCGACGGATCCCGTCCAACTGAAGGACGAGCTCGACCGCCGCGGTCTGACGATGACCGCCGGCACCACCTTCGAGCAGCTGCACCGGCCGGACGGTTGGGAGTCGACCTGGCGGGACGTCGCGGCGACGGCTGAGCTGACGGCGGCCATGGGCGCCAAGCATCTCGTCGTCATGCCGTCGATGTGGCGCGGCGACAACGGTGAGGTCATCGAGGACCGGCTCGACCACGAAGGCCAAGCCAGACACGGCGCACAGGTCACCGAGCTCGGCCGGCGACTCGCCGAGGAGTTCGGGCTGCGGACGCAATACCACCCGCACGCCGACGGTCATGTGGACACGCAGGACACCGTCGAGCGCCTCCTCGAAGAAACCGACCCCGACTTCGTGAACCTGTGCCTCGACACGGGCCACATCAGCTACTGCGGCGGCGACAACCTCGAGCTCATCCGCAAGTATCCGGACCGCATCGGCTACGTCCACCTGAAACAGGTGGACCCGAAGATCCTCGCCGAGGTGGAGGCCGAGGGAGTCAGCCTCGACGAGGCGGTACGACGCGGCGTGATGTGCGAGCCGCCGAACGGCATCCCCGACCTCCCGCCGGTTCTCGACGCGCTCAAGGCACTGGACGTCGACGTGTTCGCGATCGTCGAGCAGGACATGTTCCCGTGCCCACCCGAGGTGCCGTTCCCGATCGCCGAACGCACCTTGGCCTATCTGAGATCCCACGGGGGTGGCGAATCGGGATGACGGCCAGCAGAGTGTGAACTCTCTGGTCCAACGCAACTCCGCACTGTGAAAGGCTGGTTGTAGTCATGATTCGGTGGCAGAAGAAGGCAGTGGCTGCGGGCGCGGCGTTCGCGCTCGCCGTGGCGCTGGCCGCGTGCAGTTCCTCTGGGGGCAAGCAGGAGGAGCAAGGCTCGAGCAGTAACGGTGGGAATGTCGCCGACACCCCGCGGATGAAGGTCGCGCTGATCACCCACTCGGGTGCCGGCGACACCTTCTGGGACATCGTCCGGCGCGGTGCCGAGGCGGCCGCGAAGAAGGACAACATCGATCTGCAGTACTCCGCGGACCCCGACGGCGCCGCCCAGGCGAACCTGGTGCAGACCGCGATCGACTCCAAGGTCGACGGCATCGCGGTCACGCTGAACAAGCCTGACGCGGTCATCCCGAACGTCAAGAAGGCGATCGCGGCCGGGATCCCGGTGACAGTGCTGAACGGCGGCCTCGATTCCTGGAAGGACACCGGCGCCATCGGCTACTTCGGCCAGGACGAGCGGATCGCCGGCCAGGCGACGGGTGAGAAGCTCAAGGAGCTCGGCGCCAAGAACGTCATCTGCGTGATCCACGAGCAGGGCAACGTCAGCCTCGAGGCGCGGTGCCAGGGCATCAAGGACAAGCTGCCCACGACCCAGAACGTCAACGTCAACGGCACCGATCAGCCGGGGACCCAGGCGACGCTCACCTCGAAGCTGCAACAGGACAAGAACGCCGACTACGTGGTCGCGCTGAACGCCGGCATCGCTCTGACCGCGGTCCAAGCGGCCAAGGACGCCGGCTCGTCGGCCAAGATCGGCAGCTTCGACATGAGCAAGGAGATGGCGAAGGCGGTCCAGGACGGCACAGTGCAGTTCGCGGTCGACCAGCAGCCGTATCTGCAGGGATACCTGGCGATCGACGCGATCTGGCTGTACAAGACCAACGGCGACACCATCGGCGGTGGTGAGGCGACGCTGACCGGGCCCGCGTTCATCGACAAGTCGAACATCGGCGCGGTCTCCAAGTACGCCGAGGCCGGGACGCGCTGAGGTCCGCCATGGCATCCACCATCACCTCACCGGCAGCGGCGGACGACCGCGTCTCCGCCCGATCCCTCGGCGCCCGGCTACTCAGCCGGCCCGAGATCGGATCGCTGGTCGGCGCCGCGGTCATCCTCGTGTTCTTCCTGGTCGCGGCGCCGCCGTTCCGCGACATCGACAACACCGGCACGATCCTCTATCAGGCGGCGCTGATCGGGGTGATGGCGGTGCCGGTCTCGCTGCTGATGGTCGGTGGCGAGTTCGACCTGTCGGCGGGCGTCGCGGTGACCACGTCCGGCCTGACGGCGGGTATCTTCGCCTACCAGCTCAGCGTGAACGTGTGGATCGGCGTGCTGGTCGCGCTGGTGTTCTCGCTGGCGATCGGCGCGTTCAACGGCTGGCTGCTGATGCGGACCGGACTGCCCAGCTTCCTGGTGACGCTGGGCACCTTCTTCATCCTGCAGGGCCTGAACATCGCGGTCACCCGGTTGACCTCGGGCGCGGTCGCGTCGAACTCGATCAGCGACATGGACGGGTTCAAGGCTGCCAAGGCGGTGTTCGCGTCGGAGTTCAAGCTGGGCAGCATCACGATCAAGATCATCGTGGTGTGGTGGATCGTGTTCGTCGCGATCGCTGCCTGGGTGCTGCTGAAGACGAAGATCGGGAACTGGATCTTCGCCGTCGGCGGGGACGCGGACGCCGCCCGGGCGGTCGGCGTACCGGTGAAGAAGGTCAAGATCGGGCTGTTCATGGCGGTCGGATTCTTCGCCTGGTTCGCCGGGATGCAGTTGCTCTTCAACTCCAACGGAGTCGTGCAGTCCGGTGAAGGGGTCGGTAAGGAGTTCCTCTACATCATCGCGGCGGTGGTCGGCGGTTGCCTGCTCACCGGCGGCTACGGGTCGGTCGTCGGCGGCGCGATCGGCGCGCTGATCTTCGGCATGGTCCAGCTCGGCGTCGTGTACGCCGGCTGGAATCCGGACTGGTTCAAGGCCTTCCTCGGCATAATGTTGCTGCTGGCAACGATTGTCAACCTCGTCGTGAAGAACCAGGCGGAGGCACGATGACCACCACGAACAGTTTCGCGTCCGAGGCGGCCACCAGCCCGACCACGCCGATCGTCACGCTCGAGGACATCGGCAAGAGCTACGGCAACATCCAGGCGCTCCGGGGTGTGTCGCTGTCGGTCCGGCAGGGCGAGATCACCTGCGTGCTCGGCGACAACGGCGCGGGCAAGTCGACGCTGATCAAGATCATCGCCGGACTACACGACTACACGTCCGGCCGGATGTCGGTGAACGGCGAGGAGCGGCACTTCTCCTCGCCCCGCGAATCCCTGGACAGCGGGATCGCGACCGTCTACCAGGACCTCGCGCTGGCGCCACTGATGTCGGTCTGGCGGAACTTCTTCCTGGGCAACGAGCTCACCAGAGGTCCGTTCGGCCAGCTGGACTCGGCGGCGATGAAACGGATCGCGAACGAGGAGCTGACCAAGATGGGGATCTCGATCCCCGACCTCGAGCAGCCCGTCGGCACGCTGTCCGGCGGTCAGCGGCAGTGCGTCGCGATCGCGCGGGCGATCCACTTCGGTGCGAAGGTGCTGATCCTGGACGAGCCCACCGCGGCGCTCGGCGTGAACCAATCGGGCATCGTCCTCAAATACGTCGTGAAAGCGCGCGACGCGGGGATCGGCGTCATCTTCATCACCCACAACCCCCACCACGCGTACCTGGTCGGCAACCACTTCGTCGTGCTGAAACTCGGCCAGGTCGCACTGGACGTGCATCGGGCCGACATCACGCTGGAGCAGCTGACCACCGAGATGGCCGGCGGTTCCGAGCTCGAGGCGTTGAGTCACGAGCTCCGGGATGCGAATCCCAGTGCCGTGGTCGAACCGGGGCGTCCGGTGGACACAGTGCAGACGAAGGAGGGGCAATGACGGACCTTCGGATCGGCATCGTCGGCGTGGGCGCGATGGGAGCCGACCATGCGGAGCGGGTCGCGCACCAAACCGCGGGCGCACGGCTCGTCGCGGTGTCTGACCCCGATGTGGCCAGGGCCGAGACGCTCGCCGAACGCCTCTCGGCTCGGGTGATCGGGGATCCCATCGACCTGATCGCGGCGGACGACGTCGACGCGGTGATCCTCGCGTCACCCGGTTTCGCCCATGCGGACCAGTTGTTCGCCTGCCTGGAGCACGGGAAGCCGGTGCTGTGCGAGAAGCCGCTGACCATGGACGCGGCCTCCGCGCTGCAGGTGGTCGAGGCCGAGTACAAGGCCGGCCAGTCGCTGATCCAGGTGGGATTCATGCGGCGATTCGACCCCGAGTACGCCGCTGCCAAGGAGCTACTCGACTCGGGTGAGCTGGGCCGGACGCTCCTGCTCCACCACGTCCATCGCAACAAGTCGGCCCCGTCGACGTTCCGTAGCGAGATGATTGTGCGGGACTCGATGGTGCACGAGGTCGATGTCACCCGGTGGCTCTTCGATGACGAGATCACCCGGATCACCGTCCACGCCCCGAAGCCGAGCAGTCTGGTCGGCGACGGCGTACTCGATCCGCAGCTTGCTGTCTTCGAGCTCGCGAACGGGGCTATGGCCGATGTGGAGGTGTTCGTCAACTTCCAGGTCGGGTACGAGGTCCGCTGCGAGGCCGTCGCCGAGCGGGGCAGCGCGACCATCGGTCTCGGCTCGGGCGTGCTGACCCGCGCCGCCGGACAGTCGGGCCGCCCGCTGCCGGCCGACTTCCGGGTGCGCTTCGCGCGTGCCTACGACATCGAGGTGCAGCGCTGGGTCCAGGCCGCCGGTCGCGGCGGGATCGACGGCCCGAGCGCCTGGGACGGCTACGCGGCGGCGGCCGTCTGCGAAGCCGGCATCGAGTCACTCAGCACCGGCCGTCCCGTCGACGTCGACCTGGCCGATCGCCGGAAGATCCTCCCGTCCAGTAAGGAAGCATTGTGAGCACTGACATCAAGCGCATCACCCATCTCGTCGGCGGCGGCTCCTGGACCGGCGTGGCAGAACGCACCAGCAAGGTGTACAACCCCGCGACGGGCGAGGTCACCGGCGAGCTCGACCTCGCCTCGGCCGCCACCGTCGACGAGGTCGTCAAGGTGGCTCACGAGGCATCCCGCGCCTGGGCGAAGACATCGCTGACCAAGCGGGCGCAGGTGCTGTTCGCGTTCCGCGAGCTGGTGAACCAGCGCAAGGACAAGATCGCCGCGCTGATCACCGCCGAGCACGGCAAGGTGCTGTCCGACGCGCTCGGCGAGGTCACCCGCGGTCTGGAGGTGATCGAGTTCGCGTGTGGCATCCCGCACCTGCTCAAGGGCGGGTACAGCGAGGGCGTGTCGACCAACGTGGATGTGTACTCGATCCGCCAGCCGCTCGGTGTCAGCGCGGTCATCTCGCCGTTCAACTTCCCGGCGATGGTGCCGATGTGGTTCGTGCCGATTGCCGTTGCCTGCGGCAACAGTGTCGTGATCAAGCCGTCGGAGAAGGACCCGTCCGCGGCGAATGCGATGGCGGAGCTCTGGAAGGAAGCCGGCCTGCCCGACGGTGTCGTCAACGTCGTGCACGGCGACAAGGAAGCGGTCGATCGGCTGCTCGAGCACCCGGACATCAAGTCGGTCTCGTTCGTCGGCTCGACCCCGATCGCCAAGTATGTCTACGAGAACGGCACGAAGAACGGCAAGCGCGTTCAGGCGCTCGGCGGCGCGAAGAATCACATGATCGTGCTGCCCGACGCAGACCTGGATCTGGCCGCCGACGCCGCGGTGAACGCCGGCTTCGGCTCGGCCGGCGAGCGTTGCATGGCCATCTCCGCGCTGGTCGCGGTCGAGCCGGTCGCCGACGAGCTGATCGGCAAGATCAAGGACCGGATGGCGAAGCTGAAAACCGGCGACGGTACGCGCGGCTGCGACATGGGCCCGCTGGTCACCGGCGAGCACCGCGACAAGGTCGCCGGGTACGTTGCCGCCGGCGTGGCCGCCGGTGCGGACCTGGTCGTCGACGGTCGCGACGGCGACTTCGACGGCGCGGCCGACGGGTTCTGGCTCGGACCGACGCTGTTCGACAAGGTGTCACCGCAGATGTCGATCTACACCGACGAGATCTTCGGCCCAGTGCTGTCCGTCATCCGGCAACCGTCGTACGACGCTGCCCTCGCGCTCGTGAACTCGAACCCGTACGGCAACGGCACGGCGATCTTCACCAACGACGGTGGCGCTGCCCGGCGCTTCCAGAACGAGGTCGAGGTCGGCATGGTCGGCATCAACGTTCCGATCCCGGTGCCGATGGCGTACTACTCGTTCGGTGGCTGGAAGAACTCGCTCTTCGGTGACACGCACGCGCACGGGATGGAGGGCGTCCACTTCTTCACCCGCGGCAAGGTCGTCACGTCCCGCTGGTTGGACCCGAGCCACGGCGGCATCAACCTGGGCTTCCCCACCCACGACTGATCGGGTGTAGCGTCCAAGGCAACCCCCGGGGCACGAGGAGTACCGCGGCGTACGGCAGGCCGCTGGCCTGTGCGATGTCAGCGATCCTCAAGCCCCGGGAGTTTGTCATGGCCAAGAACAAGGGCGGACGCGAAGTCCGCAAGCCCAAGCAACCCAAACAGCCGAAAGGCACCTCGACCGACAGTCCGATCATCCCGCCCACCAAGCAGGGCCGGAAGTAGGCCGTTGACCGCCGGCGCGGACGTTGGGTAGCGTCGGGTCGGCGTGGTGAGGACGCGTCGAGACTCGCCGGAAGGCTGGAAGCCACCTCACGTTCCGACTGGGTTGAGCGCGGTTCGTGACGCTCTCTTGTAGCCCGTGCGAGTCCGGGCACGAGAGGACGCGTTATGAGACTCCTGCCGGATCGCCCCAGCATCGACTACCTGCGCAAAGAGGCCAAGGACCTGCTGGCCGTACTGCGCGAATCCACCGCCGACGCATCGCTCGCCGAAGCGCAGCGAGCGTTGGCCGCCGAGTACGGCGAGCGGGACTGGCCTGCCCTGAAGGCTGAGGTCGAGCGGCGGATCGCGGACACGCCGACCGCGCCGGAGGGACTGGCCGAGGAGCTGGCCGAAGTCTTCGGGCTGGGCGCCGTGAGCGATGCCGCGCGGCCGGTCTCGTTCACGCCCATGGGCCGAAGCTGGACGATCACGACCGAACGCGGTCGCTGGCTCGCGGTGACGGTCTACGACTGGATCACCGACGAACAGGCGGAGATCGGAGCTCGGCTTCGTGAGGCCGCGGTCGAGGCCGGGGTCGCGGCGCCGATTGCGGTGCGGAGTTCGCAGGGCCGGCTGATCGAGACCGTGCGGGACGAGAGCTGGCGAGTGCATCAGCGGATCGAGGTGCGGTCGTCGCCGGTGCTGCCGGTTCCGACGGCGTTGGCTCGCCGCGTCGGTACGACGTTCGGGACCCTGCACGGATTGGCGATCCCGAGTGGTGCACCCATCAACCCCTATCTCACCGCGCGCCGTACGGCGGCCCAGTGGACCAAGCTGCGCAACGAGGCCGATGCCGCCGGCAAGCCGTGGACCGCACGGCTCGACGCCGCGCTTCCGGGCATCCTGGAGCTGTACACGATCGAGGCCGAGGTCCCGTCGGGCCAGCTCGTCCTCTGTGTCAGCAACCTCATCCCGGAGCATGTACGGCTGGGCCATCGAGGCGAAGTTATCGTGACTGAGTGGGATTTCGCCGGATCGCTCACGCCCGAGATCGAGATCTGTTCCGCGCTGACGCAGTGGTTCTCGCGGCCGTCGATCAACCGCAAAGGGCTCGCCGCGTTCCGCGAGGGCTATGCCGAGGTCCGGGAGTGGCCGAAGCCCGACGTGTCGTCGTTCGGCCTGGCGGTGACCGGCTGGCTGAACTGGGCCTTCAACATGATGTGTGAAGCGCTCAACGTGGACGATCCTGAGCGTGCGGTCTTCGCAGAGCGGGAGGCTCTCGGCGTCCTCGAGTATCCGATGACGCGTGCCGGGCTCGAGGAGCTACTCGAGGTCTGACTGCGGGTCATTCGAGAGTACGGCGGCGAGTGTGGCGGCAGCTGGCTCGGCTAGGTGGCCGTGGAGGAGCTCGATCCTGTGGACGAGGCGGGGGCTGGTGAGCGGGACGGTCGACGTGTCCGGTGTATGCGCTGTCGAGGCTGGGAGGACGACCAGGCCGTGGCCGGAGGCAACTAAAGCCAGGAGGGTGTGGAGGTCGGTTCCGGTGTAGGTGAGCGCCGGGCGGAGGGCGTCGGATTCGGTGGCGCCGCGCAGGGTGGCGAGGGGCGCGGCGACGTCGGGGGCGTCGATCCAGCGAGCGTCGACGAGGTCGTGGAGGCTAATGCGGTGCCGACCGGCCAGTGGATGGTCGGACGGTAGCGCGACCACCAGCTCCCCATGCGAGATCGCGGTGGTCTTGATCGATCCGAGGTCGGGCAGGCGGAGCGGATCGCTCGGTGCGGCGACGCCGTCGACCAGACCCAGATCGAACTCGCCGGCCGTGGCCCCTCGGGCCACCGCGTCGCGGCCGCAGATTGTCAGCGTGACCTCGGTGCCTTGGCGGGAGCGCCGTGCGTCCCTCAACAGATGAGCAAGTTGTACGCCGGCCGCGGCCAAGGGGGAGGCGGCGACGGTCAGGCTGCCTGACGGGGCGGTGATCGTGCGGCGGAGGTCGGCGCGGGCCGCTTCGAGGCGGAGGAGGATCGGGGCGGCGTGTTCGAGGAGGCGTTCGCCGGAGGGGGTCGGGACCACGGGACGGCGGCGAAGGAGCGGCGTACCGAGGTCGTTTTCGAGGGCGGCGATGTGCTGCGAGACAGCCGATTGGGTGTAGCCGAGGCGGTCAGCGGCCGCGGAGAACGAGCCGCAGTCCGCGACTGCGACAAAGGTCCGCAGCAGGTGTGGATCCACGCGGATCAGTATCGCTTATGGGAAGTCCAGAGATCATCGTTGGCGCTGATGTGACTCCAGCGGCCAGGATCGGAGTATGAACGCTTACTCAGGACGCATCGCGCTGGTTGGTGACCGCTCGCCCCACGTCCGCTCGCATCAACGGATACCGGGCCTGCTGGATCGGCTGAGGGATCGCGACGGCTTGGACCTCGACGTGTACTGGGTCGGGACCGGGGAGGTCGACGAGACGCTGAAGGGTTTCGACGGGATCTGGCTGCTGCCGGGCAGCCCGTACGCCGACGAGGACGGCGGGATCGAAGCGGTCCGGATCGCGCGGGAGAACGGGATTGCGTTCCTCGGCACCTGTGCCGGGTTCCAGCACGCGATGCTCGAGTACGCCCGCAATGTCTGTGGCGCCGTTGATGTGCAGAACGGCGAGACCAATCCGGCGGCCGACGACCTGCTGATCGTGCCGCTGGCGTGCTCACTCGATGGTCACGAGGGCCCGATCCAGGTCACCCCTGGCACCCGTGCGGCCGAGCTTCTCGGCGTCGAGCGGTCGCTGGAGCGGTACCACTGCTCGTACGGCCTGGACAGCAGCCGCATGGGCTTCCTGGCCGAACACGGCCTGGTCTTCAGCGGCCACGACGACGCCGGCGATCCCCGGATCGCGGAGCTACCCGACCACCCGTTCTACCTGGCCACCCTCTTCCAGCCAGAACTCGCCGGCGACGGCACCCGTCCCCACCCCCTGGTCCAAGCGTTCGCCCGAGCCGCCGCCGGAATATGATTGCCGCCCCTGTCCTTCCTTGCTAAGTCTAACTTTTTCGGTGCGGCCGATTCGTGCGAGTTGCTGGCCTGTGGATGGTTAGAGGGTTGTGGTGGGGCGGGGAGACAGGCCGGCGGTCTGGTAGCAGGTGTCTATGAGTTGCATGGTGGCCAGGGCGTCCTCGGCGTCGGTGAGGACTGGGGCACCGTTGCGGATCGCGGCGGCGAAGGCGTCGAGTTGGTACGTGTACGACGTGCGGGTGCCGCGGTGCTCGACCCAGGTGTCTTCCTTGGTGGTCACCGTGACGCGGTCGTCGTTGTGGGGCAGCACGAAGAACGGTGCGAACGCCTCGCCGCGGGTGCCGACGATCTTCAGGCTGAACTCGACGTGCTCCGCAGCCATGCTGGTCCGGACCGCGCCGGTCGCGCCGCTCGGGAACTCGAGGTCCGCGTTCAGCCACTCGTCCACGCCCGGCAGCCGCTTGCGTTCGCCGGCGCGGGCGTTGGTGAGCTTCGGCGCGCCCCCGGCGTACGGAGCGAACATCCGCTGCGCGTGCAGGGCATAACAGCCGACGTCCATGACAGCGCCGCCGGCCAGCGGCAGCGACCAGCGCGGGTCCTGGTCCGGCGGCGGAGGCATCACCATCGTCGCCTCGACGTGCTGGAGCTCGCCGAGCTCACCCTTGGCAAGCAGCTCCTGCAGCCGGCGCATCACCGGGTGGTAGGCGTAGTGGAACCCTTCCATGAACACGACACCGCGATCACGGACCGCATCGCGCACCTGCAGAGCCTCGGCCGCGTTGCTGGCCGACGGCTTCTCCGTCAGCACGTGCTTGCCCGCGGCAATCGCCCGCAGGTTCCACGGCGCGTGCAGCCCGTTGGCCAGCGGGTTGTAGATGGCCTCGACCTCCGGGTCGTCCAGGACCTCCTGGTACGACGCATGCACCCGTTCGACCTGGTGTTCCGCGGCGAAGGCCTCAGCCCGCTCGGTGTCTCGGGCCGCGACCGCGACCAGCCGGGCACCGGTCAGCCGGGCCGGCGCCACGATCGCCCGGTCGGCGATCCGGGCGGCACCGAGAATGCCGATCCGCAGCGGTTCCATGCCTTCTCCTTCGAGGGTCGGCCGTACAGGCGGAGTACGGCGGGGTCGTCCGAGGGGCGCGCCGGTAAGGGTAGCCGAGACTCCGGGGGCGAACGCGCCATCCTGCCTGACGATCGCCCACCGCCGATACCACGTGACCGTGATCCGGACCGGATTCACCGAACGTTCATTCACCCACCAGGAGAAAGGAGAAGGAAGAGGTTGATCGATCCACAAACGCAGGGATCTGATCAAATCGGGGTCCCGGGTCGACGGAACGGGGTGGAGGCTTCAGGATGTGCCCATGAGTACCGTCCAGGTCCGCGTCGATCGGAACAGCCGTACGCCGTTGCACGTGCAGTTGGCGCAGCAGCTCGAGGCGGCGATTCAGGGCGGTGAGCTGCCGGTCGGGTCCCGGCTGAGCAACGAGGTCGACCTCGCGGAGGCGTACGGACTCAGCCGGCCCACAGTGCGGCAGGCGATCGCCCGTCTGGTCGACCAGGGCCTACTAGTACGCAAACGTGGTGTCGGCACGCAGGTGGTGGGCAACTCCGGTCAGGTGCGCCGTTCGCTCGAGCTGACCAGTCTGTACGACGACTTGGCCGCGGCGCATCGCAAGCCCGAGACCGACGTACTGCGCTTTGGAATCGCCCCAGCGACCGCAGAGGTCGCTACGGCCCTCCAATGCGAGCTGGGCGACCGAGTGCTCCGGCTGGAGCGACTGCGGCGAGCAGACGGCGAACCACTGGCCCTCATGCGGAACTGGCTGCCACCCGAGCTCCTGGAGACCGATCCGGCCACTCTGGCCGAGCGGGGTCTCTATGAGCTGCTGCGGGCTGAGGGCGTGCGTCTGAAGGTGGCACACCAGACGATCTCCGCCATTCCCGCCTCGCCCGAGCAGGGTCGGCTCTTGGCCGAGGAGCCGGGCTCACCACTGCTGGCGACGACGCGGATCACGTACGACGACCACGGGCAGCCGGTCGAATACGGCTCGCACCTCTACCGGGCCAGCCGCTACTCGTTCGAGCACACTCTCGTCCATCGCTGAAATTGCAACAAGCTGCAATTTCCTGGACTCGTGGTGAGGCCGCGGATACCGTCGGTGAGCCACTGGCGTGTCACGGTTATCCACAGGCCGCTGGATGGCGAGTGGCGCGGACGCCCCACGGTTGAAAGGATGGTCGCGCATGGTGACCGCTTGGTCGCCAGACGGGACACACACGGGGAGATCGATGACAGCCGACAGACTCGCCGCGCGCCGGTCGGGCTGGGACGGCGCGGTCGAGCTCATCGATGCCCAGGTGCGCGACGTCGTCCGGCGGGAAGGTATCGATCCGCTCCGTGATCCGGGCGCGGTCGACGCGATCGTCGCCACCGTCGTCCGGGAGTACGACGAACGCAGCCTGGCCGGTGTGGTCCCGCCGATCGCCGACCTGGAGGCGGTCAGCCGGGAGGTCCACGACCGGGTGGCCGGATTCGGCCCGCTGCAGCGGTATCTCGACGACCCGACCGTCGAGGAGATCTGGATCAACGAGCCGAGCCGCGTCTTCATCGCCCGTGAGGGCAGGCACGAGCTGACCACGACCGTGCTGACCGAAGAGGAGGTCAGCGATCTGGTCGAGCGGATGCTCAAGACCACCGGACGGCGGATCGACGTCTCGCAGCCGTTCACGGACGCGCGGCTGCCGGACGGGAGCCGGGTGCACATCGTCCTCGGTGGCATCACTCAGCGTTATGCGGCTGTCAACATCCGCAAGTTCACCGTGCGGGCCACGCGGCTGGCTGATCTGGTCGCGCTCGGCTCGCTCACGCCGCACGCCGCCGCGGTGCTGGAGGCGTCGGTCGCCTGCGGGCTGAACGTCCTGGTCTCCGGCGGCACGCAGGCCGGCAAGACCACCATGCTGAACGCGTTGGCCGGCTCGATCCCGGGCAGCGACCGGGTGATCAGCTGCGAGGAAGTCTTCGAGATCAAGCTGCCGATTCCGGACTGGGTGTCGATGCAGACCCGGCAGGCCGGCCTCGAGGGCACCGGCGAGGTGCGCCTGCGTGATCTGGTCAAGGAATCGCTGCGGATGCGGCCGTCCCGCCTGATCGTCGGCGAGGTCCGCGGCGAGGAGTGCCTCGATCTCCTGCTCGCGTTGAACAGTGGACTGCCCGGCATGTGCACCATCCATGCGAACTCGGCGCGTGAGGCCCTGACCAAGATGTGCACCTTGCCGCTCCTGGCCGGGGAGAACATCGGCTCCCGGTTCGTGCTGCCGACGGTGGCCGGGTGCGTGGATCTCGTCGTACACCTCGGGATCGGGGCGGACGGCCAGCGGCGTGTGCGGGAGATCGTGGGAGTCAGCGGGCGGATCGAGGAGCAGACGATCGAGACCGAGACGCTGTTCGGCACGGTCGACGGGCAGTTGCGCCGGGCCGAGGGCCATTTGCCGCATCCCGAGCGGTTCCTGCAGGCCGGGTACAACCTGGCCGGTCTCCTCACCGAGCTGCCGCGGGGGGTGAGGTGATGGGACTCCTGCTGGGGTTGTTCTTCGGCATCGGCCTGTTGCTGATCATCGCGACGTTCGTCGCGCCGTCGGAGTCCAAGCCGTCCACGGACGGACGGTTGGTCGTCCGGACCCGCGAGCTGCTCGCGAGCGCGGGGATCGAGGGCGTGACACCAGGCGCGTTCATCGGTGCGTGTGTGCTCACCGGAGCCGGCGGGTTCCTGCTGATGATCCTGGTGTCGAAGGCTTGGCCGATCGGAGTCGTGTTCGGCCTGATAGCCGGTGCATTGCCGGTCACCTTGGTCCGGGCCCGGGCGCGGAAGCGACTCGGCGAGTTCCGCGAGTTGTGGCCGGACGTGGTGGACAACATCGCATCGGCCGTGCGGGCCGGGCTCTCGCTGTCCGAGGCGCTGGCGCAGGTGGGCGAGCGCGGGCCGCTGCCGCTGCGCGAGCCGTTCCGGCGATTCGGTTCGGACTACGCATCCACGGGCCGGTTCGCGGAGTCGCTTGACCGGTTGAAGGCACGGCTCGCGGATCCGGTCGGCGACCGGGTGATCGAGGCGCTGCGGATTGCACGCGAGGTCGGTGGCGGGGACCTTGGGCGACTGCTGCGTTCGTTGTCGACGTTCCTGCGCGACGATGCCAGGACCAGGTCGGAGCTCGAGTCACGGCAGTCGTGGTCGGTCAACGGTGCTCGGGTCGCGGTGGCCGCGCCGTGGCTGGTGCTTGCGTTGCTGTCGTTCCAAGGCGATGTGATCCAGCGGTACAACTCGCCCGTGGGTGCGTTGATCATCGGCGGGGGCGCACTCGTCTGTCTGCTCGCGTACCGATTGATGTTGCGGATCGGACGTCTGCCCGAGCCCGAGCGGGTGCTGCGATGACTCCGGTCCTCATGGGTGCCCTGGTCGGTGCGCTGTTCGGCGCCGGCCTGTTGATCGTCGTACGGCGGTTGCCGGTCTTCCGCAGGCCGACCGTCGACGAGCGGATCTCGCCGTACCTGCGTGATCTCGGCGGACCCGAGGTGTTCGTCGGGGTCGTGGACTCGAATTCGCCGTTCTACGCGATCCTGCGGCTCTTCGGGCCGTCGTTGCGAGCGGGTGCTCGCCGGTTGGAGCAGTTGCTCGGTGGCGCCTTGTCGATTCGGCGGAGGCTGGCGCGGGCCGGGCTGGAGCGGACGGTCGAGGAGTTCCGGATCGAGCAGTTGCTGTGGGGGACCGTTGCCTTCGGCGCTGGTTTGGTCGTGTCCGTGGCCGCCCTCAGTTTCGGCGTGGGCAATCCGATCGGGTTGCTGGTGTTCTGCGCGGTGCTGGGAGTCCTGGCGGTGCTTGCCCGGGACACCTATCTCACCTCGCAGGTCCGGCGTCGTGAGCGGCGGCTGCTGATCGAGCTGCCGACGGTGGCCGAGTTGTTGGCGTTGTCGGTGGCGGCCGGTGAGGGTCCGGCCGCGGCGCTCGATCGGGTCGCGCGCTCGTGCCGGGGTGACCTGGCCGACGAGCTGAAACGGGTCCTGGGTGAGACCAGGGCGGGGGACACACTGGTCCGCGCGCTCGATGCGCTGGCGGATCGCACCGGGTTGCTGGCGTTGTCGCGTTTCGCGGACGGGCTGGCGGTGGCGCTGGAGCGCGGCACCCCGCTGGCCGATGTGCTGCGGGCGCAGGCCGGTGACATTCGTGAGGCCGGGCGTCGCGAGCTGATCGAGTCCGGCGCGCGCCGTGAAGTAGCCATGATGGTCCCGGTCGTCTTCCTGGTGCTGCCGGTCACCATCGCCTTCGCCTTCTACCCGGGCGCTGTCGGAATCCGGCTGATCGCCGGATGAACTGAGGAGAACTGATGTCCCTACTACTCACAAGACTCTTGCTGAGATTCTTTCTGGCGTTGCTGTTGAAGCCACGTCCGGCCCGCAGGGAGCGCGGCGACGTTCCAGGCTGGGTGCTGATCACCGTGATGACGGCCGGTTTGGTCGTGCTGATCTGGGGCGTGGCCGGCGACCAACTCAAGACCATGCTGCAGAACGCGCTGAACTCCGTGTCCAACAAGTGACCCGGCCACGCGATCAGCGTGGCGCGGCGGTTGTCGATTTCGTGTTGGTGGCAATGCTGGTGGTGCCGTTGTTCCTCGGCATCATGCAGGTAGGGCTGTTCCTGTACGTGCGCAACACGGTGACGGCGGCCGCGTCCGAAGGCGCGCAGTACGCGGCGGTGCTCAATCGAGAGCCCGGCGACGGTGAGGCGCGCACCCGTGAGTTGGTGAGCGGAGTGGTGCAGAGCCGGTTGATCGACTCGGTGTCGGCGGAAGAGACCGATATCGACGGGCAGCCGGGCGTGCAGGTCGTCGTCAAGGCGCACATGCCGCCGCTCGGGCTGTGGGGTCCCGGTATCGAGTTCAGCGTCACCGGCCACGCGGTGAAGGAAACCGGCCAGTGAACCGACCAGTGAACCAGCCAGTGAACCGGCCAGTGAACCGGCCAGGCAACCGGTCAGTGAAACGGAAGCGGGACGAGCGGGGCAACGCCGTCGTGGAGTTCTCCTGGCTGGCGATCCTGCTGATGGTCCCGCTGGTGTACGTGATGCTCGGGGTGTTCGACGTACAGAGAGCTTCGTACGGCGCGACCGCCGCGGCCCGGGCCGCCGGACGCGCCTTCATCATCGTGCCGGCCGGGTTGTCGGAGGAGGAGGCGCGGGCGCGCGCCTTCGAGGCGGCACGGCTGACGATGAAGGACCAGGGGATGGAGCTGAGCCCCGGCCAGCTCACGATCAGCTGCGATCCCGCCTGCCTGCAGCCGGGCTCGACCGTGACCGTCACGATCGACACCGAGGTGCGGCTCCCGCTCATCCCGGATGCCCTCGGCGGTGAGCCGCCCGCGATCCACCTCGAGGCATCGCACACCGAGCCGTACGGCGACTATCGCGAAGCCAAGGGCGACGGATGAGGCGGCGCCGCGACGAGCAGGGGCAGATGACCGTCCTGATCATCGGGTTCGCCGCGATCATCCTGCTGATGATCGTCGTCGTCACCGACATCTCCAAGGTCTTCCTGGTCCGGCGGGAGCTCGACGCGACCGCGGACGGCGCCGTCCTCGCCGCCGCCAACGGCCTCGCCGCGATCTACGCGCAACCGGCCGCCGACGGCAACGCCGCGCTGGACCCGGACCAGGCCCGCCGCCTGACCGCCGAATACCTCGACCAAGTTGCCGCCAGCAACAACTTCGACGGCCTCGACTGGTCCGCCGACGTCGACGGTACGACGGTGACCGTCCGCCTCACCTCGACCGTCGACCTGCCGTTCGAACCACCCGGCTGGCCGGGTTCGACCGGCATCGCCTCCGAAGCGGCAGCCGTCGTACCCATTCGTTGACCCGGCCGCAACGTGTTCGTCGGCGCGGACTGGGCACCATGGACAGATGCGGATCGAACTGAACGGGCGACGGGCGTTGGTCTCCGGGTCGAGTCAAGGGATCGGACTCGCGATCGCCACCGAGCTCGCCAGAGCCGGCGCGGCCGTGATCGTGAACGGGCGCGGTGACGACAAGACCCGCGCCGCCGCGAATCAGGTCCGCAAGGAGGTCCCGGACGCCAACGTCACCGCGATCGCCGCGGACCTCGCGTCGGCCGACGGCGCCGAGGCGCTGCACCAGCAGGTCGGCGAGCTGGACATCCTCGTCAACAATCTCGGCATCTTCGGTGCCAAGCCCGTACTGGAGATCGACGACGACGAATGGCGCCGGTACTTCGAGGTGAACGTGTTGTCCGCGGTCCGGCTGATCCGGATGTACCTGCCCGGGATGATGCAGCGCGGCTTCGGCCGGGTGATGAACATCGCCAGTGACTCGGCCGTCGTGACGCCGCTCGAGATGGTGCACTACGGCGTCACGAAGACGGCCCTGCTCGCGGTCACCCGGGGCTATGCGAAGGCTGCCGCGGGATCCGGAGTCACGGTGAACTCGGTGATGGCCGGGCCTACCCACACGCCCGGGGTCGAGGACTTCGCGCGGGAGCTGGTGGGCGACGAGCTGCCCTGGGACGAGGCCCAGCAGCAGTTCATGACGGAACACCGGCCGTACTCGTTGATCCAGCGCCTGATCGAGCCGCCGGAGATCGGCAACCTGGTCGTGTACCTGAGTTCCGACTTCGCCTCTGCCACCACCGGCGGCGCTGTGCGCGTCGACGGCGGCTACATCGACTCGATCCTGCCCTAAGACACGCATGGTTCAAGCGAAGAGGCCGGGGTTGTCGTTCAGCCAGGTCGACCACGTGCGGGCGGTATGTCCGGTGAGCAGCTCGACGCCGGGCTCGATCGGCTGCGGGCTACCGACCCGAGAAGCCCAATAGGCAAGGAGAGTCTCCAGCTGGCCGGCGTCGCGCATGCGCATCTCGGCGCGAGCCTCGTCAGGCGTGAGGTCGACGGCTTCGATCGGTACGCCGGTGATCGAGGTGATGAGCTCGATCTGCCGCCGACGCGTCATCGACTCCGGACCGGTCATCGGGTACCCGCGGCCGTCGTGGCCGTTGCCCGGCCCGTCGAGCAGCACGCGGAGCGCTGCGTCGGCGATGTCCAGTTCGTGGATCGGTGCTTCCTGCGCGTCCAGGTACGGGATCCGGATCTGACCGGTCGACCGGACCTGGTACGACCAGAACTTGGCGTTGCTCATGAACGCGCCCGGCTCGAGACACGTGGTCGCGTACGAACCGGCGCAGATGACCTGCTCGGTCTTCGCATGGGGGTCTTCAGGGCCGTCGAGCGAGGAGAGCGACGACAGCAGGACGACCTGCTTGACGCCGGCCGCCTCGGCCGCCCGGACGAACGCCGGTGCCGTGTCCGGATCCGAGTACAGGAAGACCTGGCTGATGCCGTCCAGGGCGGCCGCCGGGTCGGCAGCGTCGTACGCGATCGCGGAAGGTCCGAGGTCGGCGGGCGAACTGGAGGCGACACGGACGTCGTGGCCGGCGTTGGTGAGACCGGCGGTGACGGCGCGGGCGATCTTGCCGCGGCCGCCGGTGACGAGAATGGTCATTGGATGAGCTCCAAAGATGTAGTGACTACAAGATTGGAACAAGTAAAACAGCTGCCCTAGGATGTGTCCAATGGAAACCGGCCGGCGCGAGCGGAAGAAGCGGCAGACCCGCGAGGCCATCTCGCACGTCGCCACGGTGTTGTTCCTCGAGCGCGGCTTCGACGCGGTGACCGTGGCGGAGGTGGCCCGCGCGGCGGATGTCGCCGTACAGACGGTGTTCAATCACTTCCCCAGCAAGGAAGATCTGTTCTTCGACGAAGAGGGCTGGTGGCGCGGGCCTGCGGCTGCGATCCGGGCGGCGCCGGCGGACGCCGATGCCATCGAGGTGCTCGAGGCCTACTACCTGAAGGAGATCCGGGATCGGTTGGAGGTCGGGCATCTGGCGACCTGGAAGCAGTTCGTCGGCACGATCGAGAGCAGTCCGGCCCTGCTGGCCCGGCGGCGGCTGAACGCCGCGGAGCTCGAGAACTCGCTCACCGAGGCACTCGACGAACGCGGACCGGATCACCTGCGGAACCACCTGATCGCCGCGGAGTATGCCGCCGCCCAAACGGTGTTGGAAGCCGAGCTGATGCGATTGCTGCCCGACGATGCGACCCAGGATCAGTTGATCCACGCACAGCGTGAGCTGGAACAGGCCGTCGCGCGGGTCTTCGGCCTGCTCAGAAACGGTTTAACGGCTACTACCAGCTAGCGGGTACGCTGTTTGGTTGTGGCTGGACTGGATTTTGACGCGGAGCTCAAGCAGCTCGACGTGACACTGACCTCGATCGAGAAGGTGCTCGATCTCGACTCCTTGCGCAAGGAGATCGCCGAGCTCGGTGAGGCTGTCGCTGCGCCCGACCTGTGGGACGACCAGGCGAACGCGCAGAAGGTGACGTCACGGCTGTCCAGCCTGCAGTCCGATGTGGAGCGGGTGACCTCGCTGCGTGGTCGTCTCGACGACCTCGGCGCGCTGATCGAGCTCGGTCGTGAGGCGAACGACGCCGACACCCTGGCCGAGGCCGAGAAGGATCTCGGCCCACTGGGTAAGGCGATTCAGTCCCTCGAGGTCCGCACGCTGCTCTCCGGCGAGTACGACGAACGCGAAGCGCTGGTGACGATCCGGTCCGGCGCCGGTGGCGTGGACGCGGCCGACTTCGCCGAGATGCTGCAGCGGATGTACCTGCGCTGGGCCGAGCGGCACGGATACCCGACCGAGGTCTATGACACGTCGTACGCCGAAGAGGCCGGGCTGAAATCGACGACGTTCGGGGTCAAGGCGCCGTACGCGTACGGCACGCTGAGTGTGGAGTCGGGGACGCACCGGCTGGTCCGGATCTCGCCGTTCGACAACCAGGGCAGGCGGCAGACGTCGTTCGCCGCGGTCGAGGTGGTCCCGGTGCTCGAGCAGACCGACGAGATCGACGTACCCGAAGAGGAGCTGCGGATCGACGTGTACCGCTCGTCCGGCCCGGGTGGTCAGAGCGTCAACACGACCGACTCCGCGGTCCGGATCACGCACATCCCGACCGGCACGGTCGTCTCCTGCCAGAACGAGAAGTCCCAGCTGCAGAACAAGGCCAGCGCGATGGTCATCCTGAAGGCCAAGCTGCTCGCGCTGAAGAAGGCCGAGGAGCGGGCCCAGATCGACGCGCTGCGCGGTGACGTCCAGGGTTCGTGGGGCGACCAGATGCGTTCCTACGTCCTGCACCCGTACCAGATGGTCAAGGACCTGCGGACGCTCTACGAGTCGGGGAACACCAGCGGGGTCTTCGACGGCGAGATCGACGAGTTCATCGAGGCCGGCATCCGCTGGCGCCGCACCGGCCAGACGGTTGCCGAGCAAAACTGAGCTGCGCGCCGACTGCGCTAGTTGCGTCGGCCTTTGCTGCATCGCGCTGACGTTCAGTAAGTCGGCGGACTTCGCGATCGACAAGTCCGCCGGCGAGGCGTGCCCGAATCTCGGTGCGGAGTTCCGCTGCACCATCCACAGTCAGCTGCGGGCCAAGGGTTTCCCGGGGTGCACGGTCTACGACTGCTTCGGTGCGGGGCAGGAGATCACGCGACGAGGCCAGTCCGGGCCGGAGATGTTCGCGGCGCTACCGATCCTTCGGCAGCTGCACGAGCTGCTCTGGTACCTGACCGAAGCCCTTGAATACAACGGCGACGCCGGCAACCTGCTCGCCCGAGTAGAGCGAGTCGCGCGTACGGCGGACCTCACGACAGTGGATGTGGATGCGGAGCGGGCCGTGGTCAACGAGCTGCTGCTGACGACCAGTCGGCTCGTCCGTGGCAAGCAGAGCAAGAAGAAGGACCGCCGAGGCGCCGACCTCATCGGAGCGCGGTTACGTGGCGCGGACCTCGTGAAGGCCAACCTGCGTGGCGCCTACCTGATCGCCGCGGACCTCCGGGACGCCGACCTCCGGCAGGCGGATCTGATCGGCGCCGATCTGCGGGATGCAGACCTGCGCGGCGCCGACCTGACCGGGGCACTGTTCCTCACCCAGGCTCAGATCAACGCCGCGCGCGGCGATCACCTCACCAAACTCCCACCGGCGCTCGAATGCCCGGCCCACTGGCTGCCCTAGCGAGTGCGCAGCAGGTTTGTCACCGGTGCCATCAGCAAAGAGATCGTGGTGATGGCCAGTGCTACGGCCGCGAGTGAGTCGCCCTGGCCCCACGACGTGCCGGACAGCGCGAGGAACGCCGTACCGACAGTGGCGGCGCCGAGTCCGATCGCGGTCTGCTGGCTGGTCAGCAGGATGCCGCTGCCCAGGCCGGCTTGAGCCGGCGGGACCTGTCCGACGACCACGCCGATCAGCGGCACCATGACCAGTCCGGAACCAACACCGGCGACCAGGAGCGGGGCGCCGATGGTGATGGGGTTGACGTCCGGCCAGAGGGTCAGCGCGACCACACCGAGGATCGCGTAGCCGACGGCTTGGATGATCCAGCCCCGGATGATCAGAGCGGCGCCGTACTTCTGCTGCAGGCGCGGTCCGTAGATCGAAGTGATCAGGAAGCCGATCGAGAGGGGCAGCAGACTCAGACCGCCTTCGAGTGGGGACATGTGTGCTTCGCCTTGGGTGGCGAGCGCGAAGCAGAACATGAAGCCACCGAACGTGCTGAAGAACGCGAGGGCGAGCAGGAGACCGATCCGCATCGCACGCAACCGCAGGACTGTCGGCGGGATGAGTGGCGCCCGGCCGGAGCGCTCGGCTCGGCGCTGGTGCGCTCCGAGCAATGCGGTCGCCGGGATCACGGCGGCGAGGCTGAGCCACGTCCAGAGCGGCCAGCCGAGCGGACGGCCTTCGGTGAGCGGCAGGAGCAACAGTACGAGGGTGACTGCCAGGAGTGCGGCGCCGACGAGATCGACCCGATGCGACTGCTCGGCCTTGCTCTCGGGCACCACGCGCAGCGCGACGATCAGCGCGATGATGCCGACCGGGACGAAGAACAGGAACACCGCGCGCCAGCCGAGGCCGAACAGGTTCGCCTCGATCAGAACCCCGCCGATGATCTGTCCGAAGGCTGCACCGATCCCGTTGGCGACGCCGAACATCGCCATGCCGCGGGCGCGATGCTCGCCGGTCAGCAGGCTGGTGATGGACGCGAGCACCTGCGGCGTGATCGCCGCTCCGGCCACGCCCTGGACGATCCGGGCCGCGAGCAGGAAGCCGATCGTCGGGGCGATCGCGCAGAGCAGTGATGCCACGGTGAAGCCGGCGACACCGATCAGGAACAGCCGGCGCCGGCCGAAGCTGTCACCGAGCCGGCCGCCGACCACGAGCAGGGTGGCGACCGCGATGCCGTAGCAACCGACGACCAGCTGGAGCTCGCCGGCGTTCGCCTTGAGGTCAACGGCGATCGCCGGGAGCGAGACGTTGATCATGAAGAAGGAGATCATCGGCAGCAGGGAGCCGAAGAGGAGTGTGCTGAGGGCTACCGGCCCGAGGGCCGCCGCGACGCGGGGCCGGGCGACGGCCGGAGGAGAAATGGCGTGGACCTGGTCTGTCATGCCTCCAGGCTGCGGCCAACCGGATCCTGGTGGTGAGAGCCTGGTTATCCTATTACTGACAGCACCTGGCACCCGGGTGGCCCAGGGGCCATGATGGCATCATGACAACCCTCCCAGCCACCACCGACAGAATCGATGGGGCGGCACAGCGGCGGGAGTTGGGCGTGTTCCTCCGCAGCCGGCGGGAGCGGATCCGGCCGGACGAGGTGGGGTTCGCCCCGGGCGGACGGCGGCGTACGCCGGGGCTGCGGCGCGAGGAGGTAGCGCTGCTCGCCGGGGTCGGAGTCACCTGGTACACGTGGCTCGAGCAGGGCCGCGACATCAACGTGTCGGCCCAGGTGCTGGATGCGATCGCGTCCGCGCTGGCCTTCGACCGGCAGGAGCGCAGTCATCTGTTCCGGCTGGCCGGGCTGCGATTCGGTCCCACGCTCGGCGCGTGTACGGCGTTGCCGCCGACGGTCCAGAAGACGCTCGACGCGGTCTCGCCGTACCCGGCGCTGGTGCTGAACGAGCGGTACGACATCCTCGCCTTCAACGAGGCCTACAGCAAGGTCGTCATCGACCTGAACCGGATCCCGGTCGACGAGCGGAACATGCTCTGGCTGAACTTCGTCTCCACCGCGTGGAAATGCAGCTTCATCGACGCCGAAGCCACCAAGCACCACATGGTGGCCGCGTTCCGGGCCGCGTCGGCCGACCACCTCGGCGACGTGATGTGGCAGGAGCTGATCCAGGGCCTGCTGAGCAGTTCGCCGTACTTCGCCGAGCTCTGGCAGCGGTACGACGTGGCCGCGCCGAGCACCCGGACCAAGATGCTCGAGATCGAGGGGATGGGGATCCTGCGGATCGAGCCGATCAACCTGTGGCTCTCGCAGCTCGGACCGCTACGGGCGACCGTCTACACGGCCGTCGACGAGGACACCGAAGCCAAGCTCCGGGTCCTCGTCTCCTCGCCGGTCAGCCGACCGGGATGCCAGGGCGCCTAAGCCTCGATCCACCGATCGGCCTGGCGTGGGCCGCTGATTTCGGGCCGGCTTGCTGCTGGGTTGTTTGTGGCGTGGTTGGGTGTCCAGCCTCGCTGCTTGGGGGTGTTCCGCTTTGGGTCTCCGGTTGTGCCGTGGTTCGGCGTGGTTGTCAGGGTGTGGCGGTGCTTGGTGGCCGCAGAGCTTGTCGAACAGCGATGTCCAGTGGTGTTGCCAGGGCCAGTCGAGTGGCAGGTGGAGGGTGATCTTGTGGGCGGATGATGCGATCCGGGCGGCGATGTTGATCAGTTTGCGCCGGATGGTGGCGGTGGTTGCTTTGGTCAGCTCGCCGCCGGCGAGGGTGGCAGCGGCGCGGGTGAGGTTGAACGCCATCACGGCCAGTACGAGCCAGGCGGCGTTCGCGGCGAACACCCCGGAGGGCAGGTGCGCGAGCGCGGAGTTCTTCAGGTCGGCGTTGACTTGTTCGATGACCGCGTGACCGCGGTGGGTCTTGTCCGCGGCCACGGTGTCGAGCACTTCGGGGTCGACGGTGGTGAAGAAGGCGTGGAACCGCCAGACGTCGAACAAGGTGCCCTGTCCGGAGGTGTTCTTCTCGGCGTTCTTGCCGGGGTTGAGGTCGGGGATCCGGCGGACCACGAGCCGGCCAGGTACTCGCTCTTTCTTGGCTCGGGAGGCGAACGCGGTTGAACGGGATTTCGGCGACCTCGGCGCGGGAGACCCATTGACCGGTCTGCTCGTCGAAGATCGCGTCGGTGTACTCGATCGGAGTCCATACATCCGCGCCGTCGGCGATGGCCGCGATCGTGGCCTTGATCCGCTTGTCGAGGCGGACGGTGACCGAGACATCGGCGCCGGCGCGGGCCGCGGCCAGCACCAGGCCGCGTCCGTAGAACGCCGAGTCGGCCCGCACCAGCAGCCTGCCAGACGACACACTCGGCAGTCCGCGCACGGTCTTCAATGCGTCGGTGACCAGGCGTTTGGCGCCGCGCGGCGAGTCGACCGATCCCTTCCGCAGCCGCTGCGCCACGATCACCGGCGCGCTATGTGAGGTGGTGACGGTGGCCAGCAGCGCGTTCAGCCCACGCACCCCGGAGTACCCGAGCCCCGCGCCCTGCTTGGCATAGCCGTGCACCTCGACGATCGTGTCATCGACATCGACATCGACATCGACCAGCACGAACTCGCCATCAGCAACACCTGCGGCCCCGGCCGCGCCACCGACCAGCGGTGTCTTGCCGGCCAGCCCGGTCAGGAATCGCGACGCGACCGGGTCGAGCTGGCGGACATGGCCGAAAGTAAAGCTGCGCAGGAACGACCCCAGCGTCGACGGTGCGTAGGCGTGGCCGAACATCCGGCCCATGCCGTCGTGCCGCAAGACCGTCATGTCGTCGATCGAGTCGGCGCCGGCCGTCATCCCCGCAACCAGCGAGGCCACCTTCAGCCCTGCGTTCGCGCCCTTGTCGGTCGGCACGCTCAATCGCTCATCGGCAAGGTCACGCAGGCCGACCAACTCCGCCAGCGCCATCGCCGGCACCAGCCCGGCCGACGACACCAGATTCGGATCGTCGAACTTCGCCACGATCGACCGCGGCTTATGACAGAGTTGCACCTCAGGGATGCCCTTCCGGGTTGAGAGCTACGGAACTGTCGCAAGTCCCAATCTCCCAGCACGCAAGGGCATTCTCGCGATACGGCACACCCACCCAGCCAAACTCACCCCAACCATAGGTGGATCGAGGCTAAGGGGTGGTTGGCCACCTCGTGGCCCAGCAAGCGAGGCAGACGAGCTGGTCGGTGTTGCGGATGCGTCGATAGGTTTTGCCCATGGAGATGCCTGCTTCGCAGCCGAGATCGCATGCTTGGTCTGTGCGGCTCTTGCGTTCTTAGAAGATGGGCGGATCCTGTTTGCGGGGTTTTGCGTCGGCCGAATTCGATCTTGCGGTAGTTCGAGCCCGAGGGGCCGTCCATCAATCGCGGGGTTGTAGAGCTGATTGAGCCAGTCCGGCCGCCGGCTGCTTCTGTCGCGGGAATACAGGTAGCGGATGACACTTGTCGCGTGGGTTTCTCGGATCGACTCCGCGAGTACCGAGGCCGCCGGGGCTGGTCCTTGGGTGAGCTGGCACGAGCAACCCACTACAGCCGCAGCCACCTGAGCAACGTCGAGAACGGTCGAAAGGTCGTCTCTGACGAGCTGGCCAAGGCCTGTGACGACGCGCTCTGAGAGCCGGCGGCGACCTGGTTGTCTCTGCCCGCAACGACGCGTCTCTGAAGATCTCTAACAGGCCGTACGAGACCGCCGAGCTGATGCAGCGCCTGGCGGTGGCCGACATGTCGCCAATCGTGCTGGAGGGCTTGCACGCAGCGGTCACTGAGATTTGCTGCCAGTACTCCTACCGAGACGCCTCAGAGTTACGCATGGAAGCTCAGGGCTGGATTGAGCATCTAGGCACCCTGCTGCGCAGCCCGGTCGGCATCAAGACTCACTCCGATCTGATGACCGCCACGGGTTGGCTGGCTCTCCTGGTCGGCTGTGTCGAATGGAACATGGGCTTGAAGTCGTCGGTCGAGTTCACGCGTAGAGCGGCACTACAGATCGCGACCGAGTCAGGCAATTCTGAGCAGGCCGCCTGGGCACACGAGATGTCAGCGTGGTTCGCCATGACAGACATGACAGAGAAGCGCTACAGAGACGTCATCTCGTCTACACAAGCCGTCAGCAGATGACGAAAGGCACCTCGGTCCACGTTCAGCTCATCGGGCAGGAAGCCAAGGCCCGAGCGGCCATGGGCGCGGACGACTTGCCCAGATTGCTTGAGTCCGGCCGCAGCTTCCTGGACAGCCTGCCGTACCCGGACCGGCCCGAGAATCACTTCAAGATCGACCCTAAGAAGCTCGACTTCTACGAGATGGACACCTACCGTTTTGAGCGTTGACAACAACCGAACCAAGGAGTAAGGCGAGATCGTTGTCAGAGAGCACCAGGACGGACCTGGCGGATTCCCTATGAGGGTCACCCAGGCAATGCTCGCACTCGCTCTTGTCGCAGCCGGCAAGGTGACCTGGAGTCTGCTGTCGGGCGGGCGATGGCCGCTATCAACCGGACTCGCAGGCGGTCCGTGCCGAGCTTCAAGCTCCTAGCCTCGGCGTTTCGCGGAAATTGGTGCGACACGTGAGGTGAAAGGCGAGAGTGCCTTGTCTGTAAGGGAAAATTGGGTTTGCGAAGACTCAAGGATCCCGGTCAGGAAGGCACTCTCAAGTGAAGGTTAGCAAGTCCAAGGCGCGGTTCAGGGTGTCGGCTGATGGTAAGGGGATCGTGTCGCATGCCGGGGCCGCGTTGTTGCGGGAACTGGCAGCCTCGACCGGGCTGGTGCAGGGCTGGACCGAGGCGCTGATCGACACTTACCGGTTGCCGCCGCTGCACGCGCCGGGCCAGGTGCTGGTTGATGTCGCGGTCACGATCGCTGACGGCGGTGACGCGTTACGGCACCTGCGGACGCTGCGGGACCAGCCGCGGCTGTTCGGGCTGGTCGCTTCCGACCCGACCGCGTGGCGGGTGATCGACAAAGTCGACCCGGCCCGGACCTGACCAAACAGTTGTGGCTGCATTTCGACGCGACCCTGCTGACCGCGCACTCGGACAAAGAGAACGCCGCACCCAACTGGAAGAGAGGGTATGGCTTCCACCCGTTGTTGTGTTATCTCGACCGCCCCGATGTGTCCGGTGGAGAAGGGCTGGCCGGGCTGCTGCGCCAGGGCAACGCCGGCAGTAGACCACGTCACCGTGCTGACCATGGCCATCGCCGCACTACCGCCCCAGGCCCGCCCCAGACCAGGCAGCCCCGACGGGCCCAAGGTCATGGCCAGTGCCGATTCCGCCGGCGCCACCCACGCGTTCGCTGCCGCGCTCCGCGACGCCGGGATCGGATACTCACTCGGCTTCACGATCGACGACAACCTCCAACAAGCGATCCTGGCCACCCCCGAACACGCCTGGCAACCGGCCTACAACGCCGACGGCCAACCCCGCAGGGGCGGCTGGGTCGACGAACTCACCGGGCTACTCAACCTGGGCAACTGGCCGGCCGGTTCCCGCGTCATCGTCCGCCGCGAACGCCCCCACCCCGGCGCCCAGTTGAGGTTCACCGACATCGACGGGCACCGATTCACCGCGTTCCTCACCGACACACCCCACAACACCGGCAGCCAACTGGCCGACCTCGAACAAGAACACCGCGGCCACGCCCGCGTCGAAGACCGCATCCGCACCGGCAAAGACACCGGACTGCGTAACCTGCCCTTCCACGCCTACACCAACAACGCCTGCTGGCTCGAACTCGCGCTGACCGCAGCCGACCTCCTCACCTGGACCCAAACACTCTGCTTCACCGACCGCCTGGCCCGCACCGAACCAGCCACCTACCGTTACCAGATCCTCCACACCGCAGCCATCCTCGTCCGCACCGCCCGCGGCTGACACCTCAGACTCGACACCGACTGGCCCTGGGCACACCAACTCACCACAGCATTCCAACGACTCCGCCCCGCCCCCTGGCCACCCACCTGACCACAGCACCAATCCCTACAACCAAGGACCCGGAACCCGCCCACCCGACGCGACAGCCGGGCCCAACCCAACCCACCAACAGCCCCCGACCACCCAAAACAGCAACCCCAACGACACGCCAGAACCCCATGAAAGATCGAGGCTAGGCGGCGAGCTCGCGCACACACTGCAGGAGCGGTACCCCGGCGAGGTGCTGACTGCTGAATTTGCTGACGTGGTCAGAGCTCTCAGACTGGGACCCCGACCGACCGAGGGATTCTGGGAACCACGCCGCTGCGTACTTCGGGGCATCACAATTCGTTTCTGGTGTCAACGGTTCGGCGAGAACCTGCAGGTTGCTGCAATTCCGGTAACGAGCAGAACACTGCTGGCGATATAGCTGATGCCCGTTCGGTGCGGTGATCAGCCTGTCACCGACAATACTGAGTCCAACGGAGGGATGTGGTCAGCATGCGTGACGCGAAGAAGGAAGTCGCTGTTCTTGCACTCGTACTCTGCATAACGTGCGCGTCTGCAGCCAGTGCCTCGGGGGTCGGCGCGGGCGGCAGCGGTCGTGAGGCGCAGGTGGCTGTTAGTTCGCTGCCGCCCATGGCGCCTGGCGCTCAGGCCCAACAGCAGCCGGAAACGGCGACCTCTCCCGGCGTGCAGCAACCACTCGATATCACCGGCAGTGCGGACGACCAGGTGCAGATTGATGCGCTCTCTGCCCTGTTATCGACTGGGCCAGTAGCGGACGGCGGCTTGGAGTGGGACGCTACCAGCAAGAAGGTCGTCGTAAGGCTCGTCGGCGATGTGAACGAAAAATCAACTGCCATGCAGGCGCGAAAGACATCAGTCTTAGCAAATGCTAAAGACTTGATCGCAAAGGGTTCGAGGTCGAATTCCGGTCAGCCAAATATTCGCGGGCCGAACTTGAGCAACTCGCCACCCGGCTATTTTCGACGGTGGAACAATGGGCTCCAGGTCTGACCGTGTACTCAACTGCGACGGACGCGCGCACCGGGGTCGGCGGAGGTTGGGATCCGCAAAAGAACCGGGTCGTGCTCGTGGTTCCTGAGAATAAACTGCAGGCTTGGACCGACCAGGTACGTGCCCTGAAAGACGATCGGATCAGTATCGAGACCTACCAGGAGGCACCTGGAGGCATACAGGCCCGACGTCTAGTTCGGAAATCTGGCACGTTGCCGCACCGTGCCATGGCTCCCGGTAACTGTGACTCCACGCCATGTCGTATCGACGACTGGGGGCCGCCGTACACTTGTACGACTTGCAGATGGAGTGGGGGTATCTGGCTGAGTCAAGACCAGTTCCGCGAACCTTATGATGGCACCGTATTGCGATATTTCAATCCGGACTGCACTGCAGGCTTCAACTGGCGACAATGGCAGACAAATATAACCTTTGGCAGCACGGCTCATCATTGCTGGGAGGTTGATCAAGACGACTTCAGGTGGTGGCATGGTGGGAGGTACTATGGATCTATTGAAATCACGAGCCCGGCGAGCGATACCATGTTGATGGGTGCGGCAAATCTAGACTTTGGGCCTTATGTTTATGTGGGAGACCAGACAACGAACGCCCGGCGCGCGGTCGTAGGCGTCGATAACAACTGGGCGGTCGGCGACCAGGTAGCCTTAAGTGGGGCGAGGTCGGGCTTGCTGGTCTCGTCAGTGAAGAATCCCGCCTATAAAGACCCCGGCGATGGTTTGAAGTACGTCCTCATGAACACCGCAATCGGTAGTGATGGTGATTCCGGTGCGCCAATGCTGACGACCAGGTCCACGGACGGTCAGGTTATTGCCCACGGGCAGATGATCGGTTTCGGTCCTCCAGGTGAAAATGACGGCACCGAATTTATGCCAGTTACCTTTATTAGTGGTAAAGTAGGGGCATCGATTCTCGTTTCGTAATGGCTGATGGAGTCCGACGATGGGTGATGAACTCAAACTGCCTCTACTTACTGTGCAGGAGCGTCCTGCGAAGCGGTTGGCGGCGCGGCTTGAGGGATTACTTGTGCTCGACGAAGCTGCAAATTGTTTGGTTGTCCAGAAGGCTGGGCGCCGCGTCGATGTGGCTTGGCCCCCAGGTTTTTCAGTGGCTGGGCGCAACGGATCAATAATGTTGGCCGATGCCACCGGACAGGTGGTTGCCAATCTGGGTGAGGTTGTGGTCCTGGGCGGGGGCTATGTCGCAGCGTCTACAGCGCACGCGATCTCCTGCACAGGTAGCGAGCGGGTGTTCGCCGCGTGGTCGGTGCGTTTACGCTGATGGCACGATCCGCGCGAATAGCGCAAGTCAGCGGCGCGATAGGTGAACACAGGCTGGGCACAGGCGCCGTTGGCGACCGACGGAGTCGCCCGGCTCACGACGTCCACCGCGCTAAAAGACTCCCAGGAGCCCTTCACCTACGGCGCGATGGGCTCGTCATCGTTGTAAGACGGGCAATCGGGCCCTTGAGTAAGACGCCGCGAATCCTTCTTCCGACTCGCCTTCTTCTGCCAGGCGTGCGTCTCGCTCATGCTGGCCTGAATTCGCAGTTCTAGGGCGAAAGCACGTGACTCGTGCCACTTGACCGAGTTCGAGGTCGTGCTCGCGTTTTGTGCTGGTCATGGCTGACTTCGGGTCATTCGCTTGTGATTCGGCTTGGTGTGCAGGGGTACTGACCTGCGGTGATGCTTGGCCGGATGTTGATTTGAGGCAATCAATGGTTCTCTACGCCCGGGCCAGGCGCCAAGAGGGCGTCATCAGCACCCACTCGGCGACCCCACGAACCCGCGGCCTCTTCCGCAGCTCCGGAACGGTGCTGTGCTGCTCAGCCAGGCGCACCAGGCAGGCGAGATACCACCAGGCGACGGCGATGCCTGCCGGACCTCGTCCAGGCCGCCGACGCATACGACGGCTAGCAGGGCCGTGGCGGACGCGAGACGCACCTGGCGCGCTGCTCGGCCTGCACCACAGCCGCGAAGCTCCTGACGAAGGTTGGCGAGCATCAGCTCGGCTGGCTGGCTGCTGGCCGCGCAACCCACGCCGCTCTAGTGGCCGAGTCGAAGCCTGCCACAGGGCATGGCCACATATCAGGTCGTCATCGCGCTGCTACGCAGTAGCGAACCGACGACGCCGAACGTGTTGCCGTGCGGTCGGCAGAAGGGCTCATGGCTCTTGCTGGCTCGGATGCGCCGGATGCCGTCTCGCCTGGCCGGTTCTCTATGGCTCATCTCGTCAGTAATTGCCGCGGGCCGTTCCGACCGCACGGCGTCCAGCGAGCGATTGGCCGAGGCGGCACGGCTCGCGGACCTCTTGGCGCACGACGGCAACCACTGGTGGACAGGATTCGGCCCGACCAACGTTCGGATCCACCGAGCCTCAGTCGCGGCTGAGTTCGGCGATCCACCCGGCGTCCTCCGGGCCGCTACCGGAGTCGACACCGAAGTCATGCCGGCCTGTCTCAGGGTCGACGTTCTCGCCTGCGTCTCGGCCTCGCTAGGGCCCTAACCCAAGCCAAGAACGACATGGGGGCGATCTTCCACCTACAGCAGGCAGAACGCGGCTCTCCCGAGTCGATCCGCTACCACACCATCGTTCGCGAACTGGTCCGCGAACTCCTCAAGAAATCCCGGAAACCCCGCTTGACCGCTATCGCCACCCGTGCAGGAGTTCGCGCGTGACCGACCGCACCCGCTACATCGTCGTCTGTGATGCTCCGCTCGCCTGACGCCTGGGGGGCGTGCACGCCGCCCGAGAGCGTGGCTGGAGTCCCTGCGTCATCCCCACAGATGCAGGTCTGCCGTGGCTCGAAGGGCAAGACCTGGTCGACGTTCCGGCCCTAACCTCGACGTTTCGTGCGACCAGCAGACAGGAGGTCATCGTGGGTTGGTGATTTGTTGTTGACAAGCTCGTTGTCGCCTGCGGGTGTGAGTCCGGTCCGGGTAGCTGCCAGGAGGCCCGGTAGCAGGCTGGCGGTGTCGGAGGGAAACGTCCGGTGTCGAAGCCCAGCGTCAGAAGCCCTTCAAAGGGGGGAGCGATTGAGCGGTCCGTAGTATGAAGCGAAGCCTGCGGCGTCGTTATGGGTCTGCCTGAGAGGGTGGGCGCAGGGAGTGCCGAGCCCCCGAAATCAGGGTGAAGGCCATGGAAGCGGTGGAGAGCCTGGAGTGCAGCCGTGAGGGACTCCTCGGCGTATGGGGCGCGGAACGTTCAGAAGGTGATGGCGGGAACTGGTGGGGCCCTCCCCGGTCCGGCGGCCTGCGAAGGGTTGTCGTCGGAGCGGCGTGCCCTATAACCGGTGACCCCGGGAAGAGGGTGGCCTGCCGGGTGGGCGTCGGAGGCGGCCGCGTGGCCGCGGTGCTGGGTTTAGGCTTGCAGGGTCTGGATGCTGCTGGTCACGAACACCGCGTGGTGACGCCAACTGCCGAACAGTTCGTCTTGGCCTGTGGTGGCGGCCGGGCTGAGCCGTATGACCCGGCGCACGATCAACCGGCCGTGGACCTGCTGGTTGTTCGGCCGTGACGTGAACGCGGTGTAGGAGATCTCGGCGACCTCGGCGTCGGAGACCAGCTCACCGGTTTCGGTATCGACAAACGCGTCCGGGTAGTGGATCGGTGTCCAGCCGGTGTCGCCGATCGTCGCGATCGCGGCGTCCACGCTCGGGTTGGAGCCGGTGGTCAGCGATACCGACGCGCCGTAGCGGGCCGCGGCCGCGGCCACGCCGGCGGTGTAGAACTTGCTGTCGGCGCGCACCACGACCCGCGCGTCCGGGGCGATCGCCCGGACCGTGGTCAGGGCTTCGGCCAGGAACCGGGCCGCCCCACGCACGTCGGCGGCCTTGCCCTTGCGGAGCCGGGCCGCCGCCACCACCGGCCGCGCGATCGGGGTCCACATGGTCGCGATCAGCGGGTGCAGGGTCTTCTTGCCCTTCAACCGGCCCACCTTTGCGCCCTGCTTGGCGTAGCCATGCACCTGCCGGTGAGTCGAGTCCCTGTCCACGAACACCACCTCGTCCGCGCCCGGCAGCAACTCCACCCGCCCCTTCGGATCATCGAACGCGACATCCACCGACGCCGCCGGAAACATGTGAGACAGTTGCACCTACGAGATGCCCTTCGTGAGCGAGGACTTCGGACCCTAGACAAGCCCGATTCTCCCGCCACGCAAGGGCATTCTCGCACTACGGCACGCTCATACCACCAAACTCATCGGTGGATCCGGGCTAAGGGCCTTTACTTCCGATCAAGCGGTGTCGCGGTCGGGCCAGGCGGCCTTCAGGGTCTTCAGGGTGACCGAGATCGCCGGCCGACGGGAAGTCGTCGTCCGCCACACGGCGTACAGGCGGCGGCTCGGAGCGGGCTGCAGCGGTACGACGACCACGCCGGCCGGGATCGGGCCGCGGCCGAGGCGGGGGAGCAGGCCGATCCCGATCCCGTTGGCCAGCATGGCCAGTTGGGTTTGATACTCGGCGACCGAATAGGCGACTTGCGGCTCGACTCCGGCGCGGCGCATCGTCCGCATCAGCCACTCGTAGCAGATCGAGCCGGTCGGCTGGCAGATCCAGCGCTCGCCGACCAGGTCCTCCGCGCGGACGAACTCCTTACCGGCCAGGCGATGCGTCGCCGGGACCAGTACGTCGGCCGGGTCCGAACCGAGCTTCACGCTGGACAGCTCCTCCGGCAGGCTGAGTGGCGCGTTGTGCCAGTCGTGCACGACGGCCACGTGGATCTCGCCACGGTTGACTGCGGCAACGGCTTCGAACGGATCGGTCTCGATCAGGTGGACGTCCAGGCCGGGGTTGCCGTCGATCAGTCGACCGAGTGCCTTTGGCAAGAGTCCCCGGGCGGCGGTCGGGAAGGCCGCGATCGTCAAGGTCCCGATCGCCTGTCCCCGTTGCTCCTCCAGGGTCAGCTCGGCGTCCTCGACCAGCTCGAGAATGCGCGCGGCCGTCGCCGCCAGCTGCCGGGCCGCGTCGGTCAGCACGATCCCGCGGCCCTGCCGCTCGATCAGTGTCGTGTGTGTCTCGCGCTCCAGCTTGGCCAGCTGCTGCGACACCGCCGACGGCGTGTACCCGAGCACCTCGGCGGCGCGATTCACCGATCCGTACTGCGCGACCGCCTGCAAGGCCCGGAGTCGACCGAGATCCATCATGTAGCACTCCTACATCGAAGACGGTAGAAACCAGTGCTGGTCCTTAAGTGTAGTCCCGCCGAGACTGGACCGTATGAAACCCCGTGACCTGTTGCTCGCGCTCGGTGTCGTCATCGTCTGGGGCGTGAACTTCGTCGTGATCGACGTCGGCCTGGAAGACTTCCCGCCGCTGTTCTTCTCCGCGCTGCGGTTCTTCTTCGCCGCCGTGCCCGCGATCTTCCTGCTCGGCAAGCCGCGCGTCGCCTGGCGGTATGTGATCGGCGTCGGCCTCGCGCTCGGTGTGGCGAAGTTCGGCCTGCTGTTCATCGCGATGAAGTCCGGTGTCCCGGCCGGCCTGGCGTCGCTGGTGCTGCAGTGCCAGGTGATCTTCACGCTGCTGTTCGCGATCCTCATCCTGCGCGAACGTCCCCGCCGTACCCAAGTCGCCGGCTGCCTGATCGCCTGCGTCGGGATGGTGCTGATCCTGCTGGACAACGGCCTGTCCGCGCCGCTCGGCGCACTCGCGCTGGTGATCGCAGCCGGTGCGTTCTGGGGCGTCTCCAACACCATCACGCGGTATGCGAAGCCGCCGGACACGCTCCGGTTCATGGTCTGGGTCAGCGCGATCGCCGTCGTACCGCTGATGTTGTTGTCCTTGGCAACCGAAGGCCCGAGAGCTGGGGTGGACGCATTACGCGGGATCCAGCTCTCGGGCATCGGTTCGATCGCTTACCTCGCCTTCGCCGCGACCCTGTTCGGCTTCGGCTCGTGGGGCTACCTGCTGCGCCAGTACGACGCGAGCACGGTGGCGCCGTTCTCACTCCTCGTGCCGGTGGTCGCGATGGCCACCGCCTGGGCGGTGCGCGGCGAGACGATCGGGCTGCAGCAGGGCATCGCGGCCGTGCTGGTGATCGGCGGGATGGCGTGCACGGTCGTCCGGCGCCGTCAGCGCTCGGACACCAACGGCATGGGCGGCATGTCCCAGCCCCGCGCCAACGAGGACGCGTACACGGGTGAGCCGTTGGCGAAGTACTCGGTGAACTTCATGATCAAGGGATCCCAGCGCAGGGGATCGATGTAGCGATCATTGCTCATCAACAGGTCCTCACGAACGCGGACGCGCTCGACCGTCAGCTCGAACGCACACATATCCCCGTCGGGTCCACCGACGTCATGAGTGTTGACGATCCGACCCTCGAGAGTGATCGGGCTCTCCTCGACGGCGTCCAAGCCGGGCACGTCACTCGGCTCACGGGTCAGACCGCCGGCGGCGAACTTGTCCGGCTCGTACCGGTAACCGCGGGCGCGTTTGCGGTCGGACATTTCCTCGGACCCCGTGAGCAAGGCGATCCGGTCGAGGGCGGCGACCATGGCCGGGTCGACGAGGTTGAGGATGGCCTCCGGCCGCTCGGCGAAGTTCTTCACCGTTTGGGCGCTCTTGCCCATTCCGAGCATCGCGGAGTACCCGAGCCACCACGCGGACGACATCGGGGCGAGGTTCGTGGTGCCGTCGGGGTTGAGGGAGCTGATCAGGACAACCGGCGTACCGAAGTACAGGACCTTGGGCTCGACAGTGCGCTTCATACCGATGGAACGTTGGCGCGCCGAGATGTGTGAGTCACTCGTACGGATTGACGGGCGCGGCGACCGGCGTGACGGTCTCGATGGTGAGGGCGGCGACGTCGCCGTCGACGCGTTTGGTCGGCTCGGCCCACTGGCCGGTCACGGTGACCCACTGGTTCTTCGGCGGGGCGGCCTGACCACGAGCCTCGACCATGAACGCCGTACCGTCGGCGACGCAGCAGGTGAGCCCGATGCGGGTCAGGTACCACGTGCCGTCCTTGGCCGGAGTCACGAAGCCGGTCAACTGGAACGCGCGGCCCTTCATGCTCTCCTTCTCCCACACCGCCCAGACCGAATAGTCCCGGACGGCCAACGCGACCGGCGCGTCGCCCTGCTGTGCGAGCCAGCCGTTGTCCTTGGGCGCAACGGGTTTGGACGCAACCGGGGACTGCCGTTGGGCCGCGTCCGCGCCGAGAGCCGGCGGGTCGACGACCAGCAGCGCGAAGATCGGGATCAGCAGCAACCAGGCTGCGCGAGGCAGCAGGTGACCGTGCCCATGTCCGTCGTCCGCAGGCGGCTTCTTGCGGGTATCGGCGAGTACGTCGGCGACCGCGAGCGCGATCAGGATCAGGCCGGCCGCGAACAACATCCAGCGCATACCGGGTTTGACGTAGCGCAGGTAGGTGCCCGACGTCGCGAGCTGAACCACCGCGGCGCCGACGAACACCATCACCAGGCCGGCGACGTTCCGCCTCACAACAACCACCACCCGACGACGAGGCTGGCCAGTACGGCGACCACGAACGTGGCCGGCGCGAACCGGACGGCGAACTTCGGGCCGAACGTCCCGGTCTGCAACGCGATCAGCTTCACGTCCACGATCGGCCCGACCACCATGAACGCGAGCCGCGCGGTCAACGAGAACTGCGACAGGCTGGCCGCCACGAACGCGTCCGCCTCCGAACAGATCGCCAGCAGCACGGCGAGGAGCCCGAGGATGACCACGGACAGCAGGAGGTTCCCCGCGACGTGGTCGAGCCACGTGCGCGGGACCACGACGTTCAGAGTGGCCGCGGCCGCGGCGCCGACGACGAGGAACCCACCGGCGTGCAGGAAGTCGTGCAGCATCGCCGAGCGGAACACGTCGAACTTGCCGGCGTCCTCGGCGTGCCGGTTCTTCGGCAGCTTCAGCCAGGAACCGCCCTTACCGGTCAACAACCACAGCCAGCCGAGGATCATCGAGACACCCAGCGAGGTCACCGCGCGGGCGATCACCACCTTGGGCTGACCGGGAAACGCCACTGCCGTCGACGCGAGTACGACGGGATTGATCGCCGGCGCGGACAGCAGGAACGCGATCGCGGCGGCAGGTGTCACGCCACGATTCATCAACGCGGCCGAGACCGGTACCGACGCGCATTCACAGCCGGGCAGGATGACGCCGGACGCACTGGCGACCGGTACGGCGAGGGCCGGATGCTTGGGGAGCGCCTTCGCGAAGAATGACGCCGGGACGAACGCGGTCAGCGCGGCCGACAGCAGCACGCCGAGGACCAGGAACGGGAGCGCCTGCACGGTCACGCCCACGAACATCGTCGCCCAGGTCCGGACGCCGTCGTCGGTGAAGAACCCGTTGAACAGCCGCCGCCCGAACAACGCCAGCCCCACGAGCAGCACCAGCGTCGCGGTGAAGGCGATCGAGGACCCGGCAGGCTCCGTCTTCTCCTTCACCAGTTCTGGCGTCGTGGACATGACCGGCATCCTGGCAGAAAGTTCCTGGAAATGAAAACCACCACCAACCTGTATTTCTCGCCTGTGGCAGGCTGGATTTATGGATGCCGACGTGGTGCGTGCAGTCAACGACCTGACTAGCCGCTGGGCTCGTGAGCTCCCAGCAGGTAACACCCTGATGTCCGGGCTGGGGTTGTGGCCTCTGCTGGCGACCCTCGCGACGGCGGCCGACGAACCAGGCCGTGCCGAGCTGGCCCGGGCCGCGGGAATCGACGCGGCAGCGGGATCCCAAGACGCCCTCGCGTTGGTCCAGGCGATCGAGGGCTCGTCCGACCTGCACGCGGCGCTCGGCGTGTGGGTGAACGAGCACCTGAAGCTCGCCGAGACGTTCGACAGCGTGATGCCGGCACCGCTCGTCGGTATGCTCACCGGCCGCTCAGACGTCGACAAGCCGAAGCTGGACGCGTGGGCGGCCGAGCACACCCAGAACCTCATTCGCGAAATGCCGCTCCAGCTCACGCCTGATGTCATGCTCGTTCTCGCGTCGGCGCTGTCGCTGCGCACGACATGGGTCCGTCCGTTCACCGAACAGGTCAAGCGCGTCCCGGACGGCCCGTGGGTGGGCTCGTGGCATTGGCTCGAGCGGGTGGACAAGGACCTCGACGCCGTACGCCGGTACGAGCATGCCGGAGCCGGGTGGCTCACTGTCGTGACGGTCGCCGGTGATGCCGACGTGGACGTGCTGCTCGGGATCGGACCATCGCAGGTCGCGCAGGCTGACGTCCTGGGCGCACTCCTGGATGTGTCCGCCCGGCCGGCCGATGGTGTGCCTGGGAGCCGCCTGATCGATCAGGGCGAGCCCGGCTGGGAGGCCTCGCCCGGGGTGAAGCTCGTGCTGAGCACGTCGTCCACTCCAGATGTGAAGCTGACACTGCCCGCGTTCGCGGTCGAGGCCGAGCATGATCTGCTGGCGTTGCGTGACCTGTTCGGGCTGAGCGCGGTGACGACAGATCCGGGCGAGCGCGGCCACTTCAGCGCGATCAGCCCGGCGCCGCTCGCGATCGGGCAGGCCAAGCAGAAGGTGCTCGCGCGGTTCTTCGCGACCGGGTTCGAGGCTGCGGCGGTCACGGCCATGGCCCTGATGCGTACGTCGATGCAGACCCGCCAGTCCCGTCGGCTCGAGGTCTCGCTGGACCGACCGTTCGCCTTCGCCGCCGTACAGCGGGAGGCCCGCCTGCCGATCGTTGCCGGCTGGGTGCAGACGCCTACTGAGCCGGGAGCGTGAAGAGCCGGTTGAGCAGTGCGGACGCCTCGTCGACGCCTTGACGGTCGCCGGTGAGGAGCAGGTCGAAGAGGAGTCCGCGCGAGGCCGCCAGACCCAACCGCGCGTACGCCGGTGCTTCGTCGTACGGAATGCCCGCACGGACGCACAAGTCGATGAGCGGTGGGAGCCACACGGTGATCAGGTCGGCTTTGAGGGCCTCGGTGTGCGGCAGGCCTTGCATCGCGTGAGCGCTCAACTCGAAGAACAGTGGGCCGTAGATCAGCGTCGCCTCAGTGACGCGTCGCCAGAACTCCTCGGACTGCGCGGCGATCGGCAGGTCGGAGTCGGTGAGCGTGGCGAGCAGGTCGCGCTGCTGCTGTTCGACCGTGCGGACCACCTCGGCGAGCAAACCCTCGCGGGAGCCGAAGTGGTAGATGAGCATCCGATGGCTGGTACCGATCGAGGTGGCGATGGCGCGCAGGCTCGCGTCGCCGATGCCGTTCTTGGCGAAGTGCTGAACGGCATCGGCCAGCAGGACCTCACGACTCACTGAGCTGCTTCAGCTTCTCGGTCTCGGTGGCGATGTAGCGCCTGGTCAGACCGGCGTACAGCTTCCCGAAGAGCCAGCCGAACGGGCCCTCCTGGATGATCGTCGCGGTCGCGACCGTGCCTTCCGGCGTACTGACCACGCGGTGCTGACCCGTCGTCTTGATCCCCGGCGCCTTCGAGACCCACTCGAAGAACTCGCCGTCCTTGAGCTCCGTCACCTCCCAGATCGCCACCGGGAGCTTCGGCTGCCGGATGCGGGTCCGGGCGCCGATATGGAGAGGACCCGCGTCGAGACGCTCGACGGACTCGACGGTCGGAGTCCACTCGGGCCACCGCTCGACGTCGCTGAACAGCTGCCACACCCGCTCGGGTGCGGCCTGGATCGTGCTGGAATGATCGAAGCGCATGTACCAAATGGTACATCAGGCCTGTTCGGGCTTGAGCGGCCAGGCGGGTAGGGTCTGGCCCATGGCTGACCAGAACGTCCCCCCGAACGTGGAGAACGAGCAGGACCCAGGCGCGAACACCCAGATGTTCCGCGCCTTCGTCAACGAGGGCCAGACCGGGCCCGCCGTCGAACCGAAGCTCAACGGTCGCACCCTCGCCGTCGTCGGCGCTGCTGTGGTCCTCATCGCGGTCATCGCCGCGATCCTCGTCTTCTGACGCGTTGACAGTCCTTCCCGTCGAGGTCGTTCGGGTCTTCACCGACCCCGACGGCCGGTTCGGCAACCCCCTCGGCATCGTCGACGGCCGCCTGGTCCCGCCCGCCGACCGCCTGCGCGTCGCCGCCGCCCTCGGCTACAGCGAGACCGTGTACGTCGACGACCCGGCCACGGGCACGCTCCGTATCTATTCGGCCACCGGCGAGATGCCCTTCGCGGGCCACCCCACCGTCGGCGCCGCCTGGTGGCTGCACGCTCAAGGCCATCCGGTCGAGGCATTGAACGTCCCGGCCGGTCGGATCCCCGTCACAGTCTCAGGCGATCTCTTCTCGGTCCGGGCCGACACCACGTGGGGTAGCAGCTTCGAGTGGCTTGAGCTGGACACCCCGGCAGACGTCCTTGCCGCCGAGCCCGCGTCGTACTCGGCGGACCACACCTATCTCTGGTCCTGGCAGGACGAGGCCGCGGGGATCATCCGCGCTCGAGCCTTCGCGCCCGCGATGGGTGTCGAGGAAGATGAGGCCACCGGGTCAGCCGTCACCCAGCTCACCGCTCGCCTGGGCCGCGACCTCCACATCGTCCAAGGCGCAGGCTCTCACCTCTACACCGCCTGGCAACCGCCTGGCCACGCGACCGTCGGCGGTCGGGTCGCCGCGGCGGAACCCCGCACCATCACGATCTGACCCGTCGGTCGTCCGCATTCGTTGACGGGTGTGGGGGAGCGGATGGAGCATGGGGGCTCGGCTATTGGGGAGGTATCGGTGGCGGAGGTTGTTCGGGCCGGCTTGGTGCAGACGTCGTGGACCGGCGACAAAGAGTCGATGATCAAGGCGCACGAGGAGTATGCGCGGCAGGCGGCAGCGGCTGGGGTGCGGGTGCTGTGCTTCCAGGAGCTGTTCTACGGGCCGTACTTCTGCCAGCTGCAGGATCCGAAGTTCTACGAGTATGCCGAAGCCGTGCCGGGACCGACCGTCGAGCGGTTCGCCGCGCTCGCCAAGGAGCTCGGGATGGTGATAGTGCTCCCGGTGTACGAGCAGGAGCAGCCGGGCGTGCTGTACAACACCGCAGCGGTCATCGATGCCGACGGCAAGTACCTGGGCAAGTACCGGAAGAACCACATTCCGCAGGTGCAGGGCTTCTGGGAGAAGTTCTACTTCCGCCCCGGGAACCTCGGCTACCCGGTCTTCGACACCGCGGTCGGCCGCATCGGCGTCTACATCTGCTACGACCGGCACTTCCCCGAGGGGTGGCGCGCGCTCGGCCTGGCCGGGGCGAAGATCGTGTTCAACCCGTCCGCGACCAGCCGGGGGTTGTCGGCGTACCTCTGGAAGCTCGAACAGCCGGCCTCGGCCGTGGCGAACGAGTACTTCATCGGCGCGATCAACCGGGTCGGCATCGAGTCCGACTTCGGCGACAACGACTTCTACGGTACGTCGTACTTCGTCGACCCGGAGGGGAAGTTCGTCGGCGACGTCGGCCACGACCACGACCCGGAGCTGATCGTCCGCGACCTGGACCTCAACCTGCTCGACACGGTCCGCGACCGCTGGCAGTTCTACCGCGACCGCCGCCCGGACGCCTACGGAGACCTGACGAAGCCGTAATACTTTCTTCTACCGCTCAGCGAGGAGTGGCGCAGATGTCTTTGCTGGTTAAGGGTGGAACTGTCGTCGGGCCGACCGGGACTCGGGTTGCGGACGTGCTGGTCGAGGGCGAGAAGATCGTCGCGGTGCTCGACCCGTCGTACACCCCGGCGGTGGTCGCGGACGAGGTGATCGATGCCGGCGGCAAGTATGTGATACCGGGCGGGATCGACGCGCACACGCACATGGAGATGCCGTTCGGCGGTACGTCGGCCAGCGACACGTTCGACACCGGCACCCGGGCGGCGGCGTACGGCGGGACCACGACGATCATCGACTTCGCCATCCAGCGGACCGGTGAGGTCGTGCAGGACGGGCTCGCCGCGTGGCATACGAAGGCCGACGGCAATTGCCACATTGACTACGCGTTCCACATGATCCTCGGCGGCGTCGACACCGACGCGCTGAAGGCGATGGACCAGCTCGTCGCGGACGAGGGCATCACGAGCTTCAAGCTGTTCATGGCCTACCCGGGCGTCTTCTACTCCGACGACGGCCAGATCCTGCGCGCGATGCAGACCGCGCGGGAGAACGGCGCCATGATCATGATGCACGCCGAGAACGGCATCGCGATCGATGTCCTTGTGCAGCAGGCGATCGCGCGCGGTGAGACCGACCCGATCTACCACGGCATCACCCGGCCGGCAGCGCTCGAGGCCGAGGCGACGAACCGCGCGATCTCGCTCGCCGAGGTCGCTCAGGACTGCCCGCTCTACATCGTGCATCTGTCCGCGAGTCAGGCGCTGGCGAAGGTCGCCGAGGCTCGGGATGCCGGGCGCAACGTGTTCGCCGAGACGTGCCCGCAGTACCTGTACCTGACGTTGGAGGACCAGCTCGGCGCGCCCGGATTCGAAGGCGCCAAGTGGGTCTGCTCGACGCCGCTGCGGAGCAAGCACGAGTCGCACGCTCGCGATCTGTGGAAGGGCCTGCGGAGCAACGACCTCGCGATCGTGTCGACCGACCACTGCCCGTTCTGCATGAAAGACCAGAAGGAACTCGGCATCGGCGACTTCTCCAAGATCCCGAACGGGATCGGCGGCGTCGAGCATCGCGTCGACCTGATCTACCAAGGCGTTGTCGACGGCAACCTTTCGCTGGAGCGCTGGGTCGAGACGATCTCGACCACGCCGGCCCGGATGTTCGGGCTGTATCCGCAGAAGGGCATCGTCCAGCCCGGCTCCGACGCCGACCTGGTCGTCTACGATCCCGCCGGTACGACTAGGATCGGTGTCGAGACCCATCACATGAACCTGGACTACTCGGCGTACGAAGGGGTCGAGATCCAGGGCCGTGTGGGCACCGTCATCTCCCGCGGCGAGGTGATCGTGGCTGACGGCAACTACCATGGCCGCAAGGGCCGGGGGAAGTTCCTCAAACGCGGCCTGTCGTCGTACTTGGTCTGAGGGGAAGAAGCCGTGGACTTCGGTGTGGTGTTCCAGTGCGATCCGCCCGCGTCCGCGGTCGTGGAGCTGGCGGGGAAGGCCGAGGAGGCCGGGTTCGACTACGTGTGGACGTTCGACTCGCACCTGCTCTGGCAGGAGCCGTTCGTCATCTACAGCCAGATCCTGGCCACGACCCAGCGGGTGATCGTCGGCCCGATGGTGACGAACCCGGGGACGCGCGACTGGACCGTGATCGCCTCGCAGTTCGCCACGCTGAACGAGATGTTCGGCAACCGGACGATCTGCGGCATCGGCCGCGGCGACTCCGCGCTCCGGACGCTCGGCGCCAAGCCCGGCACGATCGACGAGCTGAAGCAGTGCGTCGAGGTGGTCCGGTCGCTGGCCCGCGGCGAGACCGTCGAGTACCGCGGGCAGCAGCTCAAGTTCGCGTGGGTCGAGAACGGTGCGTTGGACGTGTGGGTCGCGGCGTACGGGCCGAAGGCTCTGGCGGCGACCGGCGAAGTCGGCGACGGGTACATCCTGCAGCTCGCCGACCCGGACATCGCCGCGTGGATGATCGCCGCGGTACGCCGTTCCGCCGAGCAGGCCGGCCGTGATCCTGAGGCGATCAAGTTCTGTGTCGCGGCACCGGCGTACGTCGGGGACGACCTGGCCCACCAGCGTGAGCAGACGCGGTGGTTCGGTGGGATGGTCGGCAACCACGTCGCCGACATCGTCACCAGGTACGGCGCTTCCGGCGCGGTCCCGCAGGCGCTGACCGACTACATCGAGGGCCGGAAGGGCTACGACTACTCACAGCACGGCCGGGCGGGCAACACGCACACCGCCTTCGTGCCGGACGAGGTCGTCGACCGCTTCTGCATCCTCGGCTCGGTCGAGGACCACCTCGCTCGCCTGTCGGAGCTCCGCGACCTGGGCGTCGACCAGTTCGCCGTGTATCTCCAGCACGATGCGAAGGAAGAAACCCTCGAGGCCTACGGGAAGCACATCATCCCGGCGTTCTGACCTCGAGCCGTCGCGCCGCCTGAGCCAACCGGTTGCCCGCCGGGGTCACGGCGTACGACGTCGTCGGCGGGTAGCCCGTGGTCACGGTCCGGTTGACCAGCCCGGCCGGCTCCAGATCCTTCAGGGCGAGCGTCAGCGCGCGGTTCGAGGTGTCGGGCAGAGCGCTGCTGAGCTCCGAGAAGCGGCGGTCGCCGTCCGCGAGCGCAACCAGGATCGGTAAGGACCACTTCTTCAGGCCGATGTCGGTCGCGCCGAGCTCGTCGAGCAGGTCCGTCAGCGCGGCTGCGGGCTCGGCGATGCGGGTGCCCGCATCGGTCAGCAGGTACTCCGGTCGCAGCGGGTGACCATGTCCGGGGTTACGCCGGATCAGGCCGGCGTCGGTGAGGAAGACGAGTGTCCGGCTGAGGGACTCGCGGCTGACGCCGAGAGTGTGGGTGAGGTTGACGAAGCGTCCGCCGTACCCGCGCTGTAGCTCGGCGAGCACCGGGACCGCCCAGCGGAGGTGGACCAGGGACGCCAGCGTTGACACGAAAGTAAGCTTAGTATAAAAACAGGACCATGAGTGCGATCGAGTACGACGGGCGCGCCACCTGCGCCTTGGAAGTCGCCGATCTGGAGCGATCGCTGCGGTGGTACGAGCAGGCGCTCGGATTCACAGTCGTGCACCGGCTGGAGTCCTGGGGCTGGGCCGAGCTGAGTACGCCGCTGCCCGGCATCTCCATCGGGATCGGCCAGACCGAGAAGCCGGCCACCGACGGCGGTGTCGTGGTCACCTTCGGAGTCCACGACATCGACAAGGCCCGCGCCCACCTGGAGTCCTTCGACACCCGCTTCGACGGCGAAACCCGCCAAATCGAGAACGAAGTCCGCCTGGCCACCTTCTACGACCCCGACGGCAACACCTTCATGCTCGCCCAACGCCTCCTCCCCTTCGGCACCTGAAGGCCCGTCGGCTCAGCTAGGCGTCCAGCGGAGGGCAGCGGGTAGGAGGGCTTCGATGGGGGTCCAGCCGGGGGCTGGGAGGATGACTCGGATGCCTGGGTGGTAGTCGAGGAGGATCTGGCGGTCGCGGCCGCAGGGGGCGTAGATGCCGCGGTTCTCGTTGCCTACGGCCACGATTGTGGTGAGGTCGCGGGCGCCCTCGGCGCGGGCGCGGCCGAGGGCGACGAGCTCGGCGCAGGGGCCGCCGGTGAAGTGGTACAGGTTGATCCCGGCGTACATCCGGCCGTCCACACCGCGGACCGCGGCACCCATGGTGTAGACGCCGCCGTGTCCGTCGGTGTTCGCGTCGACCGTACGGCGAGCCAGCTCGATCAGCTCGTGGTCGTCGTCGGTCAGTGGTTGCAGGTCCATCAGCCGGTGATGCGCTTGAGCTCGGCGTCGACGACGGTCTTGACCTTCTTGACCTCGCCGGCGGGGTCGGCGCCGCTGCGGATGATGCGGTTGAGGGCGTCGGAGTACGCCGTACCGGATTTCGGGGACCACAGCAGCGGGGTCTGCGCGTGCCCGTTCTCGTTGACGAACTTCGCGGCGTCGGCGGCCGGTCCCGACTTCAGCTTGTCCGCCTTCGCGACCAGGCTCTGCCGGGCCGGGATGTGGAACCCGTACGACTGCGCGAAGTCGAGCTGGTCGTCGGTCTGATCGACCCACAGCCACTTGACGAACTTCTTGGCGGCATCGACATTCTTCGACTTCGCGTTCACGCACGAGGCATACGCACCGACCGGAACGCTCGGCTTGCCCGTGGTCGCGTTCAGCTTCGGCCACGGGAGTACGCCGAAGTCGTCCGGGAATGCCTTCTGGATCGCGGGAAGCGTCCACAGGCCGGTGAACTGCATCGCGGTCAGGCTCTGCGTGAACGCGGACGGGTCGGACCAGTCGGTCGGTGCCCCGAGCAACAAACTCTTCGAGGTGAAGAGTTCCCGCAGCTTGCTGAACGACTCGAACGCGGCCGGGTCGTCGAAGCCGAACTGGTTGTCCGCGGTCAGGTAGTCCAGCCCGGCCGACCACAGCGCCGGTCCACCGAGGACGCCGACACCGCCGTCGTTGCCGACGAACAGGCCCTTGACCTTGTCGGTGGTCAGCTTCTTCGCGGCGTCGAGCAGCTCGTCGACGGTCTGCGGCGGTTGGATGCCGGCCGCGCTCAGCAGGCTCTTGCGGTAGACGAGCAACTGCATGTCGGAGACCTGCGGGATCCCGTACAGCTTGCCCTGGTACGTCATCCGCTCGATCAGCGACGGCGTGAAGTCGGACTTCGCGTCCCCGAGCAGGTCGGTCAGCTCGACCACCTGGCCACCCTTGATCATGTCGATCGTCGGGCCGTTGCCGTACTCGAACACGTCCGGCCCTTGATCGGTCAGCAACGCGGTCGAGGTCTTCTTGTCGTAGTCACCCGGCGACCACTGCACGGTCACGGTCGCATCCGGATACGCCTTCGCGTACCGCTCGACCGCCTGCTGCGTGCCGGCTTCGCCGTACTGGTGGTACCACTGCGACAACGCGGGCTTGCCGCCCTCCGACCCACCCGACGGCGCCCGCCCGGTGTTCGATCCGCACCCGGCGACGGCCACCGCCGCCAGCCCGGCCCCCAGCCCCAGAATCCGACGCCGACTGATCCCAGCACCCGCCATGACAAACCCTCCATCCGCGCAGTCCCACAGCCCGCGCACCAAGCACCGACACTACGACCGCGAAGGTGCCCGGCGGCGGTAATTCCACCTCGTGAACCAGGAGGCGACCGACAACGATTCGATCAAGGTGTATATCAGAGCCTGTGGGTCTATATATACGGAGACATATCGTCGGTGACATGAAGACTCTGATCGATGTGGACGACGAGGCGTTGGCATTGGCGGCCAAGGAGTTGGGGACCGTGACGAAGAAGGACACCGTGAATGCGGCGCTGATGTTCGTGGCCAGACGCCGCGAACGCATCGAAGCCTTGCTCGACGATCCCTATGCCCTCGGCGTCGGTCCCGACATCGACGACCCCGACATCATGCGTGGGGCGCGCCGGTGACGGTGGTCTCCGCGGTTGGCAAGCTGTATCTGGTCGACACCTCCGCGGAGGCGCGGAGCAAGCACGCCGCGGTGCGGTCGGTGATCGCGGGACTGATCGTCGATCGAGCGGCCGCGACCTGCGTGACGGTCGATCTCGAGACCGGTTACTCCGGGCGGAACGTCGTCGACGTCGAGGCGATCGCTGCGCGTCGGCGCTCGCTGTACATCAATCTGCCGATGACCGAGGCGATCGCCGAGCGTGCCCGCGACGTACAGAAGCGGATAGCGGCGCGCGGCCTTCACCGTGCGGCCGGAATCGTCGATCTGATCACCGCCGCCGTCGCCGAGCAGCATGGCGCGGTGATTCTGCATTACGACGCGGACTTCGAGCACATCGCCGCGGTCACCGGGCAACCCCAGCTGTGGGTGGCTCCGCGCGGCTCGTTGAACTGAAGGGCGGTCAGGCGTTCGGCGTCAGGCGTCGGACAGGCGGGCGATGGTGGCTGAGGCGCGGCGGACGATGGGGACCGGGCCTTCGGGGAGTACGTCGCCGATGAACGCGTAGTGCTTGAGGATTTCGGGGTCTACGCCGCCGGGTCGGGTGCGGCTGTGGTCGCGGACCCAGTCGATGATGTCGCCCCAGCCGGGTGCCGCGAGGGAGCCGCCGAAGTGCTGGACGGACAGGCCGGCGCAGAGGTTGCCGAAGGCTAGACGGTGGGCGAGCGGCCAGCCGCGGAGCGTCCCGAGGACGAGTGACGCGAGGAAGACGTCGCCGGCACCGGTCGGGTCGTAGGAACGGACCGGGAGAGCCGGGACCTGCTCCTCTTCACCTGTCGTCGAGTCGATCGCGAGTACGCCCTCGGCGCCGTTCGTCACGACTGCCAGCGGGACGCGGTCGGCGAGCTTGTGCAAGGCAGCTTTGGGGGTGTCGGTGCGCGTGTAGGCCATCGCTTCGGACGCGTTCGGGGTGAACGCGTGGAAACCCTTCAGTACGTCGAGTACGGCGGGGGACCACTCGTCGGTCGGATCCCAGCCGACGTCGCCGAACAGCAGCGCACCGGACTCCATCGCCTCGACGGTCCAGCCCGGCAGTTCCTCCGCGACCGGCACGATCGCCGACCGGGTCTTCAGGCCGGGACCGACCAGTTTGCTGGGATCGCCCGGGGCCTCGTGGGCGTGCGTGACCATGGCCCGGTCCCGGTCGAGCGACATCGAGACGGTGACCGGGGAGTGCCAGTGGCCGATCCGGCGCGAGTGGGACAGATCCACGCCCTCTTGGTCGGCCAGGGTGCGCCAGCAGAAGTCGGCGTACACGTCGTCCCCGAAGACCGCGGCCAGGCCGGTGTTCAGGCCGAGGCGGCTGGCCGCGATCGCGAAGTTCGCGACGCCGCCCGGGCAAGAGCCCATACCCTCGGCGAAGATCTCGGTTCCGGTGGTCGGGGCGGACTCCAGGCCGGTCAGCACGATGTCCAGGAAGACAGTCCCCTGCACGAACACGTCGTAGCAGTCCGGTTCGTTCATCACGGTGACACCGCTCCTTGTCATCGTTGGCGCCGGCTCGCTCGCCGGCTCGTTCGCTCGCCGGCCTGCCGGGCCCGGCTTTTGGTCGGGGGCGGGTGGAATGCTCTCCTTCGTAGCATCTTCGACTGGTCAACACCACGGAAATGCCGATGACGCGTCCGAGTGCCGGGGGTGTGTCCCCGCTCCCCGGCTGAGCTGTGGATAACCGGCTCTTGTGTCGGATGTGTGGGTTGATTGGTCACCGCCTGCGGGGCGGCTGTTCTGTTGCCGCCTGCGGCGGGGGCGCAGGTGGTGGGTTCGCCGCTCGTGTTGGTGTGCGCTAGGTAACTGTGGTGGCGCGGTCTCCGGGCTGCGTGATGGTGCTGGTCGCGGCGGCGTGCGTCAAGGGCGCCTTCGGCGTCGCTGCGCGATCTTCGACCCTTGACCCACACCACCGCGACCAGGGAAGGATCACAGCTGTCCCGGAGCCGCTCACCCGAGTGGTCGCACATCGGATGTGATCACGGGAGTGGACTGTGGTGAGGCTGACGTACGGGGTCCGTGCGGGGTGGGTGTGGTTACGGGGGTGGACTGTGGTGAGGGCGGGCTGGAGTCTTTCCGGAGATAAATCTGCGGATAGCGACCAGGAAGTTCCGGAAAGACGGCGGCGGTCGTGGGCGGCGGCGGCCGTGGTGGGCGCATCGAGTCGTGGCTAGTGGTTCGGGCCGGGTTTTCGAGTCGTGGATATCGGCGAATCTCGCGGCCGATTCCTGACCCGGATCCACGACTCGACATCCCGGGCGGGCACCGACCAGCACACTCCCGCAGCCGAAACCGCCACAACCAACCTCCCCGGGCACCCGGCTTTTGGTCGGCGGCGGGTGGAATGCTCTCCTTCGTAGCATCTCCAACCGGTCAGCACCACGGAAATGGGATGACGCGTCCGAGTGCCGGGGGTGTCCCCCAGCCCGCCGGCTGAGCTGTGGATAACTTCACCGGCGGAGTGGTGGATCCGGATACGCTCAAGCAGGAAAGTACAGGGCGGGCGGGGCGCCGCATCGAGTATCGGACTATCGGCAGGTCTGGTCGGCGGCACGCCCGGGACCACCTAGACTGATCGACGGCCGCTTCGGTGGCGTACGGTGCACTTCGTGGTTACCGTCGCGTCGCTCCCTGTTCCCGACCACGGCCGGATGAATCCGTGATCCGCTTCGAGAATGTCTCCAAGACGTACGAGGGCCAGTCCAAGGCCGCTCTGCTGAACGTCAACGTCGAGATCGAGAAAGGCGAGTTCGTCTTCCTGGTCGGCACCTCCGGGTCCGGCAAGTCGACGTTCCTTCGTCTGGTCCTGCGTGAGCACCGGACGACCAGAGGTCACATCATGGTCGCCGGCAAGGATCTGAACCGGCTGGCGAGCTGGCGGATCCCGCAGATGCGCCGCCAGATCGGAACCGTGTTCCAGGACTTCCGGCTGCTGCCGAACAAGACCGTCGCGGAGAACGTGGCGTTCGCGTTGCAGGTGATCGGCAAGCCGCGCTCGCACATCCGCAAGACCGTGCCCGAGGTGCTCGAGCTGGTCGGCCTGGACGGCAAGGAAGACCGGATGCCGGACGAGCTGTCCGGCGGCGAGCAGCAGCGGGTCGCGATCGCCCGCGCGTTCGTGAACCGGCCGATGATCCTGATCGCCGACGAGCCGACCGGAAACCTCGACCCGGGCACGTCGGTCGGCATCATGAAGCTGCTGGATCGGATCAACAGAACCGGCACGACCGTCGTGATGGCCACCCACGACGTGTCGATCGTCGACCAGATGCGCAAGCGCGTGATCGAGCTGGAGAACGGTCATGTCGTCCGCGACGAGTCGCGCGGCGTCTACGGCTACCAGCACTGACCGGCCGCCTGACACCGGGCTGACTGCCTGACAAGGGCTGACCTGCCTGACAAGGGCTGACCTGCCTGACAAGGGCTGACACAGGGACTGACTGAAGAATGCGCTTGAACTACATCCTCTCCGACCTCGGGATCGGGCTGAAGCGGAACCTCTCGATGACGATCGCGGTCGTCGTCACCATCTGGGTCTCGCTGTCGTTGTTCGGCAGCGCGCTGCTCGCCCGCGAGCAGGTCGACCTGATGAAGGGGAACTGGTACGACAAGATCCAGATCTCGGTCTTCCTCTGCAACAAGGACTCCATCAGCACGGGGTGCTCGCACGCCGAGGTGACGCCGGCGCAGAAGGCCACGATCCAGGACGTGATCGCGAAGAACCCCGACACCGCGCCCGACGGCGTGTTCTCGGAGTCGAAGCAGGAAGCCTTCGATTCGTTCAAGAAGCTGTACAAGAACTCGCCGATCGTCAGCACTGTCACCGTGGACCAGATGCAGGAGTCCTTCCGGGTCAAACTGAAGGATCCACAGCAGTTCCAGAACCTGCTCAGCCAGGTCCGCGGCCTGAAGGGTGTCGATGCCGTCCAGGACCTCCGTGAGTACCTGGATCCGTTGTTCAAGGCACTCAACGGCTTGCAAGTCGGCGCGCTGGTCGCCGCCGGCCTGCTGCTGGTCGCGGCGCTGATGCAGATCTCGAACACGATCCGCTTGGCGGCGTACGCGCGGAGACGGGAGATCGGCATCATGCGCCTGGTCGGCGCGTCGAACTTCTACATCCAGTTACCGTTCCTGCTCGAGGCGGTGCTGGCTGCCCTGATCGGTGCGGTCTTTGCCTGCGGCACCTTGTGGCTCGGCGTCTACTTCCTGGTGATCAAGCGGGCCCAGGACACGTTCCGGGTCTGGCACTGGATCGGCGCCACCGAAACGTTCCGGGCCACGCTGATCATGGTCGTGGTCGGTTTGGTGCTCGCCGTGGTCCCGACATTCGTGACAACGCGGAAATACCTCAAAGTCTGACCCGGGTGACTTATCGTGCTGTATCAGGAGTCACAGCCGTAACTCCTGCACCGCACGACAACTGAACCCAGAGCAAGGGGTCGACCTGTGGTCCCGCACTTCCCCGGTGCGAACTCGCGCAAGCGGGGGAGCATCCAGCGAGACGACAGCACCGGCACCACCGCTACGCCCTGCCCGCGATCGAGCACCAGAGGGTCAGGTCGGCAGACGGTGATCGCTGCTTGCTGCCTTGTCCTGTCCCTGTCCGCCGGAGTCCTGGCGGCGGTACCGTCTGCCCAGGCGGACCCGCCCGATCCAGCCGCCAAGAAGAAACAACTCGACTCGCAGATCACGCAGTCCAAGAGTGATCTCGCCGAGGCGTCCGACCAGCTCGGCAAATCTGTCTCGGCGTACAACCAGGCCGAGGTGAAATACCAGGCCGTCCAGGTCCGGTACGCCGCCGCACAAGGCAAACTCGTCGCCGCGAAGGCCGCCGATCTGGTGGCCGCGAGCAAGCTTGCCGGCGCCGAAGAAGCATTACGGACCGCCGCCGCGCAGGTCGCGGAGGGCGAGCGGCTGATCGCGGAGAAGCGTGCCGTGGCCGGTACCGCCGTACGGTCGGCGTACCAGCAGCAGAACAGCCTGGTCGGGTTGTCGATCGTGCTGAACGGCGCCACGCCGGCCGATATCGCGACCAGCCGGCAGGTGCAGCGCAACGTGTTCGGGATCCAGAGCACCGCGATCACCAACCTGAACAACGCGCAGGCCCAGCTCGCGAGCAAGCGGGCCCAGATGGCCGCGGCCGAGAAGGCCGCCGCCGAGGCGCGAGCGGAGTCGGCGCGAACGGTTCAGCAGGTCACCGAGCTGGCCAAGCAGGTCGCTGCCGACAAGGCCGAGGCGGCCGCGGTCGCCAAGGTGAAGCTCGTCGCGTTCAAGGCCGCCGAGAAGGAGAAGAACACCGAGCTCGCGCAGTACAACTCGCTCCTCGCCGAGCGCGACCGGGTCCAGCAGATCCTGGTCGCGCGGGCTCGCGCCGAGAAGGAGGAAGCGGCCCGCCGCAAGGCCGCTCGCGAGAAGGCCGAACGGGAGAAGGCTCGCAAGGAGGGTCGCCCGGCGCGCGACGTACCGGATGAACCGAGCGAGAACGACGGCCGCCTGAGCAAGCCGATCGACACCTACATCACGTCGCCGTACGGGATGCGTTTCCACCCGATCCTGCATTACTGGAAGCTGCACGACGGCACCGACTTCGGCGCCGGCTGCGGTACGCCGATCCGCGCGGCCGCCAGCGGGGTGGTCACGGACAAGTACTACAACGGCGGGTACGGCAACCGTCTGTTCGTGTCACACGGAGTGATCGATGGTCACTCGATCACCACCGTCTACAACCACCTGTCGAAGTACAAGGCCCGCGTCGGCGAACGCGTTTCCCGCGGCGAGATCATCGGGTACGTCGGAACCACCGGGTACTCCACCGGCTGTCACCTGCATTTCATGGTCTACCAGGACGGCAATGTCGTTAACCCGATGAAGTGGTTATAGCTGTCTGAGATACTGGTGGGATGGTGAAACAGACCGGCCAGCAGAAGCCGATCGCGCAGAATCGGAAGGCGCGACACGACTACCACATCGAGGACGTGGTGGAGGCCGGCCTGGTGCTGACGGGGACCGAGGTGAAGTCCCTGCGCCTGGGCCGGGCCTCCCTTGTCGACGCGTTCGCCGCGGTCCGTGGGAACGAGCTGTGGCTGCAGGGGATGCACATCCCCGAGTACACGCACGGCACCTGGACCAACCACGAGCCCCGACGCGCCCGCAAACTGCTGCTGCACAAGGACGAGATGCAGAAGCTGATCCGGGCGGTCGAGCAGCAGGGTGTATCGCTGATCCCGCTGTCGCTGTACTTCAAGGACGGATATGTGAAGGTCGAGCTCGCGACCGGCCGAGGCAAGAAGGACTACGACAAACGCCACGCCCTAGCCGAACGCCAAGCCAACCGAGAAGCCCAGCGCGCCCTCTCCGACCGCACCCGCCACTGACTTGCGGACCTGTGCCACTCATCAACCTGACGGCCATGCCCCTGCCGCGCTCGATCCCGCCGGTGGACGGCCCGTGGGCCGTGGTTGATGAGTGGCACAAGTCCGCGGCACAGAGCTCCAGGCCATCACAATCCACTGGCCTGCCCGATTTCACGCGGAGCGCCTGCTGTCGGTGGCGATTGTGATGGCCTGGAGAACCGCGAGGACCTCGGAGTCCACCCGCGGCTGAGCCCAGGGGCTGTGGATAACCCGTCGGCGGACTAATGAAGGCGGATACGCTCAAGCAGGAAGAGACAGGGGCGGGGCGGGCGGGGGCCCGGAGGGTGGGTGGGGGTTGGTCAGGGGTGGTTGGGGGCTGAACCCGATGGGGTGACGGGGCGGGTGCACGCAGAGTGGGGGTATGTCCACTTCAGACCTGCTGGTGACGCCGGCCCAACGGGACCGCGCCGTAGAAATCCTCCAAGAAATGTACGCCGACGGCCGGCTGGAGCATGTCGAGTTCGACACCCGGCTGGAACTCGCGCTGAAGGCCCGGACCCGGAGCGAGCTGAACAGCACGTTCAACGGACTCGTTTCCCGGCCGGTCCCGACGTACGCGCCGGCCGCCTTCACCCGACCGGCGCCGCTGCAGCGGTACGACGCCAACGGCCGCGGCATGGGGACCATCGCGCACTGGCTCGGGTACCCGACGTTCTTCGTCGGCCCGGCGATCGTGGTCGCGACGGCCGGCCAGAAGAACCCTGCCGTCCGCAAGCACGCGGTCGAGGCGCTGAACTTCCAGTTGAGCGCGGCGGGCGCGTTCGCGCTGCTGGGGATCATCACCGGGGCGACCCAGGGATTCACCGGATTCCTGTTTCCGCTGCTGGGCATCCTGTGGTTCGTCCTGACCGGTATCGGCGGGCTCGCCACCGCGGTCGGTTCGAACTTCCGCTACCCCTTCACGCTCCGCCTGATCAAGTAGGGCTCGGGGGCGTCGGGCGGTGGTCCAGCCGGGCTGAGGGAATGTCGGGTGCGGTCGAGCCGTTGGACTTGATAGTGTGGATCTTCCACCACCCCTCGGGGCGGTGGGGGTTTGACAACTCAACAGGGGGTGAACGGTTTCGACTTTGGACGTTAGTCTGAAGAGAAGCGGGCCGAGGATCCAGGGTTATCTCGTAAACGATCTCTGGAAACCAATAAGTGCCAAAACACAGCGCACTAACTTCGCTCTCGCCGCCTGACGGCCTGAGGTAAACGAAGGGTCAGCCCGGGGATGCTTCCGACCCGGTTCCTGGCCTCAGCTAGGGAGCTTGCTTTGTTAGCCCGGTCACGGGGCTGACACGGGACATTTACAGTGACTGAGCCTGTCAGCAACCTTGTCTGTGGGAGTGCTGGGGCCGAGAAAAGCGACTAACAGACTGCGCCCGGAGAAGACTTGAGGCAACGCTGAAGGACGCGGGTTCGATTCCCGCCACCTCCACGAAGGCGATGGGTGGACTGTGCCGACGGAAAGCGTCGGCCGGTTCGCCTTCGTCGTTTGTGCGGCTGCGCTTCGCTTGCCGCGAGCGGGGGCTCCGCCACCCGCGCCCCTTGCGCCTTCGCTTCGCTCGGCGGCTGTGGCCGGCCGCCGCGGTCGGGTTTGCCGTCGCTTCGCTTGGCTGTCGTGGCTGGCCGCCGCGGTTGGGTTTGGCCGTCGCTTCGCTTGGCTGTGGTGGTTGGGCACCCTGGTCGGGTTGGCCGTCGCTTCGCTCGGCTGCTGTGGCCGCCCGCCGTGGTCGGGCTTCGCCGTCGCTTCGCTTGACTGTTGTGGTTGGGCACCCTGGTGCTGGACTGAGCCCGTGCGCCCACGGGCCTTTGACTCGTTGGTGCTCTTGGTTGGCGTGGGTCGGGCGGCTTCGGTTGCTGATGGCCAGACGGTTGTTGCGATGGTCGGGGAACTGCTGGTTGTCGCGACCTAGCTGCGTGGGTCTGGTGTTCTTTGGGCGGGCGGATGTGGGGAGACGGGGTGGTGAAGTCGGTTTGACGGCGGGGGGAAATACGGTGGCGGCCTCCGGCTGGTGCTGAGGAATGCCTTGGACCTGCCGGTCGATGCTGTCACTACCGGGAGGTTGGGAATGCGGAAGCTTGTTGCCGCGATGAAGATGTCGGTCGACGGGAAGATCGAGGGGCCGGAAGGGATCGCGGACTGGGTCGAGTCCTGGTCCGACGACTACGGATTGACCTCGCAGATCGATACCTGTCTGCTCGGGGGAGGCATGTACCCGGGCTACGAGCAGTACTGGACTGCTATCCAGGATGCACCGGACGCGCTCCACCCTCTGACAGGCAAGGTGCCGACGCGGGCCGAGGTCGAGTGGGGTCGGTTTGCCGCGCAAACTCCCCACTACGTGCTGTCCAACAAGTTGACCTCGGCACAGTGGCCGAAGACGCGCTTCATCCGCGGACTCGACGAGGTCAAAGTGCTCAAGGACCAGGCGGGGCTGGACATTTACCTCATGGGCGGCCCAGTCGTTACGGCGAGCCTCGTGGATGCCGGACTGGTCGACGAGCTCCGCCTGATCGTCTACCCGTTGGTCGCCGGTGACGGCAGGGCACTCTTCGCGACGACGGACCAACGTCACGGACTTGAGCTGCAGAACGTCGAACAGCTCTCGGACGGCCGCGTGAGTCTCGTCTACGGGATCGCCTGACTGCTGTCCCGCACAGCCGGCACCCGATCGATTGTGACCGGGCGCCGGCTTCTTCTTGATCAGTCCACTCTGACGGGTCCGGTGCGGGGTGCCGTCGCGCGTCGCGATCTGCTGAAGAGGCGGCGGGCGCGCGGCTTTCGTCGTACCTGCTCGTCGGTGTGCTGGTCGGATTCGGGGTCGAGCTTGCGCAGCTCCTGCAGGCTGAATGCGACCAGCAGGTAGTTGTGGTAGTTCATGAGTAAGCCTTTTGTCGTTGGGCCGCCCAACGTTTGCGGGCGTGCGGAAGCGCCGATGCTGCAGACTCGGTCAATGACCGGGCAGCATCCGGCGGGCCTCAACGATTCGGGTTGCTCATGGCATCGAGTCTCGCGACCGGAGACCCAACAGTCAAAGGGATTTCAGGTCAGGCAGCTGGTTGCGCGAAGAGGGTGTTGAGGCCTTCGGCCAGCAGCGGGTGGGTGAAGATCGCGGTCGCCAGGGTGGTGTAGGGAAGGTTGCCCAGCATCGCTATCTGGATCATCGTCATGATCTCGCCGCCCTCGGTGCCGATGACCGCGCAGCCTAAGATCTGGCCGGATTCGGCGTCGATGACGGCCTTCATGAAGCCTCGGGATTCACCGGTTTCGAGGGCGCGGATGACGGCGTTCATCGGGAGTTTGGCGACGCGGATCGAGCGGCCTTGGGCTCGGGCTTCGCGTTCGGTGAGGCCGGCTCGACCCAGCTGGGGATCGATGAAGACGGCGTACGGGACGACGCGGTCGCGAGTGCTGGCCTTCTCGTGCGTGATGAGGTTGGCGCGCAGGATGCGGTAGTCGTCGTTCGAGAGGTGCGTGAACGCCGGGCCGCCCTTGATATCGCCCATCGCGTACACGCCGGGGACGCTGGTCTCCAGGTACTCGTCGACCTGGACGAACCCGCGTTCGTCGAGCACGATCCCAGCCGCATCAGGCGTGAGCGCGTCCGTGTTGGGGACGCGGCCGATCGCCGACAACACGTGCGACCCCTCGAGCTGCTGATCACCATCTTCCGTGCGGACAGTCAACCGGATGCCGTCACCGGCCTGCTCGACCCGCAGCGGTACGGCGGACGTCAGCACGCTGATGCCGTCCTCGCGCAGGATGGTCGCCACCTCGTCCGAGACGTCCTCGTCCTCGGCCATCATCAACCGGGCCGCACTCTGGACGATCGTGACCTCGCTACCGAATCGGCGGAACATCTGCCCGAACTCCAGCCCGATGTAGCCCCCACCAAGCACGATCAGATGCTCCGGCAGTTCGTCCAACTCCATGATCGACGTCGAATCGAGCACCGGTACGACGTCCGCCCCGGGAATCGCCAGCGGCTTGGGCCGAGTCCCGGCGTCGATGATGATCGTCTCGGCGCTGATCCGCCGCGTTCCGCCGTTCGTCAACGCGATCTCGACCGTCTTCGGCCCGATGAACCGCGCCTCGCCCTCGATCAGCTCCAGGCCGTCCTGCGCCAACCGACTCGCGTAGTTCTCCCGAGCGCCGGCAACCATCGCCCGCTTCCGCTCCCGCACCGCCGCCAGATCAACCGACACCGGCCCAGTACGTACGCCGTACTCCGCACCACGCCGAGCCTGGTAAGCAACCCGAGCACTGGCAACCATCGTCTTCGTCGGCGTACATCCGGTATTAACGCAAACCCCACCCAGCGCCCCGCGCTCCACCAGCCCCACCCGCAGCCCCGCCTGAGCCAACTCCACAGGCAAAAACCGCCCACCCTGACTGGTCCCAATGACGATCGCGTCGTACTGCCCCTCGACCATTGCGTCTCCCACGATCTTCTGGACCACGAACCCTTCGAGACCACGACTATCGCACCGGAGCCACAGGTGTGAATCCCGTCCGCGCTAACGGATCCCTGACGCTTCGGGCCGCGTTCTGGTCAGCGGGTGCGGTCGTAGATGAGGGCCAGTTCGCCTAGTTTGCCGGCTTCTTGGTAGGCGGGGGTCCATTTGGTGGCGGGGAGGCCGTCTATGAAGAGGTGGTGGCCGGTGCCGGTGATTTCGGGGGTGATGAGGAGGTAGAGGCGGTCCAGGAGGTTGGCGGCGAGGAGGGGCTTGATGATGCTGGCGCTGCTGTTGACGAGGATGTCTCCGCCGGGTGTGGATTTCAGGTCGGTGATGACGTCGGTGACGGGTGCGTTGACGATGCGGGTGTGGTCCCAGGGTGCATCGGTGAGGGTGGTGGAGAAGACGATCTTGTCGGTGTCGCGCAGCCACTTGGCGTAGCCGCGGTCGCGTGGGTCGGCCGCGGGGTCGTCGGCGATCGAGGGCCAGAAGCCCAGGAAACCTTCGGCATTGACTCGTCCGAGGACTGCTGTGGTGGCGTCGGCCCAAATGCGGCTCAGGTGGTCGCGGGCGACGTCGGTGGTCGCGTACGGGACGATCGCGCCGAGATCGTTGGCGCCGCCGGGACCGTTGTAGCGGCCGTCGAGGGTGAGGCTGAGGTTGGCGGTGACCTTGCGTGTCATGACGGTACATCCCTTGTTTTGTTGGTGATACGAGCGGTGAGATTGTCGAGGACCTGACCCCAGCCGGTCTCGATGCCGGCGATGTACGGGACGGCTTCGACGGTGGTTTCGGTGATTCGTAGTTCCAGTCGGAGCCGGGTGCCGCCTGGGCCGGTGGTGAGGCTCAGGTCGTAATGGCCGGTGAATGAGCCTGGTGTGCCCAGGACGGACAAGTCGAAGACGAGGTGTTCGGACTCCGTTGCCGAGTGGACCCGGCCCCTTGAGTGATAGCGGCGGCCGTCGTTGTCGGCGTACGCGAGGACGACGCGACCGCCGGGCTTGGGTTCGACGAGGCAGTCGGTGATCGTCATCGACGGTGGCGCCCACCAGGACGCGAGCAGGGCCGGCTCGACCCAGTGCCGCCAGACGACCTTCGGCGGTACGGCGAGGACTCGCTCGAACACGAAGGTCCGTCCGTCGGCCCAGCGCTCCCGGTCCGCGGTCGCGGATTCGGTCTCGATGGCGGCGCGGTAGCGGGCGATGACGTCGCGTTCGTCCGCGTGAGCTTCGGCGGCCGTCACCAGCTCGGCCAGCCGGTTGCCGAGTGATTTGAGCGGCTCGGTCTCGATCGCGTAGACGCGACGCTGGCCGAGGGGGAAGACCGTGACGAGGCCGGCGCGGGCGAGGGTCTGCAGGTGCTTGGTGGTCTGTGGCTGGCGCAGGCCGGTGAGTTCGGCCAGTTCGCCGACGGACCGCGGGCGCTCGGCCAGCAGCTCCACGATGCGCCAGCGAGCGTCGTCTCCCAGGGCTGAGGCGATCACGTTCATGGCAGAAGTATTCACGTGCCGGAATATTCCCGTCAATGACTATTTCGGAATCGGGCAGAAGTTCGGCTCCTGATCGGTTGTGCCAGAGAGGTGCCAGTTGGGTGCCAGCGGGGCCGGGGATGGTGGGGCCACGGAGAAGGGGGTCGTGGGATGGGCGGAACTACTTGGCGACGTGAAGTCGTCACAGCGGGTGTCTCAGCGGGTATCGAGGTGTTGAGTCGTGGCGCCGGGCCAGGGGTCGTGGTGATTCCGGGGACCAATCAGCGGGCTCACCAGTACGAAGGTCTGGCCCGCGGGCTCTCGGGCGCCCATGCGGTCCACGTGGTCGAGCGGCGGGGCCGCGGCGCGAGTAGCGCGCGAGGATCGTCGTACGGCGTGGAGTCCGAGGTCGACGATGTTGTGGCGGTCATGGAGCACACCGGCGCGCGGATGGTGTTCGGGCACGGGTACGGCGGGTTGGTGGCGCTGCACGTGGGTCTGCGCTGGCCGGTCGACGCTCTGATCGCATACGAGCCGACGGTGAGTGTCGACGGGTCGTTCGATGCTTCGTGGTTGACGTCGTTCACCCGGCAGTTGGGGGAAGGGCGACCGGCGGCCGCGATGGCGACGTACCTGAAGGGGACGGAGTCGGCCGGACGGTTGCTGTGGGCAACGGCGTTGCGGATGGTTCGCCGGCACGAGGCGCGTGAGCTGCTCCCGACGGTGCCGGACGAGGTCGCGGAGATCGCGCGGCTGGACTCCGACGCCGGCCGGTACGGCGAGATCGCGTCACGGACCCTTCTTCTCGGCGGCGAGCAGTCGCCCGCGCAGCTGACCGGCGTACTCCCGACGCTCGCCCGCATCGTGCCCACCGCCGACTACGCGATCCTGCCGGGTCTCGATCACCACGCGCCCGACCAGAACGCACCGGACACGATCGCGCAGCAGATCCGCCTCCACCTGGTCCGCGAAGAGCGCCGAGCCCATAGCATGCCCCACGGGACCGTGTCGTAGGCCGAGGTACTCGGTGCCGGAGCGGGAGTGGAGTGACGTGCCGCGGGCGGCTTGGCGGGGAGCTGTGCCTGAGAATGCGCAGGTGCGTGCGGTGTTCGCTTTGATCAACCAGGTTTGGTATACGCCGCGGCGGCTTCGTGTGCGGATTGCGGAGCTTGAGGGTCAGCGGTAGGGGCGGAAGGTGCGGCGGAGGTCGTGGGTCCACTCGGTGGGGAGTTCCCAGGGGATGAAATGGCCGCCGGTGGGGTGCGCGGTCAGGTTGACGTGGTTGTACCAGGCGGCGCGGTCGCCGGCGAGGAAGTTCGCGATGCGTTCCTCGGGGGTGTGGACACCGGGTGGGTCCTCGTGGCCGACGAACGTGATCCCGGTCGGCGCCTCGATCACCGGCGTACGGTCGTGTGAGGGTGTCCACGGGTAGCGGTTGTTGTTGGAGTACGTGCGGATCGAGGTGTCGATCGCGTTGCCGGCCCAGTAGATCGTCGCGTGGGTGAGCAGGTCGTCGTCGCTGAACGCCTTGTCGCTCCCGGACCACTTGAGCCAGCGCTCGAGCATCCACGCGAGCATGCCTGCCGGTGAGTCGGCGAGGCCGAATCCGAGCGTGCTGGGATCCAGTACGTGGGTCGCCAGGTGGGAGGCGAAGCGGTGTTCGAGCTCGACGATCCGATCGTGGATCACCGGCGGAAGATTCGGCGGGATGGGGTTGCCGCCGCTCAGGTCCCAACCGCGGTCGCCGTTGAACATGGTCAGCTTCAGTCCCGAACCGATGTGGATCGCGTAAAGCTCATCGGCGTACTTGTGCCCGAGCTGGCCGGTCACCAGTGCGCCGACGTCGCAGCCGCCCCCGGCATACCGGTCGAATCCGAGCACGCCGGTCATCAGTTCGTGCCAGACGTCGGCGATCTTCCAGAAGTTCATGTCCGGCTGCTTCGTGAGCGGTGTGGAGAATCCGAAGCCAGGCAACGACGGCACGATCACGTCGAACGCGTCGGCCGGGTCCCCGCCGTACGACGCCGGGTCCGCGAGCTGGTCGATCACCTTCGACCAGTGCCAGAACGTCCACGGCCAGCCGTGGCTGAGGATCAGCGGGATCGGATTCGGCCCGACGCCTTGTTTGCGCAGGAAGTGCACGGGCACGCCGTTGACGTCGAGCTTGTAGTGGTCGTAGGCGTTGATCGCGCGTTCGGCGGCGCGCCAGTCGTAGCCGTCGGCCCAGTACTCGACGAGGGCTTGCAGCTGGGTACGACGTACGCCGTAGTAGCCGTCCTCGTTACCCACGTCGAGCGGCCACTTGGTGGCGGTGAGCCGACGGCGGAGGTCGTCGAGGACCTCATCGGGTACGTGGATGGGGGTCGGGGTCAGCATGCGGACCTCACGTTTCGTCGGCGGCGAGCTCGGTCAGCCGGGTGAGTACTTGGACGGAGCCCGCGAGTACGGCGCGCTCCTCGGGGGTGAGCTGGTCGACCAGAGCGGTCAGTTTCGCGATCCGGTTGGCGTGGCGGGAGCTGACGATCTGCCGGCCGGTGCGGGTCAGCGAGATGAGCATCGCGCGGCCGTCGTCAGGGTCGGGGCGGCGCTCAAGGAGGCCGTCCTGCTCGAGCTTGGTGACCAGGCTGGTGAGCGCTGGTTGCTTGAGCTGCTCGGTCGCGAGCAGGTCGGTCAAGCGGAGCGGGCCCTTGCGGGACAGGGTGTGCAGCACCGACAGCGTGGAGAAGTTGAACCGCCGGACCGACGGCAACCGGATGAAGATCGTGTTGAAGTCCTCGATCACCGTGGTCAGGCGGTCGACGTCCAGGGGCATGCCGGAAACTATATCAATTTTCGATGTAAGTTGCGACGAGCTGCACGCTTCGTTGCCGACGGCGCGTAGTTGAACCGTGGGTTCAGTTGGTGAGGGTGAGGTTGGGGATGGCCAGCGTCGTGGTGCCGGACTTCAGGGTGAGGGTGGCGGATTTGGCGCTGTCGGGGAGGTGGCCCTTGAAGGTGATCGTGCCGTGGGCGCTGGCCTTGGGGGCGACTTTGCCGGGCCAGTCGCTGCGGGACGGATCGGCGCGCAGTGGTGTTCCGTTGGCGGCTGCGAGGGTGACAGCGCTGGTGAGGGGGAGGGTTGCCGGCTGCTCACCGGCGTTCGTCATCTCGATCTCGACGCGCGTGAAATGGCCTGTGTACGTGACGTTCTCGACGGTGAGGGTGAAGCCGGCGCCGGTCGCCGCGACGGGTTTGATCAGGCGGTCCTGGCCGGATTCGTTGCCGGTGAGGTAGCCGCCGACGTACTCGACACCTGCCGTCAGGGCGAAGCCGCCGACGCCCACGCCGGCCAGTACGACGATGATCGCGATCACGATCGAGACGTCGAACCGGCCGGGGGCGCGGGTGTTCGGTCCGGCGGCGTCCATGAGGGCGACGATCATCGCCGTGATCAGCGCGACCGCCGGCGGGACTAGCCAGCGGAGCGCGCCGCCGGGACCGTCGGCGAAGAACGTGATGATCAGGTTGATCACCAGGCCCAGCAGGATGATGGCGCCGGCGACGATCAGTACGCGGGGGAGGCGGACTGTGCCGACCTCCTCGTCCTCGTCGTCGGTCCGGCCTCGGACGGGGTGCTGGTGTTGGGTCGGGTCTGGCCAGCTGGCTGACTCGTTCCAGTCGGGTTGGGGCTGGAGGATCTGCGCGGGCTGGGACGAGCGCCAGGCTTCTTCGTCTGCCTGCTCGTCCGCGAACAACGGGAAGTTGCTGGGGGCATCTACTCGCGGCGGAATGTCCGGTGGGGCGGGCGGAGCGGACGTCTCCAGCGAGTCCACCTCCCCGATCGTGAACTCACTCTGGCCTGGTACGACGTCGTCGCCGAACGGGATCGGCTCGGCGGCTGCTGGGGCGAACGGGCTGTCGGGTTCCGGGGCAACCGGGGCCGACTCCGCTGAATCATCTGACCAGGTGGACTCGGGCTGCGCGTGCCGCCCAGCGGAGTGCGCGGGCTGCTCAGCCGGAGGAGCTGTATCAGCTGGAGTGCGCGGGGGTGGGCTGGCTGGGGGTGCGGGCGGCTCGTCCAGCGTGCCGGGGGACGAGAGGGGTCCTGGGGTGGAGAGGGCGGAGGTGGGGCCGGGGGGTGGTGTGGTGGGGTTGTGGAAGGTTAGGACTGAGCGGCCGATGTGGATTTGGTCGTTGTTGGTGAGGGGGGTGGGGGCGGCCAGGCGGCGGCCGTTGAGGCCGGTGCCGTTGCGGGACTCGTCGTGGAGGGTCCAGGTGTCGCCGGTGCGGCTCAGGCGGGCGTGGATCCGGGAGATCTGGTCGTCGGACGGTAGCCGAACGTCGGCGTTCGAGGCGCGGCCGATCGTGATCGTGTCGCTCCCGGCCGGCAGCGTCCAGCGCTGCGAACCGAGCGACAGCGCGAATTCGGTCTCCACTCACACCCCAGCCGGCCGGCCTACCCGTCGGCGTGATTCTGCCACCCACACCTGGTCCAGGCCACCCGCCGATCCTCCACCGTGACCAACCCCGCACCCCACACCCCCGGCGCCGCATGCCGTGGGGTGATCTGTCCACCGCGGGGTGAGGTTTGTCAGCTCTTAGTAGCAATGACAACGCGATCAGTTGTCTGAGTCGTGCCAACGGCAGGGCAGTGCCTTGCTCGGGGGTTGACGCGGGCATAGTGTCCGTCCGCGCGATTCATCGGGATTCGATGGAAACGGAGGATTTTCGCAGGAATCCGGTGAATAGGCCGAAGGTCGTGGCGGATGTGGTGCACCGCAGGCGGCCCGGCGAGACGCGAACCCGCCCAGCACCATCTCCCTGAAGGGACCACACCAATGGTCTTGTTTCAGCGTTCCCGAAAGACCGCCGTCGTCGTTGCGGTAACCAGCCTCACGGCAGCGGCTCTGGCCGGACTCGGCACCTCAGCGGCCGGTGCCGCGCCGAGTGCGGCACCACCTCCCCGGCCCACGCAGGCGCAGTCGAAGGCGTTCGCCGCCCAGGCTGCCTCCACACTGGTCGCGAACCGGCCGACGGCCCTGCATGCCGGCAAGAACGACCAGTTCGTCGCCAAGCCGGTCATCTCCGAGCCGTCCGGTCTGCAGTACGTCCCGTACGAGCGTTCGTACAAGGGACTCCCGGTCATCGGCGGGGACTTCGTCGTGGTCACTGACTCCGACGGTGCCGTGAAGTCCACCTCGGTCGCCCAGACCTCCGCCGTACCCGAACTGTCGACCACTGCCAAGGTGACCGCCGCGGCCGCCAAGGCAACCGCGACCAAGCAACTGAAGAAGGTCGACTCCTCCACCACGCCGACACTGGCGGTCTACGCCCTCAACGGCACGCCGAAGCTGGCGTGGCAGTCCCGGGTCACCGGCCGCAGCGCCAGCGAGCCGTCCAGCCTGAGCGTGTACGTCGACGCCCAGAGCGGCAAGGTGCTCGGTACCCAGGAGCACGTGATGGCCGGCAACGGTACGGCGGTCTACAGCGGACCGAACCCGCTCCACCTGGACACCGCGCTGTCCGGCAGCACGTACTCGATGAAAGACCCGACCATCACCAACCTGTCCTGCCAGGACGCGGCGAACAACACCACGTTCTCCGGTCCGGACGACAACTGGGGTAACGGCGTTGCCACCAGCCGTGAGACCGGCTGCGTCGATGCTCTGTTCGCTGCGCAGACCGAGAAGCACATGCTGACCGACTGGCTCGGTCGCAACGGCATGGACGGCAACGGCGGCGCCTGGCCGATCCGCGTCGGCCTGAACGACCAGAACGCGTACTACGACGGCACGCAGGTCCAGATCGGCAAGAACACCGCCGGCGGCTGGATCGGTTCGATCGACGTCCTGGCGCACGAGATGGGCCACGGCATCGACGACCACACCCCAGGCGGTATCTCCGGCAGCGGCACCCAGGAGTTCGTCGCCGACACGTTCGGTGCGAGCACCGAGTGGTACAGCAACCAGGGCTCGGCGTACGACCCGCCGGACTTCCTGGTCGGCGAGGAGGTCAACCTGGTCGGCAGCGGTCCGATCCGGAACATGTACAACCCGTCGGCGCTGGGGGACCCGAACTGCTACTCGAGCTCGATCCCGGGTGGCGAGGTGCACGCGTCGGCCGGACCGGGCAACCACTGGTTCTACTTGGTGGCCGAGGGCACCAACCCGACCAACGGGCAGCCCACCAGCACGACCTGCAACAGCTCGACGGTGACAGGTCTCGGGGTTCAGAAGGCCATCACGATCATGTACAACGCGATGCTGATGAAGACCAGCAGCAGCTCGTACCTGAAGTACCGGACCTGGACGCTCACCGCGGCCAAGAACCTGTACCCGGGTAGCTGCACCGAGTTCAACACCGTCAAGGCGGCGTGGGACGCGGTCAGCGTTCCGGCGCAGGCGGGCGACCCGACCTGCAGCACCAGCGGCGGCGTGACGGTCACCAACCCGGGTAACAAGACCGGCACGGTCGGTACGGCGATCTCTCCGTTCACGATCACCGCGTCCGGCGGCACCGCGCCGTACACCTGGTCCGCGTCCGGTCTGCCGGCCGGGATCACGATCGGTTCCTCCACCGGGACCGTGTCCGGTACCCCGACCGCCTCCGGCACCTTCAACGTCACCGCGACGGCGACCGCGAGTGCCGGTGGATCCGGCAGCACGTCGTTCACGATCACGGTGAGCGGCGGCGGTGGCAGCTGCTCCGGCCAGAAGCTCGGCAACCCGGGCTTCGAGACCGGTACGGCGACGCCGTGGACGGCCTCGGCCGGAGTGGTCGACAACGACACCACCCAGCCCGCCCACGGCGGCACCTGGAAGGCGTGGTTGGACGGTTACGGCTCGACCCACACCGACACGCTGAGCCAGTCGGTCGCGATTCCGGCGGGCTGCTCGGCGACGCTCTCCTTCTACCTGCACATCGATTCTGCGGAGACCACCACGACTACGCAGTACGACAAGCTGACGGTGAAGGCGGGCTCGACCACACTGGCGACGTACTCGAACCTGAACAAGGCGAGCGGCTACTCGCTCAAGTCGTTCAACGTCTCGTCGTTCGCCGGCCAGACGGTGTCGATCAGCTTCAGCGGCACCGAGGACAGCTCCCTGCAGACCTCGTTCGTCATCGACGACACAGGCCTCAACCTGAGCTGAGCTAGCAACCTGAAAGATCCGGCCGCCGCACCCCATCCAGGGGTACGGCGGCCGGATCGCCTTCAGTTCAAGGTCATTCGCGGCTCACCGTTCACCAGGCCGGTGCCCGCGATGGTGCAGGTGCCGCCGCGGTTTTGGGTGTAGGTCTGGCGGAGGCAGGAGCGGAGGGCGAGCTGGGCCCAGTAGTTGGGGTGGATGGATTCCTGGATGTAGTAGTTGGAGCCGATCGTGGTGACCGTGCGGATCTGGTTGATCCATTCGGTCTTGTCGACGGCGGCCGGCTGGGTCCAGGAGGTCAGGCCGACTTCTTCGTACAGGCCGACGGTGTTCTCGCACAGACGCCCGCCGTTGAAGGCGGACTGCAGTTCGAGCAGGCGGGTGTTGGTCAGGCCGGACTGGCCGATCGCGGCGCGGACGGTGGTGTTGATGGTGAGGAGTGCGGTGCTGTTCGCCCAGTCGGCGTCGGCGTTCCAGAAGCCGCAGCCGCCGACGCTCTGCCGGGTGTAACCGCTCTGCCCGTACCGGAATCCGCTGCCGGCCGGGATCGGTGACGGGTAGGTCTGCACGACCAGGGTCCACGCGGTGTCGGCGTACCCGGCGTTACGCATGGCGGTGCGGACGTTCTGGAACGCGGTTGCGATCTTGGCGCGTACGGCGGTGACGTTGGCGGCCGTGAAATTGCTGACCACCGACGAGTCGTCCTTGCAGTAGTCGGGGAACCACGACGGCGACAGCAGGAAGTCCTGCACGCATTGGGTCACGATCGCGGCGAAGTTGAAGTCGTTGCCGCCGATCGAGACGGCCACCTGCTTGACGTTGTGGCCGGTCGCGAACTGCTGCAGCAGCTTCGCCTGACCGAGGTGTCCGGCGCCGTCGTCGTAGAAGTCGATGCCAGGCTTGAAGTCGTCGCCGGTGGCAGTCGTCGTGCGGGCGCCGGAGCAGGCCAGGTTCAGCCCGCCGATCCCGCCGCCGAGGTAGGCCTCTGCCGATCGGCTGCGGTGGCAGTTCGGGATCTGTTCGGCGGTACCGCTCGCGTTGTCGTGATACGCGTGCGCACCGAGCGCGTCGGCCGGCGCCTCGGAGTTGTTCGAGCTGCCGGCCCAGCGGCCGGCCTCGCCGGAGATGTAGGAGTCGCCGAGGGTGACGACGTACGGCGGCCCCGATCCTGGACCGTCGGCCTGGGCAGGCGTCGCGACCAGGCCGAAGGCGGTCAAGGGGAGGAGGAGCAGAAGGGACAGTGAAAGGGGCGGAGTTTTCACCGGAGGGCCTCTCTTGCCGGAGTTCGATGATCAAACTGATCACCGTCGGCAGGGATACTTCCCGGTAACTACACCTGCTAGGCCGCTGGCGCCGACTATTCTCCGCCTTGTTACCCGGCTGTCAGGTCGAGGCCGTTGGGGTAGCGCGCTTCCCACCACGTCTTCCAGCGGCCGTCCAGCTCGTCGCGGTCGACATCGCCGTACAGGCTGAGGATCGCCATTGTGGCCCCGTCGGGCTTCTTCTCGCCGGGCGGGAGATAGCTGAGGACCAGCAGACCGTTGCCCCAGGCATCTACTGCGAGGCCGATCTGGTGGTCGGAGACGTACCGGACCTGGCCCTTCACCTGCTCGCCGATCAGGTCGAGCTGGTACGGCGTACCTGCCGACTCGACGTCGATGCCCAGCTCGGTGATGGGCGAGACGGCTCCGGTGCCGGAGTAGAAGAGCGTGTGCCGTTCGTCGTCCGGGTGCTGCTCGACGAAGAAGCCGAGCTGGTGGAGGAAGGTGATCCAGCCCTCGGTGACGTCGTCGTAGTACGCGTCCCATTCCGGGTTCGCCCCCAGCGGCGCCCGGGTCAGCGTGACCCGTGAACCGCCCTCGACGGGCTCGACGACGAAGACGTCGCCGTTCCCGAGCGTCAGCGTCGTCCCGTCCTCGGCCACCCCGGTGAAATAGATGAGGTCGATCTCCTGCTCCAGACCGCCTTCGTACTCCCAACCGTGCCAGTGCACGATCTTGTCCTTGTTCCGGAGTGCGTCCCAGACCGCTTCCACCGGAGCGGCCACCGTCACCACGATCTTCATGTCTCTCCTTGGGTCTCTTCGCGCGGCGTGGGGTGGCCGCCGGCGATCAGGCGGTACGGGCGGCCGCCGTCGGTGTCGAAGTGTTCGACGGTCTGCCTGACCGCCTCGGTGAGTGCGTCGGTGAAGCGGTGGACGTCGGCGGGCTCGGCGAAGCGGACCTCGGCCTCGAGGGTGAACGTCAGCAGCCGCTTGCCCCCGGCATCGGCCGCACTCTGCATCCGGGCCACGTCGCGAACCGTGCCGGCGGCGACATCGATCAAGTGCTCGGCGGCGAACTGGTCCTGGATCTGCGTGAACGCTCGACCCATCACGGCCGGATCGACCACGAGATCGGCGGACGCGCGCAGGATCCGCTCGGTGAATCCGCGTCGCTGCCGCTCCTCGACGAGCTCGACCAGGCCGGCCTTCTCCAGCTCCCGCAGGTGGTAGTTCACTCGCTGCCGCGGCAACTCCAGTGTCACCGCGAGCTGGGTCGCCGACGCAGGCTCGCGCAGCAGCTCCAGCAGTTGCCGCCGGATCGGCGACAACGCCAGCCGCACCTTCTCCGGCTCCTCGACATAGCGCAACACGCGACCACTGTCCAATAGACAGGAAAATCTGTCAATACAACGGTCACGAGCGGGGAGAGCGATTGCTGAACCCTTGGGCCGATCCCCGGGATGGCCTTAGGGTAATTACTTAACTTCGTGAAGCATTGACATCTAGGCCGGCGGGGTAAATAGTTCCGTCCTGAAATCAATCAGAAAGCAGAGTGAATCAACAGTGTCGAACATTGAGGTGCTGCAGCTTCGGGCTGCCGGGGTCAGCTTGGTGCTGGACTGCTCAGGTCCGGCCCTTCCGTCCGTGCTGCACTGGGGCGCGGATCTCGGCGAGTTGACCGGTGACGCTCTGCTGGAACTGAGGCGTGGAGCCGGTCCGGTCCAGGACGGGAACGGTCTGGACGAGAACCGGCCGATCGCGATCGTGCCGGAGTACTCGGCCGGCTGGTTCGGGCTGCCGGGGCTGAGCGGCCATCGCGACGGGCAGAACTTCTCCGCGGGCTTCCAGGTTGCGAGCATCGCGCAGACCGACAACACCGTGCAGGTCGACGCCGAGGACACCGAGGCCGGGCTCAGGCTCCGCCTCACCATCGAGCTGACCGACAGCGGTCTGGTCCGGGCGAAGGCTGACCTGACCAACACCGGGGCGACGCCGTACACGGTCGATGGGCTGCTGCTCGCGCTGCCGGTCCCGACCGAGGCGACCGAGCTTCTCGACCTGACCGGTCGCCACATCGGCGAGCGGCACCCCCAGCGGCACGAGTTCACGCAAGGCGCGCACATCCGCGACAACCGCCGCGGTCGCACCGGCGCCGACGCGACCCTGCTGCTGATGGCCGGTACGCCGGGATTCGATTTCGGCACGGGTGAGGTCTGGGCCGTGCACACCGCATGGAGCGGCAACCACCGCTCGTACGCCGAGCGCGGCATGAGCGGGTACGCCGTCATCGGCGGCGGCGAGCTCCTCCTCCCGGGCGAAGGCCGCATCCAGCCCGAAGGCACCTACAGCACCCCCTGGATCTACGGTTCGTACGGCGTCGGACTCGACCGGCTGTCCGCACGGTTCCACGAGTACCTGCGGGCCCGGCCGAACCACCCGCAGACCGCGCGTCCCGTCGTACTGAACACCTGGGAGGCCGTCTACTTCGACCTCGACCTGGACAAGCTGAAGTCGCTGGCCGACGCGGCCGCCGAGGTCGGCGCGGAGCGGTTCGTGCTGGACGACGGCTGGTTCCGCGGGCGGCGTGACGATCACGCCGGGCTCGGCGACTGGTACGTCGACGAAGGGATCTGGCCGAACGGCCTGCACCCGCTGGTCGACCACGTCCGCGGCCTGGGCCTGCAGTTCGGCCTCTGGGTCGAGCCGGAGATGGTCAACCCGGACTCCGACCTGGCCCGCAAGCACCCGGACTGGATCCTTGCCACCGGCAACCGGATGCCGCCGACCGCCCGTCACCAGCAGGGGCTGAACATCGGTATCCCGGCCGCGTACGACTACATCCTCGAGCGGCTCGACAGCCTGCTGACCGAGTACGACATCGCGTACCTGAAGTGGGACCACAACCGCGACTTCGTTGATGGCGGCAACCAGTTGACCGGTACGGCGGCCATCCACGAGCAGACCCTGGCCGTGTACCGACTGATGGACGAGCTGAAGCGCCGGCACCCCGGCCTGGAGATCGAGTCGTGCTCGTCCGGTGGTGCCCGGGTCGACCTCGGCATCCTCGAGCGCACCGACCGGGTCTGGGGCAGTGACAGCAACGACGCGCTCGAGCGGCAGACAATTCAGCGCTACACGCAGTTGCTGCTGCCGCCGGAGCTGATCGGCTGCCACGTCGGACCGCCGAAGGCGCACACGACCGGCCGCACCCAGGCGCTGTCGTTCCGCGCGATCACCGCGCTGTTCGGTCACTTTGGGATCGAGTGGGACATCGCGTCCGCGTCGGCCGAGGAGCGCGCGGAGCTCGCCGGATGGGTTGCCCTGCACAAGGAGCTGCGGCCGTTGCTGCACACCGGCACGGTCGTCCGCGCCGACCGCGGCCCGAACGACTTCCTCCTGCACGGCGTGGTCGGGTCCGACGGCGCGCGGGCCGTGTACGCCGCCGTACAGCTGACGCAGTCGGTCACCTCGGCGGTCGGCCGGGTGCGGCTGCCCGGACTGGACCCACGGCGTACCTATCGCGTCAGCAAGATCGCGACACCCGGGTCCGACTCGCGAAGCGCCGCTTGGCAGGCCGACGGTGGAAGTGTGGAGCTGAACGGCGCCGCACTCGCCTCGCTCGGCGTGCTGATCCCCGTGCAGTGGCCCGAGCACGCGATCTTGCTGGACGTGACTAGGACGTGACCGCGATCGGCTAGCCCGGCCGATCGTAGATGGAGAAGGAGATCCCCGTGACTGTGACCACCAATGCTCCACCTAGCCGGCTACATCGTCGCGGGGATCCCAAGCCGCCTGGCCGGCGGCGAAACCTCGGCGACCTGAAGGTCGCGATGATCTTTCTCGCCCCGGCCACGCTGGGCTTCGTCGTCTTCTACATCTGGCCGACGCTGCGCGGCGCGTACCTGAGCTTCACCGAGTACAGCCTGCTGTCGCCGCCGAAGTTCACCGGCTTCGACAACTACGAGCGGATGGTCCAGGACAGCTTCTTCTGGAACGCTCTCGTGGTCACCGTCGAGTACGTCGTGATCAACATCGGCCTGCAGACCGTGCTGGCGGTCGGTATCGCGATGCTGATGTACCGGCTGACCAAGTCGATCACGGTCCGCGCCGCGATCCTGCTGCCCTACCTGGTCGCGAACGTCGTCGTCGCGCTGGTCTGGTACTGGATGCTCGACTTCCAGGTCGGCATCGTGAACCAGGGACTGAACGCGATCGGGATCGACCCGATCGCGTTCTTCGGCGACTCGCACTGGGCCATCCCGACCGTTGCCGGGATCAACGTCTGGCGGCACATGGGGTACACGGCCCTGCTCGTGTTCGCGGGGTTGCAGACGATTCCGGCGTACGTCTACGAAGCCGCCGAGGTGGACGGTTCGACGGAGTGGAAGACGTTCTGGCGGATCACGTTGCCGTTGTTGCGGCCTGTTCTGGTGATGGTCCTGGTGGTCACCATGATCGGGTCGTTCCAGATCTTCGACACCATCGCGGTGACGACGCAAGGCGGTCCGATCAACGCGACCCGGGTCATCTACTACTACATCTACGAGCGTGCGTTCACCCGGTTCGACTTCGGGTACGCGTCCGCGATGGCCCTGGTGCTGTTCGCGATCCTCGCGCTGGTCTCGCTGCTGCAGCTGCGGCTGCTCCGCGCGCGGGAGAGTGATCTGGCATGAGGAAACAACTCAGCCCCGGTCGCGTCGTCGCCTGGGCCTGTCTGATCGTGCTGCTGCTGGTGACGCTCTTCCCGTTCTACTGGATGCTGCGTACGGCGCTGTCGAACAACACCCAGCTCCCCGGCCACCCGAGCTCGCTGTTGCCGGTCGACACCACACTGGGTGGGTTCAAGCGGGTGCTCGGACTCTCGACGCTCGAGGAGGCTCAGGCCCAGGGCGGGTCCGGAGCGGCCGTCAACTTCTGGCTCTACCTGCGGAACTCGTTGATCGTGGCAACGGTCACGACGGCGTTCCAGGTGTTCTTCAGCGCGATGGCGGCGTACGCGTTCGCCCGGCTGCGCTGGCCCGGTCGCGACACGGTGTTCGCGATCTTCCTGGCCGCGCTGATGGTCCCGCCGATCTTCACCCTGCTGCCGAACTTCGTGCTGATCAAGAACCTCGGCCTGCTGAACAGCTTCGCCGGCATCATCCTGCCGACCGCGTTCATGACGCCGTTCGCGATCTTCTTCCTGCGCCAGTTCTTCCTCGGCATCAGCCGTGAGCTGGAGGAGGCGGCGATGATCGACGGTGCCGGGCACCGGCGGATCTTCTTCGGACTGATCATCCCGATGAGCACGGCGCCGATCGCGACGCTGGCGATCCTGACCTACATCAACTCGTGGAACGACTACTTCTGGCCGTTGCTGGTCGGCCAGCAGGAGAACGTACGGGTGCTCACGGTCGCGCTGGGGGTGTTCCGTTCGCAGACGCCGCAGGGCGGGCCGGACTGGGCCGGGCTGATGGCGGCGACGCTGATCGCGGCGCTGCCGATGATCATCCTGTTCCTGGCGTTCGCGAAGCGGATCACCAACTCCATCGGCTTCTCAGGGATCAAATGATGAGACCTCTGTCCAGAAGGACCCTGCTGAAGGCAGGAATGGCCGGGCTCGCCGCGTCGGCGGTTGCCGGGTGCAACAACGGTGCCGCGGCCCGCGGTCCGGGCGAAGTCATCTACTGGCTCTGGGATTCGGGCCAGCTGCCGATGTACATCGAGTGCGCCAAGGTGTTCCACGAGCAGAACCCGCAGTACACCGTGACGATCGAGCAGTACGGCTGGGACAACTACTGGGCCAAGATGGTGACCGGGTTCATCTCCGACACGGCGCCGGACGTGTTCACGTCGCACTCGGCGAAGTACCCGCTGTACGCGGACAAGGGCCTGGTGCTGCCGATCGACGACTTTGTTGCCAAGGACAAGGTTGATCTGGGCATCTACCAGAAAGGCCTGGCCGAACGCTGGATCGGTGCCGACGGGAAGCGGTACGGGTTGCCCAAGGACTTCGACAGCGAGGTCTACTTCTACAACAGTGCACTGACCGAGGCGGCCGGCATCAGCGCCGACCAGCTGAACTCGATGACCTGGAATCCGCGGGACGGTGGCACTTTCGAGGAGATCGTCCGCCGGTTGACTGTCGACGCCAAGGGCCGGCGCGGCGACCAGCCCGGGTTCGACCCGGGCAAGATCAAGGTCTTCGGCCTCGGGTACGGCGATGCCGGTGGCTCGGACGGTCAGACCAGTTGGAGCTGGTACGCGGCGAGCAACGGCTGGAAGTACTCCGAGGGTGAGCCGTGGGGGACGAAGTTCTTCTACGGCGACCCGAAGTTCACCGAGACGATCGGCTGGTGGCGCAGCCTGATCACCAAGGGGTACATGCCGACGTACGCGCAGGCCAAGTCCGGCGTGGATGTCACCACCAGCTTCGGTGCGGGGAAGTACGGGATCACGCCGAACGGCTCCTGGCAGCTCGGGACGTACGCCGGCCTCAAGCAGGTCAAGACCAAACTGGCGCGGCTGCCGGTCGGTCCGATCGGCAAGCGGATGTCGATGATGAACGGGCTCGCGGACACGATCTGGGCGGGCACGACCCGTCGGGAGGCGTCCTGGGCCTGGGTGAAGTTCCTTGGTTCGCAGACCGCGCAGGACATCGTCGCGAAGGCCGGCGTGGTCTTCCCGGCGGTGGCGGCGAGCCTGCCGGCGGCCAAGACGGCGTTCGCGGCCGACGGCTGGGACGTGACGCCGTTCCTCGAGACGGTCGAGGCCGGGGATGTCTTCCCGTACCCGGCCAATCCCAACGCCGCGGATGTCTCCGCGGTCATGACCCCGGCGATGGACGCCGTCCTGTCCTTCGAGGCCGATCCGTCGTCGCTGATCAAAGCCAACAACGATGTGAACAAGATCCTCTCGGCCAACGCCTGAGGGTTCCCCCTGGGTAGGCCTACGCCCCGGGGAGTACGCCGTACTGCGTCCAGCGGTGCAGTGTGCTCCTCCGGGGGTAGGTGAGGTGCCGCCGGCTGGGCGACGCGGCGGAAGGGGTCCGAACGACACGCTTGGTGCACTTGATCCACGAGCACCGAGGAGTGTCATGAACGACGAGAGGCCGGGCGGGCCCATCCGCATCGGCGACAGCGAACGCGAGGACGCGATCAAGCGTCTGGGCGACCACTACGAAGCCGGCCGGCTCAGCGCGGACGAACACGCCGAGCGCATCGACCAGGCACTACAGGCGAAGACCGAAGCGGACCTCGCCGCACTCTTCACCGACCTCCCCGGCGCACACGCGGCCGGCTCGGGACAGTCCAGTGCCTCGGAGAGTGGCGAATGGGCTGGACCGTGGGGTTGGAAGCGGCCGCCGTGGACGGCGGCGTCCGAGAGCGCGGCCGGTAGTGCAGGTCCGCGATCAAGGCCGGGTCGGCCGGGGTTCCTGGGACGCGTTCCGGTCCCGTTGCTGATCGCGCTCGGCGTGGTCGGAGTTCTTGCTTCGGTGGGGTGCGTGGTGGGCGGCGGTCATCCGCCGGTGTTGCCGCTCGTCCTGGCCGTGGCGGGGTTCTTCATCGTCCGTAGGCGCCGGATGGAGCGGCGGGCATGAGAGCCGTCTACCGAGTGCTCGGCATGCTGATCACGGCGGCCGTGGTGCTCCAGATCGCGTCGATCGCGCTGTCGGGGTTCACGATCGCGAAGGACGCCGACAACGGCACGTCGATCGGGTCGGACTACACCAACTTCGGGCAGACGTACCACAGCATCGCCGGTTCGGTGATCGCTCTGCTCGCGCTGGTCTTCCTGATCGTGTCGTTCCTGACCGACGTTCCGCGGGGGCGGGTGATGGCCGGGATCGTCGTCGTACTGGTCGCCCTGCAGTTCGCCCTGGCGGTGTTCTCGTTCGGGCTGCCCGCACTCGGTGTCCTGCATGCGTTGAACGGTCTCGCGATCGCCGGCCTGGCCAGTTCGGCCGCTCGGCGAGCCGCCGTACCGAATCAACCTGTGACCAGTGGCTAAGTCCCGACGCCGGTGGGGCCGGCTGGTCGCTCTGGGAGTCGCTCTCGCGGTGCTCGTACCGCTCGGGTATCTCTGGGTGACCAGCCTCGTCCCCGGCCACTACAACGCGACAGAGATGGGGTACGCCGACTACGGCGGCGGGCCGACCTCCGCCGGGCACGAGCAGCACGACGGCATGTCGATGGACATGACCAGGAGCGTGGCGGACCTGACCGGCCCGAAGACGGGAACGCCGGATGTCGCGGTGACGCTCACCGCGCGGAAGCAGACGTTCCAGCTGCCCAGCGGTGAGACCGTGGACGGCTACACGCTCAACGGGACCTCGCCGGGACCGTTGATCCGGGCCAAGGTGGGCGACCTCGTCCAGGTCACGCTGGTGAACGAGAACGTGTCCGACGGTGTCACGCTGCACTGGCACGGCATCGACGTACCGAATGCCGAGGACGGGGTCGCCGGGGTGACACAGGACGCCGTACGCCCGGGTGGGAAGTATGTGTATCGCTTCAAGGCCGAGCAGGGTGGCACGTACTGGTATCACTCGCATCAGGTCTCGAGCGATGAGGTCAAAGGCGGACTCTTCGGGCCGATCGTGATCGCACCCGCGACGCCGGGTGAGGTAATCGCCACGATCCACACGTACGACGGGAAGCGGACGCTCAACGGGCGCACGGGGACTCAGCGGATCAATCTTCCGGCCGGTACGACGGCGCACGTCCGGCTGATCAACACCGACAACGCCATCGTGCGGGTCGGTCTGCTCGGGACGCCGTACAAGGTCGTTGCTGTCGACGGTCGCAACGTCAACGGACCGACACCGGTGACAGCGGCCTATCCGTTGCCTGCCGGCGGCCGCGTGGATCTGGAGGCGGTCGTGCCGGCCGGCGGGATGCGGCTGGTGGCAGGTGCGGGCGCGACCTCGCTGGGGATCGGTCCGGTAGATTCGCCGGCCGGCGAGCTGCCTGCGGAGACGGTCGATCTGTTGACCTACGGGAAACCCGCGCCATTTGGTTTCGATCCAGGAAAGGCGGATCGAAACTTCGAGTACCGGATCGGGCGGCAGCTCGGGTTCCTGGACGGGAAGCCGGGGTTGTGGTGGACGATCAACGGACACAAGTTCCCCGACGTGCCGATGTACATGGTTGCCGAGGGCGACATTGTCCGGATGAAGATCTCCAACACCAGTGGGCAGGCGCACCCGATGCACCTGCACGGCCATCACGCCGTCGTGCTGTCCCGCAACGGCGTCGCCGCCACCGGCTCACCCTGGTGGATCGACACCCTCGAGGTCGGCACCAACGAGACCTACGAGATCGCCTTCGTCGCCGACAATCCCGGCGTCTGGATGGACCACTGCCACAACCTCCCGCACGCCTCCCAGGGCCTGATGACCCACCTCATGTACGAAGGCATCACCACGCCGTACCTGATCGGCGGCGACTCCCACAACGACCCGGAGTGAAAGCACGGAACCACGCCCTTGCGGTGGGCGTCCGTACCTCATGATGTTCAGGTGACTACGCCCAACGAGGATCGAGACCTCCACGGCCGGCAGTTGATCCTGCTGCTGGTGTTCTTCGGTGGTGTCACCGGCGGTCTGTACCTGCTCGGCCCGAGCTTCCTGGCTGGGAATCCGGTGGGCAGCGCCGCCGTCGCGGGCATGGCGTGCTATCCCGCCCGCTTCCTGGTCGGGCGGTTCGACTGGTGGACGCGCTTGGAGCAACCGACCCGGCGCACGATCGCGCGGCGCGAACGCGCCCGGCAACGTCTACTGGATCGCGAAGCCGCCGACCGATTGCTGCCGCCGGACCACACCGGGGGCTCGCGGCACCGGCGGCCGGCGCGGGGCAGGCCGCGCTGGATCAGCTCCGTGCGAAAGCTGATCGGCGGTAGGTCAGACGACAAGCCGGAGTGAGTGCGACGACGCCAGGTGCATCGCGGCGATCCGCGCGCAGGCCGCGTCGATCGCTGCTCGCTGGGACTCGTAGGAGCCCCACCACAGTGGGTTGTCCGGCTGTGGGTCGAGCTTGTCGTCGATGTCGGCGTACCACTCACCGGCGGTTCGGAAGACGCGCGCGTGCAGGTGGATCTGTAGGCCCAGTTCGTTCACCGCAACACTCCTGGAGTGAGACCGTGTCCGTCTCCAGGATGTGCCGCGGGTACGACGGATCGGCCCAGCGACACGCGGAATCAGGTCACCAGCACCGTGATTCGTTGGGCGGTGTTGTTGGCGAAGCCGCCGCGGTTCCAGGGGGCCTCGATGGGTTGTTCGCGGCCGCTGGCGTCGTACGCGCGGACCGTGAGGACGTGCTCGCCGGGCGTGGCGGCCCAGTCGTATTCGAACGCCCGCCAGGCGAGCTCGTCGGTGTCGTTGCTGGGGGCATCCAATTTTGCCTCGTGCCAGGTCACGCCGGCGTCCGTGCTGACCTCGACCCGCTCGATCGGCGCCCAGCCGGACCAGGCCCGGCCGAACAGCGGAACGGTGCCTGCAGCAACGAACCGGTGCCGGCTCATGAAGTCGGGGAACCCGGGCGGCACCAGCAAGGCCCGCGGCTCGATCCGGGTCACCGCCGTCCCCGGATCGTCGGCGTCGGTGCGGATCCGGTAGGCGACCGCGTTCTGGAAGCCGTCGAACTCGTGGTCGATCAGCTCGATCGACCGCAGCCACTTCACGCTCGCCATCCCGTACCAGCCGGGTACGACCAGGCGCAGCGGATACCCGTGCTGCGGCGGCAGCGGCTGGCCGTTCATCTCCCACGCCACGATCGCGCCGGAATCGATCGCCTCGGTCACGGAGAGACCGCGCTGGTAGTCCTGCTCGACACCGCGCTCGATCCCGTGATCCGCGCCGGTGAACACGACGTCCACCGCATCCGCACGGATCCCGGCGGATCGCAGCAGGTCGGACAACAGCACGCCGGTCCACTCCGCCGTACCGACGGCTTCGGTCAACCAGGGCTGGCTGATCGGCCGCGGTTGCAACGCGGCCCGGCCGTTGCCCGCGCACTCCAAAGTGACCCGGATCGTACGACGTCCCATCGCGCGCAACTCGGTCAGTCCGAACGACAGTGCTTGCTCGACGCATCCGTCGACAGTGAGTCGCCAGGTGGCCGCGTTCGTTGCCGGGATGTCGTAATGCACCAGCACGTAGTGCAGGCCCGGCGGTGTCACGTCGTACCGCAGACCCTCCAGCGGCACCCCGTGATTACGCGTCGCCAGCTGCAACTCGTCACCGGTGATCCCCTCACCGGTGTCCGCCAACCGCCCCCGCACACTGAATTCCTCGATCGACATCACAGATCCCTCCCCCTGAACAGCCACCTTAGTGCGCTTGCATGTGCAGGACGAGACCTGCGATGTTCCACGCGTCATCGGCGCCCGAATGCAGCCGCCCCTCGACCGGTAGACCGGCGATCTCCAGTGCTAGCGCCATGTACGGACGCCGTCGCAGTCCGTGCAGCTCCGCGAACCGGGCCTTGGCGTTGGTGTGATCGTCGCTGAACGGATACGCGACACCGAAGTCCGCGCATTGCCGCTGGAACTGCTTGCGGTCGTAGTCACCCCAGCTCATCCAGGGCAACTTGTCCGTCTGGTACTGCGAGACCAGCAGGTCACACGCCTGGGCGAACGAGACGCCGCCGTCGACCTTCTCCTGGGTGAGCCCGGTCAGCTCGGTGCAGAAGGCACTCACGGTAGAGCGTTCCGGCCGAACCAGAACACCGTGTTTGGCCAGCCGCTGCCGGCTGTCGAGGTCGACGACGCTGAGACCGATCTCGATGATCTCGTGCTCCTGGCCCGGTGGCGGATCGCCTTCCCAGCAGGTCGCTTCGACATCCACGACGTTGACGAGCATCACAGCCAGCCGTTCCCGAGGGCGATTCGGGCGGCTTCGGCGCGGGTTCGGGCGCCGGTCTTGCCGATGGCGGCGGAGAGGTGGTTGCGAACGGTGCCCTCGGAGAGGTGGAGCTCGCGGGCGATGTCGGCGACCGTGCCACCTTCGCGGGCTGCGCGCAGTACGTCGGACTCCCTGCCGGTCAAGGGGCTCGTCCCCGCGACCAGGGTTTCGGCGGCGAGTGACGGGTCGACCACGCGGAGCCCCTGGTGCACCCGTCGTACCGCATCCGCGAGCTGGGTCGCGGGGGTGTCCTTCACGACGAAACCGGCGGCGCCTGCCTCCATGGCCCGACGCAGGTAGCCGGGGCGGCCGAAGGTGGTCACCATCAGCACCCGCACCCCCGGTACGGCGGTCCGCAACTCGGCGGCGGCCTCGATCCCGTCCAGGCCGGGCATCTCGACATCGAGCAGGGCAACGTCCGGTTTGGTCGCCTTCGCGGCCGCGATCACCTCGTCGCCGCGACCGACCTCGGAGACCACCTCGAGGTCCGGTTCCAGATCCAGCAACGCGGCCAGGGCCCCACGGACCAGCGCCTGGTCGTCGGCGATCAACAGACGGATACTCACGGCCCCACCCTGACAGCAAGGCGGAATCCGCCGCCAGGCGCCTGGCCGACCTGGACGCTTGCGCCGGCCTGATCTGCCCGCTCGCGCAATCCCATCAGCCCGTGCCCGGACGCGCCGCCGCCGGGCGTCGGTCCCTTGCCGTCGTCGAGGACCTCGATCTGGCGCGCGTCGAACTTGATCCGGCAGCGCTTCGCGCCGGAGTGACGCAGGACGTTGGTGACACCTTCCCGCACAACCCAGGCGAACAACTCCCGGTTCTCCTCCGGCACTTCGTCGACCGTCGTGGGCAGGTCGGGTTTGATCTCGGCGGCCTTCAGCGCGGTCTTGGCGGCGACGAGCTCACCGGCCAGGCTGAGCTCGCGGTATCCCGCGACGGCGGCCCGGACATCGGCCAGGGCGGCGCGGGCCAAGCTCTCGACGTCGGCGACCTCGGCAGCGGCCCGGGCCGGGCTCGCCTCGATCAGCTTTCCCGCCAGCTCGGCCTTCACCGTGATCACCGTCAGCGAGTGCCCGAGGATGTCGTGCAGGTCCCGGGCGAACCGGTTGCGCTCCTCCTGGACGGCCAGGTCGGCCATCTCCCGGCGCGCCCGTTCCAGCTCGATACCGCGCTGACCGGCTCGGCGGAGCGCGTACACCGCCAGTGCGCCGAGGACGATCGCGAGGCCGTAGCTGCCGTTGTCACTCCAGCCCGGCACCACCCGCAGCGAGATCTCGGCGCCGGCGAACAGCAGCACGACGAACGCGATCGCGACCCGGAGATCGAGCAGAAGCATCGCGACCGACGCGATGTAGACCAGGCCGGTGAACGCCGTCTGACCGGCGGTGGGAATCATCAGCAGGCACAGCGTCAGCATCAGGGCGAGATACGAGACCCGCTGCCAGACCGGGAGCTGGTTCTTCTTGGCCGCTCGCCGCAACAGCCCGAAGAAGGCGAGATAGCTTGCCGCGAAGAGGCCGACCGTGAGGAACCCGAACATCTCGGCTGCCCCGGACTCCCGGTTGGCGATGCGCTGGAGTGGCTGGAACAGGTAGAACAGCCAGAACGCACCCGCCAGCCAAGCCCACCGACCAGGCCCGCGGTCACCGGCCTGCTCAGCCATGTCCTCCAGCACATCTCGGCTCTTCACGTTGATCACGCTATGCCACGGAGGCCTCAAGCCCGCGCGGTATCAGCGCGGTAGCGGCGCAGAGCGATGAATCCGAGGACCACTGTCCAGCCGAGCACCACCAGCAGCGCCTGCATGTCCACGCCGCTCTGCGTCAGCGCGCTTCGCGAGGTCAGTCCGGTCCAGTACGCCGGAGTCAGCTGGGCAATGTGCTTCATCAGCGAGGGCATCTGGTCGACCGGCAACCACAGTCCGCCGAAGGCCGCGATCAGCATCGTGCTCAAGCCGGTGATCGGCTGCACGCTGTCGGGCTTGGCGACGTACCCGATGACCAGGCCGATCGCGGCGAACGGCAAGGCACCCAGCCAGGACACCAACGCGACGGTCACCCACCGGGCCACGCTGAGATGGACGTGGCCGACGGCCATGCCGGTGATGAAGACGACGACGAGCGGCGGGAGCGCCAGCAGCAGGGACAGGATCACCTTGCTGATGACGTACGCCTGCGGCTTGAGCGGAGTGAGGCGGAGCGTCCGGTTCCAGCCGCCGTCGCGCTCGGCCGCGATCACGCCGCCGCTGCTCATCGAGGCCGACATCGAGCCGAACATCGCCATACTCACCATCACGTAGGCGATCGCGGAGATCCCGCCCTCGCTGGCGCCTTGGGGGATCGTCAGGCCGAAGATCAGGAACAGCACCAACGGCATCAGGATCGCAAAGATCATCACTCGCCGGTTCCGCAGGATGCGGCGGATGTCGAACATCAGGTATTCGCGGTTCATGCCAGGGAGTCCTGTTCTGCGCTGATCGCCAGTACGGCGTCTTCGAGGTCTGCTGAGGTCACTTCGATGTCATGGGCGCTGGTGTTGTCGAGCAGGTAGCGCAGGGTGTCGTCGGAGTTCGCGCACTGCAGCAGGACGACGTCCCCGCGCGTCTCGACATTGCGTACGCCGGGCAGCGACGCGAGGGTAGCGAGGTCAGCGCCCGGGATCGTGGCGCGGATGGTCCGGCCGGACACGCTCGCCTTGATCTGGGCAGCGGTGCCGTCGGCAACTACCTTGCCGGCCCGCATCAGCACGACCCGGTCGGCGTACGAATCGGCCTCTTCCAGGTAGTGGGTCGCGAACAGCACGGTCCGGCCGCGCGCGGTCTCGGCGTGCATCGACGCCCAGAAGTCACGGCGGGCCTCGACATCCATGCCGGTCGTCGGCTCGTCCAGCACGATCAGATCGGGCTGCGGGATGATCGCCATCGCGAACCGCACCCGCTGCTTCTGGCCGCCGGACAGACCCTTCATCACCCGCTTGGACAGGTCGGCGATACCGGCCCGCTCGAGCGCCTCCTGCACGGGCATCGGGTGCTTGTGCAGGCCGGCCACGAGGTTCAGCAGCTCACCGACCTTCGCGTCCTCGATGATCCCGCCGCTCTGCAGCATCACCCCGACCTGGCCGGCGGCGATCGCCTCGTTCGGAGTTCCGTCGTACACCTGCACGTTGCCCTGATCCGGCTTCACCAGCCCGAGCAGCATCTCGATCGTGGTCGACTTCCCGGCCCCGTTCGGCCCGAGCAACGCCACCACCTCGCCCGCCCGGATGGTCAGATCCACCCCGGCGACCGCCTGCACCGCCCCATACTTCTTGGTCACACCCCGGAGGCTGACCGCAGTCGTTGTCGTCATACCCAAAGCTTCGCGGCTGACGCCGCAGTTCCCCTCGACCACCCGTCACAACCCACCCATGACATCCGTCAGCCACCCCTCAGGGTCAAACCCCTGAGGCCCCACCCGAAACAACCCCACCCGGAAAGGCCACCGCCGCGCGGCGGCTGCTCGTCGGCGGGGTACGCGGCACGTTGTCACGACCCTGGTCCAGTTCCGCTGGGCACCGCGGGTCGCAGTCGGTGTGGTTGGCGCTAGGTGCTGTGGTGGGGCGGTGTGTTGCTCCGTCGGTGTGTTTCGGGGCGTGGCGCCAAGAACGCCGCTGCGCGGCGGCTGCTCTTCGGCCGCGTCTGACCGGGTGCGCCGGAGATGGCCTGCGGTGGGCGTGGTTTGCGCCGGGCGTTGTGTTGAGCGCGCGTGGCCGAGACGTCACTTCAGGAAGCAGCCGCGCGACGGTACCGGCATCTGCAGCAGGCGCCTGCGCCGAGCCCGAGCATCCAGGTTGCAGCTGTCGGCTGTGCACAAGATTCCGTCCGGAGCGCAAGCTGATCCAGCGCACGCCTGCCGCCGGCTGCTTCTCTGCTGATACGTGACTGCAGGGCAGCTGTCACTTGTTCGACCTGTCGGGTTCTTCGCTGGTCTCGGCGTCCGGGCAGTTTAGATGCCTAAGGCAACAGTATCCGGTGCACTACACGATTCAGCACCCGGCAGCCGAGCCGATCTGAAATCTGTGGATAACTATTTCCCCTGAAAACAAGGGGTTCTGGCTTTGGAAAGTGTCGGTGGGGGTGTCTAGAGTTGTCGGTATGGAACTTCTCGGGCAGCGGCAGGTGTGGTCGATGGACGGCAGCCAAGCGGTGGCCGCTCTCGACTCCACCGACGCGCAGATCGCGCAGCTCGAGACCTACCGCCTCCAACTCATCGCCCACCTCGACCAGCGCGGCCACGCCCAAGACATCGGCGCCCGCGACACCGCCGAACTCATCGCCCTGCGCTACCGCATCGACCGTCCCCAAGCCCTCCACCAAGTCCGCCTCGCCCGCACCCTGCCCAAATATGCCGCGGTCACCGACGCGCTGCCCGACCCCGCCACCCGCATCCCGGCCCCCGACGGCACCGACGAAACCCTCCCGCCCGAGATCCTGCTGCGCCCCCTCCAGGCCGACATCATCATCGACGCCGTCGAGAAAGTCCCCGACACCGTCCCGGTCGACGACCTGCGCGTCGCCGAAGAACAACTCGTCGGCCTCGCCCGGATCTCCACCCCCACCGAACTACGCCGCGCCGCCCTCATGGTCCGCAACCTGCTCGACCCCGACGGCCCCGAACCCGACGAAGACAAGGCCTACACCCGCGAACGCCTCGCCCTGACCCGCGACGACCACGGCGTCAAATTCAACGGCTACCTCGCCAACGACAACGCCGAACGCCTCTGCACCGGCATCAACACCGGCGCCCGCCCCCGCCGCACCCGAGACGGCGAACAAGACCCCCGCTCCCGAGAAAAGCGCCAAGCCGACGCCCTCTCCACCCTCCTATCCATAGCCACCGCAGCCACCGACGCCGCCGCCATCCGCACCACCAACAACACCCAACCCGCATCCCCCACCGCGTCCCCGCCCACGAACCCGGACAGCACCGCCCAAGCAACACCCGACCAGGCCACAGCTCAAGCAACACCGGCCGGGCAGGCCACAGCTCAAGCGACACCGGCCGGGCAGGCCTCAGCTCAGGCGAGTACGACAAGCCCGGGCGAGCAGCACACCGCCCCCGCGAGCCCGTCGAGCACAACGACTCCGCCAAGTCCGAACGCGACCGACACCAACCCCACGAGCGACGTGGGCGCCGCGAGGAACATGGCGCCCGCGGGCAGCACCACGACCGCGGGCAGCACGACGACCGCGGGCAGCACGACGACCGCGGGCAGCGCCACGTCGGCGGGCAGCGCCACGACCGCAGGTGGTCCCACCGCCGTGGACGGTACGACAACCGCGACGGCAGCGATGACTCCGGCCGGTCCGAACACAACGGACGCCAGGCCCACCAGCGACGCGGCAACCACAAGCAACGCGGCACCCACCGGCAGCGCCACACCCGAGGGTGGTGCCACGCCCACGAGTGATGCGGCCGCCGCGAGCAACGCCATATCGGCCTGCGATGCCGCGCCCGAGGTCGATGCTGCGTTCGTCGATAGTGTTACGCCCAAGGGTGACACGACGATCGCCGACAGCGTGACGGCCGGGACCGCGACAACTCCGGATGAACTCGTGAGCCCGGCGGAGGCGGCGAGCGCGACCGGGCTCGGCCCGCCGTGCGGGGTGAGTATTACTGATAACTGGGTGCCTGGCTTCGGTGCGAAGGCGAACCTGGTCGTCACCATCGACTGGCAAGACCTCCAAGCAGCAACCGCCAACGCCATCGGTGACACCGTCTACACCGGCGCCCTGTCCGCGGAAACAATCCGCCGCCTGGCCTGCGACGCCAAAGTCATCCCACTAGTCCTCGGCTCGAACTCCGAACCACTGGACGTCGGCCGTTCCGAACGGCTCGTCACCAGAGCGATGCGGCGCGCACTGAACGCCCGCGACAAAGGCTGCGTGGTCTACGGAGCACCACCGGTCATGTGCGACGCCCACCACCTGCAGTCCTGGATCCACGGCGGCATCACCGCCGTCAACAACCTCGCGCTCTTATGCAGAATCCATCACCGCGACCTCCACGCCGGCAAATGGGTCATCACCATCACCAACGGCGTCGTCCACGTCAACCGCCCCTCCTGGGCCGACCCCCCATCGCGCCCAAGAACCAACCCCACCCCCAACAACACCCCTAGCGCCAACCCGGGCAGTACGAGCCCTGGCACCGCGAACACCGAACCAACACCCCGGCCCGCCGCCCCGAACCCGTGCGAGCCGATGCCCGCTGCCGCACGAGCCAGCGCCTGCCCGCCCAACGCGACGCAGACGCCTACCCCCACGCCATGCGCAGGCGAACCGGCCCCGCCCGAACCCCACCAACCCGGCAAAGCCGCCGGCTCTGCTGGGAGCGCTGACGACACAGCGCCATCGGAAGCCGAGGTACGCGCGGCGACCATGCGTGCCATCTGGGGCGAAGACCCAGCGCCTGAGCCGCGATCCCGCAGGACCCTCGCCGTTGCAACTGCCGAGGGCGACAGATCTACCGGATGCGCCGAGGACGCGCCGGTGTCGGAAGCCGAGGTACGTGCCGCGACCATGCGTGCCATCTGGGGCGAAGACCCCGAACCACCCGGCAGCCCCCAGGCAGACCAAACCGCCCAGGACTTCGACCCCTGGGCCGACACCGACCCGATCCTGGCCTCAACCAGCTGACCGCTGCCGGCTCGGCCGTCGTTGCAGTCTGCCGACCGATGCGGGTTCGACCCTGTCCGCATCCCGATGCCGACCCGCTGTGTCCGCAGCGCGGTGCCGGACCAACCTGTCCGCAGCGCGGTGCCGACCCAACCTGTCCGCAGCCCGGTGCCGAACCAACCTGTCCGCATCCCCATGCCGATGCACTGTGTCTGCGGCGCGGTGCCGAACCCGACGCGTCCGCGGCGCGCGGCGCGGTGCCGAACCCGACGCGTCCGCGGCGCGCGGCGCGGTGCCGAACCCGACGCGTCCGCGGCGCGGTGCCGGCCCGGCGCATCTGCAGCGCGGTGCCGAACCAACCTGTCCGCAGCTCGGTGCCGAACCAACCTGTCCGCAGCTCGGTGCCGATGCACTGTGTCCGCAGCCCGGTGGCGACCCGCTGTGTCCGCAGCCTGGTGCCGAACCAACCTGTCCGCGGCGCCGTGCCGATGCAATGCGTCCGGGGCGCGGTGCCGAATCGACGTGTCCGCGGCGGGCGGCGCGGTGCTGGCCTGGCGCACTGCAGCGGGGGGCCTCCTCTGTGCGGACGGTTCATTGATCGATGTCGTCCTGGCTCGGTCGGCTGATGGAGGTCGGCGCGTCCCTGGTTGCAGTTCGCTGAACTGTCACCGCGCCTCGGCTGCCGCAACCGCAGCGCGGTCACCACCATGAACAAGAAGGCGGTCGCCGGCAGGACCCGGACCTCCACCACAGCTCGCCTCAGCTCTCAGGCCGAGTCGGCCGCGTGCGGCCGACTCGCCCCGGACGGTGATGCGCGGGCGGCAAGGCGTGCAGCGAGTGACCACGGTTGCGCCCCGCGGATTCTCGGCGGTCGCGCGGTGATCCATTGACGCGTGATCAGGGTGCGCACGCCGCAGGCGGCGGCTGGTAGAACAGCCGCGGAAGCGGGTGTCCTGTACGCCACTCAGCTATTGCCAGGGTGCCACGGGGGCGCAGATCTGCGGGCGGTGCTCATCACATGTCGTGTCGGGGCGGCCACCGCCGGGCCTACGGCAGTCCGCGTCAATCAGACCGGTGGCGTGACGACATTGCGCGCATCCACCGACGGCGGCAGAAGGACAGCCGCCGAAGACCTGTCGCCGTGGAGCCCGCGATTTACGGTTTGCGGAGGGTGTTCAGGCCTTGCCATAGGAGGGATTTGAGGGTTTCGGCGGTTTTTTGGGGCGTGGGCGGGTGGGCGGTTCGGCTGCGCCAGATGGCTAGGCGTTCGGTGGCGCCGGAGATGCTTTGGGCGATGACTTCGATCTCGTCGTCGTCGGCGGAGTGGCCGGGTGGGAGGTTCATCCGGACCATCGCGGAGATGAGTTCGATGAAGGCTGCCCGGACCTCGTCGGTGGTGGTGCCGGCCGCGCCGGGGTTGAGCATGCCTTCGTCGACGAGGACCGACCACGCCTGCGGGTGGTCGTCGAGGAACTGGAACCAAGCGACGAAACCGGCGTACAGCGCGTCCTCGGCATCGCGCGCGGCCATGACCGCGTCGGAGACGGTGTCCAGGAGCTGGGTGCGAAGCCGCGCGAGGCAGGCGAGGAACAGGCCGTCCTTCGAACCGTAGTACTGGTAGATCAGCGGCTTCGACACCCCAACAGCAGCGGCGACGTCGTCCATCGACGTGCCCTGGTACCCGCGCTCGCCGAAGATCCGCTCGGCCGCCGCCAGGATCTCCCGCTCCCGCGCGGCCCGGTCCCGCCGCCGCTTCGGAGCGTCCGTAGGTATCCCGCCAGTCGTGGTCGACGTCACTTGCGCAGTCTAACTGACTCCGAGTAACTTACTGGGAGTAAGTTCATCCCGATGGACCGGAGGATCGTCGTGGCCCAGCAGAGCGAGCAGCACCGGATCGTCGTGATCGGGACCGGGTTCGCCGGGATCGGGATGGCGGTCCGACTCAAGCAGGCCGGGTACGACGACTTCGTCGTACTGGAGCGTGCGCACGACGTCGGCGGTACTTGGCGCGACAACACGTACCCGGGCTGCCGGTGTGATGTGCCGTCGCATTTGTACTCGTTCTCGTTCGCGCCGAACCCGGAGTGGACGTCGACGTTCTCTCCCCAGCCCGAGATCGAGGCGTACCTGCAGCAGGTCACCGACAAGTTCGATGTACGGCGGCACATCCGTTTCGGGCACGCGGTCGAGTCCGCGCACTGGGAGGACGGCCAGTGGCGGATCCACACCAGCGAAGGTGAGTTCACCGCGGACATTCTGCTGTCGGGGATGGGTCCGCTCGCGGAGCCGTCGTACCCGGAGCTTCCTGGGATCGACTCGTTCGAGGGCGCGGTCTTCCACTCGGCGCGGTGGGATCACGACCTCGACCTGAGCGGTCGCAAGGTTGCGGTGATCGGGACGGGTGCGTCGGCGATCCAGTTCGTGCCGGCGATCCAGCCGGAGGTCGAGGAACTGCACTTGTTCCAGCGGACGCCGCCGTGGCTGTTTCCGCGGGCTGAGCGCAAGGTCACGGCCACGGAGAAGGCCGCGTTCCGCCGGTTTCCGCTGGTACAGAAGGCGATCCGCGCCGCGATCTACTGGAGTCGCGAGTCGACCGTGCTCGGGTTCGCGAAGCTGCCGGGGATCATGAAGCAGGCGCAGAAGGTGGCCGAGTCGCAGCTCGCGCGCCAGGTCCGCGACCCGCTGCTCCGGGCCAAGCTCACCCCGGACTTCACCCTCGGCTGCAAGCGCATCTTGCTCTCCGACGACTACTTCCCGGCGGTCGCGCAGCCGAACGTCGACCTCGTCACCGATGGCATCGCCGAGGTCACCCCGACCGGGATCGTCACCCAGGACGGCGTGAAGCACGAGGTCGACACGATCATCTACGGCACCGGCTTCCGGGTCACCGATCTGCCGGTGATGGACCTGGTCCACGGCCGCGACGGCATCAGTCTGCGCGAAGCGTGGTCGGACGGTATGGAGGCCCATCTCGGTACGGCGGTCTCCGGCTTCCCGAACTTCTTCCTGCTCGTCGGTCCCAATACCGGCCTCGGTCACAGCTCGATGGTGTTCATGATCGAGTCGCAGATCGCCTACATCGTGGACGCGCTCAAGACGATGGACGCCAAGGGACTGCGACAGGTCGAGGTGCGGCCGGAGGTGCAGCGCGCGTTCGTCGACAAGGTCTGTTCGTCGATGCGCAACACGATCTGGACCCGCGGCGGCTGCATGAGCTGGTACCTGGATGCCAAGGGCCGCAACACCACGCTCTGGCCGACCTTCACCTTCCGGTTCCGGCAGCTGACGCGGCGGTTCGATCCGGCCGAGTATCAGACCCTACCTATGTGACATCGAGCGTGTTACATTCGATCGGTCAGATAGCTGCCCGAACGGAGGCGCCGTGCTCGTGTCGGGGCTGGGGATGCTGGTGCCGCTGCACGGGATCGGTGGTCGCGGCGATCTGCCGGTGCCGTTGTGGCTGGCGATCTACTCCGCGGGCGCGGCCGTCGCCGTCTCCTTCTTCGCCCTCGCTGCGTTCTGGTCGCGACCGCGATTCGGCGTCATCGCCGGTACGCCGTTGCCGCGGGCAACTCGTAGTGTCGACAGCCCGGCGACTCGCTGGGTGATCAAAGCGATCGGGCTGGCGGCGTTCGCCGTACTGCTCGGGGCCGCGTGGTTCGGCAGCGGTTCGCCGGCGAGCAATCCGGCGCCGACGTGGTTGTACGTCTGGATCTGGGTCGGCATCATCCCGCTCTCCCTGCTCTGCGGCCCGATCTGGCGGCTGGCGAATCCGTTCCGCACGATCGCGGGGATGGTTCGGCGGACGTCGTACCGGGACCTTCCGGCGGGTATCGCCTACTGGCCGGCGGTGGCTGGGCTGGCCGCCTTCCTGTGGCTGGAGCTCGCGTACCCGGATGGCTCCGAGCCGTCCGTCGTCGCTGTCTTCGTGTCGCTCTACGCCTTGGCAAACGTTGCCGCAGGCATCGTCTACGGCCCGGCCTGGTTCAGTGTCGGTGACAGCTTCGAGGTGTACGCCGAAGTCCTCGCGCGCTTGAGTCCGTTCGGACGCGGTGCCGACGGTCGGTTGGAGCTGCGGAACCCGTTGGCCGGCCTGGCCACCGTGCCGCGGCGACCGGGGATCGTCGGGCTGCTGTGTTTGTTGCTCGGGTCAACGGCCTTCGACGGGATCTCGCGGTGGTCGGCGTGGACCCGGCTGACCGGTGATCTGAGCCGGACGCAGCACATCGTCGTACACACGCTTGGTTTGCTGGTCGCGGTGGCGATCGTGGCGGTGTTGTTCGTCCTCGCGGCGCGGACGACCGGATCGGCGCGGGTGCGGCCGGGGACCGTTGGTGCGGCTGGGCTGCCGGGTGCGTTCGTGCACTCGCTGGTACCGATCGCGATCGGGTACGCCGTCGCGCACTACTTCTCGTTCGCGCTGTTCCAGGGGCAGGAGGGGGTGCTGCTCGCGACGGATCCGTTCGGGCGTGGGTGGGACCTGCTCGGGACGAGCGGGATGCGGATCGACTACGCGTTCCTGGGTACCGGGTTGATCGCCGGGGTACAGATCGGTGCGATCGTGCTCGGACACGTGCTCGGGGTCGTGTCCGCCCACGATCGCGCCGCCGAACTGTTCCGGCGACGCCAGCTGCGGCGCGCGCAGTATCCGATGCTCGCGGCAATGGTCGCGTTCACGGCCGGTGGGATCGCGCTGGTGACGGCATCGTGATCGCGCTGCACCTGGGCGGCGTGCCCGAGGCCGCGATGGTGCTCGGGCCGGTCGCGTTGATCATCGCCTTCGTCCGCATCGCCCGCCGCAACGAGGCGAACCTGCCGGACGACGACGAGCAGGACGACTGGGACGCCGACCTCGGCGACCTTCCTGCCCCCGATTCCCCGAAGGCTGCCCGTCCGGGCTGATCGTCGCCCTCGGCCCAACCCGGCGTACGACGGCGTCGTCTGTCTCCCTGAAAGCACCACCACACAGGGGGAACAGAGCAATGAAGCGAACCGGGATCATCAGCGGGGCCGTCGCAACGATCGGCGCCGGGGGACTGCTACTGGGCGGCGCGCTGCCCGGGAACGCGGCGGCAACGTCGTACGACGTGAGCGCGCAGACCAGCGCGGTGAAGTTCGTGAAGCGCAACTTCGACTGCTGGTCACACGTCGGGTGCCTGGCGAGCGCGAAGCTCCCCAGCACCTGGAAGCACGTCAAGCTGGCGCCCAGCCAGGCGCGATTCACCGACCGCACCAGCGACCGGATGATCCGGTTCGACATGGCCTACGGCGCCCGCAGCGACATCAGCACGGTCACCGCGGTCAAGCGGAAGCAGGCCGCGCTGAAAGGCACCCGCGGCCTGAAGGTGCTCGGCACCTCGACCGCGACGATGAAGTCGACCACCGGGCAGGGCCCGCTGACGGTCAGCACGATCGTCTACACCTACCGCAGCGGCAAGACCACCCGCTGGGTCGCCACCCGGTACGTCGGTACCTGGGGTTACAAGAACGCCGGCTTCGAGATCACCGTCGCCGGCGCGCCGAAGGACAAGAAGTTCCTCGGCACGGTCATCAACACCGCAACGCACTCACTCGACGCACACTGAACGGGGGAAACGTCATGAGGAGAATCATCAGCGTGGGAATGGCAACGCTCGGCGCGGGCGGTGTACTGCTGACCGGCGTCCTGCCCAGCACGGCGAGCACCCGGGTTGTTGCCGCTAGCACCCAATCGGTGAGCTACACCTGGCGGAGCTTCGACTGTGGTGGAGGGTTTGGTTGCCACGCGGCGGCGCAACTGCCGAAGACCTGGAAGCGGACCGAGCTGGGCACCGGGAAGGCCCGGTTCTCGGATCCGGGGCGGAACCGGATGGTGCGGTTCAACACCTTCGTCGGCGGGAAGGTCAGTACAGCGACCGCGATCAAGCGGAAGCAGGCCGCGCTGAAGGGGACGCGTGGTCTGAAGGTCGCCGGTACGTCGACCGTGGTGATGAAGTCGACCAACGGTCAGGGCCGGTTGACCGTCAGCACGATCGTCTACACCTACCGCGCCGGTAAGACCACTCGGTGGGTCGCGACCCGGTACATCGGCCAGTGGGGCAACACGACTGCCGACATCGAGATCACCACGGCTGGTACGCCCAAGGACAGCAAGGTTCTCGGCGCGGTGATCAACCGGGCCACGGTCTCGCTCGGACTCGCGGGCTGAATAGATGAGGCCCGGCGAACCCCCTGCGGTTCGCCGGGCCTTGCTCGTACCCGCGGCTCAGGCCGCGAGTACGGCGTCTGCGTAGCCGCTGACCCGGGTGAGGTGGGTCGCGGCGGCCAACCGGGCGAGCTGTGCGCAGCCGGCGGTCAGCGCGTCCTCGAGGGTCGGCCACTGGTCGGCACACCAGTACGGGTCGTCCGGCTGGCGGTCGAGGTCGTCGTCGATGTCGGCGCACCAACCGCCGGTGTGGATGTGGTGGACGTGCAGCCTGAGGTTCATGATCGTGGGCTTCCGGGGGACAGGTGGACGGGGTTCAGAACGGCAGCCGGCGGCCGGACGGCGTACGGAGATCGAGCTCGAGCGTCCGCGTCGTACGGCGGGTACCCGAGCGAACCGGCCTGCGGCGGATCTGGATCTGGCGCATCGTCCTACTCCTGCCTACTACGAGCGGTGGGACCGCCGCCCTCGACTTCTGACACCCACACCCTCCCAACTAAGCCCCACCCCGCACATGCGGAGGATTACCTATCTCCCCACCCACCCGCCCCTGGCAACAACCCAGGGATCCGGCCTGAGCTTCCAAGGGGTAGAATGGTGCCACCTCAGTGGTAGAAAGGTGCCAAATGAGCTTGAACATCAAGAACGAACACACGCACGAGCTGGTGCGCGAGCTGGCACGGCTGACGGGAGAATCTCAGACGGCCGCGGTCGACCGCGCGGTGCGCGAGCGTCTCACCCGGGTGCGGCGACTGCGCGGCGCCGGTCTGGCTGACCGGCTCTTGGCGATCGGCGCCGATGCGGCCCATCGCATGCCGGACACCGTGCGCACAGCCGACCACGGCGACCTGTTGTACGACGAGAACGGTCTGCCGCGGTGATCATCGACACCTCGGCCGTGATCGCGATCCTTCGGGCGGAGCCGGACGCTGCGGAGTTCGCCGAAGCGATCGAGGCTGCGACCTCACGGCGGATCTCCGCGGCCAATTTCCTGGCGGCGGCCGTCGTCGTGGACAGCGCTCGGGATCCGGTGGTCAGCCGCCGGTTCGACGAGTTCTGCGCGGTGGCCGAGCTCCAGATCGAGCCCGTGACCGAGGCCCAGGCTCGGACGGCTCGGGACGCGTACCGTGACTTCGGCAAGGGCAGCGGACATCCTGCGGCCCTCAACTTCGGCGACTGTTTCGCCTACGCACTGGCCAGGGATTCCGGTGAGCCGCTGTTGTTCAAGGGCAAGGACTTCATCCACACCGACTTGACTTCTGCACTCTCCGTTCCGTAGATATCAGGCGCCTGCGCGACAGAGTGGTCAGGGTTCTAGGGGGCCTACCTCGACTATGGCGGTTTTGTGGTTGGTGGGGAGGTGGTTGAGGGTTATTTGGAAGGACATGGGGGCGGCGAAGCCGGCGTACTCGTTGGGGGCGAGGGTCAGGGTTGCGCGTTTGCCGTTGGGGTAGTCGAGGGTGAACTTGATCGCGTTCTTGGTGATCGAGGCGACTCGGAAGACTGGGCGGATTGCGCCCAGGCGGAGTCTGTTGCCGACCTTGACCTGGACCTCGCAGACGGCGTCGTTGCACGCCTTCAGGTTGGTGCCGTCGAGGGCGGTGTAGGGGATGGTCTGCGTCGGGGTGGGGGTCGGCGTCGGCCTCGGAGCCGGCCTGGGAGTGGGGCCGGTGGGTGCCGACCACGGTGGGGGCTGATCGGCCGTCGGTTCCGACGGGGTGGCACCGTCCGGCGGCGGGTAGGCGATCGACGTACTGGCGCTGACCGTCACAGTCTGGGTCGGTCGGCTCGACGCGTCGTCACCGGATGACGAGCACCCGCTCACCCCGACCGCCACGACCATCGCGAACCCCACCGCACGTTTGACGGACAACCGTCGTACCACCCCTCAACTCGCGGAACCGGTGCCCATCATCCGCGGTCGGAAGGTCACCGCAGGCGGGTCACCCGGTGGAGGGAAGGGTGTCGGGCGACAGGCCCAGTTCCTCGTACGCGACGACCTCGATCTCGCGGGCCATGGATTCGCGGAAGGCGGCGACCAGGGCCTGCCCGGCCAGCGGGATGATGCCCTCCAGGGTGCGCTGGATCTCGGGCCAGCCCTCCGCGGGCATGCCGGCGTTGGTGAAGTCCCGCCAGACCGTGCCGCGGAAGAGCTCGACGTACGTCTTCGCGACCGCGTCGGCCTGCGCGAACAGCTTCGGCAGCATCTCGAAGATCGCCTGCATCGGTACGCCGAGTTTGATCACCTCGAGGCCGGTCCGGAGCAGGTCCGGGTTCGGGATCCGCAGCAGGCCGTCATCCTGCCGTTCCGCGATCCCGAGCTTCACCAGCTGCGCGATCACCGCGGGATCATGCGGTACGCCGGCTCGCTCCGCCAGCTGGAACTCGTCGAGCACCTCGGGCTCGGCCGGTGTCCACGGATTCACCAGGGTCTCGAACACGCCCAGCGCCAGCGCGCCATCGGGCAGCTCGCTCATCATCCGCTCGACCGCGGCCAGCGTGTAGCCCTTGCCGAGCAGCTCGCGCACCAGCGTGAGGCGCGCCACGTGGTCGGCGCCGTAGTACCCGGTCCGGCCGGCCAGGCGAGGCGGCGGGATCAGGCCGCGCCCGGCGTACGCGCGCACGTTCCGCACCGTCATGCCCACCTTCGCGGCGAGCTGGTCGACGGTGAGCTCCTCGTCCTGTGCATCCACCCTTGACAGTCTCGCAGACTTCACGTTACATAACCGATGTAACATCAGCCATGGCGCATACTTCAGGTCTCGACGTGATCAAGGAGCACCCCGATGGCGGTCCCGCTCGCGACCAGCGGTACGGCGACGTTCGACCAGATCGCGATCGTGACCGGGCTCGTTTCGCTCATGTACGTCGCACTCGCCGTCCTCCTGTGGCGGGAACGGACCGGGCACGTCACGCTGGTAGGGCGGCTTGCGGACACCATCGGGAGACTGGACGGAGTCCCCCGATGGGCCGCACTCACGCCCTACCTGCACGCGGTGTCGTTGCTCGCGTGCGCGTTCGGGGTGTGGTGGGACATCGCCGTCCACATCGATCGCGGCCGCGACACCGGACCGTTCGGGACGCCCGCGCACTACCCGATCTTCTTCGGCATCCTCGGCGTGATCATCTCCGGGGTGCTGCCGATCGCCCTGGCTCGCAAACCGTTGCCGGCCCGTACGCTCAAGCTGACCAAGGGCTGGCGGGTCCCTTGTAGCGCAGCGTTGGTGACGCTCTGCGGGACGTTCGCGCTGGTCGGCTTCCCGCTAGATGACGGGTGGCACCGGGTGTTCGGTGAGGATGTGACGCTCTGGGGTCCGACCCACCTGCTGATGATCGGTGGTGTCGTCTTCTCGATCTTCGCGCGGTTGCTGGCGTCTGCCGAGGTCGAGCAGCTCGCCGGAATGAACAAGCGCCGGTTGTTCCAGGAGGTCACGGCGGTCGGTGCGCTGCTGATCGCCTGGGACCTGTTCGGGACCGAGTTCAACTACGGCGTGCCGCAGTTTCCTCTGATTTTGCAGCCGCTTCTGATCGTGTTCGGATCCGCGCTGGCGTTCACGATCCTGCGGGCGCGACGCGGCGCGGGGACGACGTTCGGCGCACTGGCCGTGTACCTGGTGATTCGTGGCGGCATCGCCTGGGCGGTCGCCGAGCCGCTCGGCGAGATCGTCGGCCACTTCCCCTTGCTCATCGTCGAAGCCATCCTGGTCGAGGGTGTTGCCCTTGCCCTCGGCAACAAGAATCGCTTCCGCCTCGGACTTGTCGCCGGTGTCCTGATCGGCACGGTCGGTGTCGTCGCGGAGTACGCGTGGAGCCACGTCTGGATGCCGATCGCCTGGCCGCCGTCGATGCTGCCCTCGGCCATCGGGTACGGCGTGATCGTCGGAGCCGGCGCCGGTCTCGTCGGAGCCTGGCTTGCCACCCGGTACGCCGAAGTCGCCGGGGACGAACGTGCGGGCGGGATCCGGAACATCCGGCCGCTCGCGGTTCGTCGGACGCACCAGCTCGGAGCCGTCGGGCTGGTCGCCGTACTCGCGGTGGTGTTCTTCTGCGTACCGCGATCGGCGGAGCCGGGCGTGACTGCGACGGCGTCGTTGGAGCGGGTGGCCACGGGGGCCGAGCCGACGGCGTACGTCACGGTCACCCTGCAGCCGCAGGACGCGGCCGACGGTGCGCGCTGGTTCGAGGCGATGGCGTGGCAGGGTGGCGGACGGATCCTGCACCCGATGGTGAAGGTTGCCGACGGCACCTACCGGTCGGCGGACCCGTTGCCGATGTACGGAAAATGGAAGTCGATGATCCGGCTGCATCAAGGACAGCGGGATCTGGTCGCGATGTGGGTGTATGCACCTGAGGATGCGGCGATCGAGAAGCCGGCCATCCAGGTGTCGAACGGGCAGTCGGTCGAGTTCCTCGACGAACAGCAGGTGTTGCGCCGCGAGGAGCGCAACGACGTGCCACGATGGATGTGGAACGGCGGCTACGCCTTGCTCGGCGTGGTCGGGCTGCTCGAGATCGTCGCGATCGCTTGGCTGGTCGGGCGTGGCGCCCGCGGTGGACGGTTGCGGGCGGCGCATCTGGCCGCCGGCGAGCGGGAACGGGAGATTGCGTGACGAGCGTGACTGGTGTGACGATGCGGGACGGCGTGCGGCTGAACGTCGAGACCACCGGACCGGATGACGCCCCGGTGACGGTGTTGCTCGTGCACGGATGGACCTGCTCGACCCGGTCGTGGCATCACCAGGTCGACGGGCTGCCGCGAGTTCTCGGGGCAAACGCCGTACGTGTAGTGAGTTACGACCATCGGGGTCACGGGCGATCCGACAACGCGCCCGCCGGGTCGATGCGGATCGAGCAGCTCGCCGACGACCTGGTCGAGGTGTTGGACACCGTGGTCGGCGACGGGCCGGTCGTCTACGCGGGCCACTCGATGGGCGGTATGACCCTGTTGGCGCTGGCCGATCAGCGTCCCGACGTGTTCGGCTCGCGGATCCGTGCCGCCGCGCTCGTGAGCACTTCAGCCGGCCAGATCTCTCAAGGTGCCTTCGGTATTCCGCAGCGGTTCGATGCGACCACGGCCGTGTTGGCGCCGCGGGCGATGAACTCGGTCGGCGCGCGGATCGAGCGACGCGCTGTGCGCGGTCCGCGGCGCCGCGACGCGGCCTCGGCCCTCCTGCAGCGACCCGCGCTGCGGCGGATGGTCTTCGGCCAGAAGGTCGACCCGGCCGAGGTCGAGCTGTTCCTGCAGGACTTGGCGATCCTGCCGGGGCCGACGTACGGCGGATTCTTCGAGGCGATCCTGCAGCACGATCGCGCCCATGCGTTGAAGGTGCTCGATCAGCTCCCGGTCGAGATCATGCACGGGACCCGCGACCGGCTGCTCCCGCCGCGACATGCCAACCGGATGGCTGCGCAGCTGCCGCACGCCCGGTTGTGGATGTATCCGGGCGCCGGCCACATGCTCATGCAGGAGCGGCCGCGCGACGTGACGCATCGGCTCGCATCGCTCGCCCGCAAGGCGACAGCCTGAGAGTCGCGTCACGGCCGCCGCGCTGACGGCGAGGCTAGTGTGGCCGCGTGCAGAACCTTCTCTCCGATGTGGTCGTCGTCGATCTGACGCGGGCGTTGGCCGGGCCGCATGCGGCGATGATGCTCGGCGACCTGGGTGCCCGGGTGATCAAGGTCGAGGTGCCGGACCGGGGTGACGACAGCCGGGGCTGGGGACCGCCGTTCGTCGAGGGGGAGTCGACGTACTTCCTGTCCGCGAACCGCAACAAGGAGTCCGTGACCGCCGACCTCAAATCGCCCGACGGCAAGGACTTCCTGACGAAGTTGGTCGGCAAGGCCGACGTACTGATCGAGAACTTCCGGCCCGGGGTGCTCGATCGGCTCGGGTTCTCGACCGAGCGGCTGCACGAGCTGAATCCGGGGCTGGTGATCCTGTCGATCACCGGGTTCGGGCACGACGGGCCGGACGGTGGGCGGGCGGGGTACGACCAGATCGCGCAGGGCGAAGGCGGTCTGATGAGCATCACCGGCGCGGTCGAGCCGACCAAGGTCGGAGCGCCGATCGCGGACCTGCTGGCCGGGATGTACGGCGCTTATGGGGCCGTGGCGGCATTGCACGAGCGGTCGATCACCGGCAAGGGGCGAGTCGTGCGGACCAGCCTGCTCGCGTCGGTGGTTGGTGTACACGCGTTCCACGGGACGAAATGGACAGTCGCGCACGAACTGCCTGAGCGGGTGGGCAATCATCATGCGCAGATCGCGCCGTACGGGATGTACCGGACCTTGGACGACAGCATCCAGGTGGCGGTCGGGAGCGAGGGGCAGTGGCGGACGTTCGCGCCGCTTGTCGGGCTTGATCCGGAGGACGAGCGGTTCGGGACCAACGCGCTGCGGGTGGCGCATCGTGACGAGCTGACCGCGGCGATCGAGACGGCGTTCGCCGGGCAACCCGCCGACGGATGGCTGCAACGCCTTGCAGAGAAGGGGATTCCGGCCGGCAAGGTCCGTGACTTCCAGCAGGTCTACGCGTGGGATCAGACGCTCTCGCAGGGTCTGTTGATCGACGTCGACCACGCCACTCTCGGCAGGATCCAGCTCCCCGGGCCGCCACTGCGCTTCGACGATCAGCCGTACGCCGGAGCCCGCGAAACCAACCTCCCACCGCCACGACTCGGCGAGCACAACGAGTCCGTCCGGGCGTGGCTGGACGAGGACGCCTGACCTTTCCACGGTGCTCGAAAGGCTGGAGCATCTCCGGCCTCCTGAGTCACGGTTCGGACTGACCCGGTCACGAGGGGTTGACGGTGGTCGCGGATGCGGTCTAGCGTCCGGGAAATCGATTACTCACGCCTCGTCGACTCAGCAGATCGATCACTCGCCCGCGGAGGTGTCATGGCCGAGGACGCTCTCCCGACCCCTGGCCTGGTCCGGATGGCCGGGATCGGGAAGCGGTACGGCGGCGTGCAGGCGTGCCAGGACGTCGACTTCAGCCTCGGTGCGGGCGAGGTGCACGCGTTGCTCGGCGAGAACGGCGCCGGCAAGAGCACGCTGATGAAGATCTTGTCCGGTGACGTCACCGGCTACGACGGCACGATCGAGATCAACGGAACGCCGGTCACCTTCAACGGCCCCACCGACGCGCAGTCGGCCGGGATCGCGATGATCCACCAGGAGCTCGACCTCGTTCCCGGCCTGTCGGTCGCCGACAACATCTTCCTCGGCCGCGAACTCCGCACCAGGCTCAAGACGGTCGACCGCCGCCGGATGGATCGGGAGGCCCGCGCGTTGCTGGAACGCAGCGGCGTCCGCCTCGATCCCCGCCGGCCGGTCGGCGACCTGCGCGTCGGCGAACAGCAGCTCGTCACGATCGCGAAGGCGATCTCGCTCGATGCCCGCGTCCTGATCATGGACGAGCCGACCTCCGCGCTCACCACCGCCGAGGTCGAGCGGCTCTTCGACGTGATCCGCGAACTGCGCCTGAGCGGCGTCGGCATCGTGTACATCTCCCATCGCATGGAGGAGATCGCCCAGGTCGCCGACCGGGCGACCGTCCTGCGCAACGGCCGGATCGTGACCAGCTTCGACCCGCGAAAACTCAGTACCGCCGAGGTCGTCGAGGCGATGGTCGGACGACCGGTGCAGACCATGTTCACGACACCCGACGCCGACACCGGCGACGAGCTCCTCCGCGTCGACAACCTGACCCTGACGCCGCGTCGCCCCCGCGCCGGCCGTCGTGATCCCGACGGTATCTCGCTGACCGTCCGCGCCGGCGAGATCGTCGGCCTCGCCGGTCTGCTCGGTGCCGGCCGCACCGAACTCCTCGAGACCCTGTACGGCGTTGCTCCGGCCGGCACCCGGACCGGCCGGATCCTTCTGCAAGGACAGGAGATTCGCCTGCGTGGACCACGCCAAGCACTTGCCCAGGGCATCGGTTTCGTCCCCGAGGACCGGCGGGCGTCCGGGCTCGTCCTGTTCCACTCGATCCTCGCGAACACGGTCCTGTCGAGCCTCCCGTCGTACGGCCGTCTCGGTGTGATCGTGCGGCGGATGGAACGCGCGGCGTCGGTCACGATGGCGGATCGGTTGCGGCTCAAGTTCGGCCGGTTGCAGGACGAGGTCGGCACGCTGTCGGGAGGCAATCAGCAGAAGGTCGTGTTCGGCCGGATGCTGCTGACCGAGCCTCGATTGCTGTTGCTGGACGAGCCGACGCGCGGCGTCGATGTCGGCGCCAAGGCCGAGATCTACCGGCTGCTCGGCGAGCTCGCCGGCCAAGGCCTCGGCGTACTGCTCGCCTCGTCCGAACTGCCGGAACTGATCGGCGTCTGCGACCGCGTCGTCGTACTCCGCGACGGCCGTGACGTCGCTTCGTTCAGCACGGCGGACTCCGGGGAGGGAGATCTGTTGGCGGCGGCGATGGGTGAAGGTGCTGGCCTGGAGAAGATCGGCACAGTTGAGGAAGTCGGAGGGGTGCAGTGACCGACGTCGTAGCGGACAAGGCGGTGCCGGCGGAGAAGGCCTCCGTGGTGGCGACGCTGTTCCGGTTCCAGAGTGTGTTCGGGCTGCTCGCGGTGTTCGTCGCGGCGATCATCTTCTCGCCGCGCAAGGACGGCGAGATCCTGTTCATCAGCGCGGACAACCTGGCCAACGTGGTCCGCGCCGTGTCGGAGATCGGGATCATCGCGGTCGGGATGACGTTCGTGATCCTGATCGGCGGGATCGATCTGTCGGTCGGTGCGGTGCTCGGGCTGGCCGCCGTCGGTTCGGCCGTCCTGATGGTCGAGGACGACTGGGGCTTCCTGCCGTCCGTCCTGCTGGTGCTGGTGATCGGCCTCGTTTTCGGTGCCCTGCAAGGGATCGCGACGGCGATGATCGGGATCCAGTCCTTCATCGTCACCCTCGCCGGCCTGCAGATAGCCCGTGGCCTGGCCCGGATCTGGTCCGGTGGCCAGGGCGTCGCGATCGCGTACGGCGACGGGCCGCACGAGGCGCCGGATTCGTTCGCGATCCTCGGCGAGCGGACATTCGGCGGGCTGGTGCCGATCCCGGTGCTGATCTTCGCGGTGGTCGCGATCGCCGCAATCGTGTTCCTGCGGGTGAGTGCGTTCTCCCGGCATCTGTATGCGGTCGGTGGGAACGAGAAGGCCGCGCGGCTGTCCGGCGTGCCCGTGGTCCGGGTGAAGATCGCGGTCTTCGCGATCTGCGGGTTGCTCGCCTCCCTGGCCGGCATCGTCCACGCCGTCCAGCTGAACCAGGGCAGCCCGAACGACGGGATCGGCTACGAGCTGGACGCGATCGCCGCGGTGGTGATCGGCGGGACCAGCCTGGCCGGTGGCCGGGGCTCGGTGGCCGGGACGGTCGCCGGCGCGCTCCTGCTCGGCGTACTGAACAACATCCTTGCCCTGAACAACATCGACTCCAACATCCAGCTACTGATCAAGGGACTCGTGATCGTTGCCGCGGCCGCGCTGCAGCGACTCCGTCCCGCGTCGTGAGGAAGGCTCCGTCATGCGTACATCGAGAATCGCCCCCGCCGTGGTGGCCGTCGCCGCCCTGGTTCTCGCCGGTTGCGGGACCACGAACGAACGGACCTCGGGCAGTTCGTCGCCCGGGGCATCGAAGTCGTGCAAGGGTGCCGATGGCAAGTACACGATCGGGATGAGTCAGGCCAACGTCGCCGAGCCGTACCGGCAGCGGATGGACGACGACATCAAGGCGGCGGCCAAGGACGTGCCGCAGTTCGACGTGAAGTTCGCCGATGCGGCGCAGGACAACGCCAAGCAGGTGGCGGATGTGGAGAACTACCTGACCCAGCAGATCGACCTGCTGATCATCAGCCCGAACGAGGCCAAGCCGCTGACCGCGGTGGTCAAGAAGGCCTATGACAAGGGCATCCCGGTGATCGTCTTGGACCGGAAGGTCGAAGGGGACGCGTACACCGGGTTCATCGGCGGGGACAACGTCCAGATCGGCACCGAGGCCGGCAAGTACATCGCGGAGAAACTGCTGCCTCAGGGTGGCAATGTTGTCGAGCTCAAGGGCCTGGCCGGCGCGACGCCGCAGGCCGAGCGGCACGACGGGTTCATGGCGGGGATCAAGGAGAACCCGAAGGTGAAGGTGATCGCGGCCGCGAGCGGTGACTGGCTGCGGGAGAAGGGCCAGTCGCAGATGGACGCGCTGCTGAAGGCGAATCCGAAGATCGATGTGGTGTTCTCGCACAACGACCCGATGGCCGAGGGCGCCTACCTGGCCGCCAAGTCGGTCGGTCGCGAGAAGGAGATGAAGTTCACCGGCATCGACGCGCTCCCGATCCCGTCCGGTGGCATCAAGGCCGTCGAGGAAGGCCGCCTGTCGGCCACCTTCACCTACCCCACCAACGGCAAGGAAGCCATCGCCGCCGCCAAGAAGCTCCTGATCGACTGCGGCACCATCGAGAAGACCCAGACGTTGCCCACCCGCCTCATCGACCCCTCGAACGCCGCCAAGATCTACGCCGAGGAAAACCCCACCGGCTGAGGTGGGCCGGCCAGACCGATCGGGCTCAGCTGCGGCGTGAGCTGGCTCGTTCGATCAGGCGGGCGCCGAGGGTGGTTGCGGTGGGTGGTCTGGTGTTGTCGGTGATCCGGGCGAGGAGCAGGCGGGCGGCCGCCGTACCGATCTCGTACGCGGGTTGGGCGACGACCGTCAGCGGCGGGTCGAGGAGCTCGGCCCACGGCGCGTCGTCGAAGGCGACCAGGCCTACCTCGGCGCCGGGGCGGAGCTTCAACTCTCGCAGGGCGCGGAGGACGCCGACCGCCATCGCGCTGTTGGCGATCAGTACGGCGTCCGGCGGGTCTGGTTGGGAGAAGAGGTCCAGCGCGGCCCGGTGGGCGCCGGTCGCCTTGTACTCGGCTCGTCGTACCAGCTTCGGCGTACTGCGGCGGCGTGCTGCCTTCAGGGCGTCGCGGTAGCCGGCCAGGCGGTCGTCGGCGGTGCGGACGCCTGGTGGGCCGGTGATGCAGGCGATCCGGTCGTAGCCTTGGGCAATCAAGTGGGTGGTGGCCTGGCGGGCGGCCAGGCGGGTGTCCACGAGGACGACGTCGCTGTCCTGGCCGGGGAGTGGGCGGTCGACCGCGACGTACGCCGTACCTCGGCCGGCCAGTTTGGCGACGGAGGTCGACGTACCGCTCGGGGAGAGGATGACGCCCGCGACGCGCTCCTGGATGGCGATGTCGATGTACCGGTTCTCCTTGTCACCGCTCTCGTCGGAGTTGCACAGGACAACGGAGTAGCCGACCTCATGGGCGACGTCCTCGACGCCGCGGGCGATCGCGGTGAAGAACGGGTTCTCCACGTCGGAGATGATCAGCGCGACCACGGCGGCCTCTTGGCGGCGCAGATTCCGGGCCGGGCCGTTGGGCTGGTAGCCGAGCTCGGTCGCGGCCAGGCGGACCCGCGCGACCAGGTCCGGGTCGACGGTCGGCTTACCGTTCAGCGCGCGGGACACCGTCGCCGTGGACACCCCGGCCAGCGCCGCCACATCGCTGATAGTCGGCACCTCTCAACCCCTTCCTGCCCGAACAGTAGCCGCTCGGGTAATGGATTTCCCAGCGGTCTGCCATGCACTTAACGTACGTAACCCCAAAGCCTTACCAGTGGCGTGAGAGGATCACCCGCGTGACTGCCTTGCCGAGTGTTTCGTACTCCATCACCGTTCGCCTCGAGGTGCCTGCGGGTGGCTCGACGGTGAGCAAGCTGACGACCGCGGTCGAGCAGGCCGGCGGTCTGGTCACCGCGCTCGACGTGACCGCGTCCGGCCATGAGCGCCTCCGGATCGACGTCACCTGCGCGGCCGCCGACACCGAGCACGCGGGCCGGCTGGTCGAGGCGATGCGCGCCGTACCGGGCGTCGAGATCGACCGGGTCTCGGACCGGACCTTCCTGATGCACCTCGGCGGCAAGATCTCGATGGAGGCCAAGCACCCGATCCGCAACCGTGACGACCTGTCGATGATCTACACGCCGGGTGTCGCGCGGGTCTGTCTGGCGATCGCGGCCAACCCCGAGGACGCCCGCCGGCTGACGATCAAGCGCAACAGCGTCGCGGTCGTGACCGACGGCTCCGCCGTACTGGGGCTGGGCAACATCGGCCCGAAGGCCGCGCTGCCGGTGATGGAGGGAAAGGCGGCGCTGTTCAAGCGGTTCGCCGGGATCGACGCGTGGCCGCTGTGCCTGGACACCCAGGACACGGACGCGATCGTCCAGATCGTCAAGGCGATCGCTCCTGGATTCGCCGGCATCAACCTGGAGGACATTTCCGCACCACGTTGCTTCGAGATCGAGGCGCGGTTGCGGGAGGAGCTCGACATCCCGGTCTTCCACGACGACCAGCACGGTACGGCGGTCGTCGTACTCGGCGCCCTCTACAACGCGCTCCGCGTGGTCGGCAAGGACATCGGCGCGGTGCAAGTGGTCCTGTCGGGAGCGGGAGCAGCCGGTACGGCGATTCTCAAGCTGCTACTGCTGGCCGGGGTCAAGGACGCGGTCGTCGCCGACATCGACGGCGTCATCCACACCGAGCGCGACGGCCTGTCGCCCGAGCTGCGCTGGATCGCGGAGAACACCAACGCCGCCAAGTACAGCGGTGACCTGAAGGGTGCGCTGGCCGGCGCGGACGTGTTCATCGGCGTCTCCGCTCCGAACATCCTGACCGGCGACGACATCGCCACCATGAACGAGGACGCCATCGTGTTCGCGCTGGCCAACCCGGTCGCCGAGGTCGATCCGGTCGAGGCCGGCGAGCACGCGGCCGTGGTCGCGACCGGCCGCAGCGACTACCCGAACCAGATCAACAACGTGCTGGTCTTCCCGGGCGTCTTCCGCGGTCTGCTCGACGCGCAGTCGTCGAAGGTGTCGATCGAGATGGAGCTGGCCGCGGCCAAGGCGCTGGCCGGTGTCGTCACCGACGAGGAGCTGAACGCGACCTACATCGTGCCGAGCGTCTTCCACCCGGAGGTGCACACGCGGGTGGCGCACGCCGTCCGCGAGGCGGCCGGTGGCAAGGCTCCGGCCCAGGAGACCTTCCTGGACGACTCACCGGTCCTGTGACCTCGTCGGTGGCGACCGAGTCGCGGGTGCGGGTCTGGGCCTGGCGGATCGGGTTCCTGGCGGCGGTGGCGCTGCAGTTGTACGGCGTGTACGCGCCGAAGGAGCCTGCTCCGGACACCGGGATCCCGATGGCGGACAAGTTCGCGCATCTGTTCCTGTTCGGGTCGGTCGCGTTCCTCGGGCTGAAGGCGCGCGTGCCGGCGCGCTGGCTGCTGGGCGCACTGGTCGCGAACGCGGTCCTCAGCGAGCTCGCGCAGCACTACCTGCTGCCCCAGCGCGACGGAGACGTCTTCGACGTACTGGCCGATGTGATCGGTGTCGCCCTCGGCGCGTGGCTCGGCTTCAGGGTGCTCCGTGGTACTTGGTTGCCGGGCACGACATGATGGGTGCATGACGGCCACGACCCTGACCGGTTCGCTGCTCGTGGCGACCCCGTTGCTCGACGAGCCGCCCTTCCGCCGGTCGGTGATCCTACTGCTGGATCACGACGACGACGGCGCACTGGGAGTGGTGGTGAATCGCGCGGCCGATCTGGCCGTCGACCGGGTGCTTCCGGACTGGTCCACCACGGTGAACGAGCCCGGTGTGCTGTTCATGGGTGGCCCGGTCGGCACCGACAGCGCCCTGGCCGTTGCCGAGGTGATCGAGTCCGCCGACCCGCCTGGCTGGCGGGAGTGTTTCGGCCGGATCGGGCTGATCGATCTCGACGTACCGCCCGCGCTCCTGGAGGGTGCGATCCAGCGGATGCGCATCTTCGCCGGGTACGCCGGCTGGTCCAGCGGGCAGCTCGAGGGTGAGATCACCGAGGGCGCCTGGTACGTCGTCGAGTCCAGGCCCGACGACGTGTTCGGCCTGCACCCGGACACGCTGTGGCGCCGGGTGCTGCGGCGTCAGAAGGATCAGCTGGCGTATCTCGCGACGTACCCGGACGATCCGACCCAGAACTGACGCTGAACCGACCTACTCGTCGCCGTCGTCACCGGGGTTGAGCGACTCCCAGATCTCCTTGCACTCCGGGCACACCGGGAAGCGCTGCGGGTCGCGGCTCGGGACCCACACCTTGCCGCAGAGCGCGACCACCGGCGTCCCCATCACCATCGCCTCGGTCAGCTTGTCCTTCTGGACATAGTGCGAGAACCGCTCGTGATCGCCGTCTTCCAGCGGCTGCGTGCGCTCATCGACGACCGTGTCGGCGCCGGGGCTCAGCTGAGTACTCATGCCCCCGAGTGTAGGCCGCGTCACCACCCGATCCGGAACTTTTCCACAGGCACCAGATTCGCCGGGGCAACCCGGGGCAGATCCCGGCATGTTCTAGGTATGACCAACCCAAGGAGGCACCATGAGTCTTGTGGAACGAATTCCAGCCGAGTCCCTGCCCGAAGCCGGGATCTACTCGAGACCAGCTCGACCGCTGACCAGAGCCGACCTCGATCGGATGCCCGATGACGGGTACCGGCACGAGCTCATCGACGGAGCCCTGCTCGTGACGCCCGCGCCGTCACCACGACACCAGACCGTCGTCGCGGGGATCTACCTGGCTCTCCGGGCGGCCTGCCCGCCGGACCTTCAGGTGCTGTTCGCGCCGCTCGATGTGGTGCTGGCGCCGGACACGGTGATGGAGCCCGATGTGCTGGTGGCGCGGCGTGCCGACTTCACCAAGCGCGATCTGCCGAAGGCGCCGCTGCTCGCTGTGGAGGTGCTGTCGCCGAGTACGCGCCGGTTCGATCTCATGGTCAAGTGGTCGCGGTACCAGGACGCCGGGTGTGCGTCGTACTGGGTGGTGGATCCCGACACGCCGAGTGTGATCGCGTGGGAGTTGCGGGATGGCGCATATGCGCAGGTCGCGAAGGCCACCGGGGACGAATCGGTGCGGCTGACGAGTCCGTTCGAGGTGACGGTGGTGGCGGCGGATCTGATCTCGTGACGAATCTCGGGTAACGTTCCTGCACGGCCGACAGTCGACTAACGGGGGAGTATGCCGTCCGTGGATTCGAGCGTGCCACCGGTGCCGGCTGTGCTTCCGCCGGCGTACCCGGATCGCGCCGCCTGGGGGACCGCGAGCAAGCTGCGGGCCTGGCAGGCGGAGGCGCTCAAGCTGTATCTCGACACGCAACCGCGTGACTTCCTCGCGGTGGCGACGCCGGGCGCCGGGAAGACGACGTTCGCGCTGACCGTCGCCGCCGAGCTGTTGCACCGGCGGTTGATCGAGCGCATCACGGTGGTGACGCCGACCGAGCACCTGAAGATCCAGTGGGCCGACGCCGCCGACCGGGCCGGGATCGCGATCGATCCCGCGTTCGCCGGGCGGCGTGGCAAGACGAACAAGGATTTCCAGGGCGTCGCGGTGACGTATGCCGGGGTCGCGGTCAACCCGCTGGCGTTCCGGGTCCGGACCGAGCGGTTCAAGACGCTGGTGATCCTGGACGAGGTGCACCACGGCGGTGACGCGCTGAGCTGGGGTGAGGGTGTCCGGGAGGCGTTCGAGCCCGCGGCCCGGCGGTTGTGCCTGACCGGTACGCCGTTCCGCAGTGACGACAACCCGATTCCGTTCGTGACGTACGAGCACGGGCACGACGGGGCTGCGCGGAGCAAGGCCGACTACACGTACGGCTACGGGCACGCGCTGGCGGATCACGTCGTCCGGCCGGTGATCTTCATGTCGTACTCCGGGGAGATGCGGTGGCGGACCAAGGCGGGTGACGAGGTCGCGGCGCGGCTTGGTGAGCCGTTGACCAAGGACCTGACCGCGCAGGCGTTGCGTACGGCGCTCGACCCGGCCGGGGAGTGGATGCCTGCCGTGCTGGCGGCGGCTGACAAGCGGCTGACCGAGGTGCGGCGGCACATGCCTGACGCCGGAGCGCTGGTGATCTCCGGTGATCAGAACACGGCCCGTGCGTATGCGAAGACGCTGCGGGAGCTGACCGGCGAGGCGCCGACCGTCGTACTGTCCGACGAGAAGGCAGCGAGCAAGAAGATCGCGAAGTTCTCCGAGGGGGACTCGCGGTGGATGGTCGCGGTCCGGATGGTCTCCGAGGGTGTGGACGTGCCGCGGCTGGCGGTCGGCGTGTACGCGACGCCGACGTCGACGCCGCTGTACTTCGCGCAGGCGATCGGGCGGTTCGTGCGGGCCCGGAAGCGGGGTGAGACGGCGTCGGTCTTCGTGCCGTCGGTGACGCGGTTGCTGGGGTTCGCGGCCGAGATGGAGGTCGAGCGGGATCACGTGCTCGGCCGGAAGAACAGCAACGACGACGGCGACATCTTCGCGCTCGAGGACGACCTGCTCGCGAAGGCGAACCAGGCCGAGGGTGCCAGCGACGAGCTGGACGCGAAGTTCGAGGCACTCGGGTCGGATGCGAGCTTCGACCGGGTCGTGTTCGACGGCGGTGACTACGGGACCGGCGGGGACCAGGCGTCGGACGAGGAGCTCGACTTCCTCGGCCTGCCGGGGTTGCTGGAGCCCGACCAGGTCCGCGAGTTGCTGCAGAAGCGCCAGGCGAAGTCGGTCGCCGCGCAGAAGAAGTCCCGTCCGTCGTCGTCTGACGAGCGTGAAGACCCGACGCCGGTCGAGCTGGCGACGCACGAGCAGGTCTCCCTCCTCCGCCGCGAACTCAACGGCCTGGTCGCCGCCTGGCACCACCGCACCGGCCAGCCCCACGGCGTCATCCACAACGACCTCCGCCGCAAGCTAGGCGGCCCCGCTGCCGCCCACGCCTCCTCCACCCAACTGAAAGACCGCATACACCTGATCCGAGACTGGGCCACCCAGCGCCGAGCCTGAACAACACCCAGCTCCGCCGGAGGTGGGGTGATGGTTTCTGTGGGTGGTGAGGTGTTGACGTTGGGCTAGGGGTGCTGCAACATTCGGGTACCTGCGCTGCAAAAAGTTGTCAGAGTTGTGCAATTTTTGTAGAGCAGGGTCCCTCCCACCGCCCACGACGGAGGACTCCTCGTGCATCGTCCGAAGAACGTTCGACGGCTTCTGCTGGTGCTGGCGGTGATCGCGGTCGGCCTGCTGCCGGGCCACGCGACCGCGGCCGTCACCGCCAACCTCGCCAAGACCCTGACCGCCAGCAGCTCTCTCGGCGCCTACCCGAGCGGCAACGCCGGCGACGGCAACCAGAACACCTACTGGGAGAGCAACAACAACGCGTTCCCGCAGTGGATCCAGGCCGACTTCGGTGCGGCCAACGACGTCAACCAGGTCACCCTGAAGCTCCCGTCCGGCTGGGGCGCCCGCAGCCAGACGATCACCGTCCAGGGCAGCACGAACGGATCCACGTTCAGCACCCTGGTCGCCAGTACGGCGTACTCCTTCAGCGGGACCAACACCGTCACGATCAACTTCACCACCACGTCCGCGCGCTACGTCCGGCTGACCTTCACCGCGAACACCGGCTGGCCGGCCGCCCAACTGTCCGAGTTCGAGCTGGCTGGACCTGGTGGCGGGCCCGTCGAACCTCCGACCGGTACCAACCTCGCGACCGGCAAACCGGTCGAGGCCTCGTCGTCGGTCTTCGGCTTCGTCGCCGCGAACGCGAACGACGGCGACATCGGCACGTACTGGGAGTCGAACGGCTTCCCGTCCACGCTCACCGTCAAGCTCGGCGCGAACGCCGACCTGAGCTCGCTCGTGGTCAAGCTCAACCCCGACCCGGTCTGGGGTCCCAGGACGCAAAGCATCCAGGTCCTCGGCCGCGAACAGTCCTCGACCACCTTCACCTCCCTGCTGGCCCAGACCGACTACCAGTTCAATGCCTCGAGCAACCAGAACTCGATCACGATCCCGGTCACCGGCCGGTACGCCGACGTACGCCTGCAGTTCTTCACCAACACCGGCGCACCCGGCGGTCAGGTCGCCGACTTCCAGATCTTCGGTACGGCGGCGCCGAACCCGGACCTCGTGGTCACCTCCGTCGACTGGACCCCCGTCAACCCGACCGAGACCACGCCGATCACGCTCCAAGCCACCGTCAAGAACAACGGCACCGCGGCAGCGCCCGCCAGCAGCCTGAACTTCCTGCTCGGCGGTTCGGTCGCCGGCACCGCCTCCGTCGGCGCGCTCGCGGCCGGCGCCTCCACCACGGTCACCGCGAACGCCGGAACCCGTGCCCAAGGCAACTACACGGTCGCCGCGGTGGCCGATCCCACCAACGCCGTCGTCGAACAGAACGACACCAACAACACCCTCCAAGCGTCGACCCAACTGACCGTCGCGCAAGCACCCGGACCGGACCTCCAGGTCACCAACATCACCTCGAGCCCGTCCAACCCGGCGCCCGGATCGCAGGTCTCGTTCACGGTTGCCGTGAACAACCGGGGTACGACGGCCTCCGCGGCCAGCGTCACCCGGCTCGCCGTCGGTAGCACCACCCTGAACGGCAACACCGCAGCAATCGCGGCCGGTGCGACCGCGAACGTCGCGATGACCGGGACCTGGACGGCGACCAACGGCGGCGCCACTCTCTTCGCGACCGCCGACGCGACCAATACCGTTGCCGAGACCAACGAAACCAACAACACGCTGACCCGCTCGATCGTGGTCGGCCGCGGCGCCGCCGTACCGTTCACGTCGTACGAGGCAGAGGCCGCCGACTACAACGGCACGCTGCTCACGGCCGACGCGCTGCGGACGTTCGGTCACACGAACTTCGCGACCGAGTCGTCCGGCCGGCAGTCGGTCCGGCTGAACTCGACCGGCCAGTTCGTCGAGTTCACCTCGACCACGCCGACCAACTCGATCGTGGTCCGCAACTCGATCCCCGACTCGGCCAACGGCCAGGGCATCGACGCAACCATCAGCCTGTACGTCAACGGCACCTTCAAGCAGAAGCTCAATCTGAGCAGCCACAACAGCTGGCTCTACGGCACCACCGACGCGCCCGAAGGGCTCACCAATACCCCGGGTGGCGACGCCCGGCGGCTCTTCGACGAGTCACACGCGCTGCTGAACCAGTCCTACCCGGTCGGCACCAAGTTCAAGTTGCAGCGCGACTCCGGCGACTCGGCGTCGTTCTACATCATCGACATGATCGACCTCGAGCAGGTCGCGGCGCCGCTGACCCAACCGGCCGGCTGCACGTCGATCACGCAGTACGGCGCGATTCCGGACGACGGAATCGACGACGCCGACGCGATCCAGCGGGCTGTCACCGACGACCAGAACGGCGTGATCAGCTGCGTCTGGATCCCGTCCGGCCAGTGGCGCCAGGAGAAGAAGATCCTGACCGACGACCCGTTGAACCGGGGTCAGTACAACCAGGTCGGGATCAGCAACACCACCATCCGCGGCGCGGGCATGTGGTACTCCCAGCTCTATTCGACCATCGAGCCGCAGAACGCCGGCGGCATCAACCATCCGCACGAGGGCAACTTCGGCTTCGACATCGACAAGAACGTGCAGCTGTCGGACATCGCAATCTTCGGCTCCGGCCGGATCCGTGGCGGTGACGGCAACGCCGAGGGCGGCGTCGGCCTGAACGGCCGCTTCGGTACCGGGACGAAGATCACCAACGTCTGGATCGAGCACGCGAACGTCGGGGTCTGGGTCGGCCGCGACTACGACAACATCCCCGATCTGTGGGGTCCGGCCGACGGGCTGGAGTTCAGCGGGATGCGGATCCGCGACACCTACGCCGACGGGATCAACCTCACCAACGGCAGCCGCAACTCGAAGGTCTTCAACTCGTCGTTCCGTACCACCGGTGACGACGCGCTGGCGGTCTGGGCGAGCAAGTACGTCAAGGACCAGTCGGTCGACATCGGTCACGACAACTCGTTCGTCAACAACACCATCCAGCTGCCGTGGCGGGCCAACGGCATCGCGATCTACGGCGGCTACGGCAACAACATCCAGAACAACCTGATCTACGACACGATGAACTACCCCGGCATCATGCTGGCGACCGATCACGACCCGCTGCCGTTCTCCGGTACGACGTTGATCGCCAACAACGCGCTGTACCGCTGCGGCGGGGTGTTCTGGAACGAGGACCAGGAGTTCGGCGCGATCACGCTGTTCCCGTCGAACCTGCCGATCCCCGGCGTCACGATCCGCGACACCGAGATCTACGACTCGACGTACGACGGGATCCAGTTCAAGACCGGCGGCGGTGAGATGCCGAACGTCGCCATCACCAACGTCAAGATCGACAAGTCGAACAACGGCTCCGGCATTCTCGCGATGGGCGGCGCCCGCGGTAACGCCACCCTGAGCAATGTCGTGGTCACGAACTCCCGCGACGGCGACATCGTCAAGGAGCCCGGCTCGACCTTCACCTTCAGCGGGCAGTAGCCCGCCAACGGCGTGGGATCGGAGCCACGCCCCAGTCGTCACCGGGTCACTGCCCCGTCCCGGTGATACCCCGAGCCCCCGCACCCCGTCCCGAGGTGCGGGGGCTCCGACTGTCACTGGGTGGTGAGCGCTTGGGTGCCGATCACGTCGAGGAGGCGGATCGCCTGGTCGGAAGGGGAGCCGGGCTCGGCCGTGTACAGGACGACCCGCTGATCGCGCTCCGGGATGACGAGCAGCTCGCAGATCACGTCGATCCGGCCGACCTCCGGGTGGAAGATCGTCTGGCACAAAGACTGCTGCCGGCCGACCTCGTGCCGCGCCCAGATCTCCGCGAACTCCGGGCTGCCGTCGATCAGGTCGCGCACCAACCGGGCGATGGCCGGATCGTCGGGATACCTGCTGGTCGCGGCGCGCAGATCGGCGGCCGTCTCGCGAGCGAACTCCCGGGTCGCCTCCGCGCCGAAGCGTTCCGATTGCCGGTCGCTCAGGAAGCGCAGCCGCAGCAGGTTCCGATCGCGCGCCGCCAAGGCAGAGAAGTCCGTGATCAGCGCCGCAGCCAGCCCGTTCCAGGCGAGAACGTCGTACTTGGCATCCAGGACCAGTCCTGGTACGTCGAGCCTCGCCAGCATCCGCAGTACTCCGGTCCGCACCTCGGCCGGTGGTCCTGGCGGTGGGCCAGGTTGCTCACCGGCGAGCCGGAACAGGTGGTCCCGTTCGGCGTCGGACAGCCGCAGGGCACGGGCGAGCCCGGTCAGCACCGGGCGGGACGGATGCGGCCCTCGGCCCTGCTCGAGTCGGGTGTAGTAGTCGGTCGACATGGTCGCGAGGCTCGCGACCTCCTCCCGGCGCAGGCCCGGCGTACGGCGGCGCAGTCCGGCGGGCAGCCCGACATCCGACGGCTGCAGCGCCTCCCGTCGTACCCGCAGGAACTCCGCGAGCTGTTCCCGATCCATGCCCCCAGCATCCCAGCCGTCGCCAACCTCATCCAGGGACTGCCGGTCCCAGGCTCACCTCGCTCTGCCTGGGTACGCCGGATCGCACCAGCCTGGATCGCATGGACACGCAGAAGATCGCGCTCGTGACGGGCGCCAACAAAGGGATCGGCAAGGAGATCGCCCGGCAGCTCGGGGCGGCCGGATTCACCGTGCTGGTGGGATCGAGGGATCAGCATCGCGGTGAACTGGCCGCGAAGGAGTTGGTTGCCGAGGGCCACGATGCCGTCGGCATCCAGCTCGAGGTGACCGATGAGAAGTCGGTAGGGGCCGCGGCGTCGTGGATCGAGAGTGAGTACGGGCGGCTGGACGTGCTGGTGAACAACGCGGCGATCATCCCGGTCGGTGATGACGCGGTGTCGCGGATGGAGAGCGACGTACTGAGGTCGGCGTTCGAGACGAACGTGATCGGGCTGGTGTCGGTGACGCGGGCGGTGCTGCCGCTGCTGGCCCGGGCCGAGCAGGCGCGCGTCGTCAATCTGTCGACGGCGCTGGCGTCGTTCGCGCAGGTGAGCGATCCCGAGTCACGGATGTCGACGGTCATGATGCTCGGGTACAACTCGTCCAAGGCCGCGGCGAACATGGTCACAGTCATGCTGGCGAACGAACTCCGCGGCACCGGCATCCTGGTGAACGGCGCCGATCCCGGAAAGTGCGCCACCGACATGGGCGGCCTGGACACGCCGCGAACGCCGGCCCAGGGCGCGGCGGTCGCGGTCCGGCTGGCAACGCTGCCGCCCGGCGGTCCTACGGGCGAGGTGCACGCCGAGGAAGGCCGCCTGGACTGGTGACGACCCTCTCTCTTGCCAGTGGGATCAGACCACTGAGCCGGACCAGGCCAGGGCTTGTTTGAGGAGTTGGCCGCGGCCGCCCTCGAGGTCGGCGAGCAGGCTCGGCTGGAGCGCCTCGGCCGGGGTCAGCCACGTGAGCTCGAGGGCGTCCTGGCGGGGGTTGCACTCGCCAGTCACCGGTACGACGTACACGAGCGCGACCGCGTGCTGACGCGGGTCGTGCAGCGGTGAGACGCCGGGGAACGGCAGGTACTCCGCGACCGTGACCGGGACCAGGGTGGACGGGAGCCGTGGGAAGGCCGACGGGCCGAGGTCCTTCTCGATGTTGCGCTGCAGGGCGTCACGGACCGACTCGCCGTGCAGGACGCGGCCGGAGACCAGCGTGCGGGTGATCTCGTTGGTCGCGGCCGAGGTCCGCAGCAGGACCCCGACGTGCTCGATCTGGCCCAGAGTGTCGACGCGCGCCGGGACGGCCTCGACGTACAGGATCGGGACCCGCGATCGGGTCTCGGCAAGCGCGAACTCGGACAGCCACCCAGGATTCGGGTCAGGCGTACGCAGCGACGTCATGAGCACATCTTTACTTACGGTCTGAAAGCGGACCTGTACTGGGAGGGGCTAAGCCCGAAAGTGGCTCGGAAGCGGCGGGTGGCGTGGCTGGGATCGTGCCAGCCGACCATGGCGCCGATGGTCGCGATCGGTAGCTCGGTCTCGATCAGCAGGCCGGCGGCCCGCTCGGCGCGCACGCGGCTGAGGTAGGCCATCGGCGAGATGCCGGCGGCCTTGCCGAAGAGCCGGACCAGGTAGCCGGGAGCCAGGTTCACCAGCGCCGCGAGCCGGTCCAGTGTCCACTGTTCGTCGATGCTTGCCTCCAGCAAACGCATCGCGTGCTGAACCGCAGGATGCTGCCGCCCACCGCCGGGGACCAGCGCGCCGGAGAGCAACCCGAAGACGTCCGCACCGAGGTACGCATTGCGTACGACGAGGCCGGCGCAGTCGGTGTACCCGTGCCACTCACCCGGCCGCAGCACCACGACCGAGTCCGGTTGCAAGGCGACCTCACCGGCCGCGGACACGTGGACGCCGCGACCTGACACGACGACTGCGATCTCGAAGAAGGCATGACTGTGCGGCGCGACATCGGCCCCGAGTTCGAGCCGCTCGCCGGCCACGGGCAGGCGCTGATCGGGGAAGACCTGACTACTGAGGACGTTGTGCACCGCTCATCTCCACAGGTCAAGAACAGTCAAGTGCCGGTCAAGCATCGCCTGTCGCCGCGGAAGGCGCTTGGGTCAGGCTGGAAGCACCTTCCAGTCAAGGGATCCCGAGGAGTAGGCCGATGACCACCACTGACCCTACGGCACCCGCCGTACTCGATGAAGAGACCATTTCCGCCTATCGCCGCGACGGCGTGGTCCGGATCCGCAACATCATCGGCGCCGACGAGGCGGCCCGCTTCCGCGATGCCGCCGCGGCCGAGTCCGCCAAGGCGAGCGACAACGCCATGGGCTCACCGATCTTCAAGCAACACGTGAACGTCTGGCGGGACAACGCCGTACTCCGGGAGCTCACGCTCGATCCGCGCCTGGCCGCCGCGGCGACCGCTCTGGCCGGGGTGCCTTTGCGGATCTGGCACGACCAGCTCCTGATCAAGCCGCCGCACAACGGCGCGGCGACCGAGTTCCACCAGGACGCGCCGTACTGGCCGCATGGCGGTTCCCGGCACTCGCTGTCCGCCTGGGTCGCGCTGGTCGACGTACCGGTCGAGCGCGGGTGCATGACGTTCATCCCCGGCTCGCAGGACCACCAGAATCTGCGCAGCCAGAACCTGGCCGACCGGGACGACATGTTCCGCGCCGCGCCCGACCTGCGCTGGGAGGAGCGGTTGACGATCCCGCTGCGGGCCGGCGACTGCACCTTCCACAACGCCTACCTGGCCCACTCCGCCACGCCGAACCTCACCGACGACCCCCGCATCGCCCACGTCGCGATCTACCTGGACGCGGACACCACGTACACCGGGGCCGGCCATGTCGTCACCGACGGCCTCGGGCTCGCGGTGGGCGAACGGTTCGACGACGAACACTTCCCGAGGGTCTGATCGATCAAGTCGTGACATAAGTTGGTCGGCGTGGCCCTCCTGACCGATATCCGCCCTCTGAAGGAGTCGCCGGATTTCCGGCGCTTGTGGGTGGGATCGACGGTGTCGCAGCTCGGGCAGCAGATGACCGCTGTCACGGTGTCGATCCAGGTGTACGCGCTGTCGCATTCGACGTTCGCGGTCGGTCTGGTCGGGTTGTGCTCGCTGGTCCCGCTGATCGTGTTCGGGCTGTACGGCGGGGCGATGGCCGACGCGATCGACCGCCGGACGCTCGCGCTCGTCTCGTCGGCCGGGCTGTGGTTGCTGTCGATGGTGCTGGTGCTGCAGTCGCAGCTGCACTGGAACCAGGTGGGGATCCTGTACGCCGTCGTCGCCTGTCAGTCGGCGTGTTTCGCGGTGAACAACCCGGCCAGGTCCGCGATCATCCCGCGGCTGATCCGGCCCGAGCTGCTGCCGGCCGCGAACACGCTCAGCCAGGCCGCGTTCAACCTGGGCTTCACCGCTGGGCCGCTGCTCGGAGCGGCGGTGATCGCCTGGCACGGGTTCGCGGCGGCGTATCTGGTCGACGTGATCACGTTCACGGCTGCGCTGTACGCGCTGTTCCGGTTGCCGGCCGTGCCGCCGGAGGGAGTGATCCGGCGAGCCGGGCTGCGGTCCGTGCTCGAGGGGTTCACGTTCCTGCGGGCGGCGCCGGCGCTGCTGGCGACGTTCCTGGCCGACATCTTCGCGATGGTGTTCGCGCAGCCGCGGGCGCTGTTCCCGGCGGTGGCCGGCGCGTTCTTCGCGGGCGGGATTCGTACGGTCGGGGTCCTGCAGGCCGCACCCGCGATCGGCGCCTTGATCGGGGTGGTGTTCTCCGGCTGGGTGAGCCGGGTGCATCGCCAAGGCGTGGCGATCGTGGCCGCCATCACGGTCTACGCGGCGGCGGTCGGCCTGTTCGGGTTGTCCCGCACGATCTGGCTGGGCGTGGCCCTGCTCGCCTTGTCGGGGGCGGCCGACATGGTGAGTTCGGCGTACCGGAACACCGTGCTGCAGTCGGCCGCGCCGGACGCGATGCGCGGACGACTGCAAGGGGTTTTCATCGTGGTGGTCGCGGGTGGACCGCGCCTCGGTGACTTCGTCGCGGGTACGACGGCCTCCCTCACCACCCCGACCATCGCGCTACTCGGCGGCGCGACCGTCTGCATCGTCGGGCTGCTGATCCTGCTGGCCCGCAACCGGCCGTTCCGGGTGTACGACTCGCGGACCCGCGCGCTGAGCTGATCAGCCGCCGGTGACGAGCTTGCCGATCACCTTCAGCCAGGAGTCCGCGTCCGGATCGATCTGTTTCAGCGGCTTGTCGTCGGCCGTGAGGATCTTGCGGTCCCCGAGGGGCTTCTTCAGCTTAACCGCGGTGAGCGAAATGCTGGTGTCCGGCGGACAGACCGCGTTGCTCTCGATGAAGACCTTCACCGCGTCCGCGGACTCCACCACCCTCAGATCGAAGTCGCAGCCGATGGTCGACCCGACGAGGAAGTCCACGTCGTCGTGGCCGGGGGAGTTCTGGATCCACTTCAGGTACTTCGGCTCGTGCTTGTCGACCAACTGGTAGGCCGACACCGGCTCCTCGTCGTCCTCGATCACCTTGGCGCTGCCGCTGCCGAAGAAGCTGCCGAAGATCATCGTGACGCAGGGATCCTTGGAGTCCTTCGAGGGGCTGACCGCGCCGAACGCGGTGGCCGCGATGTAGCAGCCGTTCGCCTCGCGGTTCAGCGACACGTTGAAGCCGATCAGTGCGAGCGCCCCGATCACCATCGCCACGGCGAGCATCCGCCGTGACTTGACCTGCTGCGGACCGAGTACGCCGGCCTCGCGCCGAGCCTCCTCGGGGCTCGCCTCCGGATCGACCGGGTGCTGGCGGAACAGCGCCAGGATCGAGCTGGTCCACTGCGGGTTGATCACCGTCGGAACGGCGTACAGCAGGATCAGCACCACGATCACGGCGATGGCGGGGAGGAGCGCCCAGTAATTTCGCACGGCAGCAAGATACGGGGCCATCGGGCCGCGCCCGAAAAACGGATACGCTTCTGAGGTGCCGGCAGAGACCTCTCAGACTCTCGACCGGGGACTCACGGTCCTCGAGCTCCTCGCGGACGCCCCGGACGGCCTCTCCATCACCGAGCTGGCCGCGGCGCTGGGGGTCAGCCGGACGGTCGTCTACCGCCTGGTCAACACCCTCGAGCTGCACCGGCTGGTACGACGGGACAGTGAGGGCCGGGCGCGGTTGGGTCTGGCCGTGCTCCACTACAGCCGCCGCGTGCAGCCCACGCTCCGTGACGCCGCGCTGCCGGTGCTGCGGTCACTCGCCGAGGACACCGGCGCGACGGCGCATCTGACCGTGGCTGATGGTGACGAGGCGCTCGCGATCGCCGTGATCGAGCCGAGCTGGACCGACTTCCACGTCTCCTACCGGATGGGCTCCCGGCACGCCCTCGACCAAGGCGCCGCCGGCAAGGCCATCCTGGCCGGCCGCCGCAAGCCAGACCCCGCCGGCCGCCCCTTCGTCGTAACCTCCGGCGAACTCCAGGCCGGCGCCCAAGGCGTCTCGTCCCCAGTCCTGGGTGTCCCAGGCGTAGAAGCCTCCATCGGCGTAGTAGTCCTGGGCAAACTCGACCGAGACTTCGTAGGCCCCCGAGTAGCCAGAGCCGCAGTAGAAGTAGCCAAACGCCTCGCCTAGTTCTTGGTTGCTGCTTCTACCAAGGGGAGGACTCGGTGGGGGATTTGTTCGGCCAGGGCGATGACTGTGGAGGCTCGTTGGATGCCTCGGACTATGACTACCTGGTCGATGACGCGTTGGAGGTCGGCGTTCGAGCGGGCGACTATGCGGCACCAGAGGTCCTCGGCGCCGGTGATGGTGTGCACCTCCAGCACCTCGGGGATGCGGGCCAGGGCCTCGGCGACCGTGGTGTGCCCGGAGCCCTGTTCGATCTGGAGGGTGGCGAATGCCGTCACCGGATACCCGATCGCGACGGTGTCGATGTCCGGACCCCATCCACGCACCACGCCGTCACGCTGTAACCGGTCCAACCGCGCCTGCACAGTCCCGCGGGCGACCCCGAGCCGCCGCGACGCCTCCAACACGCCGACCCGCGGCTCGGCCGCGAACAGCCTCAGGATCCGAGCATCCAGCGCATCCACCGACACGAGATCTCCCACAGTGGTCAGACTGACCAAATAGTCCAGCAGTCACCCCATCATAATGGTCAACCTGCCCAGCAAAACAAGAAACTGTTGCGCAACCTGCAGCCCTCCCGCGAGGCTCGGTGCACACATCCGACCCGGGAGGATCACGATGACCAGCACCGACCTCACCCCAGCAGAGCTCGACGCCGATCTCGATCTCGACCAGCTCAAGCAGCTCGTCGGACTCGTGCCGTACGACGAGACCACCGACCCGTTCCCGGTCACCGCGATGGACGCGCTGGTCTTCGTGGTCGGTAACGCCACCCAGACCGCGAAGTACTACCAGCTTGCCTTCGGCATGGACCTGGTCGCCTACTCCGGTCCCGAGACCGGCAGCAAGGACAGCAAGTCGTTCGTCCTGAAGGCCGGTTCGGCCCGGATGGTGATCAGCGGCGGTGTCAGCCCGAAGAGCCCGCTGCTGGACCACCACCGCAAGCACGGCGACGGTGTCGTGGACATCGCGCTCGAGGTCCCGAACGTCGACAAGTGCATCGAACACGCCCGCCGGCAGGGCGCCGTCGTACTGGAAGAGCCGAACGACGTCACCGACGAGCACGGCACGATCCGCCGGGCCGCGATCGCGGCGTACGGCGACACCCGGCACACGCTGATCGACCGAAGCAAGTACGACGGCCCGTACCTGCCCGGCTTCGTCGCCGCGACCACGCAGGTCACCCGCCCCGAGGGTCACCCGAAGCGGCTGTTCCAGGCGATCGACCACGTCGTCGGCAACGTCGAGCTCGGCAAGATGGACGAATGGGTTGCCTTCTACAACAAGGTCATGGGCTTCATGAACATGGCCGAGTTCATCGGTGACGACATCGCCACCGACTACTCCGCGCTGATGAGCAAGGTGGTGGCCAACGGCAACCACCGGGTCAAGTTCCCGCTGAACGAGCCGGCCATCGCGAAGAAGAAGTCACAAATTGATGAGTTCTTGGAGTTTTATGACGGCGCCGGCGCCCAGCACATCGCGCTGGCGACCAACGACATCCTCCGGACCGTCGACATCATGCGCGCGAACGGCGTGGAGTTCCTCAACACCCCGGACTCGTACTACGAGGACGACGAGCTGCGGGCCCGGATCGGCCAGGTACGCGTGCCGATCGAGGAGCTGCAGTCGCGCGGCATCCTGGTCGACCGCGACGAGGACGGCTACCTCCTGCAGATATTCACCGCTCCGATCGGCGACCGGCCGACCGTGTTCTACGAGCTGATCGAGCGGCACGGCTCGCTCGGCTTCGGCAAGGGCAACTTCAAGGCGCTGTTCGAAGCCATCGAGCGCGAGCAAGAACGCCGCGGCAACCTGTAATTCCTTGCCACCAGCAACTGGACACGGCGTGTCGCTGTCCGATTACCGGAATGACTGTTGACGCAGGGGCTGTTCGCGTAGTGTGCGCCCTGAGTGTGCGTCGGGGCGCGTGCTCAGGAAGGGTTCTGTCATGAAGACTCTGGGCTTTCTGCTCAGCACAGCGGGCCTGGCCGGGGTGGGCGCGTTCGCCTTGGCCGCATCACCGGCCCTCGCCGCAACCACCGGACCGGCCGCGGAAGCCGCCTGTACCGGCCGATCGATCGCGTCAGCTCCGATGCTGCGCAACAACCAACCACCCAGCTGGGGCACGGTCCGGCTCGTCCGGGACAACTGCTCGAACTACTGGGCCGAGATCTCCATGGCATCGACGGTGGTCGCCAATGCCAAGGCCAACGCCTACCTGGTGCAGTACGGCGGTTCGAACGACGGCCGCGTGCTGAGCTGCGACGACAGCGGCGGCAACGGCGCCGTGATCGCCGGACAGCGCACCTGTCATACCGGCAAGGTCAAGGCGACCTCGGGGAGCATCACCTTCGCGGCCATCGGCCGTGAGTTCCACAACTACGGCAGCGGCTACGTCGAGATCTCCGAGAACGCGACCAAGCGGACTCGCTGACGCCGGTGGGTCCGTCCGGTGACTGTCTCATCTTGAGCCAGACACCGGACGGACGCGCACAACCGCGCCTGAGTTATTAGGCTCGACGTATGAGTGAGGTTGTCGAGCAGCTGCGGCAGGCGTTGCCTCCCGAGGCGCTGGTGACGGATCCGGACCGGATGGAGAGCTACCGGTACGACCGGGCGATGTTCTGCCCGGCCGGGATGCCGCTTGCCGTCGTACTGGCCCGGGAGACCGCGCACGTGCAGGCGGCGGTGCGGATCGCGAGCGAGGCCGGGGTCCCGATCGTTCCCCAGGGCGCCCGCTCCGGGCTGTCCGGAGCGGCGAACGCGCTGGACGGGTGCATCGTGATCTCGCTGGAGAAGATGGACAAGATCCTTGCCATCGACCCGATCGACCGCTGGGTCGTGACCCAGCCCGGCGTCTACAACGCCGTCCTGTCGCGGGCCGTGGCCGAGCACGGGCTGTTCTACCCACCGGACCCGTCCAGCTGGGAGTTCTGCTCGATCGGCGGCAACCTGTCCACCAACTCGGGCGGCCTGTGCTGCGTGAAGTACGGCGTGACCACGGACTACGTGCTCGGCCTCGAGGTCGTGCTCGCGGACGGCCGGGTGCTCCGGACCGGCCACAAGACTGTGAAGGGCGTGGCCGGCTACGACCTGGCGAAGCTGATCGTGGGTAGCGAGGGCACGCTCGGCATCATCACCGAGGCAACCCTCGCGCTCCGGCCGGAGGCGGCCCGCCCGCAGACGATGGCGGCCCTGTTCGGCACCGGCGTGGCGGCCGGCAAGGCGATCCTCGAGATCATCCGCAGCGGCGTCTCGCTCAGCCTGCTGGAGATCATGGACCGGACCACGATCCGCGCGGTGAACAAGCACCTACGGATGGACCTGCCCGAAGAAGCCGCGGCCATGCTGATCGCGCAGTCGGACGCGGGTGGCCAGGCCGGGGCGGACGACATCGCGCTGGTGGCGAAGCTGTGCCGCGAGCACGGCGCGCTGGAGTGCATCGAGGCGGAGGACGAGGCCGAGGGCGAACTGCTGCTCGAGGCCCGGCGGGTGGCGCTGACCGCGCTCGAGGTCTTCGGTACGACGATGATCGACGACGTCGCCGTACCCAGGTCGCGGTTGGCCGACTTCATCGGCCGGCTCGAGCAGTTGTCGGTGGAGCTTGACATCATGATCGGGGTGCTCGGGCACGCCGGCGACGGCAACATGCATCCGACGGTCGTGTTCGATCCGGCCGACCCAGGACAGGTCGAGCGGGCGCAGGTGGCCTTCGACCGGGTGATGGAGATAGGACTGGAGCTTGGCGGCACGATCACCGGCGAACACGGCATCGGCATGCTGAAACGCGCCTGGCTGGTGGAGGAGATCGGGCCGGTCGCGCTCGACGTGCACCGGGCGATCAAGAACGCGTTCGACCCGAAAAACATCCTGAATCCGGGCAAAATCGTCGCTGACCAGGTGCCGCGGTAGGGGTCACGCCGAGGTTGTGACCCAACCGCAATGCAACTGCCGAGGCCATTCGACGTCCACGGCCATCGAATGTGACGTGAGCCCAGCACTATGGAAGGTAGTTGTCTGAATCTCCGGGGGAAATCGATGAGGTCGGGTAGGAGGCGCCCTATGCATATGCATGTCGTGCGGCGGCTCCGCTGGGCGTTGCCTGCCGCCGCGACCGTGGCCGCGCTGACTGTCCTGTCGGCCTGTGGCAACGGCGGCGGCCTGCGGGTCGAGGGTGCCGAGCCGCTGGTGAGCAGCCCGGTGCCGACGCCGGCGACCGGCACCAACGGCGTCCGGCCGACGCCCAGGAAGACGCTGCCCGGGCCGGTCAACCTGGCCCAGGTCCGGCTCAAATTGCTCGCCGACAAGCGCCTCCCGACGTACTCGCGCAGGGTGCTCGCGAATTGCACCGTGATTTCGCGTTGCCTGAGCAGGGGTAAGACCGTTGATGTTATGCACAGCGGTACACCTCAGCAGATCGTCCTGATCCACACCCTGGAGAAGTTCGTGTTCGGCTTCTTCCTGATCGCCGTCGAGCCCTCGGGCCCGACTCCGGTCTGGAGCCTGGACGTCGAGCAGCCGACCGTGAACGCCAGCCCGCAAGGTGACCTGGTGGTCGAATCGAAGAAGTTCGCGATCGACGACAAGGTCTGTTGCCCGTCGGGCAGTCTGGTCGAGGTCTACCGTTGGAACGGTCGCAACATGACCAAGGTGAGCTCGACGGACCAAAAGGGAGACTGAAGCTCGGTGGTACCGGAAGAACCGGCAGCGCAAATTCTCATGGTCGAGGACGACGCGGTGATCCGTGAGGCGACCCAGTTGACCCTCGAACGCCATGGGTACGACGTGACCACGGCCGAGGACGGCCTGGAAGCGATCGAACGATTCGAGAAGATCCACCCCGACGTCGTGATGCTCGACATCATGCTGCCCGGCCTGGACGGGATCTCGGTGTGCCGCCGGATCCGGGAGACCAGCACGGTGCCGATCGTGATGGTGTCCGCGCGCGGTGACGCGCTCGACGTCGTCCTGGGGCTGGAGGCGGGCGCCGACGACTACGTGACCAAACCGTTCGACACGCAGGTCCTGGTGGCCCGGCTGCGGGCGGTGTTGCGGCGCGCGGTCTCCGATCCGGAGCGCCCGGCACCGGCGACCGGTTCCGGGGTCGAGTCGTTCGGCGACCTCGAGCTGGACCGGGAGGCCCTGGAGGTGCGCCGTGGTGGCAGCACTGTCCAGCTCACGCCGACCGAGCTCAAGCTGCTGATCGAGTTCGCCAACAACCCGGGTGTGGTGCTGAGCCGGTCGACGCTGCTGCAGCGGGTCTGGGACTACGAGTGGGGTGGTGACGGCCGCCTGGTCGACGTCCACCTGCAGCGGCTCCGGACCAAGATCGGTGCCGACCGCATCGAAACCGTCCGCGGGTTCGGATACAAGTTACGGGCATAGTGTCCTCCGGAAGGCTCTTGACTTCGGACGGAGGAGACTGAGGTGGGGCTGCGCGGCAAGCTCGGCCTGATCTTCCTGCTCGTCTCGTCGCTGGCCATCCTCGTGCTCTGCGTCGCGGTCTATGCCCAGGCGCAGTCGTCCCGGCTGGACCGCACGCGGGAGTCGGCGAACGAGCGGATCCTGGTCGCCCTGCAGAGCTACGACACCAACACCGTCGCGATCCTCGGGGCCAAGATCGATGATCCGGCGCTGCCGGCACAGCTCCGCGCTTCGGTGCTGGAAGGCCAGCGCAGCACGTTCCTGACCGGGTCGCCGCACGCCAAGATGTGGGCGGCGACCCGGACCAAGGACGGGAAGATCCTCTCGATCGACCAGGACTATCCGACCACCGACGACTCGATGCGGGCGTTGCGGCGGGCGTTGATCCTCGGTGGTTCCGCGACGGTCGCGCTGGTCGCGCTGGTCAGCGTGATCCTGGCCGGCCGGCTGTCCAAGCGGATCATCGCGGTCGCCGCGACGGCACGGCGGATCGCGGCCGGTGACCTGGACGCGTCGGCGGCCCAGACCGTTGGCAAAGGCAAGGACGAGGTGCAGTCGCTCGCGAACGCGCTCGACACGATGGCGAGTTCGCTGCGCGGTCAGCTGGAGGCGGAACGACGCTTCACCGCCGACGTCGCCCACGACCTGCGCACACCGGTGACCGGCCTGACCACCGCGGCCGAGTTGTTGCCACCGGGCCGGCCGAGCGAGCTGGTCCGGGACCGGGCCAAGGTGTTGCGCCGGTTGGTCGAGGACCTGCTCGAGATCGCCCGGTTCGACTCCGGCGTGGAGCAGGCCGACCTCGAGCTGGTCGGGCTCGGTGCCTTCGTCGGGTCGGCGGTCGCCCGGTTGCGGATGCAGCAGGCCCTCGCCCCGGACAGCGTGCTGGTGCACCAGGTCGGCAAGGACGTGACTGTCTCCACCGATTCGCGCCGGATCGAGCGGATCCTGGCCAATCTGATCGTCAACGGGCTGCGGCACGGCGAACCGCCGGTCGAGGTCACGGTCACCGGCCGGACCGTCGAGGTAGTTGACCACGGCAACGGATATCCCGAGGAGTTGATTGCCGAAGGCCCGCGTCGGTTCCGGTCCGGGATGGCCGAACGCGGCGTCGGGCACGGTCTCGGTCTCACCATCGCGGCCGGGCACGCCAAGGTTCTGGGCGCGGAGTTGACGTTCGGAGAGTCTCCGCGCGGGGGTGCGCTGGCCCGGTTGGTCCTCCCGGCCGAACCTGAGACGGAGTCGTAACACAACTATTCGCGCCGGAGCGGCGTCTCCTCTTGCGTCGGGTTCACCACGAGAACCCAATAACTCGAGGGGAAATCATCATCATGCGCTCTTTGTTCGTACGTCGCTCGGCCGCTGTCGTCGCCGGTGTCGCCCTGGCCGCCGGTGGTCTCGGAATCGCCGGAGCCCTGCAGGCCGACGCGGCCGGCACCAAGGTCGCCGCCGTGTCCGCTCCGGTCGCGGCGAAGTCGGTCACGATCAAGTCGGACAAGGCCACCGCGAAGGCCTGGGCCAAGGTCTCCTTCACCGGAAAGACCAGCGGCATCGCGAAGAACACCGTCGTTCAGGTGCAGCGTTTCGAGAACGGCAAGTGGGTCAACTTCCCGGCCACGACCAAGGTGACCGCCAAGGCGACCTACTCGGTGTGGGTGCAGAGCGGCCGCGTCGGCGTGAACAAGTTCCGCGTCGTCTCCGCGAACACCGCCAGCGCCGCGGTGAACGTCACCATCACCAAGTAGGACCCGAAGCGGCGCCACTTCCCGGGGGCGGGGGTGGCGCCGCTTCGCTTGTCAGCTCCTAGTGCGTGCCGTAGACGTTGAGTTCTGCGGCGGATCCGAAGGCGGCGCCGTTGAGCGAGCTGGTGCCGACGAACTTCACGAACCGGCCCGGCTTGGTGGTGAAGTTCACCCGCTGGGTCGCGGTGGAGTTGGGGAACTGCCCGGTCGCAACCGGCGTACCCCAGTCCTGGCCGTCGGCACTGACGTAGAGCTCGTAGCCCTTGAACATCCCGTTCGTCCCACTCTGCCGGGGCAGGTAGCTGAAGCCGTCCACCTGGTACGACGATCCGAGGTCGAGCGTGATGTGGTGGGGATAGGTTGCCGGGCTCGGCACCTCCGACCAGGCGGAATGCCAGATAGTACTGGGGTTTCCGTCCAGCGTCATCGTCGCCGCACCACCCGTGCCGACGTCCTCGCTGCTGACATCCGCCACCGTGATCCGGGACTGCGGCACGATCCCCGGCGGTAGAACGGCCGCTTCCGCACTGATCGTTGCCTGACCACCGGTTGCCGTCAGCACATACTTTCCTTCCGGAGTGCCGGCCGGCGGTGTCACATCCCAACGGGTGGTCACGCTGGTGCCGGGGGCAACGGTCGGGTGGGTCGCCGGGGTTGTTGCCGCGACGGTCCATCCTTCGGGAGCTGTCAGCCCGAGGGTGATGTTGTTGGCGGCAACGACATCGTTGTTGGTGAACGTGGTGACGACAGCATTCGCCTCACCCGAGACGAGACCGGTCAGGCCGGACAGCGCGACGGACGTACAGTCCGCCGGGGTTGACGTCGTACCGAGGTCGGTGACGGCGAAGTTGTCCAGGATGAAGTCCGCTTGGTCACCGCCGTCGGTGAGTTTGCGCAGGCCGACCCAGTAGTCGCCACCACAGCCGGCCACGAACTCCTGCTCGAACTTCGCCGTCGTCCGTTGCTCGCCGATCGGCGTCGACTTGAGCTCGACCGATCCCGGTCGATCCACACCCTGTACCCAGGCGTAGTTGCCCGCCCGACCGCTGGCGTAGTCGAAGCTGACCTTGTACTTGTGGCCAGGCTGGAAGTTCACCGTCGCCGGAGTGGTTCGGTAGACGAGGCCTTCGTTCTCCTCATGGGATTTGAGCGACCACTCGCCGTCGAGGACGTCGTCGACGAGCTTCCCGTTCCAGCCGGCCTGCGTGTACGGCGCATGCTTGCGAGCGAGCACCGTCCGTGGGTCCGTGATTCCGCCGGCATCGCCCTTCACGAAGGGACCCCAGCCTTGGTCGACATGCTCGAAGTCGTCGACGAGCCCCGCGGGTGGTCTGGTCGTCTCGACCACGCGGACATCGTCGATCCGGACCTTGGCGACTCCGGCCGGTGCCTTGACGGTCAGGTCGGCGCTGTTGCCCTTGGCATCGAAGACGACGCGGGCGCGTTGGTAGTAGGCGCCTTGTTTGTCGTCGGAGGCAACCAGGTTCTCCGCCGTCGACCTCGTCACCGCCGTACTGACGCCGTCGACGCCGATCGTGGTCGGTCGGGACTTGCCGGGCTCGACCTCGATCCAGGCCGATGCGCTGTAGGTGTGGCCGCGGGTCAGGCCGGTGATCCGCTGGCTCAGGCCCGATGCCTTGGTGCCCAGCGAAGCGACGTGTTGGCCGTTCTGCAGGCTGTCGATCGTTGCGCCGCCGGTCGCGTTCCAGGCCTTGAGGTTGCCTGCGTTGAAGCCGGGGTCCTGTAGGTGGGTGCTGTCACCCCAGTTCGCCGGGCGCGGGGTCGGCGCGGCGATCGGGTAGAGGACGTACGGCTGACCCTTGGCGGCGTCGAGGGTGATTGCGCCGTGCCGTGCGGTGACCGTGCCGGTCTTCACGCGGCCCGTGTCGGTGAGCTTGTAGACGGTGAACTTGGGCGCCCACGCGAGCGCCGACGGGACCTGCCAGGTGGTGACGCCGCCGGCCGGGTTGTAGTGGTAGAGCTTCTTGTTGTTGTCCCACGGGAGCAGGTACTTGTCGCCGTCGAGGACCTTCGCGGCATCGACGTACACGGTCCGTTCGCCGTTCTCGACCGCGCCGCGGACACCGCCCGTGAAGGTGATGTCGTTGCTGTTCCAGTCGGTGATCTTCTGCTGCTGCAGGAACTTGGCCGGCAGGTTCCGCTGCCAGATGTTGGTGTAGAAGGCGTTCCAGTCGGTCTCGCCGGTCCAGCCCTCGAACTCGACGATCGCGGACTGGCCGAGGATCGGATCGTTGTTCCAGACATCCTTCTCGTGGTTGCGGACGAACCGGATGATCTGCGAGTTCAGGCCCTTGTTCGTCGGACCGCCGTAGTCGAGGTCGTTGGCCCAGTGCGACCACAGCGAGGTGCGCTCGTGCCGGTCGGCCCATTCGGTCGCGATCTGCCAGCCCTGGTCGGCGAGCTGCCGGGTCAGACCGTCGGCGAGCCAGCCGGACTGGTAGTACACGTCGATGTAGAGCTCTTGCAGGTTCTTGTCGGTCTCGTCCCGCAGTTGCTGGAACCGCTTGATGATGTTGCCCGAGGCAAGATCTGGTCGCTGCTTGATGTAGTAGCTCTGGTTCAGCCAGTTCCAGCCCTTGGAGTTCTTGTCGACCAGGTCCTCGCTGAACGCGTTCGCCTCCGGGTAGGACTCGGTCGCGTTCACGTGGACCCCGAACGCGGCGTTCCAGTCCTTGCCCTTCTTGAGCAGGGTGTTGAGGTCGGTCAGGCCGCCGGCCCGGATGTTGTAGTTGCCACCGTAGTCCGGGTGAGCCGAGTCGTGGCCCTCAGCGCCGTACCCCTTCAGGATCGCCAGCTGCCCGAGCCCGTCGGTCGAGAGCGAGATGCGCTTCACGTCGTCGAGCGTGCGCAGGAACGGGTGCGTCGCCTGGCTGGCGAAGTTGAACGGGATGTGCGTGACGACCCGATCCTTGACCTGATCGCCGCCCTGCGGTTCGACCATGATCGAGCGGAACGCGATCGCGCCGTCCTGCCAGTCGACGGTCTTGTCGTGGTTCGCGTCCGGCGTGACCACGACCTTCGCCCAGGGGAGCGGCTCGGTGTACGGCGAGGTGTCGGCGCGGTAGGTCCACTGACCGCTCCAGACGCCGACGCGCGTGCTCCCGTCTGTCGCCTTGCGAGCCTGGTGCCAGAACCGGGCGCCGTCGTCGACCGACTGACCGGACGGCTTGTCGTAGGTCGAGTTCGACTCGATACCGGCGGCCAGCCCGTTGGTGTTGACGAACGCGTACGCCGCTCCCGTGGCGGACGGCTCCGCCGCGGTCGCCGAGGTGATGGGCGTGATCTTGTCCGCGGTCCGGGTCGAGTCCGGGTCGAGCGTGGTGAACGCGGTCGTCGCCCCGGCGTCCGTATTCGCCACCGAGACCAGATCCTGGTTCGGGATGTCGATCGTGTGCACGCGGGTTGCCTCGGTGTCGCGGACGGCGTCGATCGCGAACGTCGTCACCCGGCCGGCCACGCTGAGGCTCGCGCCCAGCTCGACGCCCGGTAGAGCGTCGAACACCAGCGTGTACGACGCTCGCCCGCCGGCAACCGTGGGTGGCGCCGCGAGCTGCGCGGGCCGCGCCACTCCGTCGATCGTCACGGTCGAGATCGCATCCGGCTGCCCGCCAAGGGCCTGCCCGGAGGCGTTGTCGACGTACTTGATCACCCGCGGGAAGTCGGCTCCCACGGTGACCGTCAGCTCATGCGACCGCAGCGTGAGGTCGCCGGCGGCGTGCGCGCCCGCAGGCACGCTCAGCACACCGGCCGTCAACGCTACAGCCAGTACTCCACACCCCACTGAACGTTTCATGCGCCAAAAGTTCGCACGTAACCGCTAGCTCGTCAAGAGAAACGAACAGTTATGAACAGTCTTGGCCAGGGAGGATGCGTCCGGTGACGATCCGAGCCATTTCAGGGGCCGGCCCCTGAAAGGGTGGGATGCGTAGGCGAAATACGAGGGGGCAACCCGACAGATCGAGGGTCGGCCCCTCAAATGGTGCTCGCCGGGGCGGGGCGGGCGGGGCGGAGGGGTGGTGCGCCGGGGGCGGGGCGGGCGAGGCGGAGGGTGGTGCTCGCCGGGGGCGGGGCGGGCGGGGCGGAGGGTGGTGCTCGCCGGGGCGGGGCGGGCGGGATTGGCGGGGGGTGGGGTAGGGCGGGCGGAGGGGGTGAGGTGTTAAGCGGGGAGGATTCGGCCGGTGACCTCGCCGAGGCCTAGGCGGGAGCCGTTTGCCCCGGTGGCCCAGGCGGTGATTGTCAGGTGGTCGCCGTCTTCCAGGAAGGTGTGGGGTTTGCCGTTCACGAGGAAGGGGTCTCGGCCGCCGTGGGTCAGTTCTATGAGGGAGCCGTATTGGGTCTTTTCGGGGCCGCTGATGGTGCCGGAGGCGTAGAGGTCGCCGGTGCGGAGGCTCGCGCCGTTGACGGTCAGGTGGGCGAGCATCTGGGCGGGGGACCAGTACATGTCCTTGTTCAGCGGGCTGGTGATCAGCTGGCCGTTGAGGTGGACCTCAAAGGTGATGTCGTAGTTGACCAAGTTCTGACCGGCCAGGTACGGCAGGACAGGCGGGTCCTGGGGTGGGAGCGGGACGGCCGACGCGTCGAGGGCGTCGAGCGAGACCACCCAGGGTGAGATCGAGGTGGCGAAGGACTTGCCGAGGAACGGACCGAGCGGGACGGTCTCCCAGGCCTGGATGTCCCGGGCGGACCAGTCGTTCACCAGGACGACGCCGTACACGTGATCGCGGAAATCCGCAACGGAGACAGGGGTTCCGAGGGTGGACGGCGTACCGACGACGTAACCGAGCTCGACCTCGATGTCCAACCGAAGCGACGGTCCGAACGTCGGAACGGTCGCATCGGGCGCCTTGCGCTGACCTGACGGCCGGACGATATCGGTGCCGCTGGCAACGACTGTGCCGGAGCGGCCGTGGTACCCGATCGGGAGGTGTTTCCAGTTCGGCAGGAGCGGCTCGCCGTCCGGACGGAACAGCCGGCCGAGGTTGGTCGCGTGCACTTCGGAGGCGTAGAAGTCGACGTAGTCGCCCACCTCGAACGGCAGCTCCATCGTGACCGCCGACTGCGGAATCAGGTGCGGCTCCACGGTGTCGCGATCGTTCTCGTTGCGCACCAGCTCGAGCAGCCAGTTACGCGTCGCGCGCCAGGCGGGCCGGCCGAGGGCCAGAAACCCGTTCAGCGTGGGCTGTGCGAACAGTTGCGCGCCGTCCAGCATCTGTGCGGACGCGACCGGCGCGAGATCGATGATCTGATCGCCGATCGCGGCGCCGACCCGCGGCTCCTCGTCCCCGTGCCGGAAGACGCCGAGCGGCAGATTCTCCGGCCCGAACGGCGAGTCGGCGGGGAGGTCGATCCAGCTCACAGGTCCCCCAAGAGGTTCAGAGTGTTCAGGTCCTGACGTGGCTCGTCGATACTGCACGAGCCGAACGACGTGAACCACCGGCGGGTGCTCGCGGCCCGCTCCTCGGTCAGCTCCCGCGCGCGTGCGGCCAGCTCGAGACCGTCGCGCCAGGCCAGTAGTTGAGCCATCTCATCCTGCGAAGAGCCGTCCAGCGATGCCCGCGTCGCCATCAGCACGTTCAGAAAGCCGTGATGCTCGAACCCGGTGTCCATCGCGGTGTGCCGGACCGCATTGTGCAAGCCGGCCGTGCACTTGAAGGCGACCTCGCGATCCAGGCAGGCCGTGATGAAGGCCGCCACCTGATCCTCGGACGGGAACCGCGAGGCATCGAGCCCACCGGTCCGCAGCTTGGCCGCATAACCCGCGTCCGCGACCACGTCGAGCGCGCGCTCCCACGCTCCCTCCAGGCCGATCTCGACGTACGCCGTCTCTTCGTCGAGGCAGTCGTCACACGCGCGGACCACGCGCAGTGCGTTGCGGGAGAGGTCGTCCTCGGCGCGCAGCCGCACCTCGATCGCGCGGACGTCGAGCTTGTCGGAGCGATCCCCGTACCGGACCGCCGGCTCGATCCCGCCCGCGCCGCCGGTGATCACGACCGCGACCTGCAGCCGCTCCGGTCCGGTGGCCTCGGCCGCGACCTTCATCAGGTCGTCGTCGGTGCAGATGAACAGACCGACCAGGTCGGCGTACGGCGACGCACGGTGCGTCCGGTGAGCGGCGACGGCCTCGGTCAGCGGGAGGTCCCCGGGTGGGAACATCGAGGCGTCGTCGACCAGGTGCCGGAACAGCGCCGGGGCAGTCAGGGCAGGCACGGTTGACATGGGTCCGAGCCTAACGGATGCTTTCGGTAAGCGGACGCGCGCGTTCGATTATCGGATACCGGGAGCAGTTTCTCATGGCGTTCTACCGGCAGGTCGGCGAGGTCCCACCGAAGCGGCACACCCAGTTCCGCACACCGGACGGCGGCCTCTATTACGAGGAGCTCATGGGCGAGGAAGGGTTCTCGTCGGACTCCACGTTGCTGTACCACGCCGGCGTCCCGTCCGCGATCGTCGACTCCCAGGTCTGGGACCTCCCCGACCTCGCCACGGTCGCCAACCACCCGCTCACGCCGCGGCACCTGAAGCTGCACGACCTGTTCGGCGACACGTCGAAGAGCAATGCGGTCGAGGACCGGCGGCTCGTGCTCGGCAACGGGGACGTCCGGATCTCGTACGTCGTCGCCGAGCAGCCCTCGCCGTACTATCGCAACGCCATCGGCGACGAGTGCGTGTACGTCGAGAAGGGGACGGCGACCGTGGAGACGGTTTTCGGCGTTCTCAACGCGGTCGAGGGCGACTACGTGATCATCCCGCGCGCGACCACGCACCGCTGGCTGCCCGGTCCGGACGGCGTCCATGCCTACTGCATCGAGGCCAACTCGCACATCGCGCCGCCGAAGCGGTACCTGTCCCGGTACGGGCAGTTCCTCGAGCACTCGCCGTACTGCGAACGAGACCTGCACGCATCCGCCGAGCCGTTCCTGGTCGAGGGCACGGATGTCGAGGTGCTGGTGAAGCATCGCGGGAACGGCGCGAGCGGGATCGTCGGCTCGCGGATGACGTACGCGACGCACCCGTTCGACGTGGTCGGGTGGGACGGCTGCCTCTATCCGTACACGTTCAACGTGAGCGACTTCGAGCCGATCACCGGGCGGATCCACCAGCCGCCACCGGTCCACCAGGTGTTCGAGGGCAACAATTTCGTGGTCTGCAACTTCGTGCCCCGCAAGGTGGACTACCACCCGCTCTCGGTGCCGGTGCCGTACTACCACTCGAACGTCGACTCCGACGAGGTGATGTTCTACTGCGGCGGTGACTACGAGGCGCGGAAGGGCTCCGGAATCGGCCTCGGCTCGATCTCACTGCACCCGGGTGGGTACGCGCACGGGCCGCAGCCGTCGGCGATCGAGGCGTCCCTGGGCGCGGACCGGTTCGAGGAGCTGGCCGTGATGGTCGACACCTTCCGTCCGCTGGAGCTCGGCGAAGGCGGCCAGGCGGTCGACGACGGTGTGTACGCCTGGACCTGGGCAGGGCGCCGCAAGTCCTGAGTCCCACACACCACGGGGAGCGCGCGTCGCCCGGTGGTGTGGGATTCTTGGCCGGTGAGCGAGCACGGGGAGGCGATCGAGGCGGTGGAGACATTCGTCGTCGGGCTCGATCGGGACGCGGTCCTGCGTCGGCGGCAGGTGATCCGGACGGTCGAGCGGCGCGGTGCCTGGGTGACGTTGGCGATCGGTGCCGTGGGCATCGTTGCGGCGATCTACGTGCTGGTCTCCTTCCGCGGCTCGGGGATGTGGCCGTTCGCGCTGTTGTTGATCCTGGCAATGACCCCGCTGGTGGCCAGCACCGTGCTGGTGTTCCGGATCGAGGCCGAGCGTGAGCGCTGGTACGCCGCCAACGAGCTGCAGCCGGTCGCGATGCGGATGACCGCGAAGGCGCTGGAGCTGGCCTGCGAGGGAGCGGCGTTCCCGGTGGTGCTGCCGTGGTCGGCGGTCCGCGGGTTCCGGCAGCAGAAGCTCCTCGGGCAGTACGCCCTCGAGCTCGACCTCGCTCCCGGAGTCGGCGCCACCAGCGCCGGTGTCCGTGGCCTGGACCAGCCGTCGGTCCGGTCCGTCGTGAAGCCGAACCCGCTGCTCCGGCCGACCGGCTTGTTCCTGGTCAAGGCCCTCGATCAACCCGTCCACATCATCGACGAGGCCCTCAAGCACTTCTCGAACGGGACGGCCGGAGTCAAGCGTTAGCAGGGCAGCGAGCGGAAGGTGTAGCCCTGTTTGGCGAGTTTGGTTAGGGCTTGGTCGAGTGCCGCGACGGTTTGGGAGCGGTTGCCGCCACCGTCGTGCATGAGGATGATCGCGCCGGGCCTGGCGCCGGACATGATCGCCTGCTCGATGTGCGCCGTACCGGGCTTCTCCCAGTCCTCGGTGTCGACGTTCCAGAGCACCTGACGCTGGTGGTACGACGCGGCGATCGCTTGGATCTTCGCGCTCGTGGCGCCCTCCGGCGGCCGGAGGCAGTTCGACTTGATGCCGAGACCGATCTCCTGCCGTACCTTCGCGTCCGGGAGCCGGGTCAGCGTCTTGTGGTCGTAGGTGTGGTTGCCGACGTGGTGCCCGGCGGCGCGCTCGGCCGTGACCAGCTCCGGGAACTGCGCCACCTGGATCCCGATGACGAAGAACGTCGCGTACGCGTGATGCTTGCGCAGCACCTGGAGGATCTGCGGCGTGTACTCACCCTGCGGTCCGTCGTCGAACGTGAGGAACAGCACCTTGCCGTGGGCGGTCAGGTCCCAGTCCGGCACGGCCGTCGCCGGCGTGACCGGGGTGACCGGCTTGCCGGAGTGGTCGGCAGGCTTCTGCGGTCGGGCGGCCGGGCCTTGTTTGCGGCTGATCGGTGAACTGAGCCGACCACCGGACGAGCCGGACGAGGCCGACGCGAGCACGACGGGCGCCGAGGCGCCGGTGTGGTTCTGGTCTTTGGGCGTGGCAGTTTGGGCGAGGACGGCACCGCAGAGCAGGGCGGCGACCAACGGCAGAAGCTTGCCGGGCGAGTTGGCCATGGGCGGCATCCTCTCGCGGAGGCAGGGGCATCCGGAAATCGGGGCCACGGCGTGTCGCCCGTATCGTGTCCGCCGTGGCTTCGGAGACTGTGCGGCTGACCGTGATGGGCACCACCGATCTGCACGGCAACGTGGTCGATTGGGACTACTTCAAGAACACTGAGTACGACGACGCCGCGCACAACTCGATCGGCCTGGCCAAGGTCTCGACCTTGGTCGCGGCGGTCCGCAATCGCATCGCGGCCGATCCGTGCGCGCCACGCCCGCTGCTGCTGGATGCAGGCGACACCATCCAGGGCACGCCGCTGGCGTACTACTTCGCGAAGATCGAGCCCATCACCGGCGGCGCGATCCACCCGGTGGCCGCGGCGATGAATCTGATCGGGTACGACGCGGCCGCGCTGGGCAACCACGAGTTCAACTACGGCCTCGACATCCTGCGCAGGTTCGAGCGGCAACTGACCTTCCCGCTGCTCGGTGCCAACGCGACGGACTGGACCTCGGGTCTGCCGACGTTCCCGCCGTACGTGCTGAAGCGGGTGGAGGTGCCGGACCAGGATCCGATCACGGTCGGGATTCTCGGCCTGACCAACCCGGGGATCGCGATCTGGGACAAGTCGATCGTCGATACCCGGCTGGCCTTCGGCGGCATCGTCGAAGCGGCGGCGCTCTGGGTGCCGCGGGTCCGGCGGGCGGGTGCGGACGTGGTGATCGTCGCCGCGCACTCGGGGATGGACCTGTCCTCGTCGTACGGCGATGCCCTGCCGGTGCCCGAGAACGCCTCGGTCCTGATGGCCGAGACCGTCCCCGGGATCGACGCTGTCCTGGTCGGGCACGCGCACCTGGAGATCCCCGAGCGGTTCGTGACGAACCGCGACACCGGCCGGCAGGTTGTGCTGAGCGAGCCGCTGAAGTGGGGGATGCGGCTGTCGGTGATCGACCTGGAGTTGCGGAAGGCCGACGGTCGCTGGACGGTGGTCGGCCGGCAGGCTCAGGTACTGAACGCGAACACCGTCGACGCCGATCCCGAGGTGGTCGCCGTACTGCGTGCGGATCACGAGAAGGTCGTCGAGTACGTCAACTCGAAGATCGGCACGTGCACGGTGCCCATGTCCGCGGCGACCGCCGCGTGGGAACACACCGCCGCGCTGGACTTCATCCTCCACGTCGAAGCCGCTGCGGTCTCGAAAGCCTTGACGGGTACGCCGGAAGCCGCGCTGCCGGTGCTCGCGGTGGCGGCCCCCTTCAGCCGGTCGGCCGCGATCCCGGCGGGCGACGTCTCGATCCGCGACGTCGCCGGGCTTTACCCCTTCGACAACACGCTCGTCGCGGTGCAGCTGACCGGCGTACAGCTCAAGGAGTACTTGGAGTTCTCCGCGAAGTACTTCCACCAGCTGACCGGTACCGGGCCATTCACTCCTGACCAGCTGACCAATGCGCCCAGCGCGACTGCGCCATCCGGCACACCTGACTACAACTACGACATCATCGGCGGCCTGACCGAATCGCTGACCTACGCGATCGACCTCGCCGAGCCGGTGGGTTCGCGGATCCGGGACCTCGCGTACGGCGGGCTGCCGGTCGCGGACGACCAGGAGTTCGTGGTTGCGCTCAACAACTACCGTCACTCCGGCAGTGGCAACTTCCCGCACGTCCCCAGCGCCCCGGTCGTCTACAACCAGCAGTTGGAGATCCGCCAGCTCCTGATCGACCACGCCACCGCGGTCGGTGTGCTCGACCCAGCCGATTTCCCTACCGGCACCTGGACGCTCGTCTACAGCGGTGCCCCGCTGCGAACCCTTGACCGCGGAATGGCTAAGTGATTTAGTCACTTTGTGAGTTACTCAGCGGCGGAGATGCCACCCAGCCTGTCGGACCGGTTGACCGAGTCGATCCTCGGGATCATCCGTGCCGGCGGGCTCGGGCCGGGGGATGCGATCCCCTCGGCGCGTGAGCTGGCGAAGCGCTTCGCGATCACCACGCCGACGGTGCGCGAGGCTCTCCGTAAGCTGGAGGCGACCGGGGCCGTCGAGTTCCGCCACGGCTCCGGGACGTACGTCGGCCCGACGATCAACAACGTCGTCCTCGCGAACCCCCATCGCCCGCCGATCACCAAGGAGTCGGTGCTGCAGCTGATCAGCGCCCGCCTGGTGATCGAGCCGGCCATCGCCGCGGAGTCTGCGGTCGCCCGCCGCCCGGAGAACCTCGAGCGCCTGGAGGCGGCGGTCACCAACGCCCTCGTCCCACCAGGCGGTCCGGCGTTCGCACTGAACTTCCACATCGAGTTGGCCGCCGCCTCCGGAAACCCTTTACTCCAAGAGGTTCTCGCATCCCTGCTGAAGGTGCGGGTCCGCGAACAGCAGCAGATCCGGGCCCTCTACGACAACCGTCAGCGCGACCACCAAGAGCATCGCGCGATCGCCAACGCCGTCCGCGACGGGGACGCCGAGGCCGCACGGGAGCTGACCGGCAGGCACCTGGCCAACATCCGCAAGGCCGTTCAGGCCGCGAGCTTCCCGGAGCTGCCATGAAGCTCGCCGAGATGACCACGGACGAGGCGCAGCAGGCCGTACGACGTTCGCCGCTGGTGATCCTGCCCGTAGGCGCGCAAGAACAGCACGGCGGCGGGATGGCGATGTCCACCGACATCGTCCGCGCGGTCGGTGTCGCCGAGCGGGTCGCCGAACGGCTGGCCGGCCGAGCCGTCATCGCACCGCCCGTCCCGTACGGCGTTTCCCCGCACCACCTCGCCTTCGCCGGCACGATGTCGTTGTCACCGGCAACCTTCATGAGCATCGTCCGGGACCTGATCACCAGCCTGCGACAGCACGGCTGGCGACGGTTCCTCGTCATCACCGGGCACGGAGGGAACAACGCCGCCCTGTCCGTGCTCGCGCAGGAATACGTCCGCAGCGACGTCATGTTCGCGTGGACCCCGGTCACGTCCGTGGTGTCGGACCTGATCACCGACGTCAGCGCGGTGCACGGTCACGCCGGTGAGGCGGAGACCGCGCAGATGCTCTACCTCGCCCCCGACCTGGTCCACGCCGATCGCCTGGAGCCGGGAGCGACCACGCTCGACGAACTGAGCACACCGGCCCGGCTGTCCCGGCAGACGCGTGGACCGCGGCTGTCCGTCGGGTTCGACGCGTATCACAAGCGTGGCGTGCTGGGAGATCCCCGCCGCGCCACTGCCGAGGACGGCCGTCTGCTCATCGAGACCGCCGCCGACCGGATAGCCGCCTTCGCCGACGAGCTGCTCTCGGCCTGACCCAGCTACGCACACACTGGACCCGTCCGACACGGCTCCAGGCGCGAGCCTGCCCGCCTGCAGGCCGCTTGCCCGAGGAGGCACCCCTGATGACCTTCGCACGCCTGAAAGTCCCGCACCTGAAAACTCTCGCTGCCATCGTGGTGACGGCCGGCCTGGTGAGCGCCGTACCGCTCGTCCCGGCAACAGCCGCCAAGGGTTCGCCTGGTTGCCGCCAGCAAGCACTCCCGACCGGCGACTACACGGTCGAGAGCGGGGGACTCACCCGGACCTACCGCCTGCATGTCCCGGCGAAGTACACCGCGGCGAAGACCTATCCGCTGATCCTGGTCTTCCACGGTCGCGGCAAGACCGGTGCCCAGACCGAAGCGTTCTCCGACCTGTCGACGCTCGACGCGATCGTTGCCTACCCCAACGGTGTCGTCGGCGACGAGAACAAGCAGGCCTGGCAGGGAGCGCCGTACGCGGCCAAGGGCGTCGACGACGTGAAGTTCACCGGCGATCTGCTCGACCAGCTGGAGGGCAAACTCTGCGTGGACACCACCGCGGTCTACGCGACGGGCAAGTCGAACGGCGCCGGCTTCACCGGAATCCTCGCGTGCCAGCTGGCCGACCGGTTCGCCGCGATCGCACCGGTGTCCGGCGCCTTCTACATCCAGGGCACCCACTGCGCGCCGAGCCGCCCGGTCCCTGTGCTCGACATCCACGGCACCGGCGACACCACGATTCCGTACGGCGGCGACGGTGAGCGCGACCTGCCGAGTGTCCAGACCTGGGTCCGTGACTGGTCGGTCCGCGATCATTGCGACGCCAACCCTCGCCAGAGCCAGTTGGGCGACGACGTCCTGAAGTTCACCTACAAGGGGTGCAAGGCGGACGTGGTCCACGTCGCCGTCACGGATGGCGGCCACAGCTGGCCGGGGTCCGACGCGTCCTCCGGTCCGGGGTACGTCACCCAGACGTTCGAGGCGCACGAGCTGATCGGTGCGTTCTTCAAGTCCCACAAGCTGAGGTCGTGACATGAGTACGACGACGGAGACGAAGGAGCTGCCACGCCTGGTCCGGGCGATGGCGGTGATCGAGCGAATCGGCAATGCGCTGCCGCACCCGTTCTGGTTGTTCTGGATCCTGTCCGCGATCCTCGCTGTGGTCAGCGCGATCCTGTCCGCGCTGGACGTTTCGGTGATCTCGCCGAAGGACGGCAAGGAGGTCGCGGTCCAGAACCTGCTGTCCGGCGACGGTCTGCAGATGGCGGTGTCGACCGCGATCTCCAACTTCGCCGAGTTCCCGCCGATGGCGACCATCGTGGTCGTGATCATGGGGGTCGCGCTGGCCGAGCGGACCGGCTTCCTGCAGGCGCTGATGCGGGTGAGCGTGTCCCGGGTGCCGACCTCGATGGTCGTGTTCGCGGTGGCGTTCGCCGGCACGATGGCGCATGTCGCCTCGGCGGCGGCGTACATCATCCTGGTCCCGCTCGGTGGGCTCGCGTTCCGTGCGGTCGGGCGCTCGCCGATCCTCGGCATCGTGGTCGCCTACACCGCGATCGCCTCCGGGTACGACGCCAGCCCGATCCCGACCCCGAACGACGCGATCTTCGCCGGCATCACCACCGCCGCCGCGAAGACGGTCGACCCGAATGCGCACGTCTCGGTGCTGTCGAACTGGTTCTTCAACATCGCGTCCTCGGTGCTGCTCGCATTGGTGATCACGCTCGTCACGCGCCTGGTGCTGAGCAAACGCGACGACCTCGACGCCGACCCGGACGCACCTGGCGACGACGTCGACGCCCTGGCCGTCTCGGCCGCCGAACGCAAGGGCCTGCGCCGGGCCGCGATCGTGTTCCTGATCGCCGCGGCGGCGATCGTCGCTGTGCTGCTGCCGCACGGCTCACCGCTGCGCGGCAAGGACGGCAGCATCGTCGACTCGCCGTTCCTGGACGGCATCGCGATGATCGTCGCCATCCTCTTCGGCCTCGTCGGCATCACCTACGGCGTCACCGTCAAGGCGATCGAGCGCGCTTCCGACGTACCGAAGTTGATGGCCGAGGGCATCAAACAGATGGCTCCGGTGCTGGTGTTGTTCTTCGCGATCGCGCAGTTCCTGGCGTACTTCTCGTGGAGCAAGATCGGAGACCTTCTGTCGGCGGAGTCAGCGCGGTGGCTCGGGGAGATCGGGGCGCCGACGATCGTGATCTTCCTGGGCATCCTGGCGCTGCTGACCGTGATCAACGTGCTCGTGACGAGCGGTTCGGCGATGTGGTCACTGACCGCACCGATCCTGGTGCCGATGATGATGCTGCTGAACGTGCCGGCCGAGACCACGCAGGCGTTGTTCCGGATCGCCGACTCGGGCTCGACCGCGATCACGCCGATGAGTCCGTACTTCGTGATGGCGTTGGGGTTCCTGCAGCGGTATCGCAAGGACGCCGGTGTCGGCACGTTGGCGTCGTACACAGTGCCGTTGGCTGTTGCGATGACGGTTGCCTGGACGTTGCTGTTCCTGGCGTGGTGGGCGCTTGGCATCCCACTCGGGCCCGGCGCTCCAGTCAGATGAGGCGCTCCGGTCAGGTGAGGGTGATGCCGGCGGCGCGGAGCTCGGTCAGGGCCTGGCGGGTGCTGGCCGGTGCGACCCCCGCGATCAGCGAGGTGAGGACCGTCGTACCGAATCCTTCGCTCGCGGCGTCGAGTGCGGTGGCGCGGACGCAGTAGTCGGTGGCGATCCCGCACACGTCGACATCGGTGACGCCCTTCTCCCGCAGCCATTCGGCGAGGCCGTGGCCGCCTTCATGGGACTTCCCTTCGAAGCCCGAGTAGGCGGCCGCGTACTCGCCCTTGTCGAAGATCGCGTCGAACGGCTGGGGGTCGAGGTTCGGATGGAAGCCGACGCCGTCGGTGCCGGCGACACAGTGCCGCGGCCAGGAGTGCACGAAGTCGGGCTCGGCGGAGAAGTGGTCACCCGGGTCGATGTGGTGGTCCCGGGTGGCCACGACGTACGCGTACTGCCGGTCGTCGGCATCGGCCTCGTGCCAGGCGTGCAGCAGCTCGCCGATCCGGAAGGCGACGTTCGCGCCGCCGTCGACCGCCAGGCTCCCGCCCTCGCAGAAGTCGTTCTGCACATCAACCACGATCAGTGCGCGGGCCATCGCGACGCTCCTTTGCGAGGTGTCTCTCAGGCCCACGGTACAAGCGTTCGCGCCGGTAGAGCGCGATTGCGCCCCGCCGGTGGGTCACCCGGCCGGCACAGGCCCCGGAAGTCCGGTCGAAAAGCTAGCCGACCAATAAGACCCGGGTAAGGGTGCCCGCTGGCAGACGTGAGGTGGCCGACGGTTATCGTGTGGTAGCACACGGTCATCTTTCGTTGGGGCTGGCATCTTCCGCCGGAGCGGCCCTTTGGGGGGCGCGCATGAAGAAGGTTGTTCTGGTAGCCGTTACCGCTGCGGCGGTGGTCGCGGCCGCGCTGGTCCCGGCCGGGCCGGCCGTGGTTGCGGCAACGGCCGGTGGTGGCGCAGCGGCGCCGACCGGGTTTGCGTCCGCGTTGTCCGCGCTGGACCGGGCGACCTGGCAGACCAACGCGAGCGTCAACACCTTGGCCACCGCCGGGAACACGGTGTACGCCGGCGGCCTGTTCACCAGGGTCCGGCCGCCGGGCAACAAGGCCGGGGTCGGGGACGCGGCCCGCAAGTACTTCGCGGCGTTCAACCGGACCACCGGCGTACCGACGCGATTCGCGCCGAAGGTCAACGGGCCGGTCTGGAGCGTCGTGACCTCGGCGGACGGGAAGTGGCTCGCGATCGGCGGTGACTTCACCGTCGTGGACGGTCAGCCCCGGCCGCATCTCGCCCTGTTCAATGTTGCCGCCGGCAAGCTTGTGGCCGGCTGGAATCCCGCGCCCAACTATCGGGTCGCGGCACTGGCGATCACCGGCAACACCCTGTATTTCGGGGGGTCGTTCCGCAAGATCGGCAAGGTGAAGCGGGATCGGGTGGCCGCGGTGGCGGTGTCCACCGGCGCGCTGCTGCGATGGAATCCACAGGCCGACGACGACGTGCACGCGATCGAGCTCTCGACCGACCGGTCGCGGGTGTTCGTCGGTGGCGCCTTCACCAAGATCGGCGGTCTCGAGCAGCACGCGATCGCGATGCTGAACCCCACGACCGGCGTCGGATCCGCGATGCCGGCGGCTGCGGCGATCCCGGAGCCTACGCCGGACTGCGACAGCCGGGTCAAGGACATCGAGGTGCAGGGCAACCGGGTGTTCATCGCCAACGCCGGGAGCGGCGTCGGGTGTTACGACGGCGTCATCTCGGCCGACGCGACGACGGGCAAGGTCGTGTGGCAGAGCCACTGCCTGGGCGCTACCGAGGCGATCAAGGCGATCGGGCCGTGGCTGTACAAGGGCTCGCACGCCCACGACTGCAGCGGCGACGGCGAATTCGCCGACGGGACCGGCAACCACCGCCTGCTGGTCTACAACACGCAGACCGGCAAGCTCGGTCCGTGGTTCCCGAACACCGACGCCGCCGGCGAGACGCTGGTCGGTCCACTGGCGTTCGCGTCGGGCGGCAACGACCTGTGGGTCGGTGGTGACTTCACCGCGGTCAACGGCAAGCCGCAGCAGGGGCTGACCCGGTTCAACAACGTGCCGGGTGGCGCCGTACCGGCTGCGCCCGGGAAGCCGAAGCTCGCGAGCGCTCGGGCCAACAAGGTGACGGTCGCCTTCGCGACCGTCGCCGACCTGGACAACATGGCGCTGACCTACAGCGTCTACCGCGGTACGACGAGGATCGGAAGCTGGTCGCGGTCGGCGTACCCGTGGGCCCGCCGGGTCATCACGGTCACCGATACCCACCTGACCAGCAAGCAGACCCTCGCGTACCACGTCGAGGTCACCGACGGCCGCAATGTCACCAAGGGAAAGGCCGCCGCCGTCAAGGTCCGTTAGGCACCACGAATAGACTCGTGCGTTGTGACCGGACCCGAGCACCTTGCTGTCATTGCCGCCGGGTTCGGGGCCGGAATCCTGACCTCGACGGTCGGGGTCGCGTCGCTGATCAGTTTCCCGGCCCTGATCGCGTTGGGGATCCCGCCCGTCGTCGCGAACGCGTCGAACACGATCGGTCTGCTCCCGGGCGCGTTGAGTGGCTCGTTCGGGTACCGCCGCGAGCTCCGCGAGGTCTCCCGGTCGATCACCATCGCGGTGGTGCTGACCTGTGCGATCGGCGCGATCGGCGGCGCGGTCCTGTTGCTCGCGCTGCCGCCCGGAGTGTTCGCGGCCGCGGCGCCCTGGCTGATCCTCTTCACCTGCCTGATCGTCGGCGTACAGCCGTGGATCTCGCGCTGGCTGGCGTCCCACCGCGGGGAGCCGGACGGGACGCGGAGATCGATGACGCCGGCAACGACCTTCTTCACCGCGTTGACCGGCGTGTACGGCGGCTACTTCGGCGCCGGCGCGGGCGTGATGATGATGGCGGTGCTCGGGCTCGGCCTCGAACTGGAGTTGCGGGTCGTCAACGGTCTCAAGACGCTCGCGCTGCTCGCGGCGAACCTCGTGGCCAGTGTCATCTTCGTCTTCATCGCGGACCTCAACGTGACTGCGGTCGTGCTGCTGGCGATCGGATCCGTCGTCGGCGGGTACGTCGGCTCACACATCGGCCGCCGCCTTCCGAGCGGCCTGCTCCGCGTGCTGATCGTGCTGGCCGGCATCATCGCGGCCGTCCTGATGCTGCGCTGAGAGCTCACGTGCGCAGGTCGCGACCTGCTCAGCAGGTGGAACCGAGGGACTCGGGTCCGCGCGGCGTGTGCGACGCTGATCGGCATGACCGGTGGACTGACGAACTGGGCGGGCAACATCAGCTTCGCGAGCGAGCTCCGGCGGCCGCGATCGGTCGAAGAGCTGCAGGAGTTGGTCGGGCAGTCGGAGAAGGTTCGAGTGCTCGGCACCGGCCATTCGTTCAATCGGATCGCGGACAGCAGCGGCGTGCTGGTGAGCGTGGCGGACCTGCCGTCGGTGGTCGAGTTCGGCGAGCGTGGCGTGACGGTGCCGGCCGGGATGCGGTACGGCGAGATCACGGCAGCGCTCCAACAACGGGGACTCGCACTGCACAACCTGGGTTCGCTGCCGCACATCTCGGTCGCGGGCGCGTGTTCGACCGGGACGCACGGGTCCGGGGATACGAACGGGCCACTGGCCGACGCGGTGAACGCGATCACCTTTGTCGACGCCGGCGGCTCGTTGGTGACGCTGACCCGGGACGACGCGGACTTCGCCGGGTCCGTGATCGCGCTGGGGGCGCTCGGCGTGGCTGTCAGCCTGACGCTTGACGTGCAACCGTCGTACCAGGTCAGTCAGGTGGTGTACGACGGGCTGCCGGTCGAGCGACTCGAGTCGGACTTCGCCGAGGTGATGGGGAGTGCGTACAGCGTCAGCGCGTTCACCGACTGGGTTGATCCGGAGGTGATGGTGTGGCGCAAGCAGCGGGGGCACGAGCCGATCGCGCCGACGTGGCTCGGGGCAACTGTTGCCGATGGCCCCCGTCATCCGATCAAGGCGATGCCGGCGGATTACGCGACCCAGCAGGCTGGTGTGCCCGGGCCGTGGAACGAGCGGCTACCGCATTTCCGGCTCGAGTTCACCCCCAGTAATGGCGATGAGCTGCAGTCCGAGTACTTCGTGCCGCGCGAACGGGCGGCCGAGGCGTTCGAGATCTTACGGGCCATGGGCAAGCAATTTGCGCCGGTGATCCAGGTGTCGGAGGTACGAACGATTGCCGCGGACGAGCTGTGGTTGAGTCCGAGTCAGGGGCGTGACACGGTTGCGCTGCACTTCACCTGGGTGCAGGACGAGAGCGTCGTACGGCCCGTCGTCGCTGCGCTTGAGGAGGCGCTGGATCCGCTGGAGGTCCGGCCGCATTGGGGGAAGGTCTTCGCGGCCGACGCAGCGACGTTGCGGGCGCGGTACCCGAAGGTGCCGGAGTTCATCGAGCTCGCGGCTCGGTACGACCCGGAGGGCAAGTTCAGGAATCCGTACCTGGACACCTTCCTACCCAGGTAGGTCTTCCAGAGGAGGTCAGGTGTGGCTCCGCGGGAGGAACGGGTTGCGGCCGTCGTAGTCGCCGATGTACTCGGTCGGGATGGCTGGTTCGCCGCGGCTCAACTGGCTGGCGTAGCGGGGGAGCTCGTCGCGGACCCTCTGGTGATGCGCTTGCGATTCGGCGGGCGTCGTACGGCCGACGATCTTTCCGCCCTCGACCAGCGACTTCAGCAGCAGGCGGTCGTCGCCGTCGTCGACCGGCTGCTCGCCGACCCCGATCAGCTCGACCTCCGCGACCCCGGCCGGCGAGCGGCGACGCAGCGCCCACTTCCGTCCGCCGATGGAGATCTTGTCCGGGCTCTTCTTCGCGACCGGGACCAGGTTGCCGTTCGCGTCCTCGCGGGCGACCAGCTTGTACACGAACCCGCAGGTCGGGTAGCCGCTCCCGGTGACGAGTGACGTGCCCACGCCGTACCCGTCGACCGGTGCCGGTGCGAGCGCGGCGATCTGGAACTCGTCCAGGTCGCTGGTCACGATGATCCGGGTCTTGGTGGCGCCGAGGGCATCGAGTTGCTCACGGACCTGACCGGCGAGTGACGGCAGGTCGCCGGAGTCGATCCGGACCGCGCCGAGCTCGGGGCCGGTGATCTCGAGGGCGGTGCGGACGGCCTCGGCGACGTCGTACGTGTCGACGAGGAGGGTCGTGCCCTTGCCGAGCGCGTCGACCTGGGACGTGAACGCCTCGCGCTCGGTGTCGTGCAACAGGGTGAACGAGTGCGCCGCCGTCCCGGCGCTGGGGATGCCGTGCCGGCTGGCCGCCTCCAGGTTGGAGGTGGTGGCGAAGCCCGCGATGTACGCCGCCAGCGCGCTCGCGACCGCGGCCTCTTCGTGCGTACGGCGGGAGCCCATTTCGATACAGGGCCGTCCGCCGGCCCACCACGTCATCCGGGAGGCCGCCGAGGCCACCGCGGAGTCGTGGTTGAGGATGGACAGGAATACGGTTTCCAGCAGCACCGCCTCGGCGAAACTCGACTCCACCACCAGGACCGGGGAGCCGGGGAAGAAGATCTCGCCGTCGGCGTACCCGGAGATGTCGCCGGTGAAGCGGTAGTCGGCCAGCCAGTCGCGGGTAACCTGGTCGACGACGCCGTGATCGGCCAGGAAGGCGATCGCCCGCTCGTCGAAACGGAACCGCTCGAGCGCGTCGAGGAGCCGGTTGACGCCGGCGACCACGCCGTACCGGCGGCCGTCGGGCAACCGGCGGGCGAACAGCTCGAAGACCGAGCGGCGCTGCGCCGTGCCGTCGGCCAGGCTGGCCTGCAGCATGGTCAACTCGTAATGGTCTGTCAGGAGCGCGGTCGAGGGCGTCGCTGCGTGAGTCACAAGGGCAGCCTATTGCGAAGCCCGAACCGATGATGGAGAGAATGGACCGGTGAGCACCGCACCCAGCGAACTCGAGAGCCCCGAGGTCGACGAGGCGATCAAGCTGAGCCCACCATGGGTGACGATCGTCTGGAACGACCCGGTCAACCTGATGGACTACGTCACGTTCGTGTTCCAGACCTACTTCGGCTACTCCAAGCAGAAGGCGGAGAAGCTGATGATGCAAGTGCACCAAGAGGGCAAGTCGGCCGTCTCGAACGGCAACCGCGAGTCGATGGAACGCGACGTCGAGGCGATGCACACCTACGGCCTGTGGGCCACCTGCGAGAAGTCGTGACCCGGTTCCGCAAGCGCCGCAAGACCGTGATCGTCAGTTTCGCCGAGCACGAGGCCGACATCCTGGCGAACCTGCTCCGCAACCTCGTCGAGCTCCTGTACGACGGCCTGCCGCCGCGCGCCACCGAATCCTCCGACCCCCTCGCCGCCCTGATGGGCGACAGCGACGGGCCGACCTCGCCGCCGGAGGACGTCGTACTGCAACGTTTGCTGCCGGACGCCTACAAGCAGGACGACATGGCGTCGGGCGAGTTCCGCCGCTTCACCGAGCGTGGTCTGCGCGAAGGCAAGGTCTCCGACGCCAGGCGTGTCCTGTCCGCCCTGGAGGAGTCCGGCGCCGACGAGATCGCCCTCGAGCCCGACGAACAACTCTCCTGGCTCCGCGCCCTGAACGACCTCCGCTTGGCCATCGGCACCCGCCTCGACATCAAAGAGGACGACGACTACGGCACCTGGGAAAAACTCCCCGACGAAGACCCCCGCCGCCTCACCTACGACCTCTACGACTGGCTCGGCTACCTCCAATCAGCCCTCCTCCACAACATGCGCTGAACCACCCCCGGCACGCGCAGAGAACGCCTCCGGTTCGCTCGGGGTGCTGGCCTAGGGTGAGGGTTATGGAGACGCGGAGGTTGGGTCGTACTGGGCGGGATGTCGGCGTGGTTGGGCTGGGGGCCTGGCAGTTGGGCGCTGACTGGGGCGAGGTGGACGAGAGTGACGCGCTTGCTGTGCTGCGGGCGGCGGTCGAGGGTGGGGTGACGTTCATCGACACCGCGGATGTGTATGGGGATGGGCGGAGTGAGCGGCTGGTTGGGCGGGTGTTCGGGGAGTACGACGGGCTCACGGTGGCGACCAAGATGGGGCGCCGGGTTGAGCAGGTTCCGGGGAACTACACGCTGGAGAACTTCCGGGCCTGGAACGATCGGTCCCGGCAGAACCTTGGCGTGGACACGATCGACCTGGTCCAGTTGCACTGTCCGCCGACGGCGGTGTACTCGACGGATGCCGTGTTCGACGCGTTGGACACACTCGTCGACGAGCAGCGGATTTCGGCGTACGGCGTGAGTGTGGAGACCTGCGCCGAGGCGCTCACCGCGATCGCGCGCCCGAACGTCGCGTCGGTGCAGATCATCCTGAATGCCTTCCGCCTCAAGCCTCTCGACGAGGTGCTGCCCGCGGCGCAGAAGGCGGGCGTCGGGATCATCGCGCGGGTGCCGCTGGCGAGTGGTCTGCTCTCGGGCAAGTACGACGAGCACACGACGTTCTCGGCCGACGACCACCGGACGTACAACCGGCACGGCGAGGCGTTCGACGTCGGCGAGACGTTCTCCGGGGTCGACTTCACCACCGGCCTCGAAGCCGTCCGCCGCCTGATGCCGTGGCTCCCGGCCGGCGTCACCATGGCCCAGTTCGCCCTCCGCTGGATCCTCGACCAGCCAGGCGTGACCGTCGTCATCCCCGGCGCCCGCAACCCGGCCCAGGCCGCCGCCAACCTCACCGCCGGCACGCTCGCCCCACTCACCGACGACCAGCTAGCAGCCGTCCGCCAAACCTACGACGACCTCATCCGCCCCCAAATCCACAACCGCTGGTAACCGACCCGTCCAGCATCCGGACACGGGGTGCGGTCGTCGGGGTTGGTCGGCCGGGACAACTACCGTGGGTGTGTGTTGGTTATCGAGCAGGGGACGTACGACGCGATCGTGGGGCACGCGCGTAAGGACCATCCTGATGAGGCCTGTGGGGTGGTGGCGGGCGCCGTGGGGTCAGATCGGGGTACGCGGCTCGTGCCGATGCTCAATGCGGCGATGTCGCCGACGTTCTACGAGTTCGACTCGGGTGATCTGCTCCGGCTCTACAAGGAGATGGACGCGAACGACGAGGAGCCGGTGGTGATCTACCACTCGCACACCGCCACCGAGGCGTATCCGTCGCGCACCGACATCAAGCTCGCCCAGGAGCCCGGCGCGCACTACGTGCTGGTGTCGACCCGGGACGGCGCGGACTCCGCAGCGTACGACGGTCCGGTCGAGTTCCGCTCGTACCGGATCATCGACGGCGAGGTCGTGGAAGAAGAAGTACGCGTGGTTGGTTCCTATGAAGAGACCGAAGGAGAGAACTGAGATATGGCGATCGAGCTGCGCGTCCCGACGATTCTGCGCACCTACACCAAGGGTGAGAAGGCGGTCAGCGGGGACGGCGCGACCCTGGCCGAGTTCATCGACAACGTGGACGGCGCCAACCCGGGCCTGAAGGAACGCATTGTCGAGGGTGAGCCGGAGGAGCTGCGCCGGTTCGTCAACGTGTACGTGAACGACGAGGACGTCCGGTTCACCGGCGGCCTGAAGACCAGCGTCAAGGACGGCGACGTGGTCGTCGTACTCCCGGCCGTCGCCGGCGGCTGATCGTGCGTTTCGACAACCTGCTCGACTCGGTCGGCGGTACACCGCTGGTCGGTCTGCCGAAGTTGTCCCCGTCGGGCGATGTCCGGCTCTGGGCCAAGCTCGAGGACCACAACCCGACCGGCTCGATCAAGGACCGGGCCGCGCTCCGGATGCTGCTGGACGCCGAGAAGGACGGCCGGCTCCGTCCCGGCAACACGATCCTCGAGCCGACCTCCGGCAACACCGGCATCTCCCTCGCGATGGCGGCCAAGCTGCGCGGGTACCGGATGGTTTGCGTGATGCCGGAGAACACCTCCGCGGAGCGCCGCCAGATCCTGCGGATGTGGGGCGCCGAGATCATCTCGTCCCCGGCCGCCGGTGGGTCGAACGAGGCGGTCCGGGTCGCCAAGCAGGTCGCGGCCGATCACCCCGACTGGGTGATGCTGTACCAGTACGGCAACCCGTCGAACGCCGCCGCCCACTACGACGGCACCGCCCGCGAGATCCTCGACGACCTCCCGTCCGTCACCCACTTCGTCGCCGGTCTCGGCACGACCGGGACGCTGATGGGCGCCGGCCGGTTCTTCCGCGAGCACAAGCCCGAGGTCCGCATCGTCGCCGCCGAACCCCGGTACGGCGAGCTCGTCTACGGACTGCGCAACCTCGACGAGGGCTTCGTCCCCGAGTTGTACGACGAGACACTCATCGACGCGCGGTTCTCGGTCGGCCCGCGAGACGCCGTCCGACGGGTGCGCGAACTGCTCGACAACGAAGGCATCTTCGCCGGCATCTCCTCCGGCGCGATCCTGCACGCGGCGCTCGGCCAGGCGGCCAAGTGCCACCAGGCCGGCGAGAAGGCCGACATCGCCTTCGTGGTCGCCGACGGCGGCTGGAAGTACCTCTCCACCGGCGCCTACGAAGGCACCATCGACGAAGCCGAAGACCGCCTCGAAGGCCAACTCTGGGCTTAATTCCCAGATTTGAAGAGGAATCTGCGGCCCAGGCGGGGGTGGACGCCGCGGCCCTTGCAGCTGCTGCAGGGGCGTTGGGCGTAGCTGAAGACGCCGCCGTAGTGCCGGCCTGCGCCCTTGCAGCGGGCGCATTTGGCGTTGGGGTGCAGCGACAACGAGACGACGTAGAACGCGAACACCGCCATCGCGAGCACCAGCAGCATCCCCGTCGGCCCGAGGGCTCCGGCGATGTCGGCGGCGGTGCTGTTGCTGTCGGCAGCCTGGGACGCGGCCGGTCCGGCGGCCGTGACGTGATCGGGTTGCGGATTCGGTGCGGCGGCGGCGCTCAGCACCACCGCGATCTGGTGCGCCAGGCTCATGGCATCACAAAGGGCGGTCGAACGAACATCGCACCAGAGTGGCGTGGATCACGTGGATTGACAACTGGATAACGTAAAGATGCAGACAAGTTCGGCGTGTCGTTTCGTGAGAAGAGACAGGGGTGTCTTCAGAACGACCCGAATCCGGGTCTGGTTACGGGTCAGCGGGAGACCGCGCCGATCTCGTCCCGCAGGATCCGCGCCGCCGCATTGGCCTCGGCGGCCTGCCCGGTCTCGCCCGCAGCGTCGTAGTACCGCGCCATCGCCTCCAGGCAATCCGCGGTCAGCGGGTCGCGCTGCCCGGCGGTCAGCGCGGCGGCCTCGGTGAACTTCTCGTAGGCGTCGTCCAGTCGGCCCTCGTCCGCGGCGAGATGACCTAGGCCGAGCAGGGCCTCGGCGATACCCCGGTCGTGACCGATCCGGCCGAACAGTTCGGCGCTCTCCAGGTACGACGCTCGCGCGGTGTCGGTCAGTCCCAGGTGTCGCTGCGCGTTGCCGAGGCTGACCAGGCCGAACGGCAGTCCGTATCCGCTGTTGGTTCGGCGCGCGTTGTCGACGGTCGACCGGTAGTACTCGGCGGCTTCGTCGTACCGGCCGAGTTCGTAGCAGACGATGCCGAGGTTGTGCTCGGCCGCGACGAGTGTGTTGGCGGGTCCGATCTCCGGTCGCAACGCCAGGCACGCGTGGGTGAGCCGTTCGGAGCGGTCGTACTGGCCCAGCAGCCGGGCGACGGTGGCGCTCCACAGCAGTACTTCGGCCCGTACGAGCGGGGGCACGTCCGCGTCGAGGAGGTCGAGCACCCGCGTCAGCCAGGTGTCGGCCTCGGTGATCTGGCCGGTCCAGGTCCAGTACCGCCACAGGTGGCGGGCGAACTGGACCGAGCGCTCGACGTCACCGCTCGCCAGGGTGTGCTGCACAGCCGCGCGAAGGTTGGCGTCGTCGGCTGCAAGCCGTTGTTTCCAAGCGTTTTCGGCCGGACCGACCAGCTCGGCCCGGCCGGCGAATTCCAGGAAGTACTCCGCGTGCTGCGACGCGTAGTCGACCCGGTCGGCCGGATCGAGCTGCTCGGCGGCGTACTGCCGGACCGTCTCCAGCAGGCGGAACCGCTCCGGCTCGGGCGACACCAGGCTGCCGTCGATCAGCGCCGCGAAGTCCGCCAGGGCGGCGCCGGTCACCGTGAGAGCGGCCTCGGTGGTGAAGCCGCCGGTGAACACCGAAAGGGCGGCCAGGATCTCGCGTTGCCGCGCGGTCAGCAGCCGGCCGCTCCAGGCCAGGGTGTCGCGCAGGGTCCGATGCCGCTCGGGAAGGTCGTGCGCGCCGCCGGTGAGGAGCTCGAGATCGGCCAACTGGGCCAGGAGCGCCGCCGGACTCAGCACCCGCAACCAGGGCGCGGCCAGCTCGATCGCGAGCGGCAGCCCGTCGACGCGTCGGCAGATCGCTGCCACCGGCTCGACCTGCTCGGGCGTCAGCACGAACCCCGGTACGGCGGACTCGGCGCGACGGGCGAAGATCCGGACGACTGGGAGATCGGCCGCATCGGCCCCCAACGAATCCGGTACTGCGAACGGCTGGATCGGCAGGATCCGCTCCGCGCCGAGTCGCAGCGCGGTCCGGCTCGTCACGAGCACACGCAGCCCCGGACAGGTCGCGAGCAGGTCTGCGACCAACCCGGCGGCCTCCGGGAGATGCTCGAAGTTGTCGACGAACAGCAGGGTCTCGGTAGTCCGCAGGGCGGCCGTAACGCGGTCGGCCGCTGACGTCCCGGGGCGTTCCTTGAGACCGAGCGAACGGAGGATCTGCGAAGCCACCGCGTCCGGCGTCCGCAGGTCCGCCAACGGGACGAACACGACGTCGGTGAGGGCAGCCGTAATAGCGATCGCGAGCCTGGTCTTCCCGACCCCACCTGGGCCCGTCAGGGTCAACAGGCGGGTGGTCGGGTCGGCGAGGATTCCGGCCGCGTCGGCAAGCTCGGTGTCGCGGCCAAGCAACGGACCCGCCGGAATCGGAACCCGCAGTGCCTCCGCCGGCCGCACTAGCTGTGGACCAGGACGGCGCGCCGCCTCCAACTGCTCGCGATCCGCCGGATCGAGAGCGAGCGCGTCCGCGAGGACCGCCAACGTACGGCGTTGGGGTCGTTGCCGCTCACCACGTTCGAGCAGGCCGATCGCGTCGACACTCAGCTGGGCTCGCTCCGCCAGCTCCTCCTGGGTTAGACCGGCCCGCTCACGCAACCGCCGGAGCAGATCACCGAAAGAGCCAGCCGCCACGCGGGCATCGTAGTCCCCACGGCAGACATTTGTCGGTGCGTTTGTCGGTGCCTTTGTCGGTGGCCGGCCGGTGCGATCGGGCCGATCCTCGGAGAGACGACGAACGACGCTATCGGGGGAACACCATGCAGCAGAACAAAGCAGTCGCACGGACCTGGATTGCCGCCGGCAACGACCGGGACTTCGACCGGTTCGACGCGATCTTCACCGCCGACACGGTCGACCACGTCAGCGGGAACACCGGAATCGCTTGGTGGAAAGAGATCTACAGCTGGATCGGGATCTCCTTTCCGGACTGGCGGTGGCGCAATGTCTTCGTGGTGGGCGAGGGCGATCTCGTGATGGTCAGGGCCGATCTCGTCGGCACCCACCGTGGTTCCTGCCTCCCGTTCCTGAACGGCGTCGAGCCGATCGGGACACCGATCGTCTGGCGGCACTTCCATCAGTTCCGCCTGCAGGACGGCCTGATCGCCGAGCACTGGGCCGCCCGCGACGACCTCGGCGTCCTCCGCCAACTAGAGGCCGCCACAAAACCACGTCCAAAGCTGCATCCCTGTCTGGGAGACATGGGCTGATGGGCCACTACCGAGCATTGACCGGCGGTGCCCGACCGGACCCCACTCCGAAACGCGAGCTGAGCCTGGCGGAGTATCTGGCGACAGCCCAGCTGGAGTCGAACCGGTTGGCCGAGGCTGCTCTGGCTGCCGGGCTGGACGCCGCCGTACCGACTTGTCCAGGGTGGACGGTCGGGGAGTTGCTCAGGCATGTCGGTGGCTTGGCGAGGGGTGTCACCGATTACCTGCGCACCCAGAATCCCCATCCGCCCACCGAAGCAGACAAGCAGAGCTGGTTCGCACCACCACCAGAAGGGACCGATCTGGTTGTCTGGTACCTGGAGATCCGGGCCGAACTCGCGGACGCCTTCCAGGCCGCGAATCCGCAGGCGCCGTACTTCAGCTTCCTGCCGGCCCCGTCGCCGTTGCTGTTCTGGGCCCGGCGAGACGTCCACGAGACCGCTATCCACCGCGCTGACGTCCAGCTCGCTACGGGCGCGGAGATCACGCCGTACGACGCAGACTTCGCGTACGACGGAATCGCCGAACTCATCGACTACACGACCTCGGTGCTGGGCTTGGATCTTCGGCCGGATCTTCTGTTGGTCGGGCCGCCAAGTGACGTCTATCTGACCTTGTGGAACCGCAAGTCCGCGAGCGGTCTGTACCTGATCGGGGATGTGGACGTGCTCGCCCTCTGGCGCACCCAGGCGAAATGGGAGTTGTAGGGGTGAATAAACTCGGGGAGTGACTGACGCGCCGGTGGGGATCTTTGATTCGGGGTTCGGGGGGCTTACGGTCGCCCGGGCGGTGCTCGATCAGTTGCCGCACGAGCCGATCCTGTATCTGGGGGACACCGCTCGGCAGCCGTACGGGCCCAAGCCGATCGCCGAAGTTCGCGAGTACGCGCTGGAGTGCCTCGACCACCTGGTCGAGGCCGGCGTGAAGATGCTCGTGATCGCGTGTAACTCGGCCAGTGCCGCGATGCTGCGGGATGCGCGCGAGCGGTACGACGTCCCCGTGGTGGAAGTGATTCTCCCGGCCGCCCGCCGAGCCGTCGCCGCGACGCGGAACCAGCGGGTCGGCGTGATCTGCACCAAGGCGACCGCTCAGTCGCTTGCTTACGAGGACGGATTCGCGGCCGCCCCGCAGGTGGAGCTGTTCACCCGCGCGTGTCCGGAGTTCGTCGACTTCGTCGAGCGTGGCGTGACGTCCGGTCCGGAGCTGCTCGAGGCCGCGCACGAGTACCTCGATCCGCTGGTCGAGGCCGGCGTCGACACGCTCATCCTCGGTTGTACGCACTACCCGCTCCTCACCGGCGTGATTTCGTACGTGATGGGTGACAACGTCAGCCTGGTGAGCAGTGCGGAGGAGTGCGCCAAGGACGTGTACGGCGTACTCACGAAGACCGGACTGCTGCGCTCGGACAACCTGCCGGAGCCGCGGCACCGCTTCGTCACCACCGGCAGCCCCGACGAGTTCGCCGCCATCGGCTCGCGGTTCCTCGGGCCGGTTCTGTCCTCGGTAGACCAGTTCGCCTGGATCCGCTGAAGGGTGTGACCTGAGTCGCACCCAGCAGTCGCCCAGAGGTTGTCGAGGGCATCGGCTTTGGCCGGGATCGCTGCCTGGCAACCGGATCGACGCGACCGGCGTGCCTGCGAACTCCGCAACCCGCCGGTAGGGTTTCAGGTATGAAGCTCACCGTGATCGGCTGCTCCGGGTCCGTCCCCGGGCCGGACTCGGCCGCCTCGAGCTATCTGGTCACCGCCGAGGGTTTCCACCTGGTCCTCGACCTCGGCAGCGGCGCATTCGGCTCGCTCCAGCGCTATCTCGCCGTACCGGAGATCGGCGCGATCGGCCTGTCCCACTTGCATCCGGACCATTGCATGGACCTGACCGGGCTGTACGTCGCGGCCAAATACGCGCCGGGGGCACCGATCCCGCGCATCCCTGTGTACGGTCCGGCCGGGATGGCACACCGGATGGCCTTGGCCTACGACCTGCCCGACGATCCCGGGATGGAGGAGGAGCTGGAGTTCCAGAGCTGGCAGGAAGTTCAGACCATCGGCCCCTTCACCGTCCGGACCTCGCCGATGGTGCACCCGGTTCCGGCGTTCGCCATCCGGGTTGAACACGGCAACAAATCGCTCGTTTACACCGGCGACACCGGCCCGAACGACGCGCTCGTGGAGATTGCCCGCGGCGCCGACCTGCTGCTGTCCGAGGCGGCTTTGCCGGACAACGATCCGCACAACCCGATCGACCTCCACCTGACCCCGGCCGAGGCGGGTGAACACGCCAAGAAGGCAGGTGCGAAACGGCTCGTCATCACGCATGTCCCGCCCTGGTACGACCGTGAGACCCAAGCCGAGAACGCTCGTCGCACCTACCCCGGACCCGTCGAGATCGCGACCCCGCATGCAGTTTTCGACATCTGACGGCGTTCGGTTGTGGTCCGCAACCACCGGTACGGCGTCGACCGCGCCACCGGTCGTGGTGATCCACGGCGGACCAGGCCTCTGGGACGACTACGCCGTACTCGCGGAGATGCTTGACGACCTGACCGTCGTCCATCGCTTCGACCAGCGCGGTTGCGGCCGGTCCGGACCGTCCGACGAGCAGGCGATGGCGCTGACCGTGCGGGACATCGACGAACTCCGCGAGTTCTGGGGTCATGAGCGGATCATCGTCCTCGGTCACTCGTTCGGCGCGACGCTCGCGCTGCTCTACGCGGCGACCTACCCCGAGCACACCGCCGGTGTGGTTTACCTGGGCGGAGTCGGGATCGGCGACTGGCATACGCCGTGCGAGGCCGAAACCGAACGCCGGATGACGCCGGAGCAGCGGGATCGGCTGGAGGAACTGGGCACGCGTCGGCCGCGGACCCCGGACGAGGAGATCGAGTTCCGGACGCTGAGTTGGTTCACCAGCCATGCGGACCGGTCGAAGGCGATGGAGTGGGCGCACGCTGAGGCGTCCGTCGACCTGCCGATCAACTGGGCCGCCAACCGGGCGCTGAGCGGCGAGACGAAGGCGTGGCCGGCGGACTACCTGGCTGAGCTCGCGGCGACGGTGACAGCGCCGGTCGCCTTCATCCACGGCGAGGGAGACCCGCGGCCGGCGTCGTTCGTCCGGGACCTGGCCGACCATGTCCCGACCCACACCTTCCACCTGATCGAAGCCGCCGGCCACTCCCCATGGCGCGAGCGCCCGGCCACCCTACGAGCAGTCCTCAGGAATGCGGTCCTAGGCACAGAAGCCGCGTAGTCACCCACGTCCTGGCCGGCATCGCAACAGCCCGGAACTGAACTGGCCCTCGCGCAGTCCTATGGTTCGTCGCACGTACGGCGGGGGTCCGTACGGCGGCCGAGAGGGAGACTGATGTCGCGCAAGCCGAGGGTTGTCGTCGCCGTGCTGCTCGCCGCAGGGATGTTGGCGTCCTGCGGACTCGAACACACGTCGAGTCCGCCACCTCCGCACATCGCGCCGAGCGTGCCGGCCGGCGGGATAGTCCAGCCGACCCGCACCGTGCCCAAGCCGGTGGTGATCCCATCGAAGACCCAGTCCGGACCGAGCGACACCGTCGTACTGACGAAGAACAAGCTGTACTCGGTCGGGACGATGAAGTCGACGGGATGCCATGAACCCAAGGCGAAGCCGACCACGTCCGCCGCGGTCAGCGCGTTCTACCGCAGTCTCGAGCAGTGCCTGAACCGCGGCTGGCCGGCCACGGTCGCGGCAGCCGGGTACAAGTTCCGAGCGCCGCGTCAGTACGTCTGGTGGTCGTCGACCGACAGTCCTTGCGGCCTGAGCAGCCCGCTCGTGTCGTTCTACTGCCCGGCGGACCAGACGATCTACCTCAGCGGCGACGAGATCATCCAGACCAACGGGAACTACGGATACATCGGGGCGCAGTGGTGGGCCACGCATGTGCTGCCGCACGAGTACGGGCATCACGTCCAGGAGCTCACCGGGATCATGCCCGCCTACCAGCACCTGTACGCCGCGGCGCCGAATCAAGCCGCGAAGGACCAACTGACGCGGCGATTGGAGCTACAGGCATCGTGTCTCGGGCACGTGTTTCTGATGGCGAACAAGCGCAGCTACCCGATCACCGCACAGATGCTGGGTGACTGGAGCTGGCGGACCATCCGCATCCCGAACCACGGCAGTGTCGCAGCCCAGCGCTACTGGATCAGCCGGGCCGTCGCAATGAAGCGCCCCGGAGCCTGCAACACCTGGGCCGCCCCCGCATCCCAGGTCGCCTAAGCCACTCGCGCTGCGACCGCCTCCGCCAGGGTGTCGCCGGGCTGCAGGCCGAAGTGGGTGGCCGCGGAGGCGCCGCGGATGACCAGTTCGGTGAAGCCTGTCCCGGAGCTGCCGGGGATGATGCCGGGAGTGTCGCGTGGTACGGCGGTCAGGTGTGGGTAGCAGGTGACGTCGACGAGGGTGTTGTCGTTGCGTCGGGCAACAGTCAGGGTCTGGCCGGGGGTGAGGTCGAGGCGGCGGTCGAGTTTGCAGTTGCCGAAGTTGTCGATGACAGTGACGATCGGTTCGTCCTCGGGAAGCTCAGGTACGGCGGTTGCCGTCGACGGGACTGCGTGTCCATCGGTGACCCACTTGGCCAGCAGCGGCAGGTACCAGAGGCTGCGGAACTGGGTGTCCACGATCTTGTCGAGTTCCGTCGTACTGAAGTCGGCCCAGCCGCGGGCCGCTTCCAGCACCGAGCGGATGTCCGTGACGTGGACGGAGTCGATGCCGAGCTCCCGCCGTACCAAGGACAAGGCGCGGGCGTTGAACGTCGACGCGACCAGGTGCTGCCCATAGGTGAAGTAGCAGAACGGGACGCCGTTCGGCCAGACGCCGTCGCGGGGTGCGATGTTGAGCAGGGTGATGGTGGGATGGCCGGCCGTGCCGAGGGACTGCGTGGAGAGCAGGCAGTCGAGCAGCGTGAGTGCGGCGAACGACTCCGGATCGGGCCCGTCGGCCGCGACGATGGTCGGCGACTGACCGAACAATGCGCCGATCCGGGTGCTCAGTCTGGCCCGGGCGTTGGCGTCGAAACAGTCGGTGACGTAGGTGATCGGGTACATGCGAAGGCTCCTGAATGTGTGCAGCTGAAGGGGAAAAGAAAGAGGCCCCCGACACAGGGGGCCTCTCGCTGCAAGCACATGCGCCTACGCCGCTAGAGACCTCCGAGTCGAGGGCTCAGCATTCGCATAGCGGCGTACCAGGTCACGAGGACGATGCTAGCACCTGGCCGTTGTCGAAATAGGCGACGAGTTCTGGGGCCAGGGGCGGGATGTCCATCGGGGTCCCGTTGGACCTCAGCGACATCGTGGCCGCGTAGCCGGCGGCCACCGCGGCGCGGGCGGCGATGGGGGAGGTGAGGGTGGCGCCGCCGTCGCGGACGAAGCGGATGAACTCGGCAACCAAGTGCGGGTCGGCGCCACCGTGGTGATCGGTCTCGCCCGAGATCTCGACGACCAGATCGGCGTCCTCGCGGTATCCGGACCGGCGGCTGTTCCAGACCTTCACCACTCCGCCGGCCGTGTCGCCGAAGTTCTCCAGGCGGCCGTGCGTGCCGATCACCGTATAGTTGCGCCAGTAGTCCGGCGTGTAGTGGCACTGCTCGTAGGTCAGGAAAACCCCGTTGTCCAGCAGGAGATTCGCCATCGAGAGGTCCTCGACGTCCATGACCGGCGCGAGGCCCGTCTGCTCCAGCGGCGGCCAGTTGTCCTCGGACACGAAGTCGCGGAAGCGTTGCCCGGTGCGATCGAGCCTGTCCTCGATGCCGCCGTACAGGGTGAGAGCGCCCATCGCGTTGGCCCGGGTCGTGTAGCCGCCGGCCAGCCAGTGCATCACATCGATGTCGTGGGCACCCTTCTGCAACAGCAGTCCGGTGCTGCGGCTGCGATCCGCGTGCCAGTCCTTGAAGTAGAAGTCACCGCCGTGGCCGACGAAGTGCCGGCACCAGATCGCCTTCACGTCGCCGATCGCGCCGTCCTGGATCAGCTGCCGCATCGTCAGGACGACCGGCATGTGCCGCATGTTGTGCCCGACGTACAGCCGTGCGCCGGACTCGTACGCCGCCTGCAGGACGCGATCACATCCGTCGGTCGTGATCGCCAGCGGCTTCTCCACGAAGACCGGGACGCCGGCCTCGAGGAAGTCGATGGCCGGTTGCTCGTGCAGGTCGTCCGGCGTGGTCAGGAACACCCCGTCGAGCTTCTGGTCGAGCAACTCGGTGTGGTCGGCGGACGCGGTCGCGTCGGGGTAGCGCTCGAGGGCCAGGTCCCGCTGGCCGGCGACCGGGTCGCACACCGCCACGATCGCGGATCCTTCGCCGGGCTTGTGCGCGTACTGCCCGATCTGGCTCCGGGCGCCGAGTCCCACCAGACCAAACCGAAGATCACTCATCAGCTAGCAACTCCTGCACATAGTTGTTTGTAAGACCCTAACTCCGAGCAGTTCCGCCGCTCAAGGGGAGTATTCCCCGCGATCCGGTGCCGAATGCTCGGTTGGTGTTGACATGACGGCAACCTCGGTCTCACCGGGAACTCGCTCCGTGCGCTCACCATGGCGGAATGTGAGCCTTCACTACGTGGCACTGGGCGACTCGACCACCGTGGGTGTCGGGGACCCGATGAACGGCAGCAGTACGACCGACCTTTCCGGTGCCGGCGCGCGCCCGGGCGAGGGGTGGCGAGGCTGGGCCTCGCTGCTTGCCGACTCCCTGGCCAGTTCGCACCGTGTGACGTTCTCCAATTTCGCGACCAGCGGGGCCACTGTGCCGCTGGTGGCGACCGAGCAACTGCCCGAGGCGCTGTCCGCGGGCCCGATCGACATCGCCTCGCTGATCGTCGGGGTGAACGACACTCTGCGCTCCACCTTCGACGCCGGCCGCATCCGCGAGCAGTTGGAGCAGTGCGCGGAGGAACTGACCGGGCGGGGTGCGCTCCTGCTCACCGTCCGATTCCACGACCACGGGCAGGTGTTCGGCCTCCCGAAGTGGCTGCGGCGGCCGCTGTGGAACCGGATCGAACAAGTCAACCTCGCGTACGACGACCTGTACGCCAAGTTCGGCGGGGTCCGGCTGGACATGGCGAACTACCCCGAGGTGTACCGCCGGGACTTCTGGAGCATCGACCGGCTGCACCCCGGTGAACGCGGTCACCGCAGACTGGCCCGGGCGTTCGCCGACGAACTCTCCCGGCGTGGCCTGCGCATCGACGTACCGCCGGACCTGGACTGCGCGTACAAGCCGCCGAGCAAGTGGGCGGACGCGCTGTGGCTGGTCAAGGAGGGCGTCCCGTGGCTGGGCCGCCGTGCCCACGACCTGCTGCCATGGGCGGCCAGAATGGCAGTCACCCAGTTCAGGCCGTCGCCGGTGGCCCCACTCGCCCTTCCGCCTTCCGGTTCGGAGGTCCAGCGCCTGGAGGCATAGGGTCTGATCCATGGCGCGCATTGATGGACGTACGGCAGATCAGCTGAGGCCCGTGAAGCTGACCAGGAACTGGCTCGACCACGCCGAGGGCTCGGTGCTGGTCGAGTTCGGACGGACCCGGGTGCTCTGCGCGGCGAGTGTGACCGAGGGGGTCCCGCGCTGGCGCAAGGGATCCGGGCTCGGCTGGGTGAGCGCCGAGTACGCGATGCTGCCGCGCGCCACGAACACGCGGTCGGACCGGGAGTCGGTCAAGGGCAAGATCGGCGGCCGGACGCACGAGATCTCCCGGCTGATCGGGCGGTCGCTGCGAGCCGTGATCGACTACAAGGCCCTGGGTGAGAACACGATCCTGCTCGACTGCGACGTACTGCAGGCCGACGGCGGGACGCGGACCGCGGCGATCACCGGCGCGTACGTCGCGCTCGTCGACGCGGTGACGTTCCTGCGCGAGCGGAAGCTGCTGAAGAGCGAGCCGCTGACCGGTTCGGTCGCCGCGGTGTCGGTCGGGATCATCGACGGCGCCCCGATGCTCGACCTCTGCTACGAGGAGGACGTCCGGGCCGAGACGGACATGAACCTGGTCATCACCGGCGACGGCAAGTTCATCGAGGTGCAGGGCACGGCCGAGGGCGCGCCGTTCGACCGCAACGAGCTGGACAGCCTGCTCGAGCTCGGTATGTCCGGATGCGCGGAGCTCGCAAAGCTGCAACAGGAGGCGCTGGCGTGACTGTGTTGAATGCCTCGCCTCCGGCTCGGGGGTCATGGGGCTTTGACTCCCGGCCTTCCCTCGTCTCTCCAGTCGCTTCGCTCCCTCCGTTCCTCAGTCCAGGCCGGGAGGCCCCATGACCAGGGTCCTCCTGGCCTCGAACAACCAGAAGAAGCTCGAGGAGCTGCGCCGGATCCTGACTCCGATCGTGCCGGGGATCGAGGTGCTCGGGCTGGGCGACGTGCCGCCGTACCCCGAGCCGGCCGAGACCGAGCCGACGTTCGAGGGGAACGCGCTGCTGAAGGCGCACGCGGCGCTCGCCGCGACCGGGCTGCCGTCGATCGCCGACGACAGCGGGATCTGTGTCGACGCACTGAACGGGATGCCCGGCGTGCTCTCGGCGCGCTGGTCCGGGCCGTTGAAGGACAACCACGCCAACAACCTGCTGCTGCTCGGCCAGCTCGAGGACGTACCGGACGAGCGCCGCGGTGCGTCGTTCGTCGCGGCCGTTGCCTTTGTCCGGCCCGATGGTCCGGACGAGCTCGTGCTCGGCGAGATGCGCGGGTCGGTGATCCGCGAGCTACGCGGCACCGGCGGGTTCGGGTACGACGTCCTGTTCCGCGCGGAAGGGTACGACCGCACCACCGCGGAGCTGTCGATCCAGGAGAAGGACGCGATCAGTCACCGGGGCAAGGCGCTACGAGCCCTCGCCCCGATCGTCGCGAAGGCGTTGGGAGTCTAGCCATGCTGTTTGCCGGATCGGATCGTGACGGGGTTGCGGACGGGACCATCACGGTCGCCTACCGACGCTGGGCCGAGGCCCGGGTGGTCGAGGGGCGGATCTACCGCACCAACGCCGGCCGGATCGAGATCGACAGCGTCCGCCAGGTCAACCCCGACCTGATCGCCGACACCGACGCGGAGATCGCGCTGGCCGACCGTCGCAACGCCAAGGACGTCCGCCGCCGCCTCCGTGGTGAGGAGTCGTTCCCGACGTTCCTGATCAAGTTCCACCTGGTCGAGGGCCCGGACCCGCGCGAGGAGCTTGCGAGCCAGGTGGACCTGTCCGCGGACGATCTGGACGACCTGACCGCGCGGCTGGCCGGCTTCGACAAGTCCAGCCACCACGGACCCTGGACCGCCGAGACGCTCCGGCTGATCCAGGCCCAGCCCTCGACCCGGGCGGCCGACCTCGCCGCGTCGGTGGGCCGTGAGACGGCGCCGTTCAAGCTCGACGTCCGCAAGCTCAAGAACCTTGGGCTGACCTACAGCCTCGAGGTCGGCTACGAGCTGACGCCGCGGGGTGTGGCGTACCTGAAGACGCTCAGCTGAGTTGGGTGCCACAGGCGGGATTCGAACCCGCACACCCGAAGGCACCGGCACCTAAAGCCGGCGTGTCTGCCGTTCCACCACTGTGGCAAAGAGGACTGCTCCCCTGAGGACAGACACATCCTAAGGGGAGCAGTCGCGATCAGAGCGTCAGCGGTTCTGCAGGGCGTTGATGAAGTCCTTACGCAGGTCCGCAGGGTCGCGGGCCACGTAGGCCTGACCACCGGTCGCCTGGGCGAGCTGCCGGAGCTCGTCCGGGTTCACATCGGGGCCCATGCCGAGGGCGATGATGCGAACCGGGCGGGACTGGTCGTTCAGGCTCTTGAGCAACTTGATCGTAGCGGGGAGCGTCGGGCCGTTCTTGTCGTCGTTCTTGCCGTCGGTGAAGAGGAGGACCGAGTTCACCGCGGTGGGGTCGTACGTCCGCGAGACCAGGTTCACCGCCGCGATGGCGGTCTCGTACAGGCTGGTGCCGCCGTTCGGCGTCGGCTTCTGGACCTTCAGGTTGTTGGTGATCTTGGCGCGCTGGTTGGGTGACAGCGCCGCGATCGGCACCAGCTCCCGGTGGTTGCCGACGCCGTTCGGGCCGATGCCGGTCGAGAACGTCCACAGTCCCAGCTTCGCGCTCGGTGGGAAGAGCGAGAGACCGGCGGTGGTCGCCTCGATGGTCAGTTGCATCCGCGTCTTGGTGCCGACCTTGTCCGCCATCGAGCCGGAGATGTCGATCACCGCGAGCGAGTGGGTCGACAGCGACAGGCGCGTCCAGTTCAGGAGCGACTTGTCGATCGCCTCATTGGTCGGCTTGGCCAGCTGGCTGATGCCGTCACCGACGCCGCGGCCGCCGCTCAGCGCGCTCATCGAGATGTCGCGGAACCCGGCGTCGGACCGTGCTTGCGCATAGCTGTCGGAGAGCATCTCTCCGGCCAGCGCGTTGGCGGCCGTCGTCGCCTGATCGGACTCGGCCTTCGCCGTGACCACGATCGGATAGTCCAGGTAGAGAGTGCCAGTGGCAGGCACGATCGCCCGCAACTGTGCGTCCGGATGCGCTTCCTGGTACTTCACGAAGGCCTGCTCCGACGCGGGGACGACGGACTGGGCGCCCGACTGGGCTGCGCGGCTGAACAGGGTGTCGAGGCTTGGGCTCGCCTTGGTCGACGAACCGAGGCGTTGGGCCATCGGCACGATCACGTCGGACACCTGAGTGTCGGACCACGACTTCTTCGCCCGTTCGGCCTGGATCGCCAGCAGTGCCAGCGCGCCGGAAGAGCTGCTCAGCGGGTCCTGCAACGCCGGCTCGTTCGGGTCTGCCAGCGTGCGCAGCCACGAGGAGGTGTCGGCGAAGCTCGACCGCGGCCCGACCAGCACCATCGGCGACGTCGCGATGGACGGTACGGCGATGGTCGGGACGGTGTCGCCGTCATCGGCCTGGGCGACCCACAGCGAGGAGTCCGGGACCCAGAGGTCGGGCCGGTTGTCGCTGCCGCTGGCGACGTCCTGGGCGACCTGCGCCGAGGACCTCGCGCTGATGGTGAACTGCAGACACGGAGTGCCGTCCTTGCCGCCCTTGCCCGCGAGTGACTTGGCCGCCGTCTCGAGCGCGCCCTGCATCTCCGGGGTGGTGGTCAGCTGGATCTGCGCCGGCTCGTCACACGACTTGTTGTTGCCGAGGAAGCCGTCGGCGCCCGACTCGGATCCGAAAGACCGGACCACGAACACGGCACCCAGCGACAGCACCAGCAGGCCGACAGCGGTGATGTACACCGTCCGGCGGTTGTTGCTGGGGTTACTTCGTGTCACCGCAGAGGAATGTTTTCCCATCGCGGCAGGTCCCTCCCTCCCAGAGGCTGACTGCGCGCGCAGATTACCCGGTTTCGGCAGGTCGCGGCGAAGGTCTGCACGATTCGTGACCCACCCCTCGATGGACGCCGACGGTCCCGCCAGTACCGCTCTTTCACAGGAACGCTGAAAAACTCACCGACCGTAGCGCCGCGGCTGCGGACCGGTGAGATCTGGGTGTGATCCAAATCACACAACCAGTTTGCTCAAACGACCGTCCCATGGACCACCCCCATGAAACGGTCGAAGGTTTCCCTCCGCGGAACGTCCTGACAACGTTGACTTTTCACCAACCGGGCGAGGTGTTCACAGCCCGAGATCGCGCCGGAGCTTCGCGACATGCCCGGTCGCCTTGACGTTGTACTGGGCCAGCGAGATCTTGCCCTCGGGGTCGACGACGAAGGTGGACCGGATCACTCCGGTGACCTTCTTCCCGTACATGGTCTTCTCGCCGAAGGCGCCGTACGCCGTCAGCACGTCCTTGTCCGGGTCACTCAGCAACGGGAACGTCACACCGTCACGCTCGCGGAACTTGGCCAGCTTCGCCGGCTTGTCCGGTGAGATGCCGAGGACGGCGTACCCGGAGGCCTGGAGCGAGTCCAGCGAGTCCCGGAAGTCGCAGGCCTGCTTGGTGCAGCCCGGGGTCATCGCGGCCGGGTAGAAGTACACGATCACGTTCTTCCCACGCAGGTCCTTCAGTGCCACCTCGTTGCCATCGGCATCGGGAAGGGTGAAGTCGGGTGCGGTGTCACCGGCCGACAGACGTTCGGACATCAGGCCCTCCACGTGATCGAGTGGGTTGTGATCGAGTTGGATGCCGGCAATGTTACGTGCGTGCTAACGCCGACACGTTCCGGGTGCGAGCGCGCCGTTCCTGGGTGAAGATGCGCAGATGAGCCGCGAATCTTCCCGCCCCGCCGGCCGACAGTTGTTCGACGGGTACCTCGACCCGCGCCGTCCGCATGCGGACGCGTACGACGAGATGTTCGACCCGGTCGAGGGCGTCCGCGGCGCATACACGCGGCTGCACGATTCACTCCAGCCACTGCGCCCGGCCGACCTGACCGCCCGGTCCGAAGCGCTGGACCGCGCTCTGGTGGATCAGGGCATCACGTTCAGCCTGTCCGGGGAGGAGCGGCCGTTCCCGCTGGACCTGGTGCCGCGGGTGATCACGGCGTCGGAGTGGTCCCGGCTGGAGCGCGGCATCGTGCAACGAGTGCGAGCGCTGGAGGCGTTCCTGGCGGACATCTACGGTGAGCAGCGCATCGTGGCGGATGGCGTCCTGCCGCGGCGGCTGATCACCTCGTGCGAGCACTTCCACCGGCAGGCGGCCGGCATCGCCCCGCCGAACGGTGTGCGCGTCCATGTGGCCGGCATCGACGTGGTCCGCGACGAGCAGGGTGACTTCCGCGTGCTGGAGGACAACCTGCGCAGTCCGTCCGGGGTGTCGTACGTGATGGAGAACCGCCGGACGATGGCTCGGGTGTTCCCGGATCTGTTCGCCAAGCATCGGGTCCGTGCGGTCGGCGACTACGCCGTACATCTGCTCAGAGCGCTGCGTGCTGCCGCACCGGCCAGCGTGACCGACCCGAACGTCGTCGTCCTCACACCTGGCGTCTTCAACTCGGCGTACTTCGAACACTCGCTGCTGGCGCGGCAGATGGGTGTGGAGCTGGTCGAGGGACGCGATCTGCTCGCCCGGAACAACACGATCTACCTGCGCACCACCGAGGGCGATCAGCGAGTGGACGTGATCTACCGGCGCATCGACGACGAGTTCCTGGACCCGGTGCAGTTCGAGCCGGATTCGGTTCTCGGCGTCGCCGGCCTGGTGAACGCGGCCCGAGCCGGCAACGTGGTGATCGCCAATGCGATCGGCAACGGCGTGGGCGACGACAAGCTGGTCTACACCTACCTGCCGGAGATCCTGAAGTACTACCTGGGTGAAACGCCCTTGCTGCCGAACGTCGATACGTACCGCTGCTGGCTGCCGGCCGAGCAGACGGAGGTGCTGGACCGGCTGGACGAGCTGGTGACGAAGCCGGTGGAGGGCTCTGGTGGCTACGGCATCGTCTTCGGACCGGATGCCTCGCCGAAGGAGCTCCAGGCGCAGCGACGCCGGATCAAGGCCAATCCGCGGGGTTGGATCGGGCAGCCCGTCGTACAGCTGTCGACCGTGCCTACGAAGGTCGGGGAGCGGCTGCAGCCGAGGCATGTGGACCTACGGCCGTTCGCGGTCAACGACGGCGAGTCCGTGTTCGTCCTGCCGGGTGGATTGACCAGGGTGGCGATTCCCGAGGGCAGTCTGATCGTCAACTCGTCCCAGGGCGGCGGGTCCAAGGACACCTGGGTGCTGGCGCCCAGGGCGTTGAGTGAGGACGCGGAGCTGCGCGGACCGGGGCTTGGCGCGACCGGGCTGAGGTCCGAGGAAGGGTCCACGCCGGAGCGCGGGCCGGAGCTCAACGTCGCCCAACAGCAGCAACAGTGATGGGGAGGTGCTGACGATGCTCGCACGCAACGCCGAGTCGCTGTTCTGGATCGGCCGGTACGTCGAACGCGCGGACGACACCGCGCGGATCCTCGACGTGTCGGTTCACCAGTTGCTCGAGGACGCCACCGTGGACGCCAATCACGCGAGCCGCAGGCTGTTGGCGGTCCTCGGTATCACGCCGCCGGACGGTACACCGCTGGACGTGTGGGGACTGACCGAACTGGTTGCGATGTCCCCGGAGACCGGTTCGATCGTGTCCTCGATCACCAGTGCGCGTGAGAACACCCGGGTCGCGCGGGAGGTGGTGTCCAGCGAGCTGTGGGAGTGCATCAACGCCATGTGGAACGCCGTACCCGAGCGGCAGCGGGCTGCGCGGCGGGTGGGGCCGCACGAGTTCTTTACCTTCGTGGAGAACCGGGCGGCGATGTTCGCCGGGCTAGCCGACTCCACCATGAGCCGGGACGACGGCTGGCGGTTTCTGGTGCTCGGCCGGTCGATGGAGCGGGTCGACATGATCGTCCGGCTGCTGATGTCCCGCGTCGGTGACAAGCCGACGTCACCGGGCTGGGTGACCGTACTGCGTTCTGCCGGCGCACACGACACGTACCTACGGACCTATCGCGGTGCCCTGGATGCGTCGAGGGTTGTGCAGTTCCTGTTGCTGGACCGGCTGTTCCCGCGGTCCGCGTTCCACGCGCTCATCCAAGCGGAGTCCTGTCTCGAGGCGCTCGACCACGGCCCGTCGGCCCGGATCGGCGCGGGAGCCGAGGCGGCGCGATTGCTGGGCAAGGCACGCAGCGATCTGGAGTTCCTGCGACCGGCTGAGCTGCTCGACGACCTCACCGGTCGCCTGCAGGCGTTGCAGAGCACGGTCCGCGAAGTCGGCGAGGCAGTCTCCCGTCAGTACTTCCACACCGTGCCGTGGATCGAGTGGAACAACGCGGGGGTGAACCTGTGAACTGGCGTCTCCGAGTCGTCCACACCACCGGCTACCGCTACGCAACGGCTGTTACCCAGTCCTACAACGAGGCCAGGCTCACTCCCAGCAGCGATGGACGACAGAACCTGATGGTCGCGCGACTGGAGACCGTCCCGCCGACCCGTTCGTACAAGTACACGGACTACTGGGGTACGGAGGTCACGTCCTTCGATCTGCACGTGCCACACACCGAGCTGAAGGTCGTCGCGGCGTCCGTGGTGGAGACGACCCAGCAATCACTGCCCGCGGTGGACGCGACCTGGGCTCACGTGCTGTCGCCGGAGGCGGTCGACAAGTACGCCGAGTACCTGGAGTGGACCGACTACGTCCCGAAGCACCGCGAGCTGGCTGCCGTCGCGCGCTCCTTGCGCAAAGGACGTACGCCGCAGGACACCGTGCTGGCAGTGTCCAAGTGGGTGCACGACACGCTGAAGTACCAGCGCGGCACCACTGGAGTGCACTCGTCCGCGATCGACGCCTGGGAGGCCGGTGAGGGCGTCTGCCAGGACTACGCGCACCTCACCCTCGCCATGCTGCGAGCGGTCGGCGTACCGGCTCGGTACGTGTCCGGCTACCTGCACACCAAGCCGGACGCCGCAGTGGGCGAGACGGTCGTCGGGGAGAGCCATGCGTGGGTGGAGACCTGGACGGGCGACTGGTGGGGCTTCGACCCGACCAACGACATCCTGATCGGTCATCGTCACGTGATAGTCGCGACCGGGCGCGACTATGCCGATGTGTCTCCGCTGAAGGGCATCTACTCCGGTGGCGCGGCGACCGCCATCGAGGTGACCGTGGACATGACCCGGTTAGCCTGAGCGCATGCGGGCGATGACGGTCACGGCGGGGAAGGCTGACTCGGCGCGGGTCGGAGAGGTCGAGGAACCGCCGGTAGGGGACGGATCCGTCCTTGTGGAGGGTTTGCTCACCGGGATCTGCGGTACCGACATCGAGCTGGTCTCGGGCCTCTTCGGTACCGGCAGGCCGGGCTCGGACCACCTTGTGATCGGGCACGAGTCGCTCGGGCGAGTGTTGGAGGCCCCTGTGGGCTCTGGCTTCAGTACGGGCGACCTCGTGGCCGGTGTGGTCCGTCGGCCCGACCCAGAGCCCTGTCCGGCCTGTGCGCGCGGTGAATGGGACTTCTGCCGCAACGGGCGCTACACCGAGCGCGGCATCAAGGACATGGACGGGTACGGCGCTGAACGGTGGCGTGTGGATCCGTACTTCGCCACACCCGTCCCCAGTGAGCTCGGGCACCTCGGCGTACTCGTAGAGCCGGCCAGTGTCCTCACCAAAGCCTGGGAGCAGGTCGACCTGGTCGGCCGACGGTCCTGGTACGCACCGAAGCACGTCCTCGTCACCGGAGCCGGTCCGATCGGGTTGCTCGCGGCGATGGTCGCCGTCCAGCGTGGGTACGACGTACACGTCCTGGACCGTGTGACCGGCGGACCGAAGCCGGACCTGGTCCGCGCGCTCGGGGCGACGTACCTGACGGACCTGTCCGACTTGAGCGTCGTGCCGGATGTGGTGATCGAGGCGACCGGGGCAGGGCAGCTGGTGTTCGACTGCGCGAAGCTGCTGGGGCCGGCCGGGGTGATGTGCTTGATCGGGATCGCGCCCGGTCCGGCGACGGTCGACGTACAACTCAGTGCGCTGATCCGGCAGTTGGTGGTCCGCAACGTCGCTCTGGTCGGCGTGGTGAACGCGGCCAAACGCCACTACGCGGACGCTGTGGACGTGTTGCTGGCCGCGGACCGGTCCTGGCTCGAAGGGCTGATCACGCGGACCGTTCCGCTGTCGGACTGGCCCTCGGCACTGGTCCGTGAGCCGGATGACATCAAGGTGGTCGTGGACTTGCGGGGATGACCTGCAAGGATGGGACCACGTAGGGACGCCATGCACGACGGACGCAGGCAGACGAAGGGAGCGCCGACAGTGTCGGAGACGAAGGCTCGGACCGCCGAGCAGATCGAAGCGGATATCGCCGCCACCCGTGCGCGCCTGGCCTCGACCGTCGACGAGCTGGTCGACCGGGCGAACCCGAAGAACGTGGCGCTGCGCCAGGTCGAGCAGGCCAAGGCCCAGGTGTTCGACGAGCGCGGTCAGTTGCGTACCCAGAAGATCGTCGCGGTCGCCGGTGCCGCCGTCGGTGTGATCGGCGTCTTGTTGCTGATCCGTCGGCTGGTGGGTCGCCGGTGACTCCTCGCAAGAAGCTCTCCGACGACAAACTGCCGATCCGGATGCTGCACGACCGAGTGCTGGTCTCGATCGAGCACGAAGGCGAGCGGAAGTCGTCGGCCGGCATCCTGATCCCGGCCACCGCGCAGATGGGCCACCGGCTCGCCTGGGCGAAGGTGGTCGCGATCGGCGCCAACGTGCGCACGGTCGAGGTCGACGACCGCGTCCTGTTCGACCCGGAGGACCGGGCCGAGGTCGAGGTCCGCGGCGACGACTACATCCTGCTGCGCGAACGCGACCTGCACGCGGTCGCGGCCGGCCGCCTCGAGGACGGCCAGACCGGCCTGTACCTCTAGAGGTGGTTGGCCACCCGGAAGCCTGCCGGGATGTCGGCAGCACCGATCACGAGGTCGCGGACGAAGCTGCCGATCAGCGGCACGAACTTGAAGCCCTGACCGCAGAAGCCGACCGCAACGGTGATCGGTCCGGCCCGGTCGATGACGAAGTTGTTGGACGGCGTGTTGTCGTACAGGCAGCTGATCGCCGTCGTTCTGCTGGTGTCCAGCCCTGGATACCAGCTCTCGACGTAGCGCAGCAGTCTCGCGTCAAGCTCGGGCTCGACCGCGAAGTCACGGGTATCCGGGTCAACCACTGGACCGCTGCCGTGCAGCCCGACCTTCACACCCGAACCGGGCTCGAACAGGCCGTACGCGTCAGGTGCGCCCCAATGCACGAAACTCGGCCACTCCAGGTCGGCTGAGACCGGTGCGAAGAACCGTGGCTGCTCCTGAGTCACTGTGAACGTCGGCAGCTGCACCAGCCCGGTCAGCAGCTTCGGTGCCCACGAACCGGCCGTCACCACCACCTGCCGCGCCCACACCGCACCACCCGGTACGTCGAGCTCCACCAGCTCGTCGTGGACCCGCAACGCCTGCACCGGCGACTGCACGCGGAACTCGGCACCCAACCGCTTTGCGACCGTCTGTAGTGCGTTGACGGTGCGATCGGCGTAAAGCCGACCAGAGTCCGGCTGGTACAGCACTGGAGTCTCGAACCGGAATCCCGGCCAGCGCTCCGCGGCGGCCTCCGGGCTGAGCACCTCACCATCTGCCGCATGCAACGACCGGAACGCCTCGACTCTTGCGTCGTCCACGCCATGGTCGATACCGCCGGTGGCCTCGAACAACGTCTCGCCCGAGTCCGCCTCCAGCTCACGCCACAACGGCCGGGCCCGCTCGGTCAGTGCTGCCACCGCCGCGTCGTCCGCAGCCGGCCGAAACAGTCGCGTGCCGCCATGCGATCCACCCCGGTCGTGTCCGAGCGTGTACTGCTCCAGTACGACGACCTCCCGCCCAGCCGCCGCGAGCGCCCGCGCAGCGGCCGACCCCATCGCACCAGCCCCCACCACAGCCACGTCGTACGTCATGGCCCTCCTGCGCAGTCGGAGCTGAAGCAGTCCAGGCTAGAAGCTGTTCGGGCCGAAGCGGAAGACGGCCACGATCACGGCCAGGATCAGGATGACCGAGTTCAGGACGACCGGCTGGAACTCCTTGCGGCGGACGTGGGTGATGATCGCGCCGATCATGATCACGGCCAGGCCGGTCGCGGCGAGCGGGACCAGGATCGGGGCGATGTCGAAGGCACCGGGCAGGATCAGGCCGATGGCGCCGAGCAGCTCGGCGGCGGCGATCAGCTTGATCGTCCCGCCCGAGAAGTCCTCGACCCAGTTCATCTGGCCGCCGGCCTGCAGCTTGGCCTTGGACTGCGAGATTTTGGTGAAACCGGCGGCCAGGAAGAAGGCGGCCAGGATGCCCGCGACGATCCACAGAAAGACGTTCATGTCCCACTCTCGGTTATCAGTTGATGTTTCAACTCAACCGTAGCCCCGATTGAGTTGAAGCGTCAACAAAGTGGGTAAACTGTGATCGTGGCGGACGAGACGCGCTGGTTGGAGCAGGACGAGTTGGCGACCTGGATGTCGCTGGCCGCCCTGGTGGTCAAGTTGCCCGGCGTCCTCGATTACCAGCTGCAGCGGGATTCCGGGCTGACCCACTTCGAGTACCTCGTGCTCGCCGGCCTGTCCGAATCACCTGGCCGCGAGCGCCGGATGAGCGAGCTGGCCGGCTTCGCGAACGGTTCGCTGTCGCGGCTGTCGCATGTGGTCAAGCGGCTCGAGCGCCGCGGCTTCGTCGTCCGGCGGCCCGCCGAGGACGACGGCCGGATCACGATCGCGACCATCACCGACTCCGGCTACGAGTTCCTGGTTGCCGCGGCTCCGGGTCACGTCGCCGCGGTCCGCGAGTTCGTCATCGACGCCCTCACCCCGGAGCAGCTCGCCCAGCTCAAGGTCATCGCCGACCAGATCCTCTCGAAGGTCGATCCGGGTAAACCCTGCTGAGCTGAGCGGGAGACAATGGGCGGGTGATCTTCGAGACCTCCAGCTGGTTGCCCGACTTCCCGTGGGACAAGCTCGCCCCGTTCAAGCAGAAGGCGGCAGAGCACCCCGACGGCATCGTCGACCTGTCCATCGGCAGTCCGGTGGACCCGGTCCCGGAGCTGGTGAAGAAGGCCCTGGCTGACGCGGCCGACGCGCCGAGCTACCCGACCACCATCGGTACGACGACCGCCCGGCAAGCGGCCGTGGACTGGATGGCCAGACGCCTCGATGTGGTCGGCGTGGACCCACAGACCGGCGTGCTGCCCGTGATCGGCAGTAAAGAGCTGATCATGATGCTCCCGACCCTCCTGGGGATCGGTGCGGGCGACACGGTCCTCATCCCGGACCTGGCCTACCCGACGTACGAGGCGGGCGCCGCACTGGCCCGTGCGACCAGCGTGCCCGTTGCGGACCCGACGACGTACGACGGACCGGTCCGGGTGGCGTACCTGAACTCGCCGCGCAACCCGTCCGGTGAGATCACATCCGCCGAGGACCTGCGCCGTGCGGTCGAGTGGGCGCGGGCGAACGACGTACTGCTGGTGAGCGACGAGTGTTACACCGAGTTCGGTTGGGAGGAGCGACCGCTGTCCGTGCTGCACCCGGACGTGTGTGGCGGCAGCTTCGACAACCTGCTCGCGGTGCACTCGCTCTCCAAGCGGTCCAACCTCGCTGGGTACCGCGCTGGGTTCGTGGCCGGCGATCCGACTGTCGTGACCGAGTTGCTCGCCGTACGCAAGCACGCCGGTCTGATGGTCCCGTCGCCGATCCAGGCCGCCATGGCTGCCGCGTTTGCTGACGACGTCCATGTTGAGGAGCAGCGGGCGCGGTATCTGCGCCGGCGGTCGGTTCTGCGCGAGGCACTGACCGATGCGGGCTGGGAGATCACGCTCTCCAACGGTGGGCTCTACCTGTGGGCCTCGAACCCGTCGTACGACGCCTATGGCTCGGTCGGCGCGCTGGCTGACCGGGGCATCCTGGTCGCACCCGGTGCCTTCTACGGTACGGCGGGGGAGCGTCACGTGCGCGTCGCCCTGACCGGGACCGACGAGCGCATCGACGCCGCCGTGAAACGACTGCAGTCAACGTGAACTTTCTGCGTTCCCTGTGACGTCTTCCCGTGTGACTGCCTCATTAGTAGGTAGGTGTTCACAAGGGAGGGGCAGGCATGCGCAAGACGTGGCGTTCCATCGGGGTGGTCGGGGTAGTGCTCCTCGGACTGGTGCCGGTCGGGCCTGCCCAGGCGGACGACGACCCGACCTCCACACCACCCACCTCCACACCACCCGCCTCGACACCGGCGACAGCGACACCGCCTGCGAAGGCTGCTACTGCGACACCGCCTCCTGCGGCTGAGGCGACCGCCACGCCACAAAAGCAGACGTGGTCGATCGCACTGGACCAGCCGGCGGCGGCCTGGGAAGACTTGCCGACCGTCTTCGCCGGCAAGGTCAACCGGCCGTTCGCGGGCTTCCCCGTCACGCTGTGGCAGCGGGTCCCGGGTGCTTGGGTGCTCCGGGCTACGACCCGGACCGTGTCCGGTGGGGGCTACAAGTTCAGCTACGCCGCGCCATACACCGGTACGTCGGCGTTCCGCACCGTCATCGGCACGGCGGCCACCGGCGCGCTCGCCATCTCGGCGGAACGGACAGTGACGATCCAGGAACGCACAATCGTCATCGACAAACCTGCAGCCTGGTACGCGACCCTGACCGGCGTATCGGTCACCGGCCGGTTGCTGCCGGCCCAGCCCGGCAAAGAGGTCGGGCTGCAGCAGTACCTCGGCAGCGGCAAGTGGGCGCTGCTGAGCATCGCGAAAATGGATTCCCGCGGCAACTTCCGGCTCCGCGTCCCGGACGACCTACCAGGCACCCGCACAGTGCGCGTCCTGACCCGCTACGTGAGCCAGCCCGCGATGGAGTACTCCGCGCTGGCGACGGTCGTGGTCAAGGCGGACCTGAATCCGAAGGTGTACGCCGTCTCGGCTTCGATGGTCCCGAAGACGTACCGGGCCGGTTGCCCGGTCAAGCCGTCCCAGCTCCGGCTGCTGCAGCTCAACTACTGGGGGTTTGACCACAAGGTGCACCGGGGCGAGTTGGTGCTGCGCGACGCTGCGGTGGCCAAGATGATCACGGTCTGGACCGCGACGTTCAACTCGAAGTTCCCGATCCGGCAGATGCGCCGGGTGGACGCGTTCGGCGGCAACGACGTCACTTCGATGGCTGCGGACAACACCTCGGCGTTCAACTGCCGCCGCGTCACCGGAGACCCGTACTCGCTCTCGCCACACTCCTACGGCTGGGCCATCGACATCAACACCGTGGAGAACCCGTACCTGGCCGCCAACGGCGTCTGGTACCCGTCCAACGGTCTCGCGTTCCGCAACCGGTCGACGGCGCATCCCGGCATGCTGTTCGCGAGCAGCGTCCCCACCAAGTCTCTAGTTGCCCAGGGCTACTTCTGGGGCGCTGGCTGGGCGAAGCCCGACTACCAACACTTCGAACCGAAGTGAGAGCGCTCCTGGCCACTGCGGGCTTTTCACTCCTCCTAGTGGGCTGCAGCTCCCATCCAGACTCGAAGCCGCAGGCCGTCGCGGCCACACCCACTCCTATTCCCAGCGTGGTCGGTGGAACGGTGCCAGTGCCGACCAACACCTTGGGTACGACGAAACCCACCGATGCGGCCGTCCCACCCGACAAACCAGAGGAGGCAACTGCACCGCCGCCCGCAAACGCCGGTCCGCTGAGCGCACGGAACCTGCCGGCGCCCACCAAGCTTGGCGCCGGTTGGACGACGTACGCCGATCCCGGCGGCGCGGAGGCGGGGTTCGTTGGTAACAAGACCTGGACGCGTCGTCGCGACGCCAACCAGGCCGCGTTCGAGGCCTTGCCCTCCGGTTGTGCCGGTCAGCCCGTGGCGGGGTCGCTGCCGGTTCCGCAGTACGCACTCGCCGGCACCTACCGCACTGCGGACAAGTTGCCCGCGACTGCGCTGCTGTTCCGCTTCTCGGATGCTGCCAAGGCGACGGCGTACTTCACCGGTTATCAGAGCCGCATGAAGGCCTGCGGCTCCGGTGGGGATCTGTCCGTCAAACAGCTCTGGTCGGAGCAGACGGCTGCCACAGCCATCCGTGCGTACGCCGGGGCCGAGTCGTACGTGGACGTGTCCGTGGTCCACGGCTCGACGCTCGCACTGCTTGCCGCGACGTCGGCCCGGCCGGATACCCAGGCGGAGTGGGCACACACCGTCGTACCGGCGCTGGAGGCCGTGATGGACCAGCCGTAACCAGATCTTCCAGAAGTTGTATTACCTTTCAGTATTGTTTGACCTACACTCCGGTTATGGGTGACTTCGACCGGTATGCCCGCCTGACCGCGGACCTGGATGCGCCGTACGCCGTGGTGGACCTCGCCGCGTTCCGGCGGAACGCCGATGATCTGGTCCGCCGCGCCAACGGGACGCCGATCCGGATCGCCTCCAAGTCGGTGCGCTGTCGCGCGCTGATCGCGGCTGCGCTCGAGCGACCCGGGTTCCACGGCGTGATGAGTTACGCGCTCCCGGAGGCGCTCTGGCTGGCTCAGAACGGCGTCGACGACATCCTGATGGGCTATCCGACCACGCACCGCACCGCACTGCGTGCCCTTGCCGCGGACCCCGAGGCGGCTGGTCGCATCACGCTGATGATCGACTCACCCGAGCACCTGGCCTTCATCAAGTCCGTGACCGGTCCTGGCGCTCGCATCCAGGTCTGTCTGGACGTGGACGCCTCACTGCGGGTCTTCGGCCAGCACCTCGGCGTACGACGTTCGCCGCTCCGGACTCCTGAGGACGTCGCCGGGCTGGCCCGTACGGTCGCGGCTGATGACGCCTTCGAGTTGGCCGGTGTGATGTTCTACGAGGCTCAGATCGCGGGTCTGCCGGACACGTCACCCGCTGTCCGCTGGGTGAAGCGACGTTCGGCCGCTGAGCTCGCCGACCGGCGTGGTGCGGTCGTCGACGCGGTCAAGCAGCACGCGCCGCTCCGGCTGGTCAACAGCGGCGGCACCGGGAGCCTCGAGGTCAGCAGCGCCGACTCGGTCGTCACCGAGGTCACGGCAGGCTCAGGTCTCTACGGTCCGACGCTCTTCGACAAGTACGACGTCTTCCAGCCGGAGCCCGCGGTGGCGTACGCGCTGGACGTCGTACGGCGTCCTGCGCCGCGGATCGCCACCTTGTTCGGCGGCGGATACGTGGCCTCGGGTCCGGCGAAGAAGTCGCGGCTGCCGTTGCCGTCCTGGCCGACCGGCCTGAAGCTGTTGGGCACCGAAGGTGCCGGAGAAGTGCAGACTCCGGTCCTCGGGAGTTCCGCGGATTCGCTGCAGCTTGGAGACAGAGTGTGGATGCGGTACGCGAAGGCGGGCGAGATGCTGGAGCGGTTCAACGTACTGCATGCTGTTGACGGTGACGAGCTGACCGAGCTCGCCACCTACCGGGGCGAGGGGAAGAACTTCGGATGAGTGGTCGGGGGCGTCGATGAACACCTGGCGGAACTGGGCCGGCACCGAGTCGGCGACCGGTGTGGAGGTGCTGCGGCCCTCCTCGACCGACGAGCTCGCTGCGGCCGTGAAGGCCGCCGCGGAGCAGGGTAAGAAGCTCAAGGCAGTCGGCGCGGGTCACTCGTTCACCGGCTGTTCGGTGCCCGAGCAGGTGATGATCCGGCTCGATGGCCTGTCCTCGATCATCCATGCGGACAAGGAGTCCGGGCGCGTGACCGTCGGCGCCGGGACCGGTCTGCGCAAGCTCAACGCCGGCCTGGCCGCCTTCGACCTGGCGATGGCGAATCTCGGCGACATCGACAAGCAGACCATCGCCGGCGCCATCTCCACCGGCACCCACGGCACTGGCGCACGCCTCGGCGGCATCGCGACCCAGATCGTCGCGCTGGACCTGGTCACCGCGGACGGTTCGATCCTGCACTGCTCGGCCGAGGAGAATGCGGACGTCTTCGCCGCGGCCCGGGTCTCGGTCGGCGCACTCGGTGTGATCACGTCGGTCACGTTGCAGTGCGTGCCCGCGTTTCTCCTGCGTGCACAGGAGATGCCGCTCCCGTTGGACGACGTCCTGCTCGGATTCGATCAACTTGCCGACGGCAACGATCACTTCGAGTTCTACTGGTTCCCGCACACGGATATCGCGCTGACCAAGCGCAACAACCGGGTCGCGGCGGGGGTCGCCGCGGCACCGGTCGGCCGCGTTCGTGGTTGGGTCGACGACGAGTTGCTGTCCAACAAGGTCTTCGAGCTGACCAACCGGTTGGCGATGCGTCGGCCCGGCCTGGTCCCGCGGATCAACCAGCTCGCCTCCCGCGCCCTGTCCGCGCGCGAGTACGTCGATGCGTCGTACAAGGTCTTCTGCTCCGAACGGAACGTGATCTTCCGCGAGTCCGAGTACGCCGTACCCCGGGAGAACGTGGTCGAGGTGGTCGGTCGGCTGCGCGCCTGGATCGACAGTTCGGGGCACCATTTCCCGTTCCCGATCGAGGTTCGGGTCGCGGCGGCCGACGACATCTGGCTCTCGACCGCGTCCGGGCGTGACACCGCCTACATCGCCATCCACCAGTACCACCGGTTGCCGCACGATCCGTACTTCCGGGCTTTCGAGGACATCGTCGCCGACTACAACGCCCGTCCGCACTGGGGCAAGCTGCACACCCTCACCGCGGCCGACCTCCGTGCCCGCTATCCGCACTTCGACGACTTCCTCGCCGTTCGCGATCGGCTGGATCCGCAGCGCAGTTTTGCCAACCCCTACACGCGCCAGATCTTCGGCTGATCTGCCCGTTTGCCCATGTTTCCGGGCCACGGAGTCGGGCTACGCTGCGCTGATGAATGCTGTGGAGGGGCTCGAACCAGTAGTCGAGGATTGGCAGAAAGCACTCGCGGTGGTCGCGCATCCGGGCGACCTGGAGTTCGGGATCGCGGCCGCGATCGCGCGGTGGACGGGGCAGGGCAAGGAGATCGTCTACTGCATGCTCACGTCCGGTGAGGCCGGGATCGACGGTCTCGACCCGGCCGAGGGTGGTCCGTTGCGGGAGACCGAGCAGATCGAGTCGGCGCGGATCGTGGGGGTCACATCGGTCGAGTTCCTCGGCCAACCCGATGGCACGATCGAGTACGGCGTACCGCTGCGCCGCCTGATCACCGAGGTGATCCGCCGGCACCAGCCGGAGATCGTGATCACCAACAACTTCCGCGACACCTGGGACGGCGACGCGGCGCTCAACCAGGCCGATCACATCCACACCGGGCGCGCGACCCTGGATGCGGTTCGCGATGCGGCCAACCGCTGGATCTTTCCGGACGTCGGCGAGCGCTGGGGTGGAGTGCGCCAGGTCTGGGCCGGCGGCTCACCGTCGTCCAAGCACGGCGCCGACACGACCGACACCTTCGACGTCGGCGTCCGGTCGCTGAACGCCCACAAGGCCTACATCGACGGCCTCAACTGGCCGCACTTCGACGCCGAAGAATTCCTCGAAGGCGCCTGCCGCCCGGCAGGCACCCGCCTGGGCACGAAGTACGCGGCCCGCTTCGAGGTCTTCGCCATGTAGTGCGTCAGTCCAGGTCTCGGGCCGCCTTGAGGTGTGGCGGCGTCGGCTTCGGGTGGCGGGGTTCGCGGTCGCCTGCAGTGCCGGGCGGGTCCTGGGGCGTGGACCAGGAACGCACCAGCACACGGCCCTTGCGGGACAGACGGTGGAGGTCGATCTGCTGCACCTGTGACGCCGGGAAGCCGAGCTGAGCCAAGCTACGGTTCGCCATCCCACAGGCCTCGTCGTGCTTGCGGGCCGTCAGCTTGCGCTGCAGCACGATCGCGATCGTTCCATCGGGGAGATCCTCGACCCGCTGGAACCGCATGCCCTGGTCGAGTGACAAGGATTTCAGGGCGAGCCCGACGTACTCGGAGTCGGACAGCCGCCGGTCGGTCTTCGCACGCGCAACCACTTCGTATCGGGCCATGATTCGATCATCCGTCGGCCCGGCCCGGATTTCCAGGAATCATTGCGTTGATGGCGGCGGCTACCGCGGTGGGGCTCGAGATCGGCGTCAGGTGGTTCGCGTTCGGGATCAGGGTCGGCGCCGGCGCGCCGATCCGCGTGGCGGTCTCGGTGGCGTTCCCACCGCTCGTGTCCAGACTCCCGAAGACCACGGACTTCGGAATCGGAAGATCGCGCAGCTTCGCCAGCCGATCGGGCGCGACGGCAGGAATTCCATGCGCGGTCATCTGCCAGATGGCCTTCTCCGCACCAGGCTGGCGAAAAGGCCGCGTCCACTGGTCGACGTCCGGCGCCGGACAGTTGGGCGCGCAGACACCGTTGTAGAGCTTGCGAATCAGCCAATCCGAGCTCAGGACCATGCGAAGCAGCGTCGTCCGGTACGGCGGCACAACCACCCGCCTCGCCCCGGCGCCACCGGGCAGCGGCAGGCCATCGCCATCGAGAAACATCATCCCGGCGACCCGGTCCGGAGCCTCCAACGCCGCTTCAGCAGCGATCCCGGCACCCAGCGAATGCCCGACCAGGATCGGCCGCGGCTCCCCAGCACCACCGAGATGCATCGCGTCCATGAACTCGAGCAGCTGCGCGGTCAGATGGTCGATCGTGTACGGCGCTTTCCGCTCGCTGTACCCGTATCCGGTGATGTCGTAGGCGTAGACCCGGTGATTGGTCGCGAGCAGCGGCACGAGCCGTGACCACGTGTCGACCGACTCCACGGCCCCATGGACGAGCACGATCGGCGTTCCCGTCGTACCCCAGCTGTCGTACCGCGTCTTGAGGTCACCGGTCTGGACGAACTTGAGGCCGGGAGGTGCAGCGACGGTTCCGCCGGTGAAGGCGTTGTAGCCGAGCGATACGGCGGTGACTGCCAGCAAGAACCCCAGGATGCCCAGCAACGCCCGGCGAAGGAACCGTTTCACGCCCTAAGTCTGACCATCGTCTCCAAGCTCGCGTCGGCGGGGTTCGGTGCAGAAAGCGTATTCAACGGGAGTGTTTGTGTCGCATCAGGCGGATGGGGGATGCTGAGTAAGTGCTTTCACAGGGCGAGGGCGGGGTGAGGGAATCGCGAGCCAGGTCGCAGCGGGTGACGATCGTGGACGTGGGCGAGGCGGCGGGCGTGTCGCCGGCGACCGTCTCCCGAGTGCTGAACGGTTCGGCCAAGGTCGATGGTGAGCTCGCGGACCGCGTCCGTGCGGCGGTGAGCGAGCTCGGCTACCGGCCGAACGTTGCCGCGCAGGGACTTGCCCGCGGTGCGTTGGGGACGATCGGTGTACTGGTCCCCGACCTCGCCAACCCGTATTTCCCCGACATCCTCAAGGCAGTCACCGCCGTAGCTCGGACCAACGGCCGCCGCGTGATGATCATGGAGTCCGACGAGGACCCGGCCGTCGAGGAGGAGCTTGTCGCCGACCTGATGCGCAGCTGCGACGGGATTCTGCTCTGCTCACCACGGATGGGCCGCGAGCAGTTGCTGGCTTTTGCGGGTCTTGGCCAGCCGATGGTGTTGGTCAACCGAGTCGTGCCGGGTCTCGCCGTACCGTCGATCACCGTTGACTTCTACGGCGGTACGACGTTGATTTGTGGGCATCTCGCGCAGCTCGGGCATCGCGAGGTCGCGTACCTGAGCGGTCCGGAGGCTTCGTGGGCCAACGGCGAGCGCATCCGGGCACTCGAAGCGGCGGCGGCGTTCGGACTGCAGGTGACCGTGCTTCCCTGCGGGTCTACCGCAGCGGATGGGAACCAGGCGGCGGCGAAGGCGCTGGAGACCGGTGCGACGGCGATCGTCACCTACAACGATCTGGTCGCCCAAGGGACGTTGACGCGCCTGCGGCAGCTGGGTGTCGACGTTCCCGGTCAGGTTTCGGTGATCGGCTTCGACAATCTCTCCCTCGACTGGTCCGGCGTCACGAACCTCACGACGGTGTCGATGCGGCGCGACGAGCTCGGGCGCCGGGCCGCCGAAATGCTCGAGCACCTGATGACAGTCGGCCACGACACCGAGCCGAGATTCCTCCCGATGGAGCTCCTCGTCCACGACACCTCAGGACCGGTCCGCTGACTTCGGTGGAAGCGGCGGGCGCCGATGGGCACCCGCCGCCGTTTCCGGGGTCAGTTGTGGGAGCGGGTGAGGGAGTAGAAGGTGGCCTGGGCGTAGTCGCCTTGGTCGCCGGTGTTGTTCAGGTGGTAGTTGCCGGCCTTGAAGTAGAGCTTGTCGCCGCGGTACCCGTCTTCGAGCGGCAGCGTGGCAGTGACCGGGCTCTGGCCGTCCGGCGTCACGGTGACGGTCATCAGCTGGCCGACCACCTTGATCTGGTAGCTCCAGCGCTGACCGAGCAGGATGCCGTTCGCCGGGTTGAGATCGTCGGCATTGCCAATGATCGGGTAGTAGGTGTTGACGTTGCCGGGCGTGTCATGGCCGAAGTACACGGCACCGCGCGCGTCACCAGGTCGCTTGTGGTACATCAGCCGGATCACCTCGGCGCTGTTGCCGTGGATCTGGCCGACGATGATCCGCCCGACCTTGGCCGCGTCTCCGGTCGTGGTGACATGGTCGACGGTCAGCGACGCGTTCATCGTGCCATCGACACCACCGGCGTCGGCGATGTCGTCGGGGCTCGACGTACTGAGCACCCAGTTGTTCGCGGGTGAGGTGGCTCCGCTGGTCGCGTTCGGGATCATCATCTCCCGCAGCTCGGAGCGGGAGTACGACGTACCGGGCGTCGTACCGGCGTAGTTGGGACAGCGGAAGACCATGCCGCCGGTGGTCGGGTCGGTGTAGAACTCGTTCGCCTTCTGGTACCCGGCCACCAGGTCCGGGGCGTACACCTCGGGTTCGTCGGGGAAGAACGGCGGCGTGTACTTGAAGTTCTTCAGGTCGAAATTCGTCCCGGGTGGTGAGTCCGGGTCGAGGCCGCCCGGCGGTGGTTCTTCGGCGGCACCGAAGATGTCGACCTCGGTGATGCTGTTCCACGCGTTCTTGTTGTTGCCGTGGCCAACGATCCGCAGGTAGCGGGCCGAGCCGTCGGCGAAGTCGTAGCTCTCCGGCTGCACCGTCGTACCGTTACTGCGACGGTTGGCGATGACGGTGGTCCAGGACACGGCGTCGTTCGAGGTCTGAACGTCGAACAACGCCTTGCGGGTGTTCCCCTGGTACCAGGCGATCGACAGCGAACTCAGCGTGGTGGCAGCACCGAGGTCGTACCTGATCCACTTGCCGTTGCCCTCGGCTGACCAGCGCGTGGCCAGTGAATTGTCCACGGTGTTGGCCGCGACATTGCCGTCGTCCGCACTGGCCGTCACGGCCGCAACGGCCAAGGCGGCGCTGCCCGGCAGGCTGAACGCCTGCGCCGGAACGAGTGCGCCACCAACACTTGCGAGCACAGTCAGAGCAGCAGCTCGTGCTCTCACTCTCATGGGTGATCTCCTTGACGATAGGAAAGCTCAAGCCCCGGCCGGGCTGGGTGGTAAGCGCTTGCCAGGAGATTAGACCCGTCGCCTGCTTTCGACAACCCTTCGGGAGAAAGCGTTTTCAGAGATCCTTCAGGCGCTCAAAAGTCGCCGGCGGAAGCGATTTCACGCTCGTGGCCCGGCCTCAGCGGCTGAGAGAGGGGTCAGAGCTGGAGAGTGCGGTGGGCCTCGGCCAGGACGGCGGGGGAGGCCAGGGACTGCCAGCGTGGGACTTGCTCTTGCAGGAACGGGCGGAGCTTCGGTGCCAGGTCCGGGGCGTGGTCGAGGACATCCAGTTCGTTGACGATGGTGAGGTCGACGAAATCGCGGAGGTCCGCGGTGCCGAGCTCTTCCGACGTACCCGTGAAGCGGTCCGTGACGGTGTGGTGCTCGGCCAGATCGCGCCAGGTGGTCTCGCGTTCGCAGGAGCCGTAGCGGTAGACGATCAGCTCCGCCGGCGCGCCGATCACCGACTCGAGGACCACGCGCTCGGTCTGCCAGTCGAACAGATGGGTGGGAAAGCCGTCGGTCCCGTACGCCGCGTGGGCGAGGCCGGCCAGGACAAGCGGGTCCGATGCACCGAGAGTGGTCAGGCGCTTGGCGACGCGGTGGAGATGGACGTACAGCGTCCCGCCCGCATGCTCGAGCTCGTCCGCGCCGCGCACCAGCAGCAGCGATCCCAGATCCTGGAAAGTACTCATCTGACCCCTTCGGTTCGGAGCGGTCAGGGCCCGGTGGGATCGGCCCAGAGAAATACGGTAAGTCCTGCGTCGCCGCCACGCCCAGCAACCCGGCGCGCCGGATTCATCACATTTCCCCCAGCAAGACCCGCCCCCTGAAAGCCAACGCCACTCGACCGCAACAGGCCCAGCCATCAACCGCGAAGCCGCCCTCGGCGCACTGCATGGTCGACGGTGTACGCGCGAACGCCGCCGCGATGCATGATCGCCGTTGCGCGAGCGTCGACGCGATGCATGATCGCCGTTGGGTGAGCGTCGACGTGATGTGTGATCGTCGTCGTGGGAATGGGCGTTGGGAGTTGGGGTGGAAGCCACGCACCCCGGGGCGTGGCGAGACGCTCTCCGGGGTGCGTGTGGTCCGGGGGTGGTCAGTCGGCCAGGTCGGCCAGGGTTTTGCGGGCTGCTTCGAGCTCGGCTTCCAGGGCTGCGACCTTGGCGGCCTGCTGGGAGCGGGCCTCCTCGATGACCTCGTCGATCGGGGTGGAGAGGTCCTCGTGCAGTTCCTTGGCGGCGCGCGAGACGGCCGCGGCCGCGACGGCGAGGTTGCGGGCCAGGTACGTGCTGCCCTGCTTGAGCTCCGCGTGCCACTCGCCGTCGGCCGTGCCGGTGACGGTGAGCGTGAGCTCCAGAGTCTTGGTCTTCTTGCCGGCCGCCTTCTTCGCGGGCGCCTTCTTGACCGGAGCCGCTGACGCGTCGGGCGCCGGCGTACCGTCTGAAGTCGCGTCGGCCGGGGCAGAGCCGTTTGAGGTTGTGCTATCCGCAGAGGGAACCAGTGCGTCGGGAGTGTCGACGTCGGTCGTGGGCGCTTCTGCTGCCAGAGTGTCTACAGTCATCGTTGCGGCGATCTCCTTCTGAACATCGCCCGCCGAGAGCGGGCTGGCGCTGAGCGTCTATTAGAACATACGTTCGACCCCAAACCAAACCCGCAAACCCACCCGCGCGTCGCGCCCGGACCAGCCGCCGTCCCGGGCCTTAGGGGAGTGGGGCGAGGCTGACTCCGGTGAGTTTCATCAGTAGCCGGTCGATCTGGGCGGGGAGAGGTACGGCGGCGTCCGGCTCGTTGATGTGGATCGAGACGGCGCCGTGGACCGCGGCGCGGAGGTCGCGGGCGATCGTGGCTGCATCGCCGGCCGGCGCGAGGCCTGCGTCCATGCAGGCCTGTACGGCGGCCTCCGTGCGTGTGGTCAGCTCCGCCTTGAAGGCCAGGTGCATCCGCCGGTTCAGCGTGCTCTCGTGCAACACCTTGTAGAGACCCGCGTTGTCACGCACCCATGTCCCGAGGAACAGCAGCCGTGCGCGCAGTCGCCGTACCGGATCCTCGCCGGCGCTCGCCTCGGCCTGGTCGAGTTCGCGGACCAGATCGGCTGTGCACGCCTCGAGCGCGGCGAAGACGAGGTCGTCGTGGGTGGCGAAGTGGATGTACACCGAGGTCGCCGCGATCTGGACCTCGCGGGCGATTGCCCGCAGCGTGAGGAGTGCGTCGTCGCCGAGCTCATTCAGCATCCGCTGCGTGGTGTCGATGATGTCGCGCCGCAACTGCTCGCCGCGTCCCCGGCGGTTGCGGTTCCGTGGTGGTGTCGTCTCGTCCATAGGCCGAGTGTAGGCAACACATGTAGCCTTACGCCAGTAGCACTACAGCAGTACACCTAGGGAGCGGGCTCATGGACACCGAACGCAACAAGCAGACCGTCCTCGACTTCTACGAGGCCGGTCTCAACAAGAAGGACTTCGCCGCGGCGGTCGCACTCATCGGCGACACCTACACCCAGCACAACCCACGGATCGCCGACGGAATCGACGGATTCGAAGCCTTCCTGACGACACTCCGGCAGGACTTCCCCGAACTCACCGCCGAGGTCAAGCGGATCTTCGCCGACGGCGACTTCGTCGTCGCGCAGGTGTACGGCGTTCGCGTACCAGGCCAACCCGGTACGGCGATCGTCGACATCTTCCGGCTCGATCAGCACGGCAAGATCGTCGAGCACTGGGACGTGATGCAGCCGATCCCCGACGCCGCAGCCAACGCGAACGGCATGTTCTAGACAGCGCCGACCCAGGAAGGGCCGGCGCTGTCGGGTGCTACTGGGCTGTTTCGGAGCGGTTGCCGGACCACTCGAGGTGGAAGCTGCCTTCGCGGTCGACGCGCTTGTAGGTGTGGGCGCCGAACAGGTCGCGCAGGCCCTGGATCAGTGCGGCCGGCAGGCGCTCGGCGCGCAGGCCGTCGTAGTACGACAGGGCTGCAGAGAAGCCCGGAGCCGGCACGCCGACGGTCGCAGCCGTCGCGACCACTCGACGCCAAGCGTCCTGCCCGTTCGCGACGGCTTCCTTGAAGTAGTCGTCGACCAGTAGCGAGGGCAGGGCCGGATCGCGGTCGTAGGCCTCCACGATCCGGTCCAGGAACCGCGCCCGGATGATGCAGCCGCCTCGCCAGATCTTCGCCATCGCACCCAGGTCGATGTTCCAGTCGTACTCCTCACTGGCCGCCCGGATCGCGTCGAACCCCTGCGCGTAAGCAACGAGCTTCGACGAGTACAGCGCATGCCGCACATCGTCGATGAACGCGTCACGATCGACATCCGCCTTCGACGAAGCAGGCCCCGGAAGCACGCCGGCCGCAGCAGACCGCCGTACGACGTCGCCCGACAGCGACCGTGCGAACACGGCCTCGGCCATACCGCTCACCGGGATGCCCAGGTCGAGCGCGGACTGAACCGTCCACCGCCCGGTGCCCTTCTGCTCCGCCTGGTCCAGGACGACGTCGATGAACGGACCGCCCGTGGTCGGATCGACCTGGCTGAGCACCTCGGCGGTGATCTCGATCAGGAACGATTCGAGGTCGCCGGTGTTCCAGTCCCGGAACACGTCCGCCAGCTCGGTCGGGGACAGCCCCAGCACGTGCCGGAGCAGGTCGTACGCCTCCGCGATCAGCTGCATGTCGGCGTACTCGATGCCGTTGTGCAGCATCTTCACGAAGTGCCCCGCGCCGTCCGGACCGACGTGCACGCAGCACGGGTCGCCGTTCACGTGGGCGGAGATCTTGGTCAGCATCGGCTCGAGCGCCGCGTACGACTCCGGTGATCCGCCCGGCATGATGCTCGGGCCGTTCAGCGCGCCCTCCTCGCCGCCGGAGACGCCGCTGCCGACGAAGTGCAGGCCGTGCTCACGCAGTGCGTTCTCGCGGCGCCGGGTGTCGAGGAAGTGGGCGTTGCCGGCGTCGACGACGATGTCGCCCTCGTCCAGCAGCGGCACCAGCTCGTCGATGACGGCGTCGGTCGGCGCGCCGGCCTTGACCATGATGATGATCTTGCGCGGCTGCTCGAGCGATCCGACGAAACCGGCCAGGTCGGTCGACGGCACGAACTCGCCCTCGGACCCGAACTCCTCGACCAGGGCGTCGGTGCGCGCCTGGGAGCGGTTGTGCAGGGCGACGCGGAACCCGTTGCGCGCGAGGTTCCGGGCCAGGTTGCGGCCCATCACCGCAAGGCCGGTGACGCCGATCTGGGCTGTAGCAGAACTCATCGAATCTCCTGCGGGTCTGAAGTTGTGTGCGGGGTCCAGTCTGCCTGAGGCCTTCTCATCGGCAAACATCGGTGGTAAACATCTGAGAAATCGATTTCCCATCACATCGCCCGAGCTGTCCGATCGAGAGGCCGCCCCCATGATCCGTCGTCTCGTCGCCCTGATCACCGGCCTCGTCCTCGTCCTCCCGGCGACCACAGCCTCGAGTACGACGTACGCCGCGCGGCAGGACAACGGCCCCATCGGCTGGGACGTCTACCGCAACCTCGACCGCCTCCCCGAGTTGCAGACGGGCATCCGCACCAAGCAGTTCTCCAGCTTCGGCCGCGACGGCACCAACAACGACGGGTTCAACGGCACCTACTCCTGCCTGCGTACGACGTCGGCCGGCTGCGTCATCGCCGAGGACTCCGGCCCGGGCGAGATCGCGTCGATCTGGTTCACCCGCGACGAGGGCGACGTCACCAAGACCGGCACGATCACGATCGAACTCGACGGCAAGCAGGTCCTGCACGCGTCCTTGCAGGATGTCGTCGACGGCAAGCTCGGCGCCCCGTTCGCCTTCCCGCTGGTAGCCAACGCGATCCAGTCCAGCGGTGGCGTCTACCTCCGCGTCCCGATGCCGTACCGGTCGTCGATGCGCATCACCACGCAGGTCAATCCGCTCTTCTACCACGTCGACTACCGCCAGTTCCCCGACGCGAACGGCGTCCGCACCTTCGATCCCCGCGACAGGGCCGAGGACGTGATCGCCCTCCTCAAGGCCGCCGGAACCAAGGATCCCAAGCCCGCGCAGCCGAACAGCAAGACCACGAAGACACCACTGAAGGTTGCCCCCGGCAAACAGGTCACGCTCGCCGACACCTACGGTCCTGGTGAACTCAGCGCGCTGCGGCTCAACCTCCCCGAGCTCGTCGGCCTCGACCTGCAGTCCTTCTCGGACGACGGCCGAGCCTTCCTCGGCGGCAGCAAGTTCACGATGAAGGTCGACCCAGCGAACACCGGCGTGAAACTGACCCGCCGGATGGACCTCCGGATCGGCAACCAGCGCGCGAAGATCCTCGTCGACGGCGTCCAGGTCGGCGAATGGGCACCGCTCAAGGCGCAAGGCGCGCAATGGCTCGACCAGGTTGTCGACCTTCCGGCCAGTGCGACCGCGGGCAAGTCGCAGATCACCATCACCAACGAGTTCAGCTCGTCGGATCTCGACTTCAACGAGTTCACCTACTGGGCAGATTCGATCGTCGGCGCCACCACCATCCGCACCGACACCCTCGACGTCGGGCCGGACCACGTCGCCGACGAGCAGGCCCACGCGTACTCGATCACCCAGCAGAATTGGAGCGGATCGCACGCGATGGCCTACGCCGCGACCGACCAGGATGCTGCCCGGGTGAAGTCGTCGGACTCGTTGCTGGCCGGCGTGCGCGTTCAGGTCACGATCGACGGCGAGAAGCGCGTCGACGCTCCGATCGGCGAGTTCTTCGGATCCGGCCTCGGCGAGGACCCGGTCCGCTCGCTCTTCTTCGCGATGGACTCCACCGGTTGGTATTCGTCCTGGTGGCCGATGCCGTACGCCGGACGCGCCAAGGTGACCCTGGTCAACAAGTCGGCGTACCCGCTGACCGGTCAGGCCGAGGTCACGTCCAGCCGAGACCCACGCAAGGCCATCGACTTGGTGACCGGCAAGACCGGCTACTTCACCGCGATCTCGCAACGCGGCCGGACCACCCAGGGCAGCGACTGGAACTTCGCGAACGTCTCCGGCCGCGGCAAGTTCGTCGGCGTCTCCCACACCATGGAAGGATTGCTTGCCGACGGCAACACGCGCGGTTACCTCGAAGGCGACGAGCGCGCGTACGTCGACAGTGAGCGGACCCCCGCGATCCACGGCACCGGAACCGAGGACTACTACGAGTCCGGCTGGTACTTCAACGCCGGCACCTACTCGACACCGTTCCATGGCAACTCCGCCCACGAGGTCCGCGCCGGCTTCTGCACGAACGAATGTGACGGCGCGTGGCGGCTCCACATCACCGACTCGATCGCTTTCCAGAACCAGCTCGACATCGGCATCGAACACGGCCAGCAGGACGACCACCCCGCCGTCTACGGTTCGACCGCGTTCCTCTACCTGGCAGGCAAGTTCGGCGCCCGCGAGACCGACCGGATCGACGTCGGCTCACCAACCAGCCGGCAACATCACGAGTACGTCGACAACGACGCCCAAACGTACGACGTCAGCTCTGTATATGAGGGCGATCACGACGACACCACGCTCACCGACCAGGTCCGATCAACCACCCAGCCAATCCACTTCACCATCGCCGTCAACCCGATCAACCGCGGCGTGACCCTCCGCCGAACCACTGACCAGAACGCAGCCGGTCAGTCGGCGCAGGTGGTTGTCAACGGCAAGGATGCCGGCACGTGGCTGCAACCCCTGGGCAACAATCTCCAACGCTGGCTGGACGACAACTACCAGTTGCCCGTGGCACTCACCGCCGGCCGCACCAAACTCGACATCGAGCTGCGCCCCACGGGCCCGAGCTGGACGGCTTCGTCGTACGTCGTCCAGTCCCTGGTCCTCCCGTACGACGACAACCGCGCGCCGCACGCGGTGAGCGGGCTGACTGCAACCGCGCGGGTCGACAACGCGATCAACCTGACCTGGAACGACGCCGGCGACGAGAGCGGCATCGCCTACTTCGCCATCTACGCCACCAAGGACGGGAAGGAGAAGCTGATCGGCACCAGCCCGCTCCCAGGCTTCCTCCACCGCAACCTCGGCCTGAAGGAGGCCTGGACCTATCGGGTTGCCGCCGTCGACCTCGCCGGGAACAGCGGACCCAAATCGCCTGCCGTCCAAGGGATCAGCGGCAGCACCCTAAGGATCGAGGGGGAGGCGATGCTGCCGCCGATCTCGTCGACCGTTCCCGTGGATCCGCAGGGCAGCTGCTGTGGAGTGAACTGGTCCAACGGCGCGCAGGCCTGGGTCCACGGATCCAAGGCCGGCGACAAGGTCGTGCTCGGCTTCGCCGTCCCGACGACGGGATCGTACGACCTCGCGGCAACCCTCACCAAGGCCGCCGATTACGGGATCGTCGAACTACAGCTCGACAACAATCCCGCAACCACCTTCGACGGCTACGCGGCCTCGGGCGTGACCACACAGAAGGTGCCCTTGGGTACGGCAAGCCTGACCGCAGGAAACCATCAGCTCGTCATCACCCTCACCGGCAAGACCCCAGCAGCAACAGGGTTCCTGGCTGGCCTGGACACCCTGGACCTCACACTGAACTAAGCGAACAACCCAGCGTTCTCACTCACCCAGGTCTCGAGGGTTCGCGGCGCGTTCCCGGTGACCTTCTCGACCGTGTCGGTGACCGAGGTTTCGTCGGTGGTTCCGTCGGCGAAGAAGCTCTCGATCGCGTCCGCGTACGGCGCGGGCATCGTCGCGTGCAACTGCTCGTGGGTCTCGGCCCGGCTCATCGGGTACGGCGTGAGCTCGCGGCCGATACCCGTACTCAGGATCGCGAGCTGCTCGACCGGCGTGAGCGCGACCGGCCCGGTCAGCCGCAGTACTTGACCGTCCTCCGCGCCCTGAAGCGCACGGACCGCGACGTCCGCGATGTCCCGCGGATGGATCGTCGAGATCGGCACCTCGGGGAACTGCAGCCGGATGACGTCACCCGCACGGAGCTGATCGAGCAGGCGCAATGTGTTGGACATGAACGAGTTCGGGCGCAGGAACGTCCACTCCAGCCCCGACGCCCGGACCGCGTTCTCGGCGGCCTGGCGATAGCCCGCGATCGCGTTGGAGGTGTCGGTGCCGTCGAGGGAGCTGCTCGACAACAGCACGACCTTGCGGACACCGGCGTCGCCCGCATTGGTCAGTAGTTCCTCGATCCGGTCGTAGCCGCTGAGGAGAAAGATCCCGGTGACTCCGGCCAGGGCATCGACGAAGGAGTCCGGCTGGTTCAGGTCGCCGTACGCGGGCTCGATCCCGTCCGGCAACTGGGCCTGCGCGCGGACCAGGGCACGTCCCTGGAGGCCCTGCGCCGCCAATGATTCGACCACCGCGCCACCAGCATTTCCGGTCGCGCCTGTTACCAGAATCTTCATGCCCCACCCTCTGCTCGACGTCGGTCGCAGAGTCTGTCACAACGCCGGTCCAGGAGCCTTGAGCGACGATTTCTATCGGTGCAGAATGCATCGCCGCGATCAATTCCACCGCCGTTCATCACCTTCTGACTGTGGGGGCGGTTGTGTCAGCGAATGGATCGGCGCGCGATCGGATTGCCCTGTGCAGCAAGCGATTGCACCATAGTGCCTCCCGGCTTTCGGTCGTAGCCGTTTGCCGTGCGACTGGATCGCGATGGTGTTCATGTCCCGCTTCGGTCTAGTTCACTACACGTTGTCTCCATCTCGTGACGCTCCATATCGACTGCTCTGGGGGAGAGGTTGGAGGAATCTGGTGGGGGTGAGGATGCAGTTCCTCGAGGATCCGCGCGGAGGGATGCGGATCTGGCGGCTGTTGTCGGGGAACAACCGGCCGCTCGCGATGGGGCGTGGGGGCGTCCGGTCGCCACTGGAGGAGTTGGCAGCGGTCCGCCGGCTGGCGCGGGACGCGGAGCCGTCGTTGCGCCGGGACGCGGACGGTCGCTGGCGCTGGGAACTCGAGAACGACGAGGGTCCCGACGTTCAGTGCCCTGGTGTGTTCGCCCGCCGGATCGACGCGCGTCGTGCGTTCCATCGATTCACGCAAGCGGTTGAGCAGGCCGTGGTCACCACGGCGCAGTTGTCCCCCGTACTGAGTCAACGAGAGCCGGAGCGGTGAGCGAACCGACTGTCCACGATCCCATCAGCCACCATCCGATCGGCCAGGAAACGCCGCGGCGACTGAGGTCGTCCCTCGCGCCGTCGGACCTGATGTTCCGCATCATCGCCCGCAGCGGCGGTGGCCTGGTGCTGTTGATCACCGGCGGAATCGGCGTGTTCCTTGCCTACCAGGCCAAGCCCACGCTGCAGAAGTACGGATGGAAGTTCTTCACCGAGCAGTCCTGGCAGCCCGAGGCGAACCAGATCGGTGTCGCTGCCGTCCTGTTCGGGACGATCGTCGTCGCCACCATCGCGATCGTCATCTCGTTCCCGCTGGCGCTGGCGACCGCGCTCTACATCACCGAGTGGGCGCCGCGCGGGCTGAAGAAGTCCCTGATCGCGGTCGTCGACCTGATGGTCGCGGTGCCGTCGATCGTCTACGGACTGTGGGGATTCTTCCTGCTCCAGCCGTGGATCATCCACCTGTCCCGCTGGATCACCGACTTCTTCGGCTGGATCCCGATCTTCGCGGTCGACACCGACCCGGACGCCGCGGTCTTCGACGGAGCGACGTACGCGTCGTCGGCGTTCATCGCCGGTGTTGTCGTGGCGATGATGGTGTTGCCGATCGCCTGCGCGGTCATGCGCGAGGTGTTCGACCAGACGCCCGCAGGTGAACGCGAGGCGGCGCTCGCGCTCGGCTCGACCGGTTGGGGTGTGGTCCGCGCCGTCGTCCTTCCGTTCGGCCGCGGCGGCATCATCGGTGGCACCATGCTCGGCCTCGGTCGCGCGCTCGGCGAGACGATCGCGGTGGTGATGATCGTGTCGCCGCTGTTCGAGATCAACTGGCATGTCCTGCAGTCGGGCTCGATCACGATCTCGTCGATGATCGCGCTGCGGTACGGCGAGGCGTCCGGCTCGCAGTTGAACGCGCTGATGGCGGCCGGCCTGGTCCTGTTCATCATCACGCTGATCGTCAACCTGATCGCGGGATTCGTGGTCGCCCGCAGCCGCAGCGGCGCCGGAACGGAGATCTGAACCGCCATGAGCACTTCTTCCTTGACGGTTGAGGAACTCGAGCTTCAGCCTGAACCGGAGCGCCGGCGGTTGCGCGTTGTCGACGTGCAGGATCGGGCGTCGCTGATCGGCGCGGTACTGGCCGGGTTGTCCATCACCTGGGTCTTGTACGACCGCATCCTGCCGACCGAAGGCACCCTCGGTTTCATCGTCTGCTGGTGGTTGTCCTTCACGGCGCTCTACCTGCTCCTGACCGGATTGCGTCGTGGGCGGGTGGTGCTCGCCGACCGGTTCGCCGTCCTGCTGGCCCATAGCGCCGCCGGCCTGGTCGGGTTCGCCCTCGTCACGGTGATCGGGTACACGCTCTACCGTGGCTTCCCGTCCCTGGTGCACAAAAACTTCTTCACCCAGGACCTGCGGACGGCCGGACCACTCGAACCACTCACGACCGGTGGTGCCCTGCATGCGTTGGCCGGCACTCTGATCCAGATCACCATCGCGATCGCGATCACGCTGCCACTCGGAGTCCTGTGCGCGGTCTACCTCACCGAGGTGGGCGGCCGGGCGTCGCGGCTGGTCCGGTCCGTGGTCGAGGCGATGACCGCGCTGCCGTCGATCGTGGCCGGCTTGTTCGCGTACGTCGTACTCCTGATCGCGCTCGGATTACCGCTGTCCGGGTTCGTGGCCTCGATGGCGATCTCGGTGATGATGCTGCCGATCATCGCGCGCTCGTCCGAAGTCGTTCTGCGGCTGGTGCCGAGCGGTCTGCGGGAGGCATCGCTGGCGCTCGGGGCGACGCAGTGGCGGACGGTGTGGTCGGTCGTCCTTCCGACCGCGCGCCCCGGTCTGGCGACCGCGCTGGTGCTGGGTACGGCGCGTGGGATCGGCGAGACCTCGCCGGTGTTGCTGACCGCCGGGTTCACGACGTACCTCAATCTCAACCCGTTCTCGGGGCCGATGGTCTCGCTACCACTGTTCACGTTCAAGATGTCGCAGTCGCCGGAGGCGAACTACATCAGCCGCGCGTTCGGCGCCGCGGCGATGTTGCTCGTGCTGGTCCTGATCCTGTTCGCCTTCTCCCGCTGGATGGCCAGTCGTGGCCGCTCCGGCTCGCGCTGAATTCCACCACCCCGAGAGGACATTCATCATGCGACGACCGGCCACCCAGATCGGGCGGCGGCTCCGCAATCTCGTGCTGGCGCTGCTGCTCACCTGCGCAGTGGCGATGATCGGCGCGTCTCCGGCCTCCGCAGCGAGTACGGCGTACGCCCCGATCTACGGCACCGGGTCGACCTGGTCGCAGAATGCTCTTGACCAGTGGATCCGCGACGTCGAGCCGCTCGGCATGCGGGTGGAGTACGGCGGTGGCGGCTCGTCGCGCGGCCGGCTCGACTTCGCCAACAACCAGGTCGACTTCGCGATCAGCGAGATCCCGTACCAGACCGTTGACCCGCTGACCGGCGAGGGCGACTACTCGAACCGTCCGTACGCCTACATGCCGATCGTCGCCGGCGGTACGTCGTTCATGTACCAGATCCGGGTCGGGGGTCAGCTCTACCGCGACCTGCGGTTGTCGGGGGAGACCATCACCAAGATCTTCACCGGCAAGATCACGAACTGGAACGACGCCCAGATCACCCGGGACAACAACGGCAAGCAACTGCCGAACAAGAAGATCATCCCGGTGGTCCGGTCGGATGGTTCGGGCACGACCGCGCAGTTCACGATCTGGATGAACACCCAGTACAAGTCGCTGTGGGACGGCTTCTGCACGTCGACCCAGGGCAAGACCTGCGGTCAGACGTCGTACTTCCCGACGAAGAACTTCCCCGGTGTGAAGGCGCAGGGCGGGTCCAGCCAGATGGCGGGCTACATCTCGGCGAGCTATGCCGACGGCGCGATCGGGTACGTCGAGTACTCGTATGCGCTGGGCAAGAACTACCCGGTTGCCAAGGTCAAGAACAACAAGGGTTACTACACGCTGCCGGACGCGTACAACACGGCGGTCGCCCTGACGAAGGCGCAGATCGAGACCAAGAAGGGTCCGCTGTACCTGACCCAAAAGCTCGCCGGGGTGTACAACAACCCGGACCCGCGGACCTACCCGCTGTCGTCGTACTCGTACATGATCCTGCCGATCACGAACCTGAGTGCCGCGAAGGGCCAAACGCTTGCGGCGTTCTCGTCGTACTTCCTGTGCAAGGGGCAGCAGAAGGCGGCACCGCTTGGGTACTCGCCGTTGCCGCTCAACCTGGTCCAGGCCGCGTTCGCGCAGGTCGCCAAGGTGCCGGGTGCTCCACAGACGGCGGTCGACATCACCAAGTGCGGAAACCCGACCTTCGACGGGAAGAACCTCAGCCACAACCTGCTGGCCGATCTCGCGCCACAGCCGCTCGCGTGTGACCGCGACGGTGCCGGCCCCGCGGTCAACGGCAAGTGCGTGAGCAACAACCCGAGCGGGAACCCGACCGGCAGCAACAACGGCACCAACAGCAACGGCACGAACAACAACCCGAACAACAACGGCACCAACAACAATGGGTCGAACAACAACGGCACCAACAACGGGACGAACAACAACGGCACGAACAGCAACGGGTCCGACAACCCGGCCAGTATCAACCCGTCCACCGGGCAGCCGTCGTCGAGCTCGTCGGTCGACCCGGAGACCGGTCAGGTCGTCAACAACGCCGGCAACAACAACGCCTACCAGCCGACCGGCAGCGTGACCGAACTCAACGGCAACCGCGGCGGCAGCAGCATGCTCCGCAACCTCGGCGTCCTGACCGCCATCGAGGTCCTGTTGGTCCTGTTGGTTCCGACCCTGGTCTCGCGGTACCTGCAGCAGAAGCGAGCGGGCAAATGACGGTAGTGGGTACGACGCCCGGGGCCGTCCCCGCCCGCCGGACGGCACCAGCCAAGGTCAAGGACCGCGTCCGCGCGGAGATCGACCTGCGTCCCCAGTTGATCGCCGACGCGCTGCGGCTGTTCGCGCTTGGAATCATCGCGTTCATGGTCTACACGCTGTTGCTCGGAGCGCTCCAGTTCAACCGGGCGCAGGATGTCGCGTACGACAAGATCCGCGAGCAGTTGGCCCAGGCGACCGCGCCGCTCGGTCCAGGTGTGCTCGCGGGGGATCCGGTGGCGGTCCTCGACATCCCCGGCCTGGAGCTCCGGCAGGTGATCAAGGAGGGGACCACCGGGCCGATCCTTCAGGACGGCCCGGGACATCGTTCCGACACTCCGCTGCCGGGGCAGGCCGGCATCTCGGTGATCTACGGGCGCGGGCTGACCTTCGGTGCGCCGTTCCGGAGTCTGCCAAAGCTGAACGCCGGGACCCAGTTCGAAGTCGTGACCGGGCAGGGCAAATACACCTATCGCGTACTCGGCGTTCGCCGGGCCGGCACCCCACTGCCCCCCGCTCCGGAGCAGGGGGCATCCCGGCTGACCCTCGTGACGGCCGAGGGGTCACCGTTGCCCACGGCAACGGTCTACATCGATGCGGAGCTGGTCGACGGGCAGGTGCAACCCGATCCCGGCCAGCGGGTGGGCCGCGTGCCGACCAGTCAGCAGGCGTTCGGCACGGACCTGTCCGCGGTGCTGCCGCTGGTGCTCTGGCTCGAGGCGTTGATCGTGGTTGTCGCCGGCATTGTCTGGTTCCGCAGCCGGATCGGCCGCTGGGAGTCCTACCTGATCGGTGCGCCGATCCTGCTGGCGCTGGTCTGGCGCGTTTTCGAACAGCTCGCGGGAATGTTGCCGAACCTCGTCTGAATTTCTGTTAACTGGTCATTCCCATCGGCTGAACAAACGATCGGAAAAGCTGTCTCCGCAGGTTTCTTCCCTACGATTACCAGCGGATTCCTGCTCACGGGAATTGCCATGGCTCGGGGGTGTGGCCCGGTGACGAGTAATTCCGCTCGCCGCCGTTGAGCTTTCTGGGAGGAAACTCAGCATGAACCCATCGATCAGGCGTGCGCTGCTGGCGGCATCAGCGGTTGCCGTCACAGTCGCCGTCACGGTCGCCGTCTCGGTGCAGCGCGCTGCCGCGACCGGTACCGCCGCGCAGCAGTACACCGAGAAGGAGGCGGCCACGGTCGCCGGCCAGAACGACACCATCGCCAAGGCTCAGCGCCTCAACGGCTTCGGCACCGGTGCCTGGGACAACGGCCAGGTCACCGTGCACGGCACGCTGTCGCCGGCCACCACCGCGATCGCGACCGGTGCCGAGGACAACGGCTCGATCGCCCTCGCCACGCCGACCGGGATCAACGGCTCGGGCGCGGTCACCACCACGGGCATCGTCGGTGACGGCCCGCACGGCGCACTGGGTGACAAGAAGAACGACTTCGACTTCTACAAGCTGACCGGCAAGGCCGCGGACACCGTCACGGTGAGCACGGCCGGATCGCCGGCCGGTCTGGACACGGTCGTCGGTGTGTACGACGCTGCCGGCCAGTTGCTGGCCTCCGACGACAACGGCGCCGGCGGTCTGCTCAGCCGGCTCAGCTACACACTCCCGGCCAACGGCGACTACTTCGTCCTGGTCGCGGGCCAGAGTGGCGCCGGAGCATTCCCGGTCGACCCGAACAACTCGGCCAGCGGCCTCGGCGGCGCCGACCAGGGCACGTACAACGTACTGATCGCTTCGGCGCCGGTGGACAAGGACTTCTACGGTGTCTACCTGCGCAAGGGCGACGTTCTCGGCGGCGGCCTCGACGCCGAGGGCAAGCGCGTCACCGTCTTCCGGCCGAACGGCACTGAGGCCGTCGGGTCGGAGCAGAACCTCTCCGGGCTGTACCCGGCCTCGTCGCCGCTGCCGCGCACGACCAGCGGTGTGTTCGCCTACGTCGCCGAGAACACCGGCTGGTACTCCGTCGCAGTTACCGGCGGCTTCGGTGCGTACGACCTGAACCTGTCCGCGAAGCGGCCGGCGACCGAGTCCGACTCGGCGGCGCAGACCGTGTTCCTCGACTTCAACGGTGGGCAGATCGACACCACGCCGCTCGGCGGCGACGGGGTGAAGGCCCTGTCCGGGCTGTCGACGTTCCTGCCCAGCTGGGGACTCTCGAGCGCCGACGAGTCCGCCGTGATCAGCAAGGTCGTCGCGGTGGTGACGGAAAACGTCAAGACCGACCTGGTCGCCAAGGGCCTGAATCCGAACGTGACCGTGAACCTCCGTAACAGCCGCGACAACGCCGACACCTTCGGCGCCCCGAACGTCTCGCGGGTCGTCGTCGGCGGCACCGTCGCGGAGTCCGGCCTGTTCGCCACCACGGCCGCTCAGTCGGTCGACCCGGGGAACTTCACCACCGAAGAGACTGCGATCGTGCAGCTCGACCGGTTGGCCGAGGACGGCGCCGGTAGCAGCCTGAGCCTGAACGCCTACCTGGGTGCGAACAGCAACCGGGTCGCGTTCGTCGGCCAGGCGATCGGTAACCTGGTGTCCCGGGAGATCGGCCACCTGGTCGGCAATTTCGACACCGACCCGGACGACCAGACCGCCAACCTCATGGATGCCGATGGCAACTTCCAGCAGCTGTTCGGCGTCGGCGCCGACGGGGTGGGCGGTACGGCGGACGACGTAGATGTCGACTTCGGGAAGGACGCCTACGCTCCGGCGCAGGGGTTCTCCGGTGTTCAGGACACCCTGAACGTCGCCGCCTGGGGGCTCAGCAAGCCCTGCAACTGAAGGACTGATCGGACATCGTGAGAGGCAAGCTGTATCTGGCCGCAGCGGTGGCTGTGGTGCTGATCACGGTGGTTGTGGTCTTGGTATCGACTGTGGCGCGTCCGGGTCCCGGGCGCGCCACTGGCGGTCCGCTGGTCGTTTCCGGCGGAGTCCCGCCCGAGCCACCACCCGCAGGCTCCACGCCGACCGGGTCCAGACCCGGTTCGGGCGAACGCGCGACCAGCGGTGACGCGTGGGGAGCAGCCGGCCGCTACCGAAGCTGGGCGACGCAGACCGGGGCGAAAGTCTCGATCGCCCCGCGGATACTGGCCGCCTACGCCCTGGCCGAGCAGTTCGCGGCCGGCCGCAATCGCGGCTGCGGAGTGAGTTGGGCAACCCTTGCCGCGATCGGCTCGGTGGAGTCCGAGCACGGATCGTTCGACGGCGCCGAGGTCGCCCCGGACGGAACCAGTACGCCGGCCATCATCGGGCCGCCCCTCGACGGAAGTCCAGGCGTCAAAGCGATCCCGGACACCGACGACGGCCAGTACGACGGTGACACCCGCTGGGACCATGCGGTCGGACCGATGCAATTCCTGCCCAGCACCTGGCGGAAATGGGGCGTCGACGCGGACGGCGACGGTAGTGCCCGTCCCCACGACATCGACGACGCGGCCGCGACGGCCGCTGTCTATTTGTGCGCGTCCACGCCGACGATGACGACCGGATCCGGTTGGTGGACGGCAATTATGACGTACAACAAGTCGTCGATTTATGCGCAGAACGTACTCAGTCGCTCGAATCAATACGCCGCGGCCAGCGTCGGCTGATCAATGTCACCGAGTCGTAACGTTTCCGGCTAGCCGCAGCATCATGTCTGGTTCACCAGAAAGCCGGGCGATGTCAGCCCTGGCCCGATGGATTGGTGCCGTCACCGTCAGACCCGGTGACCGCGATCCCACCAGGATCACGCAAACGCAGTTGAGGAAGGGTATTCCCGAGATGCGTTTCATCCGCACCGTCCGTGCCACCGCGATCGCCGCTGCCGCTGCAGCTGCCGCGCTGGTCGCTACCTCCGCCCTGTCGGCGTCCGCTGACCCGACGACCCCGGCCGACGGCGACGACATCGTCATCGTCGGTTCGGACACCACCGAGTTCGTGCTGAACGACCTGGCCGCCCTGTACAGCAGCCGCTTCTCGACGCAGCCGCGTCAGCTGAAGTCGTTCAACGCGACCGGCACGAGCCCGATCACGATCCGCCCCGACAACCCGGCCACCACCGGCGTCGACCCGGTCACCATCGTCCGGCCGAACGGCTCGGGCGCCGGTATCAAGGAGCTCGGCACCCCGACCAGCCCGGCTGGTGCGGCGCCGGTCGACTCCGCGCGTTCGTCGCGCGCGAAGGTGACTACGGGCTCGAACCCGGACCCGGCCAACCTCCTGTTCATCCCGTTCGCCCAGGACCAGCTGCGCTGGATGGCGAACTCCGGCGTGACCGGCGTGACCCAGCTGACCGACGCGCAGCTGACCGGGATCTACAACTGCACGATCACCAACTGGAACCAGGTCGGCGGTAACAACCTGACCATCGTTCCGCTCATCCCGCAGACCCAGTCGGGGACGCGGGCCGAGTGGCTGACCCGGGTCGGCGTCGTCGGCACCCCGGGTTCCTGCGTGACGGACCAGGGCAACACGGTGCAGGAGCACGACCCGGCGCCGGTGCGGGCCACCGCGGGTTCGATCGCGCCGGTTTCGGTCGGTCGGTACAACCGGCTCACCCCGGCCGAGAAGAGCGGCACCTTCCTGGGCGTCATCCCCAGCCCGGACGCCACTGAGTACAACCGCAACGTGTACCAGGTCGTCAAGACGGTCAACGGCGTCGTCCCGGCGTACCTCGCCAAGATCTTCGGCAACGGCGTCAACGGCACCGACGGTGCGGGCGGCATCCCGTTCTTCTGCGAGCGGGCCAACGCCGGCACCAGCACCACGGAGGCCGGCGAGGTCATCGCGCAGAACGGCTTCGTCCAGCTCGCGCTGGGCGTCTGCGGCAAGGCCTGATCACACTGATCTGAGCTGCGGTGCATCCACCGCACACCAGTTCGCCTGACAGCCGATGGGCGGGAGCCAACGCTCCCGCCCATCGGTCGTCGCATTTCGGCCATGACCGCTGGACCCATTCATGCGTGGTTCACCTTGTGTCGGTCTGCGGGGACCGGGGCCTGGAAAGACTTCGACTGTCGGCGAGGGGTGCGTCGGCCGGTCGCCACCGTCCGCGACACATCATCACCATGGAGGCTGTTGTGAGGCAGGTGCGGTCCAGGCGTCGTGGTTTCGCCGCGATGGTTGCCGTTGTGATGCTCGCGTTGTCCGGCTCGCTCGCGGGCATGGGGAGTGCTGCGGCGACGAACCCGATGATCGCTGCCGACGACCCGCCTGTCGACCCACCCGTCGACCCGCCGCCGCCCACCGACCAGGTGGCCTTCGCGGACCCGTCGGCCACGCCGGTGAAGCTGACCCGCGGCGGGAGCAGCGTCACGGTGTCCCGAACCGCAGGCCTCACGCGGCAGGCCGTGCAGGTCTCGTGGACCGGCATGCAACCGTCGTCGCTGCAGGTGCTTCCGCCGACGAATCCCGTGCTGGTGATGCAGTGCCGCGGCACGAACCCCGACCGGAGCGACTGCTGGATCCTGGACAGCCAAGGCGTCAACGCGAACTTCTACCAGCCGAACGAGACGACGGACTGGTGGACCGCCCGGCTGGAGGATTCGATCTTCGGCCGCCCGCTCGAGATTCCGTTCCGCGAACAGGTCGACAAGGATCCGACCAAGGACGTCTATCACGCCAAGAAGCTCGAGGACGGCTCCGGCTGGCTCGTACCGCAGTTGGACGACCGCACGATCGCCGGCCTCCCGCCGCTCGACGACCGGACGCCGGCCACCTCGAACGAGCGGTTCGGATTGACCCAGGCGAACGGGAACGGCCAGGTCGACACCTGGATCAACACCGGATTCGAGAATCCGTCCCTGGGTTGTTCCGACAAGGCACCGTGCTCGCTCGTGGTGATCCCTGTGCACGCGCATCCTTGCCAGAAAGACATCCCAGAGCTGTTCGGCGCGTCCGTCTGCGCCGACCTGGACCTCGGCGGCCAGAGCGCGCAGATCCAGAACTGGCAGTTGCTCGCGAACTGGTACGAGCGCTACGTCTTCAAGTTGTCGTTCACCCCGCGGGTGGCGAGCTGTAACCAACGTAATGACAAGGTGGCTTTCACTGGTTCGGAGCTGGTGGGTGAAGCCATGCGGAGCTGGGTCGCGGCACGGTGTCAGCCGTCGAGCCCGGTGGCCATGGACTACACCCGCAAGTGGGAGCCGGAGGTCCGTACCCAGCAAGGGCAACGGGATCCGATCCAACCCTCGGGCTACGGGCTCGACGCCGCGTTGACGACCGAGCCGGCCGAGCCCGACAGCCCCACGGCAGACAACCGGAAGCCGGGGTACGCGCCGGTCGCGGTGTCCGGATTCGCGATCGGGTTCCGCTGGAACCTGGGTCCGCTCAGCAGCGATGTCGGCAAGCCGATCCCCGGGCTGAAGCTGAACGCACGGCTGGTCGCGAAGCTGCTCACGCAGTCCTATGCCGGGCGTTATCGGCTGGGGGCTGCGAACAACCCGCCGAACCCGAACGTCTCGACGAACCCCGAGTCGATGAGTACCGATCCGGAGTTCCTGCAGTTGAACCCTGATTCGGCCACCTGGTCAAAGCTCGACCAGGAGAGTATCCAGATGGCAGTCCCGATCGCGAACACCGATGTCATGCTGGCCCTGTCCAGGTGGATGCTGGCCGACCCTTCGGCCCGCGCCTTCCTGCAAGGCAAGACCGACCCCTGGGGGATGACGGTCAACAAGCAATATCGTGGCTGGCAGCTGCCGACGGACAGCTACGAGCTCCGGGACGGCTGGACGATCCCGAAGGAGACCAAGGCTGATGCCGGTTGGTCCGGATTCTCACCCCCGCAGCTCGGCGCCGCGACCCCGAACTCGTGGGCAGAGTCCGCCGACTCGGCGCTGAGCGCCTGGCCACTGAGCCAGCACCCGGTGATCTCGCTCCTGGGCAACGTCCAGCCCAAGCGAGTGGACGCACTGCCATCGCCGGGCCGGGTCGTGCTCGCGCTGTCGACCACCTCTGAGCTCGCAAAACTGGGTATTCCCGCTGCTGCGCTGCAGAACTCGGGTGGTGACTTCGTCGAGCCGAACGTCGACAGCATGACGTACGCCCTCGACGGCGCGACGGTGAACAAGGACTCCGGCACCTGGAACCTCAACTACACCAGGATGGACAAGCGTGGTTACCCCGGCACGATGATCACCTACGCCGCCGTCCCGACCGCGACCCTGAAGGGTGATGCACCCCGGCAGTACGCCGACACCCTGCGCTGGATGACCACGGACGGGCAGGGCTACGGCACGGAAGCCGGGCAGTTGCCGGACGGCTACCTGTCACTGACCGACCCGATGCGGGCGCAGGCGGCGAAGGTCGCCGACGCGGTGGAGAACCAGACCGGTACGCCGCCGATCCCGCCGTCCGACCCGGTCGACGGCCCCAAGGATCCGACCCCGAACGACCCGACCACCGGCGGTCCGACTGGTCAGAACCAGAACAACGGCACCAACCAGAGCGGCAATCAGCCGACCAACCACCCCACAACCAACGCACCCACGCCCACGACACCGGCTGGGCCGTCGTCCACCGTCCCGAGCCAGAAGCCACAGGCGCAAGGCAGCATCAAGCCGGTCTCGGCCACCACTCAAGGCGACTCGCTCGGCTGGTTGGCCTGGGGCCTCCCGGCACTCTTGATCGCAGGTCTCGTAGCCGGCGTCGCGTCACCAGGCATTCGCGTGATCGCCACTCCGGGCCATCCGGTCCGCCGGGGGTTCGCGTCCGGAGCGTCGTACCTGGCGAGCCTGCTCCGCAGAGGCCGCCGCCGCAACGGCTGACCCGCCCGTCCCGATCGGAAGGACCTGCTTGATGACGTCCGTACTGCCCGCCGTCCCCACCGCGGCGGACGACGAGACCGCCGTGCTGCCGCCCGTCAGTGGTGGCAGCGATCTCGAGAGCGAGCGGGTCGCCGCGTGGTTCGGATCGCACAAGGTCCTGTCCGAGGTCTCGCTGCGGATGGAGGCCGGGCAGGTGACCGCCCTGATCGGCCCGTCCGGGTGCGGCAAATCGACGTTCCTGCGGATCCTCAACCGGATGCACGAGCTGGTGCCGAGCGCGGCGCTGGCCGGCAAGGTCATGCTCGACGGTTCCGACATCTACGAACCGGAACGCCGGATCACCGATACCCGCAAGCGGATCGGCATGGTGTTCCAGAAGCCGAACCCGTTCCCGGCGATGAGCATCGCCGAGAACACCACCGCCGGCCTGAAGCTCACCGGCACCCGGGTCCGCGGCAACGAGCGCCAGGATCTGATCGAGGAGTGCCTGACCAAGGCGGGTCTGTGGAAAGAGGTCAAGGACCGTCTCGGCTCACCCGGTGGCGCGCTGTCGGGTGGTCAGCAGCAGCGACTCTGCATTGCGCGGTCGCTCGCGGTCCGGCCCGATGTCCTGCTGATGGATGAGCCGTGTTCGGCCCTCGACCCGACGTCGACGCGGCGGATCGAAGAGACCATCCACGAGTTGCGGCGCGAAGTCACGATCGTCATCGTCACGCACAACATGCAGCAGGCCGCTCGCGTCTCGCAGACCTGCGCGTTCTTCCTGGCCGAGCAGGGCACACCCGGCGTGATCGTCGAGTCGGGGCCGACGGCGCAGATCTTCTCGACGCCACAGGATCCGCGCACGGCCGACTACGTGGAGGGACGGTTCGGATGACGGACCCCGAGGACCGTTCGCCGTTCGGGTTTCGGGATGCCTTTCGGGTCAAGGCTGTCGCGGCGTGGGCCATCGCCGCGCCGGTCGGAGTGATGGTTCTGGTCATCGCCGGTGGCAGGAGCTCCGCGCACTCCCAGCTCGTGGTCGACGCGAGCTCGCTGCCGACCGGCTTCATCGACAAACCGGCCGACCTGCCGACGACGCCAGGGGTTGATGGCCGGCTGCCGGCCGTGCAACCACCGACCACCGAAATACCAGCGACCGGTACGACGGACGGCCAGGCGAAACCGCCCGCGGGCGTGACCGGTAACGCATCGGGCATCCCCGGGACGGTGCTGGCGGCGTACCAGAAGGCAGCCAACGATGTCGCGATCACGCAGCCCGGCTGCCACCTGACCTGGCCGCTGCTCGCCGGGATCGGCAAGGTCGAGTCCGCCCATGCCGGCGGCGGCAAGGTCGATGCCGCCGGCAACACTCGGGGCAGGATCCTCGGTCCGGTACTCAACGGCGCCGCCGGCATGGCCGCGATCGCGGACACCGACCAGGGGCAGTACGACGGCGACACGATGTGGGACCGTGCGGTCGGGCCGATGCAGTTCATCCCGGGCACGTGGAAGCTTTTCGGTGCCGATGGCAACGGTGATGGCGTCAAGGACCCGCACAACGTGTTCGACGCGGCTCGTGCCTCGGCCGACTACCTGTGCGCCGGCGGTGCGAACCTGGGCGATCCGCAGGGGCTTGTCCAGGCCGTGCTGCGGTACAACCACTCGATGGATTACGTCTCGACCGTGCTGCGGTGGATGCAGTCGTACAGCCGGCAGACGGTGACGGTTCCCGACACCCAGGGCGTGATCACGCCGCCGACCGACGACACCGCCGGAAACGTTGATACAAGCAACGATCCGACCCGGCCGACCACGACGACGACGCCGCCTCCGGTCCCGCCGAACCTGCCGAACGTCCCGACGACGGTCCCGCCCGGGACGAAGACGCCGCAGGTGATCGTCACGCCGCCGGTCGTCGTACCGCCGTCCGTGCCTTCGTCGGTCCCGCTGCCGCCGCTGAAGCCGCCGTACACACCGCCGACGAAGCCGAGGCCTCCGGTCACCACCCCGACTCCGCCGGCCAGCACGCCCACACCTCCGCCGGACACGCCGACTCCGCCTCCGAACACACCCACCGACACTCCGACGCCGCCGCCGGACACACCCACGCCCACCCCGACGCCGCCCGCTGACAGCGTCACCCCGGAGCCGCCTGCCGGCACACCGTGATCTCCTCGTTGTCCCATGGAACCGGATCGCTGTCTGGTCCGTACCGTCGGCAACGAGAGGGGATCAGGATGACGGACACCGTGTGGGTGGACCCGGCGAACGCGGATCAGCTAACGGCCTGGGACACGTCGGAAGGCGTCTTCTGGGCGGAGAACGCGGAGCCGTTCGAGGACTGCCTCGAGCGGTACGACGACCCGATGCTCCGCGCGGCCGGGATCCGCGACGGCGACCGGGTCCTCGACGTCGGCTGCGGCACCGGCAGTACGACGCGAGCCGCGGGCTGGCTCGCGGGATCGGGTACGGCGCTCGGCGTCGACCTCTCGACGCCGATGCTGACCGTCGCCGCGCGACGGGCGCGTGCTGCCGGAGTCGGGAATGCGACGTTCATGCAGGCAGACGCCCAGGTGCACAGGTTCGAGCCCGGTGGTTTCGACGTACTGATCAGCCGCACCGGCTGCATGTTCTTCGCTGACCCGACCGCGGCCTTCACCAACCTCGCCCGCGCGGTGAAGCCGGGTGGACGGATCTCGCTGATCGTTTGGCAGTCACCGGCGCAGAACCCGTGGTTCACCGAGCTCACGTCCGCGCTGCTGGCCGGGCGGACGATGCAGTGGCCGCCTCCCGAGACTCCTGGGCCGTTCGCCTTCGCCGAAACCGGGCGGGTGGCTGGCATCCTCACTACCGCAGGCTTTGCGGAGCCGGAGTTTCAGACGGTTGCGGAGCCGATGTACTGGGGTCCGGATGTTGCGACCGCCAAACGGCTCGCCCTCGGGGTGCTGGGTTGGTTGATCGTCGATCGGACCGAAGCGCTGAAGAACCTGCGCAACGTCCTGACGGCCCACCATTCGGCCGACGGTGTGACGTTCGATTCGACGGCGTGGTTGGTTACCAGCCGCCGGCCCGGCTAGCTTCGACGGCTGCCTGGAGCTCGGTCCGCGGGTCGTCCTCGTGATAGACCCGTTCGGCCGGCTCGATGTTGTCGAGGAAGCGCTGGTACATGACCGCATACACCAGGCGGTTCAGCACGGTCATCGGCTGGAGGGCACGGAGTGGCTCGCTCTCCGGGACCTGGCGTTTCCAGGCCGTCGACCAGACCTCGGCCGCGTGATCGCGCTTCTCCTCGGGCAGCCAGCCGCAGAGCCGTTGGATGTCGGTGGCGGGGTGGCCGATGAAGCCGTCGGCCCAGTCGACGATCGCACGGTTCGTGCCGTCGGAACGCCAGTTCCCGGGATGGAAGTCGCCGTGGACGAGCGTGATCGGCAGGCCGGAAGCCCTTAGTTCGTTGAGGATCGTCGGCAGGACCGAGAGCAAGCGCTTGACCTCGAGCACCTCATCGTCGGGCAGTGGTACGACGGTCAGCAGCCGGGCGACCTCGTCCGTGAGATCCTCGGGCCGCTGTGTCGGCGCGTCGAGCTCGTCCACCTCCGCGGCGAGCGCGGCCTGGACTGCGACCCAGCGGGCCACGACGTCCTCGACGGTGGCGCGGTCCGGCTTCCAACAGTCGTTGCCGGGCTGGTGAGCCAGGAGGGACCAACGGTTGTCGGTGGAGGTACCGAGCACGGTCGGGGCGAGGGTTGCGTCGTACCGATGGACGTGTTCGATGATGGCGGCGTCGATGCTGCCGAAGCGGCTCGTCGCCTTCGCCCAGGCGCCGGGGAAGCGGAGCAGGCAGGAGAGGTTCCAGGTCTTCACCTGGACCGGATCGAGTGGGCCGACGATGCTTCGGGCCCACTCGATCAGGCGGCTCGGACCGTCGACCTCGGCCCAGGTCGACCTCAGCGGATGCGGTGCGACGACGGCGTCCCAGTCGTCGTAGGGCGTCTCGTCCAGCACCCCTGTCCGTGGTTCGCCGAGCGCCTGGACGTGATAGACGACCCGGCCGCCGCGTCCGATCACGGCCTCGTCCGCGTGCAGGAGCCGGAGGACCATCGTCGGGACGCCGAGCAGCTCGTCGAGGTGCCGGGTGAGGCTTTCGACCTCCGCCCACCACGGCGGCGGCACGTCGAACGCCGGCGCCCGGCCCACGTACTTGCCACCGACGCTGATCAGTGCCTCAACCGTCTTTGTCTCCACGATGGTCAGTGTCCCTTGATTCGCTGGATTCTTCAGTTGCTTTGATTCGGTGCCAGAGTCGAGCTCCCGACTTCAGCACTACGCCGGTCCCGACGTCGACGGTTCCCACCGGATCCTCCACGCGGACCCCGTCGAGCATGACGCCGCCTTGCCGGATCAGCCGGCGTAGCTCGGATTTGCTGGCGTCGGGCCTTGCCACCTGCAGCAGGTCCAGGACGGTCGTCGGTCCGTTGATGATGATCTGCGGGATGTCCTTCGGTTGGGCGCGCTCGGAGAAGGTTCGGCGGAAGGCATCCAGTTCGGTTTTCGCCGTACCAGCGCCGTGGTAGCGGGTCACCACCGCGGCGGCGAGCAGGAGCTTGGCGTCGCGCGCCTGCGGGCCGCCGTGCGCGGCGGCGGCCTCGAGCGCGGCGACCGTGTCGAGCGGGAGTTCGGTGTAGACGCGGGCGTAGGGCTCGACCAGCGAGTCGGGAATGCTCATCAGCTTGCCGAACTTGTCCCGCGGGCTGTCGGCCAGGCCGATGTAGTTGTTCAACGACTTCGACTGCTTGGCGCGGCCGTCGATCCCCGGCGTGACCGTCGTCGTGATCACGACCTGGGGCGGCGCGCCCAGGCGTTGCTGAAAGTGTCGGCCGAGCTGCTCGTTGAACAACTGGTCCGATCCGACGATCGTGAGATCGCTGCGCATCGCGAAGCTGTCGTAGCCCTGCAGCACCGGGTAGATCAGCTCGTGGACGGCGATCTCGCGTCCGGCCGCAACCCGGTCCCGGAACATGTCGCGGCTCATCAGCTGTGCCTGCGTCACTTGGGCGAACAGGCCCAGCAGCTCGGCGATACGCATCCCGTCGTACCACTCGGAGTTCCGCCGTACCTCGAAGACTTCGGGATCCGTGCGCACCACCAGCGAGACCTGCTCGAGGAAGGACGCCGCGTTCGCGTCGATCTCCTCGGGGGTCAGGACCGGCCGGGTCTGTGAACGGCCGGTCGGGTCACCGACCCGCGTGGTCAGATCGCCGAGCAGGAACACGACCCGGTGGCCGAGATCCTGCAGTTGCCGCATCATCCACAGGTTGACCGCGTGGCCGAGATGGAGATCCGGCGCGGTGCAGTCGACGCCGTACTTGATCCGCAACGGCCGTCCGGACTCGAGGCGTTCGCGGAGATCGGCCGCGCCGATGATGTCGTCGGTGGTACGCCGTAACCGATCGATGACTGTGGTGGGGTTCATGGGTTCCTCTCGTGACGAGGCACCCTGGATCGTGCCTCCGGACAACGGAAAAGGCAGGAACCCGGGGGTTCCTGCCTTGGAGGCTCTGGGTGGGGCGAGTGTGTGGGGACTACCGAATGCCGGCCCCTCCCAGAGCCGGTCGATACGCCACGCGTCGCTTGATCACCTGGTCAGGCTAGCAGTCCGGAGTCCGAGGAGGAATCGGGTTAGCTCGACGCGCTGTTGCACCAGGTCCGTCAACTCCGGCGTGACCGACTCGGCCAATCGGCCTACGGGCAGCGAGAGGAAGGTGCTGCGCAGCAGTAGGGAGCCGTCGAGACCGGCGCGTACGTCGCCCTTCGTGATGTCGTCGCGTCCCTCGGCGGCGAGGCCGGCGTGATACCTGTCGATGACGAGCTCCCGCAGTACGGCGAACTCCTCCACGCCGAGCGAACCCTGGTGGGCCCGCCCGATCAGGAGCTGGCCGAGATCGTCGCCTGCGGCAACCATTCCACCCGCGGTCCAGTCGATGGCGACGAATCCGTCTCCTTCGAGCAGGAGGTTCTGCGGGCAGGCGTCGCCGTGACCGAGCAGCTGCGGCCGGCCGGCGAGATCGTCCAGGATCGTGGGCAGGTGAGCGACCAGCTCGGCGAGACCGCGGCGTACGTCGTCCGCGCCGGCGAGCAGGGGATGAGTCCAGGTCGCGTCGTCGAGCAGTGGCGGGAGCGTGAGCCGCCGAATGAATTCGTCGACCATGATGCGCATGAGGCGGATCGGTGCTCGGCCGACCGGAAGTGGGAGCGCGTCGTTCCGGGTCAGGCGGACGTTCAGCCGGCCGAGGAGCTCGGCGGCCTGTCCGTAGCGCGCGTCGTCCCACGGCGCGTCGGTGGGCTGGACGTCCTCGACCGTCAGGACGATCTGGTCGGGGTCCGGCTCGTGCACGTCGTACAGGATCGGCATGCGCAGCCCGGTGGGCAGCGAGTAGGCGAGGTCCGCGAGGTAGACGTCGGCCTCGTAGCGCCAGACGTCGGAGTCGAGGGCCAGGCGGCGCGTACTCGGGGCGAGCAGCTCGAGGATCGGCGAGTCGCGGTACGACCGCAGCACCTTCACGAACCGTCCGTGACCGCGGTAGAGGCCGGCGGTCGTCGGCGACGTCATCTCGTACGGCACGGGTTCGAGGCTGCTCAGGTCCATACCATCCGTTGTAGGGGCGGTGGCGCGCTGCCCACATCGGTAGGAATTGCCTATTCGCACTAGTCTCATGGGGTGACGGAGGAGCGGGTTGTACTGCTGGACGAGGCCGGCCGGGCGATCGGGACCGAGGCGAAGGCGACGGTTCACCACGCGGCGACGCCTCTGCATCTCGCGTTCTCCGCGTATGTGATCGATCCCGATGGACGGGTTCTGCTGACCCAGCGCGCGGCGGACAAGCCCACCTGGCCGGGTGTCTGGACCAACAGTTGCTGTGGGCATCCATTGCCGGGGGAGCCGGTCACGGACGCGGTCCGGCGGCGGCTGGCCGACGAGCTCGGGATCCAGGTGGGGTCGATCGAGCTGGTGCTGCCCGAGTTCCGGTACCGCGCGGAGATGCCGAGCGGCGTCGTCGAGAACGAGCTGTGCCCTGTCTATCGGGTCGTTTGGTCGGGTGAGCCTGCGCTCAATCCGGCGGAGGTTGCGTCGTACCGCTGGGTCGAGTGGGCGGATGTGCGGGACGTCCCGGGGCTGTCTCCGTGGTGCTTGCTGCAGCTGGATGAGCTCGACCCGCTCGGGCCGGCACCCGCGGACTGGCCGGTCGCCGACCCGAGCCTCCTACCCCCCGCCGCTCGCCTCTAGCTCCACGAGAAATAGGTAAGCGGATTGTCTGCGGGTGCGGCATGCTCAGGGCATGATCGAGATCCGGGCCGTCGAGACCGACGCGGACTACGAAGCGTGGCGGCAGGTGCGGATCGCGGTGCTGCCGTACGAGCGGTGTCCGAGCGTTGCGGAGCTGCGCGCGATGGAGAGCCCGGAGCGGTTGCTCCTGCTGGCCTCGCTGGACGGCGCGGTTGTCGGCAGCGGGCTGGCTGACCGGTCCAGCGAACCTGGGCGGGCGTCCGTCGCGCCGCGGGTTCGTCCGGAGGCGCGACGCCAGGGGGTCGGCACGCAGTTGCTACTCGCGCTGGCTGACCATGCTGTCGGGCTCGGGTACGACGTGGCCGGGGTCAGCGTGGATGACGAGGGGTCGCTCGCGTTCGCGCACCGGTTCGGGTTTGCGGAGGTGAAGCGCCAGGTCGAGCAGGTGCGTCCGATCGGGGACGAGGCCTGGCCGGCCGTGCCCTCGGCGTACCGGATCGTGTCTGTTGCGGAGCGGCCGGAGTTGTGGGCGGCGGCGTACGAGCAGGTCGCGGTGCCGACGTTCCCGGACATGGACCTGCCCAAGCCGCTGGACGTCTCGGCCGAGGAGTGGGCGACCGAGTGGATCAACGATCCGGCCGCGATGTTCCTCGCGGTCGACGGGGACACCGTGATCGGGGTGGCCGGCCTGATGCTCGACACCGATCGGCCGGAGCGGGCCGAGGTCGCCTACACCGCCGTACGACGGGAGTGGCGCGGCAAGGCCGTCGCGTCCACTCTCAAGCGAACCAGCATGGCCTGGGCCGCCGACCACGGGATCACCGAGATCTACACCTGGACCCAGGAAGGCAACGAAAACATGCGCCGCCTCAACGAACACCTGGGCTTCACCTACGGCCTGGTCGGCATCGACGTCCGCGCAGCCCTACCCCTCAAGACATAGGACCGTCACGCACGGACACCGCTCCCTCGGTTGGTTCGGGCGGGATATTCGAGTCGTGGATTTCGGCGCTGGATTTCGCGTGTTGACGACCCGAATCCACGAGTCGACATCGCTCAGAGGTCAGGAGAGCAGTTCTTTGAGGAGCTGGGGGCCTGACCAGGGGTGGCGGGTGGATTCGGCGGCTCGGATCAGGGTGATCAGCTTGGTGTTGATGGGGGCTGGGCGGTTGAGGGAGTTGGCCAGGCGGACGACCTCGCCGTTCAGGTAGTCGATCTCGGTGGGGCGGCCGGCCTCCAGGTCTTCCCACATGGAGGTGCGGGCCAAGGGGTCGATCGCGAGCATCTTCCCGGCCAGCCGGCGGAAGAGGAAGTCGGGGAGGCGGAGGATGGTGGGGAAGCGGTGCATGGGGACCGCGAGGATCTGGGCCGGGCGGATACCGGCGGCGTCGAGCAGACCCAGGGTCTCGGCCTGGGCGGCGGCCAAGCAGCGGCGGTAGGCGCGTTGGGACAGCTCGTCGCGCAGTGGCAGGTTCGACAGGGCGTTGATCGGGTTGTTGAGATTGAGCAGGAGTTTCGCCCACTGGACCGGGAGGATGTCGTCGTGCTGCGCGAGCGGCAGACCGGCGTTCTCAAACGCATCCAGGTACGGCGCCAACCCGTGATGACGCTGTACGTCGAGCGCACCCGCCGTACCTTGATGGAACACCCCGCCACCCCGGTTCAGCACATTGAACGGGACCATCCCCGTCACCACGACCTGATCCGGCAGCCGCTCCCGCAACAGCTCCCCGTTGCGTACGCCGTTCTGGAAGCTGACCACGATCGCACCCGGCTTGAGTACGCCGGCCAACTCAGCAGCCGCGGTCTCGGTGGACGCGGATTTCACCGTGACGAGCACAAGATCCGCCTCCGCGGCCGCCGCCGGTGAGGTCTCGTACCGGATGTCGCCCGGCTCGACCCGCAGGTCGGCGCCCAGGTAGTCGGTCAGCCGCAGCCCGTGCGAGGCGACCTCGTCCGCCATCCGCTGTCGCCCGACGAACGTCACCGCAGCCCCGGTCGCGGCCAGCCGCCCGCCCACGTAGCACCCAATTCCGCCCGCGCCGTACACCACAATCCGCACCGCAGCCCCCTCTCCAAGTTCCATCCGGGATCCGTACGTCGTCACCCATCCAACCGGATCCGCCTGAATTCGGTCCGCTCGCCGCCTGCTGCCCGCTAGTCTGAGGCCGTGGCGGAGGGGAGTCTCCCCGTCCGGTTGTCGAGTTTTGTTGGCCGGGAGAGTGAGCTGGCCGAGCTGGCGGAGCTGGTCCGAGCGCATCGGCTGGTGACGCTGACCGGACCCGGGGGTGGGGGCAAGACCAGGCTGGCGGTGGCGCTGGCCGATCAGTTGCGCCCTCGGTACGCCGCGGTCCGCTGGCTCGGCCTGGCCACGACCGGGCCGTTGGACGGGCCTATGAACGGTACAGGGGGCGTTCTGGCCGCCTTCGCGGAGGCGCTGGAGTTGTCGGAGGCAACGGTCGAGGCGATGCTGCGGCGGTTGTCGGTCGGCCCGACGCTGTTGGTGGTGGACAACTGCGAGCACCTGCTCGATTCGGTCGCCCCGCTGATCGGTGAGCTGCTCCGAAGCTGCCCGAAGCTCACAGTGCTCGCCACCAGCCAGGAGGCGCTGGGTATCGCCGGCGAGGTGGTGTTCGCCGTACCTCCGCTGGCCGACGCGGCGATCCGCTTGTTCGTCGACCGTGCTCAGGCAGCGTCCTATACCTTCGAACGGACCGAGGCGAACGCGCCGGACATCGCGGACATCTGCACCCGGCTCGACGGCGTCCCGCTCGCGATCGAGCTCGCCGCCGCCTGGGTCCCGACCTTGTCGCCCGCGCAGATCGCGAGCCGGCTCGACGACAGCCTGGCCGTTCTGACCCGAGGCGACCGGGAGGCGATGCCGCGCCACCGCACGTTGCGCGACGCGCTCGACTGGAGTTGGGGTCTGCTCGATGCGCCGGAGCAGGACCTGCTGCGGCAACTCGCCGTCTTTCCGGACAGTTTCAGCATCGACGCGGTGGAGGCAGTCGCCGTACTGCGGGGACACGATGTGCTGCAATCCCTGTCCCGCTTGGTCAATCGCTCGCTTGTCATGGTTGAGCAAGGCGACGAGGTCCAGTACCGATTGCTGAACATCGTTCGCCAGTACGCCGCGTACCGGCTCGGTGACGACACCGGTCCGACGCAGCGACTCGCGGCGTACGCGCTGGACCTGGTCGAGCGTGCCGCCGATCGGTTGGAGGGCGAGGAGCAACAGGACTGGCTGGATCTCCTGGTCGCCGAGCGCCACAACCTCCGGGCGGCGATGATCGGTCACGTCGAACGCAACGAGGCGGAGGCCGCGACCAGGCTCGTGGTCGGGCTGTGGTGGCCGTCGTACCTGCTCGGCTGGTACCAGGACGCGCGAGACACACTCGCCCGAGTGCTGGCCCTGCCCGGTCCGGTCCCGGCCGAGCTGCGGGCGGATGCGGAGATCGCGCTCGGCACGATGGCCCATCTGCAAGGGGATGCGGAGTTGGCGACGACGCACCTGCGGGCCGGATTCGCGGCGCGGAAGGCCGCCGGCGATGCCACCGCCGAGGCGCGGGAGTTGCACTGGCTCGGTGGTGCGGCGATGCGTCGCGGCGAGTACGACGAATCCCGTCGACTCGGTCAGCGGTGTATCGAGTTGTGGCGAACACTCGGCGCCGAGTCGAACCTCTCCCGGGCGATCGACTACCTGGGCATGCACGAACTGCTCGCCGGCGAGCTGGACCGCGCGGACGACCTCCTGCGCGAGGCGCGCGCCCGGTACGTCGAAGACGGCGCCGGCGAGGGACTCGGCTGGACGACGGTCCTTCTGGGAGCGGTTGAGCACTACCGAGGCGACTCCGCGGCAGCGACCATCCTGTTGACCGAAGCACGTCAGATGGCCGAGCGCACCAGCCAGACCGTCACGCTGGCCTGGGCCCTGCACCTGCTGGGCCTCGAGGCCCGCAGGTCCGGTCAGCTCGCCGAGTCGGAAGACCTCCTGACCCAGAGCCTCCGCCTGCACCACAACTCCGGCAATCGATGGCGAGTAGCCAGTCTGTTGGAGTCCCTGGCCATAACCGCCCTAGCTGAGGAGCAGACCAGCTCAGCGGTCCGGATGTTGAGTCATGCGGCCGCACTGCGGACAAAGCTGGGCACGCCGGTGCCCGCAGTCGAAGCCGCCGACGTTGCGACCGCACTGGACGCAGCACGCGCCGCCCTGTCCCCCGAGGACTTCCGTACGGCGTGGACGGAGGGCGAAGTCTTCACACTCGACAAGGTGGCGGGCGTCGAGCCCAGCAAACGACGGTCTGCCTTCCCGTTGACGATCGCCGAGGTCCGGGTCGAGTCACTGCACATCCACGCGCTCGGCGCGTCCGAGGTACGCCGGAACGACACCGTCCTCGACGCAGCAGCTTGGGGCTACGCGAAGCCGCGCGAGCTGTTCTTCTACCTCCTCGGTTCCGGACCGGTGACCAAGGACCAGATCGGCGCCGAACTCTGGCCGGACGCCTCCGCCCAGACCCTCCGCAACAGTTTCCACACCTGCCTGCATCAGGTACGGCGGACGCTCGGCCGCTCGGACTGGATCACCTTCCGCGGCGGCCGCTACGAGTTCAACCGGACCCTCGAGCACACGTACGACGTCGCCGACTTCGACGGAGCCGCCGGCACTGGCGACCTGGCCCGGGCGATCGCCATCTACCACGGCGACTACCTGGTCGACGTCGCCGGAGCGCCGTGGATCGACGAGCGCCGCGAGACGCTGCGGCAGACGTTCGAGCGATCGCTGCTCGCCCTCGCGGACGCCCGAGCCACGGAGGGACGGGTCGAGGAGAGCATCGACCTCTATCAGCGGGCGGCCAGCCACGACCCGCTGCTCGAGTCCGCGCATCGCGCGATCATTTCGCTGCACCTGATCCAGGGCGACCGCGCCGCGGCGGTCCGCCAGTACAACACCCTCACCGAACTCCTCGCCGCCGAACTCCAGACCACCCCGAGTCCGCAGACCACAGCACTGCTCAGCTAGGTCGTCTCTGGCCCCAAGCAGTTCCCACAGCGCCGTCGGGGACAGTAGCTGCGGGGAGATTTATGTCTGACTCGGGGGTTACTGATGGGTTTGCTCGAACGAGAATGGGCGATTCACGCCGTTCTGACGGCAGTACGCGCGGACCAGGGGTCTGTGGTTCTGCTGACCGGCGAAGCGGGAATCGGGAAGACCAGTGTGGTCCGTGAAGTGGCCGGCCGGCTCGGACCGGCCACCCGGATCCTGCGGGGTGCGTGCGACGACATGCTCGCGCCACCACCGCTCCAGCCGCTGCGGGACGCCGTACGCGGGACCAACGGACCGCTGGCGCGAGCGCTGGCAGACAATCTGGACCTGTACGAGCCGGTGATTCGGGAGTTCACCGGGTCGGTGCCGACCGTGCTGGTGATCGAGGACGTGCATTGGGCGGACGACGCCACCCTCGACCTGCTGAGGTATCTGGCGCGGCGGGTGGACCAGCTACGGCTGGTCATGATTCTCACCTTCCGTGACGGCGAGCTGCACGGGCGGCATCCGCTCCGTCTGCTGCTCGGCGCGCTCACCGACGTCACCGTCCACCGAGTCGTCCTGCCAGCGCTCTCGGAGGATGCGGTTCGCTCGATGGCCGCCGAGGCCGGACGGGACTCCGACGAGCTCTACCGGCTGACGAACGGCAATCCGTTCTTCCTGACGGAGGCGCTCGCCGGGCCGGCGGACGCCGTACCGGCGACGGTCGTCGACGCAACATTGGCCCGGCTGCACACGCTGGATCAAGAGGCCATCGACGTGGTCGAGCTGCTCTCGGTGATCCCGCGGCCGCTCGGGCTCAAGTGGGTCAATGTGCTCCTGGACGGCCAGACCGAGGCGATCACCCGGGCCGAGCGGCGCGGCATCCTCGAGGCCCGCGACGGCGCGGTCGCGTTCCGGCACGAGCTGGCCCGGCGGGCGATCGAGCAGGCGCTGCCACTGATCTGCCGGCGTGAGCTGAACGCTCGCATCGTCGCCAGCATCCGGGAGTACGGCCTCGGGCGACAGCTGTACCCGCTGGTGCACCACGCGGTTCTCGCCGGCGATGTCGACACCGTTGTCGAGTACGCGCCGCGGGCTGCCCGGGACGCGACCGCAGCCGGTTCGCACCGCCAGGCGCTGGCGCACTACGAAGCGGTCATGCCGCACGTCGATCGCCTGCCGGTCGCCGAGAAGGCCGCGGTACTCGCCGGGTTCGCCTGGGAGCTCCACATTGCCCACCGCTTCCCGGAGGCGGTGGCTCGGTGTGCCGAGGCCGTGAAGCTGTTCGAGCAACTGGGCGACGCCGTACCGCTGACGGAGGCGCTGCTGCAGCAATCGCGGCACTGCTACCTTGCCGGTGCGACCGATGCCGCGCTCGCCGCGGTGGACCGGGCCTTCGAGGTTGCCCAGGGCAACGATGAGGTATGGCCGGCCGCGGTCGCGTGCCGGGGGATGATGCTGGTGTTGACCGGCTCGCCGCGCAGCGCCGTACCGGATCTGCTGCAGGCACAGGCCTTGGCGATCATGGCCGGTCGGACCGACCTGTCCGCTTTGTGCCTGAACTACCTCGGATTGGCATGGTGCGATCTCGGTCAACCGGGCGGTCTGGAGAACCTGCGGATCAGCATCGACCAGGCGCTCGAGAGCGGCGATTACGAGGCGGTCGCGCGCGGATACACGAATCTGGTCGAGATGCAGTACCGCGCCCGCCGCTGGGACGAGCTGGACGAGACCATCACCGAGGGGCTCGAGTTCACCAACGAGCGTGGCTTCGGGTCGCACACCTACAACCTGGAGACGCATCGGGCCCTGCTGATGATGCGCCGCGGTGATCTGGCCGGCGCCGAACGGCACCTGCGCTGGTTGATCGACACCGTTGACGAGCCGGGCATGCTGTCGGTCCTCAGCGCGTCGAGCCTCGGCCGGGTGCTCGCGCGGCGCGGCGATCCCGAGGCCCGGGCCTTGCTCGCGGACGCCTGGCAACGTGCGCAGGCCCAGCGATCCGTCCTCGGTCTCGCGTACGCCGCGACGTCGTACGCCGAGTGGGCGTGGCTGAATGCCCGTCCGGAGATCGCCGACCGGATCCGTACCGGCCTGGGCGGGCACACGCTGGACGAGCCGGCCTTCCGCGAACTCGAGCGCTACCTCGCGCTCGCGGACGTGAGTTGGCGGGGTGCGTGCATCCACGATCGCGACCTTGAGCCCTGGGAGGACACGCCGTACGAGCGGGCGCTGGTCCTGGCCCTGTCCGCGACCAGGGAGGCGACCCTCGAAGGTCTGCAGATCCTGCTCGAACTCGGCGCCGCACCGGCCGCGAGCCTGCTGCGACGCCGGCTCAAGGAGCTGGGGATGCAGCGGATCCCGCGGGGCGCGCAGGCCCGGTCCCGGAAGAACCCGGGCGGCCTGACCGATCGGCAGGTCGATGTCCTGACGTTGCTGATGGACGGTATGACGAACGCGGAGATCGCCGAGAAGCTGGTGGTCTCGGTGCGTACCGTCGACCATCACGTCTCGGCGATCCTGTCCCGGCTGAACGCCCGGACGCGGCGGCAGGCAGCCGCCATCGCCCGGGAGTTCGACCTCGAGCTGACGGGATGAATCAACTGACGGGGTGAATCAGTTGACCGGGTGATTTCCACGGATCGTCCCGGCCGGGTCGACCGCCTGCTTGATCGTCCGCCGGCGGTCGACCGCGTCGGCCGGGAAGAGCGCGGTGATCGGCTCGTCGGACGCGAAGTTCGGCGGAACCCGGTCGGTGATCCACGGCGACATCGCCGTCAGCGCGGTCTGGACTGCGGCACCGATCGTCGGCGCCAAGGCCGGGTCGGGGACGAATCCACCGGTCAGCAACAGGTACGGCTCGTCGAGCGTCCCGGCCGCTCCCTGGGACGCGTCCGGCTGGGCGAAGGCGCCGCCCAGGTGCCGCACCTCGAACGCGAACAGCGGTGAGCCGGGTGCCGCGACGTCGACCAAGGCGTCGATCGCCGCGTCGTCGAAGGACGACAACAGCACCGTCCGCAGCAGCGCCGGAACCGGCTCCTCCGGCTCCTCGGCGATCTTGCCCACCTCGCTCAGTGCGATCGGCGCGACCGTGTCCAGAACCGGCTCGGCGACGGCCCGCAGCGGCGCGAGCAGCTTCGCCGCGTCCTCGGCCGGTCCGAGGAACGTGCTGTCCACGGCCGCGAACGACTGGCCGCGGACGAACTCCGGCACGAACGGAACGTCGGGGAAGTGCAGGATCCACGCCCACAGCGACAACTCGTCCGGTGCGTACGTCGTGATCTCGGCAAAGGCCCGCAGGACGTCGCGGGCATGGTCGATCGGCCACATCATCCGGCCGCCCTGGATCTCGAACGCCGGCAGTAGCTCGAGCTCCATCGAGACCACGATGCCGAACTCGCCGCCGCCTCCGCGTAGCGCCCAGAACAGGTCGGGATCCGAGGCGTTGCTGATCCGCACCAGGTCACCGGCCGCGGTGACGATCCGGAACGACCGGACGTGGTTCGCGGCCAGCCCGTACTTCCGGCCGAACCAGCCCACCCCACCGCCGAGCGTGTACCCCACGACCGTCGCATCACCGTTGCTACCGGGCAGGCTCGTCGTACCCGTGCCCGAGAGCGCCTCGTTCAGATCGCGCCAGCGCACCCCGGCGCCGACGTGGACCACGCCGGCGGCCAGGTCGAGCTCGATCCCCGTCAGTGCAGTGGTGCGGAGCAGGATCGTCCCGTTGGCCACTGCGGTCGTCGCGCCGTGCCCGACCGGCTGGGCGGCCACCGTCTGGCCGTGGTCGCGCGCGTACCGGACGGTGGCGACGATGTCGTCGGCGTCGGTCGCGTGCACCACGGCGACGGGATGTTGGTCGGTCAGCAGGTGCCAAGCACTCCGGGCGTCGTCCCAGCCCGGGTCGCCCGGCAGGACCACCGGGCCTTTGATCAGTTCACGTAATCCATTCATACCTCTCGTTCTACGGGGGTCACCACCTCCGTCGCCTCGGCAGGAACTGCCTATCTTTAGTGCAGGCGGACGCGCGGATCGAGTACGGCGTACGCGATGTCGACCAGGATGTTGGCCACCACGACCGCGGCCGAGGCGAACAGGACGATGCCGATGATCACCGGCAGATCCTGCTGGTTGATCGCGACCACGGCCGTCTGCCCGAGCCCGGGCAGGCTGAACACGGTCTCGATCACGACCACGCCGCCGATCAGCTGGCCGAGATCGATGCCGAACTGCGTCACCACCGGCGTCAGCGCGCTGCGCAAACCGTGCCGGACGATCACCCGGCTCTCCCGGATCCCCTTCGACCGCGCGGTCCGGATGTAGTCCTCGCCGAGAACGTCGAGCATCGAGCCACGGGTCAGCCGGGTATACGTTGCCGCCAGCAACAAAGCCAGCGCCACCCACGGCAGCAGCAGATGCTGGAACCATGCACCGGGGCCCGCGGCGAACGGCGAGTACCCGCCCGCCGGGAACCAGTGGAAGCCGGCCAGCGTGAGCCGGAAATACAGGAAGTACAGCAACAACAGCCCGAGCAGGAACGACGGGAACGAGTAGAAGAACAACGAGAACAGCGTCAGTCCCCGATCGGCCAGCGACCGTCGGTGGATCGCCGAGATCACGCCGTTGAAGACCCCGAGCAGCAACCACAGTACGGCGGCCCCGAGCGCCAGCGACACCGTGATCGGCAGCGCCTGCCCGATGATCGAGGTGACCGACACCTGGTGGTAGTAGTCGTAGCCGAGGTTGCCCTTCAGGGCGTTCCCGAGGAAGTGCAGGTACTGCTTCCAGACCGGCAGGTTCAGCCCGAGCCGTTCCTTGATCAAGGCAATCGTCTCGGGTGTGCCCTGCCGGCCGGCCAGCGTCTGCGCAACGTTGCTCGGGGCAATGAAGAACAGCCCGAACACCGCGACCGAGATCAGCCACATCACCAGCAGGCCGTGCCCGAGCCGGCGAATCAGAAAGAGCGCCATGACTAGGTCCGATCCGCTCGTGGGTCGAAGGCGTCCCGGACGCCGTCGCCGAACAGGTTGAAGGCCAGCGTCGTGATCAGCAGCGCCAGACCGGGGAACAGGATGAACCACCACGCGGTCGTGTAGTAGTTCTGCGACGAGCTGATCATCCCGCCCCAGTCGGCGGTTGGTGGCGGCAGCCCGAGACCGAGGAACGACAACGTCGCCTGGGTCACGATCACGACCGGGACCAGCAGCGTGGTGTAGACGATCACCGGCGCCAGCACGTTCGGCAGGATGTCGACGAACATGATCCGGCTATCACCCGCACCCAGCGACCGGGCCGCTTCGACGAACTCGCGTTCGCGTAACGACAGCACCTGACCACGTACGATGCGGGCCACCGAAGCCCAGCTGAAACACCCGATCACGAGAACCGTGACGGTCAGGCTCGGCCCGGTGACCGACACCAGCGCGATCGCCACCAGCAGGAACGGCATCGACAGCACGACGTCGATGAGTCGGGCCAGGACTGTGTCGGTGATCCCCCCGAGGAACCCCGCGGCAAGTCCGAGGACGACGCCGATCGCCACGGTGATGGCGGTCGCGATGACACCCACGAGCAGCGACACGCGAGCGCCGTACGCGATCCGGACCAGGATGTCGCGGCCCAGGTCGTCGGTGCCCAGCCAGAACGTGCCGTTCGGTCCACGCGGCAGGCCGTCCGGCGTCAGTCCGATGTCGCGGTACTGCTCGTTCGGCGGATGCCCGGTGATCGCCGCGAAGACCGGCGCGAAGATCGCCATCAAGATGATCAGCACGATCACCGCCAACGAGATCATCGCCACCTTGTCCCGCCGCAACCGCCGCAGTGCCAGGACGAACGGACTCCGCCCCTCGATCGCCGGGGCCTCCGCGGTGACGTCCAAAGCTTCGATCGCCGTACTCATGATGCCTTCAGATCGGGTACGGCGGTGGACAGGTCCTCGCCGAGCGTCAACGGATGGAAACACGCCGTCCGGTGGTCCTCGGCATCGTCGAGCACGGCGATCAGCGGCGGCTCACCCGTGGCACAGTCGGCCCGCGCCTTCGGGCACCGCGTGTGGAACCTGCATCCCGCCGGCGGGTTCGTCGCGGACGGGATGTCGCCACCGAGGATGATCTGCTCACGGCTGTCGGCCGTGTCCGGATCGGCCACCGGCAACGCCGACAGCAGGGCCCGGGTGTACGGATGCCGGGTCTCGCCGAACAACTCGTCCGTCGGCGAGAGCTCGACGATCTTGCCCAGATACATCACTGCGATCCGGTCGCTCACGTGCCGGACCACGGACAGGTCGTGCGAGATGAACACGTAGGTCAGATCGAACTCCTGCTGCAGATCGGCCAGCAGGTTGATGATCTGGGCCTGGATCGATACATCGAGCGCGGAGACCGGCTCGTCGCAGATGACCAGCTTGGGCCGTAGCGCGAGTGCCCGAGCCACGCCGATTCGTTGCCTTTGGCCACCGGAGAACTCGGCCGGGAACCTGTTGTAGTGCTCGGGGTTGAGCCCGACCAGCTCCATCAGCTCCTGGACCTTCTTCTTCCGCTCCGCGCCCGAGGCAATGTTGTGAATGGCGAACGGGTCGCCGATGATCGAGCCGACCCGGCGGCGCGGATTCAGCGAGCCGTACGGGTCCTGGAAGATCACCTGGACCTCGCGCCGGATCGGACGCATCGCCCGGCGTGACAACGTGCTGATTTCGTTGCCGTCGAACCACACCGACCCCGAGGTCACGTCGTACAGATGGGCCATGCAGCGGGCCAGCGTGGACTTGCCACACCCGGTTTCGCCCACCAGGCCGAGGGTTTCGCCCTTGCGGACCTCGAGGGAGACCCCGTCGACCGCCCGGACCACCTCCTTCGCGCTCGTCGGGAACACCTTGCGGACATCGTCGACTTTCAGCAGTACATCGCTCATGAGGCGATCGCCTCGCTCCGTTCTTCGGGAAGGCTCTGTTCGTGCGGAAGCCAGCAGGCCGACTGGTGCCGGGGATCGCGGCCGACGTCGGTCAACGGCGGCGCCTCCGTCCGGCACTTGTCGAACACGTGCGGGCAGCGGGCGGCGAACGGGCACCCGGTCGGCAGGCTGATCAGGCTCGGTGGCGTGCCCGGGATCGGGGTCAGCCGATCGCCGCTGCGGGCCGGCAGCGAGGCCAGCAGCCCTTGGGTATAAGGGTGATGGTTGCGGTAGAAGATGTCCCGGCGTGGCGCGCGTTCCATCACCGCACCGGCGTACATGACCACGACCTCGTCGGCCATCTCGGCCACCACGCCGAGATCGTGGGTGATCAGGATGATCGCCGTACCGAACTGCTCCTGCATCCGACGCATCACGTTCAGCACCTGCGCCTGAACGGTCACGTCGAGCGCGGTGGTCGGCTCGTCCGCGATCAGCAGCGCCGGGCTGTTGGCCATCGCCATCGCGATCATCACCCGTTGCCGCATCCCGCCGGAGAACTGGTGCGGATAGTCGTCGATCCGCTCCGCCGCCCGCGGGATCCCGACCAGCGTGAGCAGCTCGGCCGCGCGCTTGCGGGCCGCCTGCTTGCTGATCACGTGGTCGTGCGCGCGGATCATCTCCACGATCTGCCAGCCGATCCGGTACAGCGGGTGCAGGCTGGACAGCGGATCCTGGAAGATCATCCCGATCTGTTCCCCGCGCAGCCGCCGCAGCGTCGACGGCTCGGCGGTGATCAGGTCCGTCCCGTCGAAGAACGCCGTACCCGAGACCTTGGCGCCGCGGGTCAGCCCCACGATGGTCTGGGTCGACACGCTCTTGCCCGACCCCGATTCGCCGACGATCGCCAGGGTCTGTCCCGCCTCGACGTCGAACGACAACCCCCGGACGGCACGGACCGTCCCGTCCGGGGTGTCGAAGGAGACCTTGAGGTCCCTTACTTCAAGCAGAGCCATGAGGTCAGCCCTGCTTGGCCTTGTCGATCCACACGTTCGTTGGGTCGTAGTTCTGCAACGAGGGGATGTAGACGGCGTTGTGGACCTGGGCGGCGTGGTAGTTCGCCTGCTTGTTGTTGGTCAGCGGGTAGAACGCCGCCTCTTCCATCACCCGGGCGTCAGCCTTGGCCCACAGAGCCGCGGCCTGGTCCTCGGACGTCGCGGAGGCCGCCTGCTGGATCAGCGTGTTGGTCTCCGGGTCGTTGTAGAGACCGAAGTTGCTGCCTACCGGCGGGAACGACGGCTCACCCGAGAACAGCGGGTTGAAGAACGACAGCGCCGCGTTGCCGTACCAGTCGGCGCCCCAACCGGCCAGCGACACATCCCAGACCCCGCGCCGCGCGACATCCGGCACCTGCAGGTACTTCACGTAGAAGTCCGCGTTCGGCGACGGTACGCCGGTCACCGTGATGCCGGCCTTGGAGAGGTCCTGCTGGATCGTCTGGAAGGCCTTGCTGCTGCCCTCGGTCGCGTTGCGGTACAGGAACTTCAGCGTCAGGTGCGGGTAGCCGGCCGCGGCGAGCAGTTGCTTTGCCTTGTCCGGGTTGTAGGGATACGGGTCGATCTGCTTGGAGCCGATGATGACATCGGGCAGGACGTGGGTCAGCGGTGGATTCAGGGTCTGGCCGCCGAGGACCTGCAGGATGTGATCGCGGTTGATCGCGTAGCTGAGCGCCTGCCGCACCTTGGGATTGGCCAGTGCCTTGTTGTTGTTCGGCGAGGCCGTGTTGTAGATGACGTACGGGTTGGAGCCCGCGGTGTCGCCGATGGTGAGGTTCGGGTCCTTCTTGGCTTGCAACGCCGGCAGTTGTGAGGGCGGCGGTGCGACGTCGAACTCCATGTCGGCTGCCGCCGTACCGGTTTGCAGCTGTTGCTGGACGGAGTCCTGCGTGACGGTCTCGTTCACGACGACCTTGTCGACGTACGCCTTGCGGACCGGGTCGGTGGACGCGTCCCAGGCCGGGTTGCGGGAGTAGTTGATCGACTTCGTCGGCACCCAGGAGTCGACCTTGTACGGGCCGTCGGACGGGAAGTGGTTGCCGAGATCGGTGCTGGCCGGCAGGTACTTGAGCGATTCGACCGGAGCCGGCGAGAAGGCCGGAAGGGTCAGCATGTCGACGAAGTACGTGGCCGGCTGGGTGAGGTGGAAGACCACAGTCGTGTCGTCCTTGGCCTCGACGCCGGCCAGCGGGGTCTTGTCGATGTAGTTCTGGATCCCGGCGACCGTCTTCGGTGCCTTGGCGAAGCCGTCGGCGAAGGCCTTGTAGCCGACAATCAGGTTCGCGAAGTCCGGGATCCCGCCGAACGGCTGGATCGGGTTCGCGGTCCGCTTGACACCGCGGACCAGGTCGGCGGCCGTCACCTGGCGGGCCGGGGAGGTGTCCCACTTGGCGCCGGTGCGGATCTTGATCGTGTAGGTTTTGCCGTCCGCGCTGATCCCGCCGTTCGCGGCGGTCGGGATCTCGGTGGCCAAGTCGGCGACCGGTGTGGTGTTCTTTCCCCCGGGATCGGCGGGGTAGGTGAACAGCTGCCGGCTCCACAGCCGCAGGTTCAGGTAGCCGACCGAGTAGTAGCTGATGTTGGGATCCATGTAGTCGACATCGCCGGCCCCGAGCATGTTCAGGGTGCCGCCGGTGACCGCCGTACCGGCTGTGCCGCCGGATCCGGTTGCTGTTCCGCCACCGTTACTGCAGGCGGCGAGGGTGAGGCTCGCCACGGCGACAAGGGATAGTGCCGCCAGTCGTCTTCTGGCCATTGGTCCTCCTCCGGGACTCGATAGGGCCGAAGCTAGGACTTCCGGGCCTCGCCACAACGGCGGTCACCGAAGCGTCAAGAAGCTGTCACCGAGCCTGCGCGGGCGACATGACGGCTTCATGACAGCCGTAACCACCGTCTGCTTCCGCGGTGCGCGACACTGGGGACGTGGCACACAGCCTTCTGTTGGTCGATGACGAGCCGCGCATCCGGCGGGTACTGCGCCTTGCCCTGGAGGACGAGGGGTACGAGGTCGCCGAGGCGGCGAACGGGTACGACGCCCTCGCCGCGCTCCGGCGCATCCAGCCGGACGTGGTCCTGCTGGATCTGATGCTGCCCGACCGCGACGGATTCACGGTCTGCCGGGAGATCCGTCGTTCCAGCGACGTTCCGGTGATCATGGTGACCGCGCGCACCGACAGCCACGACGTGGTCGCCGGGCTGGAAGCGGGCGCGGACGACTACGTGACGAAACCGCTCGTTGCCAAGGAGTTGTCGGCCCGGATCCGCGCGCTGCTGCGGCGGGTCGAGCCGGCCAACGCGCGGCAGCCCGACCTGATCGAGGTCGGTGACCTGCGCATCGACCTGCCCGGCGCGGAGGTGACGCGGGGCGGCGAGGCGCTGCCGTTGACCCGGACAGAGTTCAAGCTGCTCGCCGAGCTGGCCGGCGCGGAGGGCAAGGTGCTCAGCCGGGAGCAGTTGCTGTCGAAGGTGTGGGGCTACGGATACTTCGGTGACAGCCGGATCGTCGACGTCCACATCCGCCGGCTGCGGCTGAAGATCGAGCACGACCCGGCCAGCCCGAAGCATCTCGTCACCGCCCGCGGTCTCGGCTATCGATTGGTGAGCTGATTTGCGGGGCCGGCGACTGCGGTGGTGGGGTGGTGAGGGTTCGAGGCTCGGCCTGCGTGGACGCGTCATGGTCGCCTACGGTCTGTTGGCGCTGGGGCTGTCCAGCGCGCTGGCGCTTGTCACGTGGAGCGTGGTCTCGACGTACCTGACCGATCAGCGCGAGGCGTCGGCGGTCGTGGAGACCAAGGACAACGCGGCGGCGCTGCACTACGGGCTGTTCGGTGCGCCCGAGCCCTGTCTGCCGGCTCGCGAACGGGTCGACTGCGGTACGCCGACGCCCTTGCCCAACGTGAATGTGATGACGCTGCTGGCCTCGCTGCCGTCCACCGACTCAGCCGCGTCGATCGTGTACTTCAACGGCGAGTGGTACTCGCTGACCGGGGAAGCCGACGATCTTCCGGCTGACCTCGTTGCCACGGTGAAGGCCGGCAGCACCGCGCAGGGTCTGATCACGGTCAATGGACAGAAGGTCCTGGCTGTTGGGGTTCCGCTGACGCGGCCGGGGGAGGCGTTCTTCGAGTGGCATCCGCTGGACCGGCTGGATCACACGCTCGCGACGTTGAAGATCACGCTGGTGGTGTCGGCAATCGTGACGGCGTTGATCGGGCTGGCGGTAGGGCGGTTGGCGAGCACGCTGGCGCTGCGGCCGCTCGCGGAGCTGACCCGAGTGGCGGATGCGGTCGCGCGCGGGAAGCTGGATGCGCGGTTGCAGGCCGAGAACGACCGTGATCTGGGCGGGTTGGCGCGGTCGTTCAACCAGACGGCCGCCGACCTCGAACGACGGGTCGCGGCGGATGCACGCTTTGCCGGAGACGTGAGCCACGAGCTGCGGACGCCGCTGATGACGATGCTCAACTCGATGCAGTTGATCCAGAACCACCGGTCCGAGCTGCCGAGCGCGGTGCGGGAGCCGGTGGAGTTGCTCGGGTACGACCTGGACCGGTTCCGGCGGCTGGTGATCGATCTGCTCGAGATCTCTCGTGACGACGGTGGTGACCAGGGGACCCGGGAGATCGTCCGGATCGCCGATCTGGTCCGGGCCGCTGCGGACGCGGCGGCCGGGCGCGAGGTGACGACGGTCGCGCCGGAGGCCGAAGGTCTCACGTTGCAGGCCGACAAGCGCCGGCTCGAACGCGTGATCGCGAACCTGGTCGAGAACGCCGAAGACCACGCCGGCGGCTGCAAGGGCGTCGGCGTCGAGGCCGGCGGTCTGGGCGTCATCATCACCGTCGACGACGCCGGCCCCGGTATCGCCCTCGAAGACCGCACCCGCATCTTCGAACGCTTCGGCCGCGGCGAAACCTCCGGACGAGGCCGAGGCGTAGGTCTCGGCCTGGCAATCGTCGCCCGCCACGTCCAATGGCACCAGGGCACCATCCAAGTAACCACCCGCCCCGGCGGCGGCGCCCGCTTCATCGTCGAACTCCCCGCCAAAACCCCGTAATTCACCTGCGGTTTCTTGGACTCCCGTTTACTCTGGCTGCATGGCTACTTGCCTTTGTGTCTAGCTGTGGACCCGCTTCCGCGCCAGGAGTGTGTCCTTTAGCTATCACGGAGAGTAACCATGATCACCGTTCGCGGTGTTGATATTCGCGTCGGCGCGCAGCTGCTGCTGTCCGACATCTCGTTTCACGTCAGCCCGGGCGATCGCATCGGGCTCGTCGGCCGCAACGGCGCCGGCAAGACCACGCTGATGAAGACCCTGGCCGGCGAAGAGCGTCCGGCCGCCGGTGAGATCACGGTCTCGGGCTCGATCGGCTACCTGCCGCAGGACCCGCGCGCCGCCGATCCTGACCTCACGGTCACCGCGCGGATCCTGTCCGCGCGCGGCCTCGACGTCGCCGTACGGAAACTACGCAAGGCCGAGGCCGCGATGTCCACCGCGGTGGGCGAAGCGCAGGAGAAGGCGATGGCCGCCTACGCCCGCGCCGAGGCAGAGTTCCAGGCCGGTGGCGGTTATGCCGCCGAGGCGGAGGCGGCTCGGCTGGCGGCCGGTGTCGGCCTGCCCAACCGCGCGCTCGAGCAGCCCGTCGGCCAACTCTCCGGCGGCCAGCGCCGTCGCGTCGAGCTGGCCAGGATCCTGTTCGCGCAGCACGACACGCTGCTGCTCGACGAGCCGACCAACCACCTGGACGCCGACTCGGTCCTGTGGCTGCGGTCGTTCCTGCTGTCCTACCCCGGCGGCCTGATCGTGATCAGCCACGACCGTGAGTTGCTCAAGGCAACGGTCAACCGGGTCTTCCACCTGGACCCGCACCGCGTCACGATCGACATCCACAACACCGGCTGGAAGAAGTATCTCGAACAGCTGGAGACCGACGAGCGCCGTCGGACCCGGGAACGCCACACGGCCGAACGCAAGGCCGCCGTCCTGCACACCCAGGCACAGAAAATGCAGGCCAGCGCGACCAAAGCCGTTGCCGCTCGCAACATGGCGCGGCGGGCGGACAAGCTCCTGTCCGACCTCGAGCCGGTACGACGTTCCGCTCGCGTCGCCCGGATCCGGCTGCCCGAGCCGGCGCCGTCCGGCAAGACCCCGCTGACCGCCATCGGCCTGACGAAGGCGTACGGCGGACTCCAGGTCCTCAAGGGTGTCGACCTGGCGATCGACCGGGGGAGCCGGGTCGTCATCCTCGGCCTGAACGGCGCGGGGAAGACCACCCTGCTCCGGCTCCTGGCCGGTCGCGAGGAGCCGGACGCGGGCCGCGTCGTACCGGGCTATGGCCTGCGGCTCGGGTACTTCGCACAGGAACACGACACCCTGGACCTGGCCGGCACGGTCCGGCAGAACCTGGCGTCGGTCGCGCCCGGCCTGACCGACGGCGAGGTCCGGAACGTGCTCGGTTCGTTCCTGTTCAGCGGTGACGACGCAGACAAGCCGGCCCACGTCCTGTCTGGCGGGGAGAAGACGCGCCTGGCTTTGGCCGGTCTCGTCCACTCCGGCGCCAACGTGCTGCTCCTGGACGAGCCGACCAACAACCTGGACCCCGCCTCCCGCGACGAGGTCCTCGGCGCGGTCGGCAGCTACCCGGGTGCGACCGTGATGGTGACGCACGACGAGGGCGCGATCGAGGCATTGCGCCCCGATCGGGTCCTGATCCTGCCCGATGCGACCGAGGATCTCTGGTCCGACGACTACCTGGAGCTCGTCTCGCTGGCGTGATCCAGACCCGGGCCTCAACCTGTGGGTTGAGGCCCGGGTTCCACCTGGGAGCGAACTGGAGGCTGACGTCCCGGATGCGGTTTCCGAGGAGTGTTGTGACCAACAACGAACCCTCGGAAAGGATCCTCCAAATGTCGGCCTCAGTCCTGATCGGAATCGCGGTAGGCGTCCTGGTACTGCTGCGCGTCATCGGCCGGCAGGTCACCGGCTCGCTCGTCTCCCAGCGCTCGCTCGTGCTCATGCCGGCGATCCTGCTGGTGATCGGGCTCTCCTCGATCTCGTCCGCCCTGCACACCGCGACCCCCGGCGAGATCGCCTTCCTGCTCCTGGACAGCGTGATCCTGCTCGGCCTCGGCCTGGCCCGTGGCGCCAGTGCCCGGCTGACCATGACCCCGGACGGCCTGTTCCAGAAGGGCACCAGCACCACCCTTGTGCTCTGGCTGATCACCATCGGCTTGCGGGTCGCCGGCGCGTTCGCCTCGGTCGCTCTCTGGCCGCACGGCACGCTGAGCAAGGCCTCGATCGCCCTGACCATCGCCATCACGATCGGCGCGCAGAACGCGATGGTCTACCGCCGGGCGGCCGCCATGCACGCCCCGCTGGCCGCCAACCGGGCATGATGACGGTATGAACCGCTTGCTGGACGGCCGGGTCTGGGGCAACTCCCTGCTCGGCCTCCTGCTGCGTGCCGTCCCCGGCCTGGTGACGATCGTGTACGTCGTGCTCGCGGCCGGCCATCCGGACCAGCGCCGGCTGCCGTACCCGGTGATCGTCGTCCTCGGCGTGATCGTTGTCATCAGCAACGTGTCCCTCCTTCCGCTCCACTACGGCGAACCTCTCGGCCGGGCGACGTACTGCCTCCTCGCGTTCGTGATCGCCGGATCGCTGCTGTGGTACGCGTTGCCGCAGAGCGTGCTGATCATGCTGCCGTTCTGGGTGAGTCGCGCGGCGGTCCGCTACCACCGGCCCGGCTGGCTCGAGTACGCCGTGATCGCGATCGCGACGGTGGGCGTCGCCGTACCGCTGTACGTCACCAGCCACTCGCTCCCGGGTGCGTTCGGGGCGGCGATCGGCATCGCCGCCTTGACGCTGGCGGCACTCAACCGCCGCAACCGCGAGGACCAGCTCGAAGAGCTCGAGGTGTCGTTGGCTCGCAAGCAGGCGGTGATCGAGGAGCACGGGCGCGCTGCGGCGTTGGCCGAGCGTGCCCGGATCGCTCGCGACGTTCACGACGTACTGGCGCACTCGCTGGCCGGACTGTCGTTGAGTCTGCAAGGGGCCCGGCTGATGCTGGTCCGCGACGGCGCATCGCCGGAGGCGATCGAGCAGGTCACCCGGGCGCAGGGGCTGGCGGCCGAGGGGCTGGCCGAGGCTCGGCGGGCTGTGGCGGCATTGCGGGAGGATTCGGTTCCCGACGTACGGGCGTTGGGCGACCTCGTCACGGCGTACCGGGTGGAGACCGGCGCGACCGCCGACTTCGAGGTGACCGGCGTGGTGCGGGACTTGCCGGCGGACGTGATGAGCACGTTGTACCGGACGCTGCAGGAGGCGTTGGCGAACACGCGCAAGCACGCGCCGGGCGCTCCGGTCGACGTGACGCTGTGCTACGCCGACGAGGTGCGGTTGACGATCGAGGATCGGCCGGGCAGGCGTCCGAGTCACGCCGCACCCGGCGGCTATGGTCTGATCGGAATGCGCGAACGGGCCGACCTCGTCGGCGGCTCGCTGGAAGCCGGTCCGACCTCCGAGGGCTGGCGGGTCGAACTCAAGGTGTCTCAATGAGCGCGGTGCGAGTGGTGGTCGCCGATGACCAGAAGATTGTCCGCGATGGGCTGGTGACGTTGCTCAAGCTGTTGCCCGGGATCGAGGTGGTCGCGGCCGCGTCCGACGGCGAGGAAGCCGTCCAGTTGGTTGCCGAGCACAACCCGGACGTGTTGCTGGTCGATCTGCGAATGCCGAACTGCGACGGCGTCGAGGCCACGCGCCGGGTCCGCACGGACCACCCGGGGACGGAGGTCGTCGTGCTGACGACGTACAGCGATGACGACTCCGTCCTGTCCGCGCTGCGTGCGGGTGCGCGCGGGTTCCTGACGAAGGACGCGGATGCGGAGTCGATCGGCCGCGCCCTGCAGGCCGCGGCCAACGGCCAGTCGATCCTCGACGCCGACGTCCAGCGCCGCCTGATCGAAGGCGCCGCCGCCCCCAAACCTGTCGACGCGGCCGATTCGGGTCTGACCCCCCGCGAGATCGAGGTCCTCCGCCTGATCGCCGACGGCCTGTCCAACACCGAGATCGCCCGGCACCTGGTCGTCAGCGAGGCCACCGTCAAAACCCACATCAACCACCTCTTCGCCAAGGCCAACCTCCGCGACCGAGCCCAAGCAGTCGCCTACGCCTACCGCCTCGGCCTCGCCTGAGCATTCGCCGACTTTTGCGACTGGGTTGCAGGTGGGGGGTGTTCGGGCGTTTACTTGCGATTCGTGAGGCGGATGGGTGTGACCGGTCGGGAGTGGGGCTCGGTCTGGGGGATGGCGGCGTTCGTGCTGCTGTTGCACGTGGTGGGGTGGGGAGTGCTCGCGCTCGTCGTGGCGCCGCGGCATTACCTGCTCGGATCGGCTGGGGTGTTCGGGATCGGGCTGGGCGTGACGGCGTACACGCTGGGGATGCGGCACGCGTTCGACGCGGACCACATCGCGGCGATCGACAACACGACGCGGAAGCTGATGACCGACGGGCGGCGACCGTTGTCGGTCGGGTTCTGGTTCTCGCTAGGGCACTCGACGGTCGTGTTCGGGCTGTGTTTCCTGCTCGGGATCGGCGTTCGCGCGCTCGCCGGGCAGGTGGCGGACGACTCGTCGCGGCTGCAGCAGGTCACCGGCCTGATCGGTACGGCGGTCTCCGGTGTCTTCCTGTACCTGATCGCGATCCTCAACCTCGTGATCCTGGTCGGCGTGATCAAGGTCTTCCGCCGGATGCGCACGGGCGAGTACGACGAGGCCACGCTCGAGCAGCACCTCGACAACCGCGGCCTCATGAACCGGATCCTCCGCGGCGCGACCAAGGCGGTCACCCGGCCGTGGCAGATGTATCCGATCGGGTTCCTGTTCGGCCTCGGCTTCGACACCGCGACCGAGGTGAGCCTGCTCGTGCTCGCCGGCGGCGCGGCCGCGTTCAGCCTGCCGTGGTACGCCGTTCTCACGCTGCCGATCCTGTTCGCGGCCGGGATGAGCCTGCTCGACACGATCGACGGCTACCTGATGAACTTCGCCTACGGCTGGGCGTTCGCGAAGCCGGTGCGGAAGGTCTACTACAACATCACGATCACCGGCCTGTCGGTCGCGGTCGCGCTGGTGATCGGCAGCATCGAGCTCGACTCGATCCTCACCGACAAGCTGAACATCACCCACGGCCCGCTCGCCGCGATCGCGGACCTGGATCTGAACTCGGTCGGCTACGCGATCGTCGGGCTCTTCCTGTTCACCTGGCTGATCGCGCAGGCGGTGTGGAAGTACGCGCGGATCGAGGAGAAGTGGACCGTCGGTTCACAAGTGTGAACACGGGCTGATATACCGGACGGGTGAGCGACGCTCCCGCGGTGAAGTCGGCGGCTCGGACCGTCGAGTTGCTGGAGGTGCTTGCGCGGGCGCCGCGTCGGTTGACGCTGACCGAGCTGGTGAACGAACTGGGCTACCCGAAGTCGAGCATCCACATGCTGCTGCGGACACTCGTCGGCGCCGGGTGGGTCGAGTCGGACGACCGCGGCACGGCGTACGGGATCGGCGTACGCGCTCTCCTCGTCGGTACGGCGTTCCTCGATCGCGATGTGGTCAACCAGGTCGCGGGTCCGCATCTCGCGGCACTGCGGGCGCATCTCAACGAGACGGTTCACCTGGCTCGGCTCGACGGTTCGGACGTGGTCTACCTGGCGAGTCGGGAGTCGATGCACTTGCTGCGTAGCGGATCCCGGGTCGGTCGCCGGGTTCCGGCGTACGCGACTGCTTTCGGACAGGTCCTGCTCTCACCGGATGATGTGCCGGATTCACTGGCCCCGGTGACCGAGCACACGATCACCGACCCCAAGGCGCTGGCGCAGGAGCTTCAAGACATTCGCGTACGACGCTGGGCCGCCGAACGGGAGCAGGACACGCTCGGCCTCGGCAGCATCGCGGTCGCGATCCCGTTCGGCCGGCCCCCGGCGTACGCGATCGGTTGCTCGATCCCCTTGTCGCGCTTCACCGACACCCACCAACGCGACGTCGTCGAAGCCCTCCTGCACCACGCCGAGGAGCTCGCCACCACCCTCCGCCACCTCCCCTCCGCCTAACCCGCCACTCCGCCAGCCCACCCCGCCCCACCCCACCCCAGCCCACCCCGACCCACCGCGCCACCCCGGACCCGGCCCCTTCGGTTGTGCCGACTTTGTGCATGAGATCCGTGTTCTCGGCCGCCGTTCGTGCGGATCTGGTGCACAAAGTGGGCGGGCGGGAGTGGGCGTTGACAGCGGATGGGCGCGCGCATAGTTTCGGGGGTGTTCGGTTCTGTGGATTTGGTTTATATATGTGAACAGTGAGGACGTTGTCATGCCGTTGTTCGACAAGCCGATCGCGGAGTTGCACGAGTACCGCCCGGAGCGCAGTGAGCCGGCCGACTTCGATCAGTTCTGGCGGGAGACGCTGGCCAAGGCCGAGACCGACCCGCTCGACCCCACGTTCGTCCCGTACGACGCCGGACTGGCGACGATCGACGTCTGGGACGTGCGGTTCACCGGCTTCGGCGGTCACCGCATCGCCGGCTGGTTCCTCGCGCCGCGGGGTGCGACCGGGCCGCTGCCGACGGTGGTGCAGTTCCTCGGGTACCACGGTGGCCGGGGCTGGCCGATCGACTGGCTCGTGTTTCCCGCCGCCGGGTACGCCGTACTCGTGATGGACACCCGCGGTCAGGGCACCGAGACGGCCGACCCCGATCCCGGCGCGAACCCGCAGGTGCCCGGATTCCTGACTCGTGGGCTGGTCGACCGCGACTCTTACTACTACCGTCGCGTCTTCACCGACGCCGTCCGCGCGGTCGACGCGGCCCGGGCTCATCCGCTCGCGGACCCCGCCCGCATCGTGGTCGGCGGCGGCAGCCAGGGCGGCGGGATCGCGCAGGCGGTCGCCGGTCTCCGCACGGACATCGCGGCCGCGATGATCGACGTACCGTTCCTCACGCATTTCCGCCGCGCATCCGAGATGGTCGAGAAGACCGGCTACGGCGAGCTCGCCGAGTATCTGGCCCGCCGCCGAGTCCCACCCGAAGACGTCTTCGCCGTCCTCGACTACTACGACGGCCTGAACTTCGCCCCCCGAGCCACCGCCCCAGCCCGCTACTCGGTAGCCCTGATGGACACTGTCTGCCCACCCTCGACCGTCTTCGCCGCCTACAACCACTACCAAGGCCCAGCCACCCTGGACATCTGGCCCTACAACAACCACGAAGGCGGAGCCCAGGCCCAACGCATGCGCCACCTCCACTGGCTCGCCGAAACCCTCTAGCTTGCGGCTGGGTGGCGGGCTGGCCTACCTTGGACGTATGAACAGTTCTGCAGATGTGCAGGGCCCTGTGGGGATCGACAGTTGCGCTGTGCGGCTGGTTGATCCTGAGCGGGTGGCGAGCGTCAACGCCAGGATGCCTGGGGACGGTGACATCGTCGACACTGCCGACGTGTTCAGCCTGCTCGGGGATCCGCGGCGGTTGAAGCTGCTCGTCGCGTTGCTCGACGGGGAGCTGTGCGTCTGCGACCTGGCGGCCGTCACCGGGTTGAGCGAGTCCGCGACGTCGCATGCGCTGCGGCTGTTGCGTGCGCACCGCGTGGTCGCCGTACGACGCGACGGCCGGATGGCGTACTACCGGCTCGACGACGCGCACGTGCGGATGCTCGTCGATCTCGCGGTCGCGCACACCGAGCACACCGACGCCATCCACCCAGAGAAATCTGGTCACCCAGAGAAGTCTGGTCACCCAGAGGGGTCGCGGTCGTGAGCGCGAGTCACGGGCACGGTCACGCGACCAGCTCGGATGCGGACCGCAAGCTGCTCGGTGGCGCGCTCGCGCTGATCCTCGGCTTCATGGTCGCGGAGGTGATCGTCGGTCTTGCGGCCGGTTCGCTGGCGCTGATCACCGACGCGGCGCACATGCTGACCGATGCGATCGCGATCCTGCTCGCCTTGATCGCGATCCGGCTCGCGGCGCGTCCGCCGGCCGGTGGTTACACGTACGGGTTCAAGCGCGTCGAGATTCTGTCGGCGCAGGCGAACGGCATCACGCTCCTGCTGCTGGCGGCGTACTTCGTGTACGAGGCGATCAACCGGATGATCGATCCGCCGGAGGTGAAGGGCGCGCTCGTGCTGATCACCGGCGTGGTCGGCATCGTCGTGAACCTGTTCGCCACCTGGCTGATCAGCAAGGCGAATCGGACCAGCCTGAACGTCGAGGGCGCGTTCCAGCACATCCTGAACGACCTGTTCGCGTTCATCGCGACCGCGATCGCCGGTCTCGTCGTACTGCTCACCGGATTCGCCCGCGCGGACGCGATCGCCGCGCTGGTGGTCGCCGTACTGATGTTGAAGGCCGGCATCTCGCTCGTCCGCGACTCGGGCCGGATCTTCCTCGAGGCCGCGCCGACCGCGATCGACCCGCAGGTTGTCGGTGCCGAGCTGTGCGCGGTCGACGGCGTGGTCGAGGTGCACGACCTGCACGTCTGGGAGATCACCTCCGGCGAGCCGGCCGCCTCGGCGCACATCATGGTTGCCCAGGGCCTCGACTGTCACCAGATCCGCAGCAAGATCGAGGCACTCCTCGCGGACCGGCACGGGCTGACGCACTCGACCCTTCAGGTCGACCACGCCACCGGCGACGAAGGCACTGCGCATTGCAGCGACGCCCACGGGACAGTGCATCGATCCGTCACAAGCGCTGGGCGAGCACCTGACCCGGCCACGCCGAATCATTGACCGGTACGCCGAAGCTCGCGGTCCGCGTGAATCCCTGCTTCTCGTAGTACCTGATCAGCGCGCCGTCGCCACCCGCAAAACAGTCCACCCGGATCAGGCTGACACCGGCCTCGCGGGCCAAGGACCGCGCGTGATCGAGCAGCTCGCCGCCGACGTTCTGACCGGCGGACGCGCGGTCCGTGACGAGCAGCCGCACGTACACCTCCGGTTCACCGGCCGGCGGGATGTACGACGGCGCCGGCCCGAGCGCCATCGCTCCGACGACCCGGCCGGCCGTCTCCGCGACCCAGAGGTTGTCGTCGTCGGCGAAGGCGGTGATGGTCGCGACCCTCCGCGGACTGGTCGAATGCGGCTCCGTGCCCCACTGCTCGGTCTGCCCACGCGCGACCAGCCACTCGGTCGCCCCGTCGAGCAGCGCCAGCACCCGCGCCACGTCCCCCCGCCCGCCGCGGCGGATCTCGATCTGCACCTTCCCAGAATAGTTTGGCCAGTCATGTCGAAACGCGTCTGGCAGTCTCTACCCAAGGGTGAAGAGAGGAGCTCACCGTGAGCAGCAAGACCGGAAAGCTGGACAAGACCTTCACCGCACCGCTGCTGAAGAGCGACGCCAAGGGCGGCTGGACCTACGTGAAGATGCCGGACTCGGCCGAATACTTCGGCACCCGCGGCCTGGTCAAGGTCCGCGGCACGATGGACGGCCACCCGTTCGAGAGCTCGTTCATGGCGCTCGGCGACGGCACCCACAAACTCCCCGTCAAGGGTGATTTGCAGAATCTTCTTGGCAAAACCCCCGGCGAGGAGATCACCGTCCACCTGGAAGAGCGCCTCGGCTGAAGTCGATGCCGGGGAGGCGGGTGTAGACGGGGACGACCTCGAGTGGGACGTCGCGGGTGACGAGTCCGGCGGGGACGGGTTCGCCGGTCCAGGCGTCGTACCACTCGCCGGCCGGGAGGTACGTCGTCCACGTGGTGGCGCCCGGTTCCAGGACAGGGTTGACGAGGAGGTCGTCGCCGAGGAGGTACTGGTACGGGTGGTTCCAGATCTCCGGGTCGTCGAGGTGGTCGAAGAAGAGCGGCCGCAGCAGTGGGCGGTCGGTGGCGACGGCCCGGGCGGCCTGGGCCTCCAGGTAAGGGACCAGCTGCTCGCGCAGTACGGCGTACTCGCGGAAGATCGGGATCACTCGGTCGTCGCCGGTGGTCTCGGCGACATGCCACGGGGTCCGGTCGCGGAGCGGGCGCCGGTGATGGTTGAACTCGGAGTGGTACTGCATGATCGGCAGGAAGGTGGACGCTGCGGTTGCCCGCAGGTACAGCTCGGCGTCGGGGACCGGGCCGGAGAAGCCGGCCAGATCCCAACCCCAGTAGACGATTCCGCAGGATGCCGCCGTCAGACCGGCCGTGATCGACGAACGGAACGCCGCCCAGGTCGAGTCCTCGTCGCCGGCCCAGAAGATGCCGTGTGCCTGGGATCCGGTGAAGCCGGCCCGCGAGAAGGTCACCGGGGCCTTGCCGGCCGAACGCAGGAGATCACCGAAGGCACGGGCGTAGTGGACCGGGAAGAGATTGTTGCCTTCGTCCCCGCGCCGGCCGTCGGCGTACCGCAGATCGTGGCCCCACGCGTGCTCACCGCCGTCGGTCTTGAAACCGTCGACGTCGAGGTCCTCGACCAGGTAGCGGCGCTTGTCGGTCCACCAGTCGCGGGTCCGCTGCACGGACAGATCCGGCATCAGCGCTTGCGGGAACCACCAGCCGCGGTTGTGGTACGCCGTTCCGTCCGCCTCGAGCACCGCGTGACCTTCGCGGACCATGGCCTCGGCGTCGGCGGCCACCTGCCCGGTGCTGAATTCGCTTTTCTGTAAAGGGATCTGCCAAAGGATCACTTTGATGCCGCGAGCATGCAACTCGTCGATCATGGCCCGGGGGTCCGGCCAGGCGCCGCCGTGCGGATAGGTGAAGTCGGTGGCCTTGTGGGCGCTGCCGTCGGGGGTGACGTCGTACTGCGCGTCCCGCCAGATCGTGATGCCTTCCTCGTCACTCCACGCCTCGATCACGACCGCGCCGACCGGGATGTCGAGATCGCGGTGCGCGTCCATGCGCGCCATCACCAGGTCCTGTGTGTTCCACTCGTTGCCTGAGGCCCATAAGTGGAAGATCCAGGCGGGCAGTTCCTCCGCTCGGCCTACTTCGTCGAGGAAGCTGGTCAGCACCTCGGTCGGAGTGCCTTCGTAGTAGCCGAGATCGACGACCGGTTCGTCGCCCAAGGCAACTTCCACCGTGAGCTTCTCCTCGTCCGAACGGAACCACGTCCGGCGTGAGGTCCGGACATGGAAGCCCCAACTGCCGTTCTCGTTCACCACATGCGCGAACGGCATCGGAAGGTACGTCCGTCCATGCGCTCCTTGCGCCTTGTACTGCTCGAACACCACGGCGTCCAGCGCCTGCCCGCGCTGATCGAGTCGGTCGTACCGCTCCCCGAATCCGACCAGATGATCACCTGCGTGGAGTTGCACGCTGAATCGAGCCCGATGCACGCCTTGTGTCGAAACCAGCCACTCCACCTCCCGGACCCGGTCACCTCCACCTCGGAGCTGCCCGCCGGCCGGTCGCCACTCGGCGGGCGAGACCTCGAACCATTCCGTCGTTTCAGCCTGTGTGCGGAAGCGATATCTGACCGGCTCGACCACGGGCGGCGTGACAACCGTCCAGCCGCCATCGGCGCCCAGGGACTTGGCTTGGGCTTCGCTGAGGTGGCCTTCGCCGCCTGCCAGGGCTGCGGCGTCGGCGTTGTCGGTGGCGGGCGACATGACGAGTGTCGTCGTACCCCACTCGCAGACGACTTCCCCGATGTCGGGGGAGGCGACCACGCCTAACCGGATCGGTTGCCCGATCAGGGGGAGGACGGGGACGCGTTGGTCGGGGGAGACGGCGTACGGGTGTTCGATGCCGTGCGGACGATGGATGAGCATTCAGGCCTTCTTGGTCAGGATGCCGAGTTCGTCGGCGAGGATCAGGTACATGCCGTGCGACCAGAGCAGTGGGCTGGCCGAGGGTCCCCAGCGTGCGATCCACTCGTCGCGGGACTCCGGGTGCAGGAGGTGGTGGGGGACTTGCTCGGGCAGCTCGCCGTCCGGGCTCGCCTGGTCGGCGATCCAGCGCAGGTGTCGCCATGCGCCGGCGGTGTCACCGGCAGCAGCCAGGTTCCACCCGAGCAGCGCGGACAGCAGGAGCCATTGCCCGCCGCCGTAGAACACGTCGGCCTGGAAGCGATGCACGCCACCGTCGACATCCAGCTCACGCGCTACCGCTGCCACTGTCGCCGTACCGAGGTCACCTCGAGCCAGCCCGAACGGTACGACGCACGCCGGCAAGGAACCGTCCACCGCCGAGGTCCCCAGCCATTTGGTCAGGTGACCTTCCTGCTTGCCCTCGGCATCGACCAGCTCACGGATCCGCTCGGCGACCGCCAGCACGGGGCTGGAGGTGTACGGCGCGATCGCGACCAACCCGCCGTAGATCGCGCCCAGGGTGGACACGTGCCGCTGCTCGACGTGTTCCTCCCACCAGTCGTAACAGGGCCGGTCCCAGAACGCGACCAGATAGTCGACGGCAACCTCGATCCCACCCCTCCAACGGTCGAGATCGAGCCCGTGCCTGTTCGCGTGCGTCACCACTGACCACAACCACGTCCCGTACCCGTCGGTCTGGAAGTCCCACCAGGGATCGGACCCGTCGGCCCCGTCGAACGTGAACCGGGTCGGCAACATCTTCGAGTCCTCCGGCACCTCACCCCGCCGAAGCGCAGCGACCAGCCCGTCAACCTGCCCGCGCCGGGCACTCAACACCCGCCCAACCCAGTCATGGAACCGATTCGCCGACCCCACATCCCCGAACCGGGAAACCCCCTCGGCGGTAAACCCCCCGTCCCGCAACCACGCATACCCCCGATAAGCCGAAAACAAAGGCCCCGCCGGATAAGCCCCACTCACCTCCTGATACCGAGTAATCACTCGGTGACTACAACCAGCCAACCCCCGCAAAACCTCAACCTCCCCACCCAAGCCCTCGGGGTTGGGCTGCTTCGGTTTTCCCGCCCCCGAGCGGAGCGAGGGGGCGGTGTTTTTTGGCTCTTTCACTTCTTCAGTAGCCCGTTCACCGTCGACTGAGCATCCGCGAGCGCCTTCTCCACCGTCTTGCGGCCGGCGGCGGCAGACGTCAGCTCTTGGGTGACCGCGTCCTGCATTTCCTGCTGGCGTTCGATTACCGGCGGGAGGACGGGCTTCTCGAGCGCTGTGAAGACTGCCTCGCGATTAGCCGGCTTCGGCTGATCCAAGTACGGCTTGAGCTTGGCCTCGTCCGCCACCGGCGGCAGCTCCCACGACGACGCCAATCGAGTCTTGGTCGTCACGTCGGACGACGACAGATAGGTGATCCACTTCTGCGCGGCCGCCGCGTTCTTGGCGGCAGCGTTCACCACCAGCCCGTTCGCGAACATCGCCGACGCCTTCGTCGTGTTCCCCGGCTCGACCACCACGTCCCAGTCGAACTTCGCACCCGCCAGCGCCGAGAACATCCAGATCCCGGTATGCCACATCGCCAGTTTCCCGGACGTGAACAGCTTCGAGTCGAAGTCCGGCGTACCGGCGCCTTGAGCTTCGGTCGGCATCGTCTTCCCGACCTTGTCGATCAGGAACTTCGCCGCCTCCACCCCCTGCGGCGAGTTGAACGTCGCCGAGGTCCGATCGGAGTTCAGGAACTCGCCACCGTTCTGCGCGAGCACCTTGTAGAACTCGTTGTACGACACCGGCTGGTAGTCCCCCCAGACCTTCGCCGCCTTGTTCGTCAGTTTCGCCGCCGCGGCCTGCTCGTCCTTCCAGGTCCAATCGGCCGTCGGCTCTGCCACCCCAGCCGCCTTGAACAACGCCTTGTTGTAGAACAGCACGACGTTCGAGAACGACTCGGGTACGCCGTACTGCTTGCCGTCCGACGTGAACGCGTCGTACAGCGACTTCTTGTAGACCGAGGCATCCACGTCGGAGAGCGCGGCCAGCGACCCGTTCGTCGCATACGTCACGAAGTTCTCGTAGTTCAGCTCGAACGTGTCCGCGGCAGTCCCACCAGCGACGGCCGTCTGTAGCTTGGTGAAGTAGTTCGCGTACGGCACGGTCTCGACCTGGACCGTGATGTCCGGGTTGGCCGTCTGGAACGCGGTGACGATCGCGGCCAGGTCCTTCTCGTGCCCGTCGTTGGCCGAGAAGTTCATGTACCGCACGACCGCCTTCCCGTCGGGCGCGGCGGCTTGTTTGGTCGCAGACCCTTGCCCGCAGGCGGTCAGCGCGAGTGCGGCGGTCAGACCGACGGCCGCGAATTTGATCAGGCGCATGAGGTTTCCTCCCCTTACTTGATGCCGGTGTGTGCGACACCGGCGATGATGTGGCGCTGCGCGAGCAGGTAGACGATGGCGATCGGCACGATCGAGACGACCGAGCCGGCCATCACGACGTCCCACCGCGTGGTGAATTGGCCTTGCAGCGTGGACAATCCGAGCGGCAGCGTCATGAACTCCGGCGACCGGATCACCACCAGCGGCCAGAGGAAGCTGTTCCAGCTGCCCATGAACGCGAACACCGCGACGGTCGCGAGCGCCGGCCGGATCAGCGGCAGCACGATGGTGGTGAAGATCCGCAGATGCCCGGCCCCGTCGATGGTGGCGGCCTCGTCCAGCTCGGCAGGTACGGCGGTGACCGCCTGCCGCAGCAGAAACACACCGAACGCGGACGCGATCGTCGGCGCGAGCAGTGCGAAGTACGTGTCCTGCAGGTTCAAGGTCTTCATCTCGATGAACAGCGGTACGACGAGCACCTGCAACGGCACCATCAGCGTCGCCAGGTAGCACCCGAAGATCACGTTCTTCAACGGGAAGTGCAACCGCGCGAACCCGTACGCCGCCATCGATCCGGTCACGAGTTGGAAGACGGTCGAGACGATCGCGATCAGCAGCGAGTTCACCAGGATCCGCCAGATCGGCACCGCGCCGACCAGCGTCCGGTAGGCGTCGATCGTCGGATTGTGCACCAGCAGAGTCGGCCCGTCGGCGAGCGACCCCTCCGGCGTGATCGAGGTGATCACGGTCCAGAGGAACGGGAACAACATCACCGCGGCCCCGAGCAGGACAGCGACGTACAGGACGATTCGGCTGGGGAGCGAGCGGGTCTCACGCATAGTGCACCCACTTCCGCTGCCCGCGGATCTGGACCACCGTGATCACCAGGATCACCGCGAACAGGATCCACGACAGTGCGGATGCCTCACCGGCACGTCCGTACCGGAAGGTGAGGTCGTAGATCTGCCCGACCACGACCTGGCTCGACCCCGCCGGCCCGCCACCGGTCATCACGAACACCTGGTCGAAGACCTGGAAGCCGTTGATCAGCGAGATCACCACCACGAAGAACGTCGAGGGTGACAGCAGCGGCACCGTGATCCGCCAGAACCGTTGCCAGGCGTTCGACCCGTCCACCGTCGCCGCTTCGTAGACGTCGGTCGGGATGGACTGCAGCCCGGCCAGCAGGATCACCATCACGAACCCGAGGTCCTTCCAGGCCGACGACAGAATCACCGCGGGCAACGCCCACTGCGGATCCGTCCACCAGCCCGGAGTCGGCAGCCCGATACCTCCGAGCACCTGGTTGACCAGCCCATTAGAGGGATTGAGCAACCACTTCCAGACCAGCGCGACCACGACCCAGCTCGTCACCACCGGCAGGAAGTAGACGGCCCGCAGGAACGAGCGCCCCTTCAGCCGTTGGTTGAGTACGAGCGCCAACCCGAGACCACCCGCATACACGAGCGGGAGATACCCGATCACGTAGATCAACGTGTGCAGGAAGACTCGCCGCGTCATCGGATCGCTCAACAGGTTCGTGTAGTTGTCGAGCCCGACCCACTGCATCGGCGAGATCAGGTTCCACTTGTGCAGGCTGACCCACAGGCTCGACACCATCGGCACCAACGTGAACACGAACAGCGGGATCGCGCTCGGCAACAGGAAGAACAGCACCCAGCCGAGCTTCTTCACGACGCCCCCAGGCGGGCGCGGACGAGACGGCTTTGCTCGCCGCCGTTCCCGGTCGAGTCGAACGGCGACGCCAGGACCAGCGACGCCGCGCCGCGGGCCCACTGATCCTCCGTCCACGGCTCGACCAGCACCGGCACGCCTTTGCGGGCCGGAAGCAACGATCGCCGGAAGGACGGCTCGAACCCGCTCTGCCAGAACTCCCATCCGTCCACCCCTTCACCGAGCAGTACGACGACCTCCGGGTCGACCGTGTGAATGACGCCGGCCAGCGCTCGCCCCAGGATCTTGCCGGCGTCGGCATAGACGGCTCGTGCCGTCGCATCCCCAGTAGTTGCCGCACGCAACAAGCCGCCGAGCGTCTCGCGTGCGGACAGGACGCCGCGGTAGCGCGCCGTACGGACCAGCGCGTCCGCGCCGATGTACGACTCCAGACAGCCGGTCGATCCACAGGTGCACCGCGGCTCGTCGCCACCGACTGCCGAGACCGGGATATGGCCGATCTCGCCCGCGCCGCCGTTCGCGCCGCGGTAGATCCCGCCGTCGACCACCATCGCGCAACCGATTCCACGTCCGATCGTGACGACCAGGTACGACGAGTGCTCGCGGCCGATCCCGTACAGCCGCTCGGCCGCGGCCAGCGTGTTCACGTCGTTGTCGACGAGCACCGGCGTACCGACTGCTTGTCGCAGGACCGCGCCGACCGGGACGGCTCGCCATCCGAGTGTCGGCGCGTCGACGATCCCGGACGCCTGGTCGTCCACCGAGCCTGGCACGCCCACGCCGACTCCGAGCAGTTGGCGGTCCAGGCCGGCGACCTCCTGGGTCAGGATCTGGCCGAGCCGGTCGAGCATGTCGGGCGCGTTCGGGTCGAAGTCGTGCGCAGCGGACGCCAGGACGGTGCCGTCGAGTTCGGCGGCGACTACCGCGACGTGGTCGGCGGTGACCTTAGCGCCGAGCGCGACGCCGGCCTGGCTGACCAGTCCGAGCAGCCGGGCCGGACGGCCGCCGTTCGACGGGACCGACTCGAGCTCCTCGACGATGCCACGGGCGATCAGGTCCTTGGTGACCTGAGTGACGGTGGCCGGGCTGAGGCCGAGGCCGCGCGCGATCGCCGTCCGCGACGTCGGCCCGCGGGTGCCGAGCAGCGCGACGATGCCGGACGGCACCAGCTCACCGCGGGGACTCTGACCGCTCACCGTCGACTCCTTGCGCTTTCTCGCAGAGACTTCCTTCGGCACTAAATTTAGTGCGAAATTAAGCCCCAGCGAACGCTGTGTCAAGGGCAAGGACCGGCTGAGATCGCGGTCACAGTGGGTCATGTCCTGAGTAAGGAGTATGTGAAGAATCGGTCCTGACCGGCCTCGCGGGTGGGGATCCTCCGGCACCGGACCGTAAGTTCGGTGGCGGGTGGTCCGTCAAAGGCAGGAGTGATCGACGTGCAACGGGGCTCACGAGGGATGCCCTCGGCATGCCCGCGGAGGGCAACTCGCTCGGCGAAGCTGGAGTCGGCATGCCGATGGTGAGGCGGATTCTCGGTACCGCCGGGGCGTTGCTGGTGTTCACTGGGGTGCTACTCGGGTTCCGATCGGTCTCGGCCGCCGGGACGAACTGTGGCTCCGCATTCCAGCCGGCCGCGGGGATCACGCCGATGGCGTGTGACAACGCGCTGAACGGCTCGGGCACGCTGGTCACGATCGTCATCTGCGCCGGCGCGCTCTGCCTGATCGCCGCCCTCACCGTGAAGGTGGTCCGCGACCGAACCGTCCGCGACCAGGTCAACGTCTGATTCGGTGTGCTGTCCGGCGCCGGGGGTCGTCGGTGTGCACTCCGCGGGTGACTGAATTGATGTGCGCTGCGTGGGGGACTGCGACATCCTGCCGAGGTGACTATCGAAGAGTTCCGGCTGGACGTGCCCGAGAGCGAGCTGACGTACCTGCAGGCTCGCCTCGACGACGTGCGGTGGCCCGACGAGCTACCTGGGATCGGCTGGGAGTACGGCGTACCTCTGCGGTACTTGCAGGATCTGGTCGAGTACTGGCGTGACGGGTATCAGTGGCGAGTCCACGAAGCACGGTTGAACGAGTGGCCGCAGTTCACCACCACGATCGACGGTGCGAACGTCCACTTCGCTCACCTGCGCTCACCGAATCCAGCTGCGACGCCGCTGGTGATCACGCACGGCTGGCCGGGGTCGATCGTCGAGTTCAGTGAGATCGTCGGGCTGTTGCGGGACGAGTTCCACCTGGTGTTGCCGACGATCCCCGGGTTCACGCTGTCCGGGCCGACCCGCGAGCCCGGGTGGGAGTACCAGCGGACCGCGCGGGCGTGGGCCACGCTGATGGAGCGGCTCGGCTACGACCGGTACGGCGTACAGGGCGGCGACTGGGGTGCGGCGATATCCCGCGAGCTCGGCCGGATCCATCCCGAGCGGGTGATCGGCGTACACCTGAACCTCATCCCCGGCGCGGGCGCTGTCACAGCACCGACACCGGAGGAGCTCGAGCCGCTCGACCAAGCAGAGCGCGACCGCACCTGGGCATCCTGGCGCCGCTTCGAACGCTGGTCACGAGAGGAACAGGGCTACGCCGACCTGCAGTCGACCCGACCCCAGACCCTCGCATACGCCCTCACCGATTCACCCGTCGGCCAGCTCGCCTGGATCGCCGAAAAGTTCAAAGCCTGGTCGGACCCCGCCTCCGAGATCAGCCGCGACCACCTGCTAACCAACGTGATGCTCTACTGGCTGACCCGCACCGCCGGCTCCTCCGCCCGCATCTACTACGAACGAGCCCACGCCTCGTACCGGGGCAACCCGCCAGACCCCTCAACCACCCCCACCGCACTCCTGGACCTGGCCCACGAAAACTTCATTCCCCTCCGCCACAAACTCACCCACACCGACAACATCATCCGCTGGACAACCCACCCCCACGGCGGCCACTTCGCAGCCCTAGAACAACCCCAAGCCCTAGCCCAAGACATCCACACCTTCTTCACCTCCCTCAAAACCACCTGAAAAGCATCGGAGGCGACACTCAGCCGGACCGTCGACGAGCCGGAAGCGCTACCTGCGCATCTAGAGCGTCCGCACGTACCGGCGCGTGGCGCGGCTGCAGTGTGGCGGGACATCAGCCGGATGACCCGCCGTCGAACGTGCGGTGAGCCGTCGTGAGATCCGCCTGCTCGGATGGGGTTGCTGGGCAGCCTTTAAGCTGGCGGGTATGGGTTTCACCGGGTTTCCGGCCGCTGCGCTGGACTTTTATGACGACCTCGAGATGGACAACAGCAAGACCTTCTGGACGGAGCACAAGCACGTCTACGAGGAGTGTGTGCGAGGTCCGATGGCGGCGTTGGCCGGTGAGCTCGAGGCGGAGTTCGGTGCGGCGAAGCTGTTCCGGCCGTACCGGGACGTGCGGTTCGCTCGCGACAAAACGCCGTACAAGATCCACCAAGGCGCCTTCATCGACGTCGCTCCCGCCACCGGCTGGTACGTCGAGGTCGCGGCACCCGGAGTCCGCGTAGCAGCCGGCTTCTACCAGGCCGACGCAGATCGCCTGGCCAGGCTCCGCACAGCCATCGACGAAGACCGCCGAGGCAAACAACTGGAAAAACTCCTGGCCGACCTCACCGCCACCGGCTGGACAGTAGGCGGCGACCGCCTCAAAACCAGCCCCCGAGGCTACGACGCCACCCACCCAAGAATCGACCTACTCCGCCACAGGTCGCTGACAGTCACCAAGTCCTACGGCTTCGAGCCCATCATCCACAAACCAGAACTGGCCACCCAGATCCGCACCGACTGGCAATCCACCAAGCCTCTCATCACCTGGCTGACCGACAACTCCTGAAGAGACCGACCATGCTGCTACCCGCCGACAAAGATCAGCCGCTGACGGCCGACGAGCTCACCGCAAACAAGATCTTCGAGCCCTTCGGCATCCAGATCGTCTATGTGGGCGGGATGTTCACGCTGCGCGGAAATCAGGTCGGGCTGGATGCCGCGTACCTCCACGTCGAGACCTCCCAGCAGATCCCGAGGTCGGTGAAGGTGAAGATCAACGTGTTCCTCGGCTCGTTCGACACCCTGCTCGCCGACTGCCTGGCGGCCAAGGGCTACCCGAACGCCCTCGACCACACCAACCGCGGTCCCAACAACGAAGACCTCAACCGCGCACCCCGCGAGGTCTACGCCGCCTGCACCCGCAAGGTCGACGACGCCAGAGCCACCTACGGCCTGCACTTCAAAGGCGAAACCCCCGACGTCCTACACGCAGCCAAAGGCCCAACCGCGAAACTCCTCGAGTCGCCGTAACGTCGGGAGAGCCTGCTGGTTTGCGTGTAGTTCGGCACCTCCCAGCGCGTCGTCACCTGGCTGGCAGACAACCTGACCGTGTGTCGTCGAACAGGACGATGACTGGTCGCTCGGTCACCCGCTCCACGAAGTCCCGCCAGCCGTACGGGTCGCCATCCACGCCGAGATGACCCAGATGCGGAACCGCAACCGCGACTGTCCCCGGGTTCTGGACCGCTGCTCGGACAAGAGCCTTCAGTCCTTCGGGGACTCCGTCGTTGGGTAGGTCCTCCTCGACCACGAGGTAGCCCGGCAGGTAACCCGCGCGCTGTGCCGCTTCCTGCAGAGCCCGGCCGGTGTCGACCCAATCGCGAAGCCGACCGACGAGTGATTCGTGCACGTAGCAGTGCAGCGCCGTTCCGGTGTCGATCGTCGCGGTTCTCATAGCAGGACCGTACGGACGGTGATGGCTCTTGTACCATACGAATCTGGGTACATATGGGGGCGTGAATATCAGATTCATGAACCGCAAGCCGGCCGACAAGGCGAAATATGTACCTTCTCGGGACTGAAAACGAGAGGTTGTGGACAATGCCGAGAGCCGCCGGCCCGCCGACCGTTCGACTCCGTCGCCTCGCGGCCGAGATGAAGGCCCTCCGCGCCGAAGCTCAGCTGACTCGCGAGCAGGTCCAGGAACAGACCGGCGTCAACCAAGGCACGCTGTGGCGCATCGAAAAGGGCCAGGCCAAGCCGCACAACGGCACCCTGGAAACCTTGTGCGATCTGTACGGCGTGGACGACTCACGCCGGACCGAACTCATCGAATTGGCTCGGGGCGCGAAGTACCCCGGGTGGCTGCGGCAGTTCCGCCAGTATCCGGACGATTCAGCGGGTAGCTACGCCGCCTACATCAGCTTCGAGTACGAGGCGAAGGCTTCACACAACTACGAATCCCTCTTCATCCCTGGCCTTCTCCAGACCGAGGAGTACGCGCGCGCAACCATGGTCGACGGATGGTCGATGGAGGCCGAAGCCATCGAACGGCGCGTCGAGCTGCGGATGGAGCGGCAGATCCTCCTGACGCGGAAGCGGGAGGGGCGAGATCCGCTGGAGTTCTGGGCGGTCGTCGACGAGGCCGCACTTCGACGAGAGGTCGGTGGCCCAGCCGTGATGCGGGCGCAACTCGGCCGACTGCTGGAGATGGGCGAACGAGCCAACATCACGTTGCAAGTGATCCCTTTCGACAAGGGCGCTTATCCAGGGATGTCCGGCTCGTTCGTCCGCCTCAACTTCGGGGCGTTGGCGCCCGACATCGTCTGCGTGGAAGGCCTTGCAGGTCACATCTTCCTGGAGCTGGAAGCTGAGCTCGATCGGTTCAGCCTGGCATTCGACCACCTCCGGGCGATGGCGCTCAGCCCACGTGACTCGGGTGCCCTGATCGCCGCCCTGATCGCTCAATGACCCACGGGCACGTTGTCCACAACCTCGCGTTCTAGCTGCTGCCCGGTACAGCGAAACGCGCAGCCGGGCTGTACTTGCTCCCCTTTGGTGCTCGGACGGCCCTCGGCGCGCACGTAGATTCGTATGGTGCGAGACATCCCAGGCTCCGTACGGTCATTTTGTGACGACCTCAGCCGCGAGTCTGACGTTCTGGCCCCGAAGTGCGATGGGCCTGCTGCCGGGTGTGCACCGCATGCTGTACTGCTACTCCCACGAGCGGCTGGTCGGGAAGCTTCGCGACCTCGTTGAAGTTCAAGAAGCTGCGCATCGCCTGGCGATGGAACGGGAGTACGAGCTCGGTCCGCTGTTCGTTGAAGAGGACGCCTCCGGTCGTGCGATGCAAGCACTCATCGAAGCCGCGACCTCTCACATCGGTGGAGCCGTGGTCGCGATGCCCCATCGCGGGCACTTGATTCCGCTCGGCGGACCGTTGGAGTGGCAGGCGTTTCTGGAAGAGACCACTGGTCATTCACTTCTGTTCACAGGCCACAACCCCTGATCAGCGGGGCGGGCATGCTGGATCCCTGACGCCCGTGTCCGTCCCGCCTTCCACAGCTCGCACCCATCGAGAGGACCGGCCATGCCCAGCAATTCGATCGGGACCGGCATGGCCAGGCGCGATCCCGTTCTGGTCCTGACCTGCGTTGACGATCCCACGTCGGACGCAGTCATCGACGAACTGAACTCACGAGACGTGCCGGTCGTCAGGTGTGATCCGGCTGATGTACTGACCGGCCAGGTCAGCGTGACCGCCCGCTACGGCAGCGATCCGAGCATCTTGGATACCGGTAGCTGTGAGCTGGACCTGGGTAGAGTTCGCTCGGTCTACTACCGCCGCCCTTCGCCATATCGTGCACCGAGCTGCCTGGCTGATCACGATGGGCGCTTCGTGGTAGATCAGGCCCGGCACGGAATGGGCGGAGTCCTCGCCGGTATCCGGGCTCGCTGGGTGAACCACATCTGGCGCTCGCTCGAAGCCGACTTCAAGCCGGCGCAGCTCACGGTCGCTCGCGAGCTCGGTTTCGTCGTACCTCCGACCTTGATCACGAATGTGCCGGAGGAGGCGCGGGCGTTCGCGACCGCTCACGATCACGTGCTCTACAAGCCGCTTCACGCGACTGAGTTGTACAGCGAGGACGGATTGTTGTCGGTCGTTTGGGTCGATGAGGTCAATGCTGATGAACTCGACGGAGGCGTCGCCACTACATTGCACATGTTCCAGCAGCGCGTGGACAAGATCGCCGACGTCCGGACAACGGTCATCGGTCAGAGTGTGTTCAGCGTTCGCATCGATTCGCCTCACCGCGACTGGCGCCGGGACCACGAGGCCATCAGGTACAGCGTGATCGACACTCCTGATGAGGTGGCGCGGGCGTGCTGGCGTTACCTCGGGCGGTTCGGATTGTGGTTCGGCGCTTTCGACTTCGGGCTCACTGACGATGGCCGGTGGAGCTGGTACGAATGCAACAGCGGCGGGCAGTGGTACTGGCTCGAGGTCGAGACCGGGTTGCCGATGGCGGCAGCGACTGCCGATCTTCTGGAGCATATTCCATGACTGAGCTGCGTCGTGGAGGCTCAGGCGTTTTCGTAGTCTCGGCGGATTTTGGCGAGGATGTCTCTGGTTTGGTTGGGGGGTGGGGCCGCTACGCAGAGGGCTTCCATGGTGGCTGTGTACTGGTCGAGGTCCTCGGGCTTGTCCAGGTACAGGGCGCTGGTGAGGTGCTCGATGTAGACGACGTCGGGGAGGTCCTGCTCGGGGAAACGCAGGATGCTGTAGGCGCCGCCGGTCGCGGCGTGGCCGCCGGAGCTGAAGGGCATGACCTGGAGGGTGATGTTGGGCTCGTGGGTTGCGTCGATGAGGCGGTCGAGCTGCAGCATCATTGCCTTCACGCCACCGATCGGACGGCGCAGGACCGATTCGTCGACGACGGCCCAGAGGCGGATCGGGTTCGCGCGGGTGAGGACGTCCTGGCGGCTGGTGCGCAGCGCGACCCGCCGGTCGACCTCCTCGCCGGTGATCAGCCCGCGACCGAGCTGCACGACGGCGCGCACGTAGTCCTCGGTCTGCAACAGGCCGGGGATGAACTGGAGCTCATAGGTACGAATCAGGGCGGCCGCTGCCTCGAGTCCGAGATAGGAGTGGAACCAGCTCGGCAGGACATCGCCGTACCGGTGCCACCAGCCGGGGTTGTTCGCCTCGCGGGCGAGGGCGAGCAAGCGTTCGCGCTCTTCGCCGTCGTCGAGGCCGTACAGCGTCAGCAGGTCGCTGACGTCACGCTCCTTGAAGCCGACGCGGCCGAGCTCCATCCGGCTGACCTTGGACTCCGAGGAACGGATCTCCCACCCAGCATCGGAGCGGCTGATCCCCGCCGCATCCCGCATCCTGCGCAAGTGCGCTCCGAGGATGATGCGAAGCGCGGTCGGTCCGCTCTGCGCACCCGACTCGGACACACTCACCTCCCACAGCCCCCAGCGGTCTGATCCAGCGGCAACCTCACCCGCAAGTGCACATCATCGCACGTCAGAACCTGAATCTGCCGAAGTTCTTACACAAACTCCGCGAATCGGCACCGACGATCACGCAGCGTAACACTAGTCGATTCAGGACTCTGGTCTTTGTCAGGACATGATAATCCCTCCGACGCGCCTCGAACGCCGTTCGACGAAATGCCGGCCGGCCCTCGACAGGCTCAAAACCGGAGCCAAGGGTCTCGATATGGAAAACGTGCGGATGCACGTGCATCGGGCGCTTGCATTCGCAACGTGCCGACGCCATGATTGCTTCATGCACAGAAGGTGAGCTGATTCTCGCGAAACGTGACATCGCGTGAATCAGCAGGCCGGTCCTACAGGCCGCCGACGGCCCCCCGTCGGCACGACTGGTTGGGGAACCCGAGTCGATGAGTGATGACGACAGAGAGGCAGCCGAGCGCGCGGCCCAGATGTCCGGCGGCCGCGCACCCGACGAGCTGACCGAGCGGGAGATCCAGGAACTGGTCGCGCGTTGCCCCGAGCAACAGCGCTGGGCCTTCGAGGGCTGGTTGCGAGGCGTTCGCCAACTCGACGGCGACCCGATCGTGAGCCTCGCCCCATGACCGTCGACAGAGCAGTAGGAGGCCGAAAAATGGTGCGGATCTGGCTGGGAGACCACCTGATCGCCGAGTACGTCGCCGAGCCGGACCGCGCGTCGCGGTACCAGCGGGTGATGACTCCGAAGTTCACGGGCCTGCGCATCACCGTGGACAACGCACCGAGCGCCAAGGGCTCCGAACTGCCCAGCGAACAACTCTGGCCGCTCACCGTCCAGTAGACCGTTCGCAATACGAAGGCCGACCCACGCCGAGGGTCGGCCTTCGTTGTCTTCTGACGTCTTTCGTCCGCCGGCTGCCGGGTCCGGATGCCGGCGGACCTCTCAGGGCCTGGGATGCCGACCTCTCACGATCTGAGTCCGGGCAGAGAAAGAGGCCCCTTCGTCACTCGCCTGAAGAAGGGGCCTCTTGTTCTGGGAGTCAGTCAGGCCAGGTAGTCGAACTCGCCATCGTGAACGCCGCCGAGGAACGCCTCGATCTCTGCCTTCGTGAAGACCAGCGCGGGGCCACCGGTGTGACGCGAGTTCCGAACCGCCACGCCGCCGTCCGCCAGCTTGGCTACCTCTACGCAGTTGCCTTCAGGGCCGCTGCGCTGGCTCTTGCGCCAGGTCAGGTCACTGATCGAGTCGCCGGGCATGCCGTTATAGATAGCAGTCATCAGCTGCACCTTCCGTACGTCTTAGGCATATGCACGTGCATTTGGGCTTGCATCTGCATCGTACCCGTTTTGGGCGTGCGTGTCTGCTCCACTACGTACGGTGATTTGGATCCGCTCAAACGTTCGTTGGACCGGCGTGTTCGTCGCGATCGGTGACGATTTGGGCCGTTACTACGTTGGAGTGCCCTGGTGGAAGTAGAGCCGCCAGGTGCCGTCGTTCCGTCGCCAGATCGAGCTTCGGCGGACCGGCCGCCCCCCGGCTCGACGCGAAACGTAGGTAACGTGCACGAGATCCTCGGCGAGCTGGACGCCCGCGACCTCCGTCGCTTCGGCCGGCTCGGGGTCTGTGATCGCTCCGCATGCGAGCGCGGCCACGATCGCCGGCCGATCCCACAGCCGCCCGGACGCGCCGACCTCGGTGAACTCCGGATCCAGCAGCGCGTCGACGGTCTCTGCCGCGGACCGCACCTCCGGCCGCAACAAACTCAACTCCGCCGCGACAGCAACCTCGATGTCATCCATACCTGCAGATTAGGTACGCCGCGATCCCGACTCGCCTGAGGTGGTTGTCACTGTGGGTGCGGGGCACCGGCACAATGGGACAGAACGAGGAGATACGTCGTGCTCATGGCGTTACGGATGTTCAGAACGGTGCCCGCCGATGCGGTCTCCGTCGTTCGTGCGTACCCACCGATGGTGGTGTGCTTCGGTGCCGCGCTGACCGGCACCGCGCTGGTGTTCGACGTCTTCTATCTCGTCGCGAGCCCGGGGCTGACGCTCGCACTGGTCTATACAGTGCCCGTGCTGGCGGGCCTGATCGCCGGCCTGGTGGCTGCGGCCGACGATGTCGGGCTCGAGCAACGAGTCCTGCTCCGCACGGCCGGCGCGGCCGTTGCCCTCGGCATCACCAACGCGATCGTGGTGGCGATGATCGCCGCGATGAACCGGACCGACCCGTCGAATTGGGCGGCGGGTGGCCAATCGGTGCTGTTCGCCGGCTGCACGGTCCTGGCGGTCGCGGTGTCGATCGCCGCCTGCCGCCGGATGATCGAAGCGCTCGGCATCGAGCTCCGGACCAAGCTGCCACGCCGACCAGTGCGCGCCCCGGCCGCTGCGGTTGCGGTGGCGGGACTCGCGGCCCGGCCGGCGCCAAAACCGCGCGCGAGCAAGGAGTCGGCGGCCCGAGCCAAACCGATCGAGCCGCCGCCGCCACCTCCACCCGCACCCGACAACGAAGAGACGATCCCGGTCTTCGTCCCCCCGCCCCCGCCGATGGTGGATCTCGACGAGGCCCGCCCGGTCGGTTCCCTGGGCCGCTCCAGCGGACACGCCGACCGCCTCACCCCACGCCCCCGCCGCACCGGCACCCGCCGTACCAACAACAAACCCGGCAAGCGCCCCGGCACCTAGCAGGTTTGGTCTGTGGTGGGGAGGGTGCCGGTTTGTAAGTAGGTGATGACTTTGGTGTCTACGCAGGGGTTGGCGTATTCGCCGAAGATGCCGTGGGCTCGGACGTTGTTCAGGGTGATCAGGCGTGAGCCGGTCAGTTGGTGGTGGAACTGGATGGCGCCTGGGTAGATGGTGCGGGGGTCGCCGGTGGCGGCGACCATCAGGGCTTTTTCGTTGTTTGCGATTTTGGTGGGGGCTTCTCGGGGTTGGATCGGCCAGAAGGCGCAGGGGGAGAGCATCTGCGTGAGCGTGCCGAAGTGCGGCTCGGAGGCGCGATGTGCCTGGATGTCTCGCCAGTACACCTCGGGGTCGCGCGGCGCCGCCACGTCGCCGCAGATGATCGAGGTCTGCACGCTGGCGGGTTGTGAGGCCGCCGGGCTCAGGAAGGCGTCGAGGAAGACGGCAAGGTTCTCGTCCGGCTCGACCGGACCGTTGGTGGCCTTGAGCAACGTTTGCACGAGACCGGAGTACTCGGCGCGCGCCGGATCGCGGTCGTCGCCGAGCGGGCCGAAGAACACGAGCGGCAGGAAGCCGTCATCAATCATGTACTTGCCGATCCGCAGTCCCTTGTCCGCGGCCGCCTTGTAGATGCGGTTGACCGTCGCGAGCACCTGCCGCGTGCTGCTCCCCAAGTGGTACGACGAGTCCCGCGCGGCCGCCCACGTCGCCCACGCACGGAGCGCGGCCTCGTTGGCCGGGCCGGTCAGCTTGAGCAGCCGCGGTCCGTACGTGTCCGGATTCGCCGGGCCGTCGAGAAGCACCCGATCGGTCCGGCCCGGGAACAGCTGCAGATAGACCGCACCCAGGTAGGTGCCATAGGAGTAGCCCAGGTACGAGATCTTCCGCTCGCCGAGCGCGATCCGGATCCGGTCGATGTCGCGGGCGGTGTTCCGAGTCGTCACGTACGGCAGGAGACCCCCGGCCTCCTTGGCGCAGCGTGCCGCGAAGTCCGCCTGCTGCCGGGTCGCTCGATCGAACGATGCTCGGTCGGCGCCGCCCGACCAAGGCCAGCCCGCGAACGAGAGCTTGCAGTCGAGCGGACTACTCCGCCCGACGAACCGCGGATCCATCCCGATCAGGTCGTATCGCGTCCCGGCCGCCTTCATCGTGTCCCGCAGCTCCAGCGGCATACTCAATCCGGGTCCGCCCGGGCCGCCGTCGTTCAAGACCATCGCCCCGATGCGATCGCCGGTCGCCTTCAGCCGCGACATCGCGACGGTGAGCTTCGGCCCGTTCGGACGGCTGTAGTCGAGCGGCACCTCGAGGTCGCCGCAATCGGCACCGGCTTGATCCAGCTGGGCCCCTTCGGAATCGGCAGCGTTCAGCTGGCACTTGTGCCACCGGAACTGCGGCGCGACGGTCTGTGCCGACGCGCTTAAGGGCGCACCTGCCGAGGCGCCCACCAGTGCCAGCACCATCAGTAGTTTCATCGGTCCTCCCTTGGACTCAGCACTCACGCTAGAAAGCCGCGGAGTTCGCCACAGTGCCTTCAACACCCGTTCGGAGGTCGCGTCCGCGCTACCACCCGGCACACTGGGACATGTGTGGGATCTGGTGATCGTCGGAGCCGGCCCGGCCGGAGCGTCGGCCGCGCTCGGCGCGCTCGCGGCCGACCCGACGTTGTCCGTACTGATGCTCGACCGCCACGACTTCCCCCGCGACAAGGCCTGTGGCGACGGCATCGCGCCGCACGTACTCGACCTCCTGGCCGGTGTCGGAGTCACCGGGATCCTCGACGACTGGACCCCGGTACGACGGTTCGCGCTGACCCGTGGTGAGGCCGGGGTCGACCGCGACATGGCCCGGCCGAACTGGGTGGTCCCGCGGACCGTCCTCGATCAACGCCTCGTCGAAGCGGCCCAGGCCGCCGGGGCGCAGCTCATCCGCCGGCGCGTCCGCGGTGTCGAGGTCCAAGGGCGATCCGTGGTCGTGGACGGCGAGCTGGACTCCCGGTTCCTCGTCGGTGCCGATGGCGCGCATTCCGTCGTACGGCGGGATCTCGGCCTGAAGCCTGGTCCGGTCGCGCTGGCGATCCGCGGGTACGCGCCGACGCCGGCCGCGCGGGCCGCGAGTCAGGTGATCGCGTACGGGCCGGGCCGGCAACCGTCGTACGCGTGGTCCTTCGACCGCGGGGACGGCTGGTCGAACGTCGGGTACGGCGAACAACTCACGAGCGGTCGTCCCCGTCCGACCCGCGCCGACCTGTTGGCGCACCTGGAGGAGTTGTTGCCTGGAGCATCGAATGATGGGGAGTCGTGGTGGGGACATCATCTGCCGCTGTCCGCCTGGACCTGGCGTCCGCAGGCGGGCCCGGTCATGCTGGCGGGCGATGCGGCCGGGCTGATCAATCCGATGACGGGTGAGGGCATCTATTACGCGGTCGCGACCGGTCTGCTGGCTGGCCGCGCGGTCGCGGATGCGCTGCGATCCGGCAGCGCCGACGCCGGTACGTCGTACCGTCGCCGCACGACCCGTCTTCTCGCCAGGCACCTCCGGCACACTGCATTGACAGCCCAACTCACCCGCTCGACCCGAGTCCTCGACACCGGCATCCGCGCAGCCGCCGCCGACCAGCACATCTTCGACGACCTCGTAGAACTAGGCCTCGCCGACGGCCTCATCACCCCACGCCTGATCCGCGCCTTGCTTTCCTGACAGTGCGGTGAGTTGGGCTGCGGTGAACGTGGTGTTTTCGGTGGCGTAGGTGAGGGCGTTGATGACGCGGGGGAGCGGCCAGTCGAGGGCGGTGGATAGCTGGTCAGCCGTCAGAGGACGCGCGGCGTGCATTAGTGCGGCTAGGAGGGTGATGCCGTCCTCGATGATCTCGAGGCCCAGACCGCCGGACATGTCTTCGCCGAGGCGGTGGAAGAAGGAGGCCATCTGGGTGAGGCGTTCGCCGGCTGGTGTGTCCGGGCCGAGTAGTTCGGCGCCTTCGGCCGCGGTTTCGGCCCAGTTGAGGTTGGTCCGGGAGCTGACTTCCCAGGCTTTCGTCCACACCTCGTCGGCGATGACGTAGTGCTGCATGCGGCGCCGGGGATCGGGCTCGCGGTGGACCATGCCGACCCGTTCGAGATAGCCGATCGCTGTGGAGATCGATGCCGGGCTGACCCGAAGCTCCTGGACGAGCTCAGCCGCGGTCAAGCTCCGAGAGTCGCTTGTATAGAGAACGGCGAGCACTCGCGACGCCATCCGCGGCAGTCCGCCCTGAACCATCATCGTCGCGAACCGCTCAACAAACTCCGACCGCCGCCGCCCCTCACCCGCAGACACCCCGAGCCTGCCGCCGCCCCCGGCGACCCCGCCCCCGTTCGTGGAGTTGCGGCGGCGGGCGCGGGCGGCGGTTGCGTAGTGGGCGTGGTCGGCGCGATACCCCTGCGCTCCACCGTTGCGCGCGATCTCGCGGCTGACCGTCGACGTGGGCCGATCCAGTTCCCGGGCGATCTCGGCGTACCCGAGTCCCTTCGTCAGCCCCGCCGCGATGCCGACCCGATCCTGATGACTCAACCTGCCTCCGGGCATCGCGGTCCCCTTCTGCGTTCACCGCCAGCTCATTGCAATGAACGTCAACCCCAAGTTGCATTCGACCGCAATCTCATTGCACAGATTGCCACACATGCAGCAGATTGTCAGCCACAAGATCGCTAAGCATCTTTCGATGATGAGTGAACGCAACGTAGCTTTCGGACAACTCTGAAAGCGAGGTGGTCCCATGGTTCTCACCGTGGACGGGTTACGGATGCGGTACGGCGAGACAGAGGTGCTTCGGGAGGTCTCGTTCCAGGCGCAGCAAGGTGAGGTGGTCGCTCTGCTCGGACCGAACGGCGCCGGGAAGAGTACGACGATCGAGATCCTCGAGGGCTTCCGGCTGCGTTCGGCCGGTCGGGTCGAGGTGCTCGGCGTCGATCCCGCCAAGGCCGACGAGCCGTGGCGGTCGCGAGTCGGCATCGTGCTGCAGTCGTGGCGCGACCACGGCAACTGGCGTGTGCGTGAACTCCTGCATCACCTCGGCAGCTACTACGCGCCGTACTCAACGGCGACGGCTCGTCGACCGTGGGACACGAGCGAGCTGCTCGACACCGTCGGTCTCACCGCGCACGCGGCCCAGAAGATCAAGACGTTGTCCGGCGGCCAGCGACGCCGGCTTGACGTCGCGATCGGGATCGTGGGGCGGCCGGAGCTGCTGTTCCTGGACGAACCGACCGCAGGCTTCGACCCGGAGGCACGGTACGAGTTCCATGCGCTCGTACGCCGGCTCGCGGCCGAGCAGGAGACCACGATCCTGCTCACCACGCACGACCTCGACGAGGCGAGCAAGTTGGCGCACCGCATCCTCATCCTGACCGGCGGCCGGATCGTCGCGGCCGGGACGACGGCTGAGCTCACCACGCTGATCGCGGGCGAGGACGAGGTCCGGTGGATCGTCGACGGTCAGCACTTCCGCAAGTCGACGCCAGACTCGACCGCGTTCGTCCGCGGCCTTTTCGCCGAGTACGGCGCTGCCGTCCGCGAACTCGAAGTACGCCGGGCCTCGCTCGAAGACACCTATCTCACCCTGATCCGAGGACAGGAAGTCACCTCATGAACAAGACAAGCGAGCCAACGCCGGACGGGGTGGGATCGCGGCGGGGGACTGCGATGGCGTCGCCGCGGGTTCAGGCTGTGCGAGTCGGGTGGGAGCGCGGGGTGATCGAGCTGCGGCAGTCGTTCACCAATGGCGCTGAGTTGTTCAGCCACTTCCTCTGGCCGGTGCTGATGCTGGTCGCGCTGTTCTTCCTCCGGCACCGGGACTTCGGCGAGACCGGCTTCCTGCTCGGCGCACTGGCTCTGCCGAGCATCCTGGGGATGAACGCAGCGATGGGCATGGTCAGCATGAGCCAGCAACTCACCGCCGATCGCGAGGACGGCACCTTGCTGCGCGCCAAAGCCACCCCGAACGGAATGCTCGGTTACCTCGTCGGCAAGGTCGTCTCGGTCGCCGGCAGCTTGCTCGCGGATCTCGCCATCCTGCTCGTTCCAGGACTGTTCATCGTCGACGGACTCACCCTCGGCTCCGCCCACTGGCTGACGCTGATCTGGGTCCTGCTGCTCGGCCTGATCGCGACGCTCCCGATCGGCGCGATCCTGGGATCGGTGTTCACCACCGCCCGTGCCCAGGGCCTGATCCAGTTGCCGGTGCTCGGTCTGATCGCGATCTCCGGCATCTTCTATCCGATCACCGCACTGCCGAGCTGGCTGGAGTGGCTCGGACAACTCACACCGATCTACTGGCTGGGGCTGGGCATGCGGTCGGCCCTGCTCCCGGACAGTGCGGCCGTAGTCGAGATCGACGGATCGTGGCGTCACCTCGAAACGGTCGCCGTACTGGGTGTGTGGGCGGTCGCCGGGTTGTTGCTGGCACCCGTCGTACTGCGTCGGATGGCTCGGCGGGAGTCCGGTTCGAAGGTCGCCGAACGACGGGAGCGGGCGCTCCAACGCGTCGCGTGAAGGTGAGATGGTCGAGGTATGAGCGATCTCATGGACGCATGGGCGGTCGAGCATCCCGGACCGATCGACGGTGGGCCGTTGCAGCGGGTACGGCGTCCTGTCCCCGAGCCGGCACCGGGTGAGGTGCTGGTCAAGGTCGAGGCCTGCGGGATCTGCCGCACCGACCTGCACCTCAGCGAAGGCGACCTACCGCCCAAGCGACCAGGCGTGATCCCCGGCCACCAAGCCGTCGGAACAGTCGTCGGATCGGCAGGCGGGAGGTTCGCCGAGGGAGATCGGGTCGGAATCGCCTGGCTCCGGAGCACGTGCGGGGTGTGCGAGTTCTGCCGCTCCGGATCCGAGAATCTCTGCCCGCGGTCGACCTACACGGGTTGGCATGCGGACGGCGGTTTCGCCGAGTACGCCGTCGTACCGGAGGACTACGCGTACGCCCTGCCGACAGACCGGCCGGCCGAGGAGATCGCGCCGTTCCTGTGTGCCGGGATCATCGGTTACCGCTCACTCCTGCGCGCGAACCTGCCGCCTGGCGGCCGCCTCGGGATCTACGGCTTCGGCTCCAGCGCCCACCTCACGGCCCAACTCGCGACCGCCCAGGGCGCCGAGCTCTTCGTGCTGACCCGCGGCGAGAAGAATCGCGAGCTGGCCCGCGAGCTCGGCGCCGCGTACGTCGGGGAGACCGCCGACCGACCGCCCGCGCCACTGGATTCGGCGATCGTGTTCGCACCAGCCGGCGATGTGGTGCCGTACGCATTGGAGGCGCTCAAACCCGGCGGCACAGTAGCGGTCGCAGGCATCTATCTGTCCGACGTACCGGGGCTCAACTACGAACGGCACCTCTTCCACGAACGCGACCTCCGCAGCGTCACCTCCAACACCCGTCGGGACGGCGAGGAACTGTTCCGCCTGGTCGCGAGGCTCCCGGTCGCAGCCCACACCACCGTCGTGCCGTTCGGTGCGATCGACCAGGCCCTCGCGGATGTCGCCCACGGGCGGGCGAGTGGTTCCCTGGTCGCTGTCCTCGGCGGCTGAACCGATCGGGCTCGACGATCGTTAGAACTAAGTGAAGATTCCAGGAACGGGCCGGTCCGGGTTTCAGCAGTAGCCGCTAGCTGCGTTAGATTTGATCAAATCTTACCGCGCTACGCACGGCTACCAGGGAGAGTGATCGCCATATGCAGGATCTGACCAGGCAGGTGTGGTCGGTCCTTGCGACTGGCGTGTGCGGGCGGAGCCCGGCCATCACGGCGGCCCGGCCCTCTTCTCCGCGAGACGGGCAGTGCTGACCAAGGTCCTCGGCGCGGTGGGTGTGGTCCTGCTGATCGTCGGGGTGGTCTTCGCCGTTCGTCCGGTCTCCGTCAACGACCGTCCGTGCGGTTCGGTGTTCCAGCCCGAGAAGGGCATCACGCCGATGCAGTGCGACGCGCGACTGAACAGCCGCGCCAACGCCGTCACCGGCTTCGGTGCCGGCGGCGTGGTGATCGTCCTCGCGGGCTTCGCGATCGCCGCGATCCGCGATCGCCGCAGCCGCGTCTCCTCCTGACCGTCACACCGCCGAGCTGATCGTCGCGAACGAGTGCGGCGGCAGCCTGACCCGTAGCCCGCGAGGTTCCGATTCCAAGCTGAGCGGAACCGGAGCAACCGCATCAGGATCAGTCATGGTGTTGCGGGACTGCGGCTTGGTTGCTGTCAGCAACCTTCCGACCGGATCCCGAACCGCTCCGCCGCGCAGATCCAGTACGACGTCCAGTGGCGCAACGGGATCCAGATTGCTGAGCGACACGAGCGCCCGTCCGTCCTTGACCGACGCCGACGCGGACACGAGCTTCATCGGCCCGGCCGACGGGGGTTGGTCGACCACGTGCACAGGCACGGAGACCGCGTCGTGGTGTCCCTTGTTCATCTCGAAGACGTGGTACGTCGGGGTCCGGACAAGCCCACCCTTCTCGTCGGTGTGCAACACCGCCTGGAGCACGTTGACCGCCTGCGCGAGGTTCGCCATCACGAGCCGATCCGCATGCCGGTGGAACACATCGAAGTGCAGACTCGCCACCAACGCGTCGCGCATCGTGTTCTGCTGGGACAGGAAGCCAGGATTCGTACCCGGCTCGACGTCCCACCAGGTGCCCCACTCGTCGAGTGCCAATCCGACTCGGCGTCCGGGGTCGTAGGCGTCCATCACCGCGGAGTGAGCGCGGAGTACGCGCTCCACATCCTGCGCCTTGATGATGGTGCGGTAGTAGTCGTCGAGGTCGAAGTCGGTCGCAGATCCCTTCTGCTGCCAGGTCCCTGCGATCGTGTAGTAGTGCAGTGAGATCGCCTGGAAGGTGTCTCTTGGCGCGCGTCGGCTGCCCAGGCTGCTGATGGACTTCATCAGGGCTTCGGTCCAGGCCAGGTCGTCGTCGGTCGCGCCGGCCGCGATGCGGTACAGGGAGTTGTCGCCGTGGTCCCGACAGAACGTGGCGTACTGGCGGGCCAGATCGGCGTACGCCTCGGCGCTCAGGTTCCCACCGCATCCCCAGGTCTCGTTGCCGATTCCCCAGAACGGAACTCGCCACGGTTCGTCCCGGCCGTTCGCCTTGCGTAACCGAACCATCGGGCTGTCACCGGCACGCGTGAGGTACTCGACCCATTCACTCATCTCCCGCACGGTTCCACTGCCCACATTGCCACTGACATATGGATCCGCGCCAAGCAGCTCACACAACGCCATGAACTCATGAGTGCCGAAATGATTGTTCTCCTCGACGTCACCCCAATGCGTGTTGATCATCGACGGGCGATCGGCCTTCGGTCCGATCCCGTCTTTCCAGTGGTACTCGTCGGCGAAACAACCGCCCGGCCAGCGCAGATTCGGAATGTTCACCAGGCGAAGTGCATCTATCACATCGAGCCGGATGCCACGCTCGTTCGGTAGCTCTGAGTCCTCGCCGACGTAGAAACCGCCGTAAATACAGCGTCCGAGATGCTCGGCGAAGTGACCGTACAGGTGCCGGCTGATCGTCGGGCCCGGTACGTCGAAATCGATCACGATCCGTGCAGATGATGCCTTGGACAACAGATTCCCCCATGGATTGTTGGTCGCGCGGCCGTCTGGAGGGCTACTGTACGGCGCAGATTCATCGGGATATCGTTTGCATAGGGTGGGGTACATGAAGCGACCGGGGCGGCGGGGTGGGGACGCCGGCAGGCGAACGTCCGCTGTGGTGACAATGGCGGACGTGGCACGGTCGGCGGGTGTTTCCACAATGACCGTGTCCAACGTCATCAACGGGCGGCCGCGCGTCGGCGCCGCGACCCGGGAGCGCGTGCTGGCCGCGATCAGCGAGCTCGGCTACCAGGTCAACCTGGCCGCCCGGCACCTGCGCGCGGGGCGAACCGGAGTGGTGGGTCTCGCTGTCCCCGAGCTCGAGCGCCCGTACTTCGCCCAGCTGGCAGGACGCCTTGCGGATCGTTTCGAGGCACACAATCTACGGATCGTGATGGAGCGTACGGGTGCGAGCCGGGAAGGCGAGCTGGATGCGGTCGCGTTCTCGCGGCTGCGGATGTACGACGGTCTGATCCTCAGCGTGGTCGACAGCGACCCGTCCGAATTGAGCCAGCTCCGCAACGACGCACCGGTCGTGATGATCGGCGAACGCGCGCTGCCGTCCCGCTTCGACCACGTGATGATGGACAACGTCGACGGAGCGCGGCAGGCGACCGCGCATCTGCTCACCACCGGCGCGCGTCGGATCGCGATGCTCGGCGGCGACCCGGACTCGACCGCGAACATGCCGTCCCTGCGAGCCGAGGGTTATGCGGTGGCGCATGCGGAGGCCGACGTACCGATCGATCCGGAGCTGACGATCCGGTGCAGATTCACCCTGCAGGAGGGGTACGACGCGATCCGGTCGTTGCTGGGGCGTGGGATCGGCTTCGACGGGGTCTTCGCGCTGACCGATGTCGTTGCCCTGGGCGCCCTTCGGGCCTTGGCGGATGCGGAGCTGCGGGTGCCGGACGACGTGCAGGTGGTGGGTTTCGACGACATCGACGAAGCGCCGTACCTGGTGCCGGCGCTGTCGACCATCAACCCGGGGCACGAGGAGATGGCGGACGCGATCGTCGCGTTGCTGATCGCTCAGCTGAACGGCGGGCCGACCGGTGATCCGCAGGAGCTGATCGCGCCGGCCCGCCTGATCCTGCGCGGCACTACCAAACCCTGACCCCCAAACCCGTGCACGAGGACAGGACGTATACGTCCACTGCCGCCAGATTTCCGCACCGCGACACCTGGCGCGATCGGGCGGTGGCCGTATATGTCTGTCGAGTTGCCCGCTCTGAAGCGCTAACCCGCGATCAGCTTGGTGATCTCGGCCAACTGGTCGTCGGTGAGGGGGCCGAATGCCATCGCGCCGGCGTTGGCCTCGGCCTGTGCCACCGTGCGGAATCCCGGGATCGGGACGGTCCGCGGGCTCCGCGCCCACAACCAGGCCAACGCGCCCTGCGCCAGCGTCCGCCCGTCGCTCTCCAGGACGTCGCGGACAGCCGTGACCTTGTCCCACCACTCGGGTGCCGGTACGCCGCCCTTCTCGAAGTAGCGCAGCCAGGACGGCGGCAGCGTCCGGATGTCCGCACCGGTCGCCGGCCGGTTGGCGTCGCGGCGGCCGAGGATGCCCATGCCGAGCGGGGTCCGGTTGATGCTGGCGAGGTCCTCGCGTTCACACAAAGCGAAGAAGTCCGGGGCGTCGTGCAGCACACTCGCTTCGTGCTGCACCGCCGAACAGTGCTTGCCCGCGGCGAACAACTCCGCGCTGTGCAGGGTGTCCGTGCTCCAGGCGTAGCTGCGGATCAGCCCTTCCCGGACCAGGTCTTCGCACGCGTCACGCAACGGCAGCGCGATCTCATCGGTGGTGTCGTAGTGCAGTTGATACAGGTCGAGGTAGTCCGTCCCGAGCCGGTCGAGCGAGGCCCGCACGGCCTTGTGCACGTACTCGGGTGTGCTGTCCTGCCCGTGCATGACCCGGGTCGCCTCGTCGAACGTGTTACCCCACTTGGTCGCGATCACCACCTGGTCGCGACGGCCCTCGAGTGCCTTACCCAGCACGCGTTCGCTGTGTCCGGCGCCGTACACATCGGCGGTGTCGAAGAACGTCACCCCGAGCTCGACCGCCCGCCGGATCGCCCGCACCGACTCGTCGTCGTCGACCTCACCCCACCCGAGCGGATTCCCCTCTTCATCGCTGAACGGCCCGCCGATCGCCCAGCTCCCGAACCCCACCGGGCTGACCTCGATACCCACCCGTCCCAATCTGCGCTTCTCCATACTCCCGACCCAACCACCACCTCACTCATCCGTCCAATGAATCTTTCAGCATGACTTCATGCGTCAGCTGGATCAATTGGCGGCACGGGCGGCGAGGGCCTGGTTCATCGCTTCGAACTGGGGCTTGATGGTGGTTTTGAGCATCGAGCGGGTGAAGGGGATGGCGACGCCACGGAAGCGTTCTTCCTGGATCAGGTGGGTGCGGCCGTCCGGGAGAGGCTCGAGGCGGAAGGCGTGTTCGCCGTCGAAGATGCCGCCGAAGGCGATCTTGCCGATCCAGCGGAGCTCCTTGTTCGGCTCGACCGCGAGGAGTTCGGGCGTGAACGTCGTCTCGGCGCCCTTGGTGTCGCGCAGGACGTTGGTGATGGTCGCGCCCTTGGTCAGGTCGCCGGTCGACGAAATGATGAAAGGGTTCCACTCCGGGTAGGCCTGCCGGTCGGTGAGGACCTTCCAGACCTGCTCGGGGCTCGCGTCGATGTCGAGCTCGGTGTGCAGGACGAACGGGCGGGCGATGGTGTAGATCGTGTAGCCGGCCAGCAGGACGACGACGACGGCGATTGCGGTGAGGATCTTCATGGCTGCTCCAGATCGGGTCCGAGGGTGCTGAGCACCAGCTCCCTCACGTAGGCGGAAGTGATCGGCTCGCCGGTGACGAGGAGCCGGTAGTACAGCGGCCCGACGAGCTGGTCGACCAGCACGGCGGGATCGGCGTGTGCGGGCACGCGGCCCTCGGCTTGGGCTTGTGCGAGTACGGCGGTGACAGCCGCATGCCGCTCACCCCAGAGGGCGCGCACGCTCTCGCCGACACGAGGTTCGCGGGCGGCAGCCGCGGCCAGGTCGGCGACCAGCGTGACCGGCAGCGCGCTCAACGTGGTGGCGACGCCGGTGACGAGGTCGGTGAGATCGCGCCGCGAGTCGCCACTCGGCTCGAACGGTACGGCGGAACGGAGCTGGGCGATCATCGCGATCACCAGCTCGGCCTTGCTCGGCCAGCGCCGGTACAGCGTGGTCTTGGCGACCCCGGCCCGCTCCGCGACCCGGTCGACCGAGAGTCCGTCGTACCCCCGGGCCCGCATCTCGGTCATCGCGGCCTGCAGGAGCCGGCCCTCCACTCCGGCGTCGCGTGGTCGTCCTCGGCCTACCATCGTTCCTCTTTCCGCTACTGCTGTGTCGTATTTAGACAATTTACGAGACTGGAGTAGCGAAAAGCAACACTGACATCGCCTGTCAGGTATTGCTGGCACCGTAGGTGCGTGACCACCTACAAGCTGCTGTTGCCGGCGGCCTTCATCACCTCGCTCGGGAACAACATCCAGTTGCTCGGCGCCGCGCTGCTGCTGGTGCGCGCCCAGGGATCGATGCTGGATGTCGGCTGGCTGTTCATCGCGGTCGCGGTCCCGCAGGCCGTGCTCTCGCCGTACTTCGGTGGCCTGGCGGACCGCTTCGACCGGCGCCGGTTGTGGATCGGGTGTGACCTGGTGAGTGCGATCGCAGCGCTCAGCCTGCCTGTCGGTCTCGCGCTGGGCGGACCTCAACAACCCCTCATCTACGCAACCAACTTCGCGCTCGCGGTGATGGCGGCGCTGTTCACCCCGACCAGCGCGGCGCTGGTCCGAGAGCGCGTACCCCTCGCCACCCTCCGCCCCTTCAATGCTCACTACGAGATCGCGCTCCAGTCCGGAATGTTGCTCTCGGCATCAATAGGCGGCTTCGCGCTCCAGCTCTTCGGCTCGGCCCCGCTCTTCGTCTTCAACGGTTTGACGTTCGTTGCCTCCGCGCTCCTGCTTGCCGCCGTTGGTCCGACCCGCCGGCGTGTGGAGGTCGTCGAGGAGTTGCCGCAGGTCACCGAACGGACCGGGCTGCCGCTGGCTCCGTTGGCCTTGCTGTTCGGGCAGGGGCTGGTTGTGGTGACGGTGTTCAATGCACTGTTGCCGGTGTTGGTGATCGGGGAGTGGCATCGCGGGCCGGCGGTTCTCGGGGTCGTGGATGCGGTGGGTGGTGTCGGGTTCCTGCTGGCCGCGGTGGCCTACCGGCGTTCGGTCGTACGGCTCGGTGATCTTCGCCTCGCGGTGGTGGGCTTCCTCGTGTGCAACGTGCTGCTGGTGCTGCAGCCGCTGTTCGGAGTCGGTGCGTTGATGGGACTCGTGCTCGTCGGTGCGTTTGTGTTCGGGCAGGCCCGGATCGCGACCCGATCCTTGCTCATGACCTCGGTCGACGAGTCGCGGGTCGGGCATGCGTTCGGCGTCGCCAACGGGTACGGTCTGGCCGCCACGGTCGTGGTCATGCTGGTCACCTCGGTGGTCACCGGCCACACCGACACCCGGTTCGGCTTCGCGACCCTGGCCGCGATCAGCCTGCTGGCCGCCGTCCTGGCCATCGCCCGGATCAAGCGATCGAACAGAACTTATATAAGTACTGTTATGATTTGAGGATGGATGACCCGACCGAGCTGAGTCAGTGGCGGCCGTTGCACGAGTTGCTGGCGCGGATGGATGCCGAGATCGCGAGTATCTACACCGATCGCGAGGTCAAGGGGCTGAAGCCCAGCTACGTGATGGAGCTGCTCCGGCTGCACACCAAGGGCCCGATGACGATCACCGAGCTGGCCGAGTCGGTCGGCCGGACGCATTCGGCCTTGAGCCAGAAGGTTTCGGCGATGCGGACGGCCGGCTTCGTCCGGACCGTGCCCGGGACCGATGCCCGCAGCAAGAAAGTCGCGCTGACCCCGAAGGCGAAGAAGCTCGTCGACCTCCTGGCCGCCGAGTGGCGAGCCACCGAGGCCGCGATCACGGAGCTCGAGGCCGAGCTGCGGTATCCGATGACCCAGGTCGTGCGGGACGTCGAAGCAGCCCTGGCCCGGAAGAGTTTCCACGACCGAATCGCCGACAAGCTGGACAAATGAGCGTCCGGCACGCGCTGATCGACCTGGAGCCGTTGCGGGCCGTCCCGGCGTTCCGGCGGTTGTGGGTCGGGCAGGTGCTGTCGACGTTCGGTGGTCAGCTGGCCTTTGTCGCCGTGATGTTCCAGGTCTGGGACCAGACCCGGAGTACGGCGTGGACCGGCGCCGTCGGGTTGTCGCAGGCGTTGCCGCTGATCCTGCTCGGGTTGTTCGCCGGCGCGGTCATCGACCGGGTCGAGAGACGCCGGTTCTACCTGATCACCATCTGCGGCCAACTGGTCGCCGCCGGGGCGATGGCGAGTCAGCTGGTGATCGGGCCGGTGCCCGTCGGCGTACTGCTTGGGCTTGTTGCCGCGCAGGCTTCGTTCGGGGCCGCGGCCGGACCGGTCGCGCGGACCGTGCTCCCGCAGTTGCTGCCGCGCGACCTCCTCGCGGCCGGCATCGCACTGAACCGGGTTGGCTTCCAGGCCGCGATGCTGGTCGGCCCCGCGCTCGGCGGTGTCGTGGTGAACGCTTGGGGCACGGGCGCGTGCTACCTGATCGACTGCCTGAGCTTTCTCGCCGCGCTGTACGGCGTCCTCGGACTGCCGCGGATGCGGACCGAAGCCGTCGCCAAGCCCGGTCTGCGGGCCGTTTGGGACGGATTGACGTTCGTCGCGGCAACGCCGGTGATCCGTGGCGCGTTGATCACCGACCTGGCGGCGACCGTCCTGTCGATGCCGATCAGCCTGTTCCCGGTGATCAATGCGGAGCGATTCGGCAACGATCCGCGGACACTCGGGCTGTTCCTGACGGCGATCGCGGTGGGCGGTGTCGCGGCGTCGATGCTGTCCGGCACGTTCACGCGGCTGCCACGTCACGGCGTGGTGATGCTGGTCGGATCGGCTGGATGGGGTGTCGCGCTGGTGTTGTTCGCGTTCTCGCCGGTGCCATGGCTGGCGTTGGTGTTCCTGGCTGTGGCCGGTGCGGCGGACACGGTCTCGGTCGTCTCCCGCAGCACGATCGTCCAGCTCCACACGCCGAGTGAGCTGCTCGGCCGGGTCAGCGCCGCCGAGCAGATTGTCGGCCAAGCCGGTCCCGACCTGGGCAACCTCCGCGGCGGCCTGGTCGCCCAGTTCACCTCGCCGGTGCTGGCCCTGGCCTCCGGGGCGGTGCTGTGTGTGGCCGCGGTGGCCGCCGTCGCCGTGACCACGCCGGGTTTGCGGGCTGCCGACGTACGGATCACACCGTCGTGAGTGCGACCGTGCGGAAGCCGGCGTTGCCCATCGACGACTCGGGGGTGTTGGAGGAGCGGGCGGCGTTGCGGTAGCGGTTGCAGTAGGAGTCGTGGCAGAGATATGAGCCACCGCGGATCACCCGGGCCGCTCCGAGCTTGGGTCCCTGCGGGTCGATGGCGGGGGAGAACTTGTAGTACCGCGGGCCGAACCAGTCCCCGCACCACTCCCACACGTTGCCGACCGTCTGCCACAGGCCGTAGGCGTTCGGCGCGAAACTCCGCACCGGAGCGGTCGTGAGGTAGCCGTCGTCGAGGTCGTTGCGTTCCGGGAAGTCGCCCTGCCAGATGTTGCACTGCCACTCGCCGTCGGCCGTCAGCAGCTCGTCACCCCAGGGATACCGCGCGTTCTCGAGCCCACCGCGCGATGCGAACTCCCACTCGGCCTCGGTCGGCAGCCGCCGGCCCGACCACTTGCCGTAGGCAACGGCATCGTGCCAACTCACGTGGACGACGGGATGGTCGTCGAGACCCTCCAGATCAGACCGGGATCCACCCGGATGCCGCCAGTCCGCACCTCGCACGCCGGCCCACCACGGTGTCCCCGCAGCGGGCCCCATCACCTCATCCGGCGCAGCCTGCAACGCCAGGTGAAACACCGCGGAGTATCCGAACGTCTCGGCCTCGGTCCGATACCCGGTGTCGTCGACGAACCGGGCAAAATCCCGGTTGGTCACGGGGGTCGCATCGATGTTGAAGGCGGAGACGGTGACCCGATGAACCGGTGCCTCGCCGTCGCACGCGTTCCCGTCCCCAGTGGAATCACCCATCGCGAACTCGCCGCCCGGGACAACCACCTGCTCGACCTCATGAATCCCACACTCCTCCGGCAGCGGAGGAGGCACACTCCCCACCTCCGCCCGAGGAGGCGCACAACAGGACGACTCTTCGGTCACCGCGGAGGACCTTCATGGATCCGGCGCAGGACCGGGTCGAGCCGATAGAAGTCCGTGCCGGTGATGAGTTGGCGTTCGTCCCACCAGGTGGCGCCGGCCTCGGCGAGAGGCTCGATCAGCGCGCGGGCCTTGGCCGGGTCCGTAGGGCTGACGCCACCGACAACGATGTCGTACGGCGTGGTCCGGCCGGTGTGCTGGTCACGGAGATAGCTGGCGACAGCACGCACATCGTCGACGGGCGGAGCCTCGCCATGGTTGGCGGATTCGAACAGCGGTACGGCGCCGTCCCAGCGCGCGGCTCGTCGCATCGGTGCCTTCCGCGGCCAGTATCCGGCGATCCACACCGGCGGCCGCGGCTGCTGAACCGTTGCCGGCAGCAACGTCACGTCGTCGACGCGGTAGTGCGGGCCGTCGTGGTTGACCGCCGTACCCGACCAGTACGCCGCGAGCAGGTCGAGCCCCTCGTCGAGCTTCTCGGCCAGGACCCTCGGATCCGTCTCGTCGCCGAAGCTGCCGAACTCGTCCGCGATCGGCGCACCGAGCCCTGCCGCGAAGATCACCCGCCCGCCGGACAGCGCGTCCAGCGTCGCGACCTGCCGGGCCAACTGCTCCGGCCGCCGTCGCGCAACCGGTGTCACCAACGGCGCCAGCTTGATCCGCGAGGTCGCCATCCCGGCCGCGGTCAGCAACATCCACGGATCCCCGAACGCCTGCCCGCGCCGCCGCGCCTTGGTCTGCACCACGTGATCCCAGACGAACAGCCCGTCCCACCCCGCCTCCTCGGCGGCGACCGCCACCTGCGCGACCGCATGGGCGTCGGCGAAGTCCCCGAAGTTCGGAATGTTGATCGAGAAGCGCATCGTCACCAGGCCAACCGTAGTTCGTCCATCGACAGCGCAGTTGCCATCCCGGCATAGTAGCGTCGGGCCTGTGCGGATCCTCTTTGTGGGAAACAGCTTCACGGCGCGGAACAACCTGCCTGGTCTGCTCAAAGGGCTGGCCGGTGCTCGTGGGATCGAGCTGGACTTCACGCTGATTCAGGCCGGTGGTGCGTCGCTGCGGCAGCACCTCAACGCCGGTAAATCGCTCGACGCGATCGCGACCGGCGGATTCGACACCGTCGTACTGCAGGAGCAGAGCACGCTGCCGATCAAGAGCCCGGCGCGGTTCCGGGACAGTGCGCGCGACTTCCATGCCGCGATCTCGGCTGCGGGCGCCCGGACGGCGCTGTACGAGACCTGGGCCCGGCGCAACGCGCCGGAGACCCAGCAGGCGCTCACGGATGCGTACGGCGGGAGCGCGGTGGAGCTGGCGGCGACACTCGTCCCGGTCGGGTCGGTGTGGAAGCGCTTCTTGAGCCGGTTCGACCAGCCTGTGCTGCACGATGCGGACAACAGTCACCCGGCGCTCGCGGGGAGCTACCTGGCGGCGTGCGTGTTCCTGATTGCGCTGCTGAGCGAGGATCCGGTCGGCACCGACGTACCGGTGAAGGGCCTCGATGCCGACACCGCGGCCCTTCTCCGGCAAGCTTCGTGGGATATCTGCACGGAGTTAGCGTCCGCCGAGTAGACCGCCCAGCATGCCGCCGACACCGCCGTCCTGACCGGCCTGGGTGCCGCCGCCGGTCCCGGAGATGAATCCGCCGGACGGCTCCTCGGACGGCTGGACGACGACGAAGCCCTGGCCCTGGAAGCTCATCGTGAACGCCTCACCGGTGCTGCGACCGAGCAGCGTGCCGAGGCCGATCTGGTCGGCCCGGGTGTAGCCGGTCTGGAGGCCGGTCGACCAGCAGATCGCGGACTGCGGGTCGGCGAACGTCGGCTGGTCCACGGTCAGCACCACGGGCGTGCCCTTGCAGGTGATCGCGAGGCGGCCCTGGCCGGAGAACACGCAGTTGAACAGACCTGCGTTCGACAACATGCCGGCACCCTGGACCCGCTGGATGTCCCAGCTCAGCGACGACTCGAACGCGAGCACGTTGCCGCCGTTGATGCTGAGCCCGTCGTGCGGACCCTCCAGGTCGATCAGATACACGTCCGAAGCGCGATCGGCCAGGAACACGTCACCCTCGCCGCGCATCTTCATCAGCGGCACGCCTTCGCCGGTCAGCTTGCTCTTCAGGAACTTCCCGATCCCGCCGGAGCCCTGGGCCTCGAACTGCACGTTCCCCTGGTACGCGACCATCGCACCCTGCCGCGCGAACACCTCACCGCGCAGCTCGACCTTCAGCAGCTTCGAGTTCTGCAACCGCAGCCCGGCCTGGGCCGACTCCTGCTCCTGATTCCCCGCCGCAAACAATTCACTCCGCACAGCCAACCCCCTCGTCGGATAACAACCCTCAGACCCTAATTTCCCCCGACCCCGCAACGCCCGTCCATCCCCACGCCCTGCCCCAAAACCCGCCAACGTCTGCCCCTCCGAACCGGCCGTCGCCGGCTGTTGTTGCGCGGTCACAGATCAGTCCACCCAGCGAGACGCCAACAGGTAAGTCGACCAAATCACTAAACTTTCAGCACAAACTTCGCGAAAGGGGCTACTGATGACCACGCCGAACTGGTCGTTCGAGACCAGGCAGATCCATGCCGGCCAGACGTCCGACCCGACCACCAAGGCCAGGGCGCTGCCGATCTACCAGACCACGTCGTACACCTTCGACAGCACCGACCATGCGGCCAGCCTGTTCGGACTGCAGGAGTTCGGCAATATCTACACCCGCATCCAGAACCCGACCCAGGACGCGGTCGAGCAGCGCATCGCCAGCCTGGAAGGCGGCACCGCGGCGCTGTTGGTCAGCTCCGGTCAGGCCGCGACGAGTCTCGCGCTGCTGAACATCGCCGAGGCGGGCGACCACGTCGTCAGCAGCCCGAGCCTGTACGGCGGCACCTACAACCTGTTCCACTACACGTTCCCGAAGCTCGGCATCGAGGTGAGCTTCGTCGAGGACCCGAGCGACCTGGAGTCCTGGAAGGCCGCGATCAAGCCGAACACCAAGGCGTTCTTCGGTGAGACGATCGCGAACCCGAAGAGCGAGATCTTCGACATCGAGGGCATCGCCGGGGTAGCGCACGAGTACGGCGTACCGCTGATCGTGGACAACACCGTCGCCACGCCGTACGTGCTGCGGCCGCTCGAGCACGGTGCCGACGTGGTGGTGCACTCGGCGACGAAGTACCTGGGCGGGCACGGTACGGCGATCGCCGGCGTGATCGTGGACAGCGGCAAGTTCGACTACGCGGCGAACCCGGAGCGCTTCCCCGGCTTCAACCAGCCGGACCCGAGCTACCACGGGCTCACCTACGGTACGGCGCTCGGCGTCGGTTCGGACCTGGGCAACCTGGCCTACATCCTGAAGGCCCGGGTGCAGTGGCTGCGCGACCTCGGTACGGCGTTGTCGCCGTTCAACGCGTTCCTGATCGCGCAGGGTCTGGAGACGCTGTCGCTGCGGATCGAGCGGCACCTCGACAACGCCCTCAAGGTCGCGCAATGGCTGGAAGCACGGGACGAGGTGGACAGCGTCGCGTACGCGAGCCTGCCGTCGAGCCAGTACTACGAGCTCGCGCAGAAGTACACACCGCGCGGTGCGGGTGCGGTCGTCGCGTTCGAGATCAAGGGTGGGGTGGATGCAGGCAAGCGGTTCGTGAACGCGCTGCAGCTGCACAGCCACGTCGCGAACATCGGCGACGTCCGCTCGCTGGTGATCCACCCGGCCTCGACCACCCACAGCCAGCTGTCGGAGGAGGATCAGCTCGCGTCCGGCGTCACCCCGGGCCTGGTCCGGCTCGCGGTCGGGCTCGAACACATCGACGACATCCTGGCCGACCTCGAGGTCGGGTTCGCCGCGGCCAAGTCGGCCTGATGCCGTGAGGCGATTCGTTGCTGCAGGCAATCTTCAGCTCGAGAGTGGTACGACGCTGCCCGGCGTACGGATCGCCTACGAAACCTGGGGGCCGGCTGAACGGTGCCCGGGACAACGCCGTCCTGATCTGCCACGCGCTCACCGGTGATGCGCACGTGGTCGGGCCGGCCGGTCCCGGGCAACCGACGCCGGGGTGGTGGGACGGGCTGACCCGCTACCTCGACCCCGCCGACTGGTACGTCGTCGCCGCGAACGTGCTCGGTGGTTGCCAGGGCACCACCGGGCCGTCGAGCGATGCGCCGGACGGGCGACCGTGGGGGAGCAGGTTCCCCGCGATCACCGTCCGGGACCAGGTCACCGCCGAAGCGGCACTGACCGATGCCTTGGGGATCGATCGGTGGGCGGCGGTGATCGGCGGCTCGATGGGCGGTATGCGCGCGCTCGAGTGGCCATTGCTCTACCCGGACCGCGTCGGTACGGCGATCGTTCTCGCCTCCACCGGCTACGCCACCGCCGACCAGATCGCCTGGTGCGCGCCACAACTCGCCGCGATCACCGCGGATCCGGACTGGCAGGGCGGCGACTACTACGGCACCGGCCGCTCCCCGGTCGCCGGGCTCGGCATCGCCCGCCGGATTGCGCACGTCACCTACCGCTCGGAGTTCGAGCTGGCGACCCGCTTCGGACGCGAGGCGCAACCCGGCGAGGATCCCTCGCGTGGCGGCCGCTATGCGGTCGAGTCGTACCTCGATCACCACGCCGCCAAGCTCACCCGGCGCTTCGATCCCGGTTCGTACGTCGTCCTGACCCGCGCGATGAACAGTCACGACGTCACCCGCGGCCGGGGCGACCTGCACACAGCCTTGGCCGCACTGAAGGCCCGGCTGGTGGTGGCGGCTGTCGACTCCGATCGGCTCTACCCACCGGCTCTGTCGGCCCAGCTCGTCGCTGCCTACCCCGCGGCTGACGGGGTCCACACGATCACGTCGCCGTACGGTCATGACGGCTTCCTGATCGAGCTCGATCAGGTCGGTGCGCTGATCGCCCGGACCCTGCAGGTCAGCTCGCCGTCCCGGCCCTGAATCGCGGGTTGAGAACCGGCCCGTGTGGGCACCGGGGGCGCATGCGGCAGTGTGTTGAGGTGCGGTCCAGCCGGTTACCGTACAGGCGGGTGTGGCGAACAGCTGTAGGGCTGCTGGCCGCGATCGGTCTGGCGGCCGCGCTGGTGTTCAGCGGTGTGACGACGAATCTGGTCTCGTTCCTGCTCGCGGCGTTCGTGGGCGGATCCCTCTGCCTCAGTATCGGATTGGCGCGCGACCTGCCGTCGATCGACCTGATGCATGCGGTGCCGCGCTGGGCCGGCCGTGGCGGCCTGATCGCGCTGGCGATCCTCGGGTACGCCGTCGCCGTGGGACTGGGGACCCTCGCCCTGCTCGGGCTGATCGTTGCCTCGTCACCATGGTTCGTCGCGCGGCTGAAACCTACCGAGACTCTTTCCGCGCCCGAGGCCGTGGAGAGGAAGGTGCGTAGTCCCAGGCCGCGCGTGCAGAAGCGCGCCGCGACACCAGTGGTCGACCTCCCGTTGGTCCGCTCGTATCGGTCCGCCGTACGGCAGACTCTGGGTGAACTGAGCGACGAGGAGCTCTGCCTGGCGTGGCGGCGGAGCTTCAGGCAGTTGCAGGTGGCAACGGAATCGGAACGGCGGCAGGTGATGTCCGACGTACGCCGTGCCTATCTCGACGAGCTCGAGCGACGGCACCCCGAGGAGTTCGCCGCCTGGATCGGATCCGGGGCGCGGGCCGCGGGTGACCCGGCCAAGTTCTTCATCCACCACACCACCTGAATCCGCAGGCAACAGTCGGGAGCCGCAGTGAGTAGTACCGAAGCCGATCGCAGTGAGCGCACGTTCTTCGGGCATCCGCCCGTGCTCGCGAACCTCTTCGGGGTCGAGCTGTGGGAGCGGTTCTCGTTCTACGGTATGCAAGGCATCCTGTTGATCTACCTGTACTACACCGCCGCCCAGGGCGGTCTCGGGATCGACGAAGGCACCGCGACCAGCATCGTCGGCGCGTACGGCGGTCTCGTCTACCTGTCGACAATCCTCGGGGGTTGGTTGGCCGACCGGCTGCTGGGTCCCGAGCGGACGTTGTTCGACGCGGCCGTCGTCGTCATGCTCGGCCACATCGCGCTGGCCCTGATCCCGGGCCTGGCGGGTGTCGCGGTCGGGCTGGTGCTGATCGGCTTCGGCAGCGGTGGGGTGAAGGCCAACGCGACCTCCCTGGTCGGCACGCTCTACGCGGAGAAGGACGATCGTCGCGACGGCGGGTTCTCGCTGTTCTACCTCGGCATCAACCTCGGTGCCTTCGCCGGCCCGCTGCTCACCGGCCTGCTGCAGAAGAACGCCGGCTTCCACTACGGCTTCGGCCTGGCCGCCGCGGGCATGTTCCTCGGGCTCGTCCAGTATGGCGCGGGCCGCCGGCGACTGAGTGACACCGCTCGCGAGGTCCCGAATCCCTTGCCGGCCGAGGGGGCCCGCCGGGTCGCCATCGGAGCCGGGGTCGCGCTCGTGGTCGTCGTACTGATCCTGGTATCCGGAGTGCTGCCGGCGTCGAAGTACGCGATCGCCGTCGCGGTGATCAGTGCGCTCGCGGCGATCGCATACTTCATCGTGATCCTCGGCAGTGGCCGGTTGACGCAGATCGAGCGCAACCGGGTCGTTGCCTTCATCCCCTTGTTCATCGCGAGCGCGGCGTTCTGGTCGCTCTACCAGCAGCAGTTCACCGTGGTGACGATCTACTCCGACCAGCGTCTGGACCGGAATCTGTTCGGCTGGGAGATGCCGGTCTCGTTCGTGCAGTCGATCAACCCGGTGATGATCATCGTGCTGTCCGGTGTCTTCGCGGCGATCTGGACCAAGCTCGGCCCGCGCCAGCCGTCGACGCCGGTCAAGTTCAGCGCCGGCCTGATCGTGATGGGCGTCGCGTTCCTGCTCTTCCTCACGATGTCCGGCGGCGGCCCGAACAGCGCGCCCCTCCTCGGCCTGGCCGGCATCCTCCTCGTCTTCACGATCGCCGAGCTCCTCCTCTCCCCGGTAGGCCTCTCCCTGTCCACAAAACTCGCCCCAGAAGCCTTCCGAACCCAGATGGTCGCCCTGTTCTTCCTGTCGGTAGCCCTCGGAACGGCGATGTCCGGCGTCCTCGCCAAGCTCTACTCCACCGACCACGAAACCCCCTACTTCGGCATCATCGGCGCCATCGCCATCCTCCTGGGCCTACTCCTCCTCCTCACCGCCAAGCCCATCACCAAACTGATGAGCGGCGTCCACTGAACCCGGCGTTCACTGGTTGAGGTGGGCTTGGAGGCGGGGTTCGGTGGTGGCGGCGGATGGATGGGGGTAGGTGGCGGCGAACAGGATGGTGAGGGTGGCGCCGTAGATGGCTACGCCGACGGGGAGGGCGCTGGTTGCGCTGAGGCCGATCATTGCGACGGACCAGAGGCCGGCGCCCAGTGGTGTGTACCGGCGCCAGCCGGCCCATTCGTGTGACCGCAGGACGACGACGCCCGCGATGAGGAGGCCGACCGCGGTGAGCGCTACGCCCAGGCCGAAGACGCCGCCGACAATCTTCGGGGCGGTCTGGTCGAGGCGCTGGTCGGCGATCGGGATGGATGCGAGTTCGGCGCCGAAGAGCACGAGGGTTCCCACAGCGGCGGTCATCGCCCCGCCGCGTCCGGCGCGGGTGGTGAGGCTGCGGACAACGCCGAGTACGCCGATGAAGACGAGGATGTGCAAGGCGGCGTACAGGATCGAGACACCGACGATGGCGTCGCTGCTCCACGGATAGCTCCACAGGTCCTCGGACACGTCGGATCGTGGCTTGACCACCGCCTCCACGAGTACGCCCGACACTGTTGTTAGGACGGCTCCCACCAGGCCGATGACAGCAAGTTTGCGGTTCATGATTCCCACCTTTCTCTGAGTGCTTCGACGGTAGGAACCGGCGACCTTCCGCCACATCGGCGCCAGCACGCCACTGGGCGCGCGGATTCGCGTCAGTGCCAGCACTGTTGGCGGGATCGCGTGACGCTGCCACGATGGTCGCGTGGGTGACCGTCGGCCGGTGCCGGCCTTGTTGTTCGGAGCGACCGCGCTCGCGGAGATCGCCGCGATCGTGCTGTCGTGGCGCCTCGAGCCTGGCTACGACACGCTCCTCTACGGCTTGTTCAGCCTCACGTCGGTCGGTGCGGGCGCGGTGATCGCCCGTCGCCGGCCGGAGAACCCGATCGGCTGGCTCTTCTGCGGATTCGGGCTCCTCAACGCGCTCAGCGCGGATCTGGCGCAGGGCTGGGGACTCCGGGCCGCGGCCGAGGGCTGGGCCGGTGGCCCGATCGCCGAGGCAATCTCTGCCGTCAGTTGGCTACCGAGCGGCTACGGATGGACACTCACGTTCCTGCTCTTTCCGACCGGCCGGCTACCGAGCCCACGCTGGCGCCCGGTGCCGTGGATCGGAGCCGCCGGTCTCGTGGTCGGCATGGTGGCCTGGATGCTCAGTCCGGACCGCGGCCAGGACTTCAGCAGCGGCCGCAATCCGCTCGCGGTCGAATCGCTGCCCACCGGTACTCTGCTGGCGATCGGGATGCCGCTCTTCCTCGGGGCTTTGATCGCCGCCGTTGTCTCGCTCGCCCTCCGCTTCCGCCGCTCGACCGGGCTGGAACGCCAGCAACTGAAGTGGTTCGCACTGGCCGCGTCCATCGCCGGCGTCGCGCTGCCGGCGAGCTTCCTGCTCTGGTACGTCACTCCAGCCGCCGGCGTCATCGCAGCGCTCGCGCTGTCCGGGCTGCCGTTGGCGGCCGGAGCCGCGATCCTGCGGTACCGGCTCTACGACATCGACCTGTTCATCAGCCGGACCGTTGCCTACGCGGGCATCACCGTCGCCCTGATCTCGGCGTACGCGTTCGTGACCGTTGCCTTGGGCGCCTTTCTCGGCCGGGGCTCGGGCTGGACCGTTGCCGTCGCAACGCTGGTCTGCGCGATGCTCTTCCGCCCCCTGCGCGGACGCGTGCAGGACCTCGTCGACCGTCGCTTCAACCGATCCCGGTACGACGCTCTGCACCGGATGGCCGCCTTCCTGGCCGACGTGCGGTCCGGCCGACGGCCGCCCGAGGACGTCCGCGCGGTGCTGCGCGAGATCCTCGCGGACCCCGGCCTGGACCTCCTGGTCTTCCTCCCGGAAAGTCAGCGGTACGTCGATCTCGACGGCACTCCGCGGTCGGACACCGATACCCGGTACCGAATCGCGATCGAGCGCGGCGATCAGTCGATTGGTGTAGTCCTGTCCGAGCGCAGCAGCATGCTGGGTCCGGACCTGGTCCGTCGCGTCGTCGAGGACGGTGGACTCGCGATCGAGATCGCTCGCCTCCGCGCGGAGCTGAGTGTCCAGCTGGTCGAGGTGAAGGCGTCGCGAGCGCGCATCGTCGCTGCCGGTCACGCCGAGCGTCGGCGGATCGAGCGCGATCTGCACGACGGCGCGCAGCAGCGCTTGGTGTCGATCGGCCTGGCCCTGCGGCACGCCCAACACCAACTCGGCTCCGGGTCGTCCGCGGCCGTGCGGACCACCTTGGACGGCGCGATCGCGGAGGCGGGGGTAGCGATCGGCGAGCTTCGCGAGCTCGCCCGCGGATTGCCGCCCGCACAACTCGATGCCGGCCTTGCTCCCGCGTGTCAGGAGCTCGCGCGCCGTGCGCCGCTCGAGGTCTCCGTACAGATGCCCGACCAGCGCTTCGACACCGGGATCGAGGCCGCTGCCTACTTCATCTGTTGTGAGGGCCTCACCAACGCCGTCAAGCATGCGGACGCCACGCGGGTCGAGCTGATCGCCGACCACACCGACCGGAGGCTGGTCGTGCGCGTGGTCGACGACGGCGTCGGCGGTGCGCTCGCCCGCCACGGCACCGGGCTGACCGGTCTCGCCGACCGGGTCGCGGCCCTCGGCGGGACCTTCCACATCCAGAGCCGGCCCGGCGCCGGTACGACGCTCGTCGCGGAGCTGCCATGCGGATCGTGATCGCCGAGGACCAGGTGTTGCTCCGGGAAGGGCTGAAGATGCTCTTCGTCGACGGCGGACATGAGGTCGTTGCGGCCCTCGGTGACGCGAACGGGCTGCTCGACACGGTGACGTCGTACCGGCCGGATCTCGTGGTTGCCGATATCCGGATGCCGCCAGGGTTCGGCGATGAAGGTGCGCGGGCGGCCCGGGTGGTTAAGGACGCCTATCCGGACATCGGCGTACTCCTGTTGTCGCAGCACATCGAGACCAGCCAGGTGGTCGAACTCGTGTCCCTGGGCGGATTCGGGTATCTGCTCAAGGACCGGGTGCTCGATGTGGGGGAGTTCCTGGCCGCGGCCGAGCGGGTCGCGCGGGGCGGGTCGGCGCTGGATCCTCAGGTGGTCGCCGGTTTGGTGGCGCATCGTGGTGCAGGCGATCCGCTCGCGATCCTGACGGACCGCGAGCGGGAGGTGCTCGAGCTGATGGCGGAAGGCCTGACCAACAGCGGGATCGCCAAGCGGCTCTATCTGAGTGAGCGAACCGTCGAGGCGCATGTCCGGCACCTGTTCACCAAGCTCTCGCTCCCCGAAACCGAGGACGGTCATCGCCGGGTGCTTGCCGTACTCGCCTGCCTGAGTGCGGACCGAACTCGCTGAGTCAGCGCAATTGGTTGCGGAGGGCAAATTTTTGGATCTTGCCGGAGGGGGTCGTGGGGAACTCGTCGACCAGGCGCCAGAGTTTGGGGATCTTGTGGCGGGCCAGGTGGCCGTGGAGGAACGCCTGCAGGTCGTCGGGTGACGGCGTACTGCCTGGGGTGGGTCTGACGAAGGCGGCGACCTGTTCGCCCCAGTGGGGATCGGGTACGCCGACGACCGCGACGTCGGCGATGGACGGGTGGGTGATCAGGAGCTGTTCGATCTCGCGCGGGTAGATGTTCTCGCCGCCGCGGATGATCAGCTCCTTCAGCCGGCCTTCGATCCGGTAGTAGCCCCGGTCGTCCATGCTGGCGAGGTCGCCGGTGCGGAGCCAGCCGTCGGCGTCGATGGCCGCGGCGGTCTGATCGGGGTCGTCGAAGTACCCCGCCATCACGTGGTAGCCGCGGGTCCACAGCTCGCCGACCTCGTTCGTCGCGGCCGGTTGCCCGTCTCGGACGATCTTCACCTCGGCGCCCGGCAGTGGTCGGCCGATCGTCTCGGCGCGGTCGTCCGGCGCGTCGTCCAACCTGGTCATGGTGATGCAGGGCGACGCTTCGGTCTGCGCGTAGACGATCGCCATCGGGACGCCCAGGGCCGCTTCGACCCGGCGGACGAGATCGGGCGCGACCGTGGCACCGCCGGAGAGGGCGTACCGCACCGACGAGAGGTCCGTGGAGCTGAAGGCCGGGTGGGCGAGGATCGCGAGGAGCATGGTGGGTACGGCGGCTAACTGGGCGCCGTGCTCGGATTCGATCAGGTTCAGGTGCAGCCCTGGATCGAAGCCGGGCAGGAGCACGTGGGCGCCGAGGCTCGCCAGCGGCGCGAGAGTTCCCTGCACGCAGCCGGCCGTGTGGAACAAGGGCATCGTGTTGACGAAGACCTCACCCGGTTGCATGTCGAAGGTGCGAACGTACGAGAGTCTGGCGTTGTTGGTGATGGATCGATGCCGTAGTACGGCGCCTTTCGGGGCCCCCGTCGTACCGGAGGTGTATTGGATCTGGGCGGGATCCTCGGGGCGGACCGTCGGCAGGGGCTGGGTGGGGGAGGCCTCTGCGCGGAGGTCGTTCCAGTCTTCGAAGAGGAGGATCTCGCGCAGCTCGGGCAGCTCGGGGCGGACGGCGAGAAGTGTGTCCAGCAAGGGGTTGTCGCGGTACTGACGGATCAGGAAGATGCCGGCCGCGCGGGACTGGCGCAGGACGTGGACGAGTTCGCGGTCGCGCAGCGCGGGGTTGACCGTGACGAGCGTGAGGCCGGCCAGACCGGCGGCGAATTCGAGCATGATCCACTCGGGCAGGTTGTTCGCCCAGACCGCGACTCGCTCACCGGGCTGGAACCGGCCGAGCAGGGCCTTGGCGACCTGCTCGGATTCGGCCAGGAGTTCGTCGTACCGCCAACGACGTCTCGCGGCGGGGTCGGGCAGGCCCTCGACCAGCCCGACCGAGGAGGGCGCCTGCTCGGCGGCCCAGCGGAGGAGGGAGCCGACGGTTTCGTCGATGATCATGAGGTGCGTCCATCGATCCAGAACGGCTGCTCCGGTGCCTTGCCGTTGAGCCAGTAGGAGTCGAGGTCCGCGGCCGACCAGCCGCGTTCGGTCAGGATCTCCTCGTCGGTCACCATCCGGCCGGTGCACGTCTTCGGCTCGCTGGTGAGGATCTCCATCGCCGCATCCACGTAGATGTCCGGCCGGCGCCACTGCGCGGGCTCGCCCATCCGCTCCGCACCCCAGTTCCGGGTCGCGGCCGTGTCGATCGGCGCGGCCGGCCAGAGTGCGTTCGCCGCGATGTTGTCCTCGAAATGCTCGGCCGCGATCCCGAGCTCCAGCCGGCTCATGCCCATCTTCGTGGTCATGTACGCCGCTTTGCCGGGCGTGGCCGTGGTCGTCACTGCGGGGCTGTTGGTGAGGAGATGACCCCAGCTCTGCCGGACCATGTGGGGTAGGGCGTAGTACGCGGCGAGGTAGGCGGCGCGGACGTTCACTTGCCACATCAGGTCGTACCGTTTCGGTGGGGTGTCGATCACTCGCTCCCACCACAGCGCGCCCGCGTTGCTCACCACGATGTCGACGCGACCGAACTCGTCCACAGTCCGGTGGATGAGGTGCTCGACGTCGGTCTCCGCGCGTACGTCGGTTCGTACGGCGATCGCTCGCCCGCCGAATGCCTTCACCTCCGCCGCAACCGAGTGGATCGTGCCCGGCACTCGTGCGTCCTCAACCTCGCTCTTACCGCTCACGACCACATCCGCTCCGGCTGCGGACAGCGCCAGCACCAGAGCACGCCCGATCCCACGGCTGCTCCCCGTCACCACCGCCACCCGGCCATCCAGCTCACCACTGTGGTCCCGTTTGGCCTTCAAAATTTGGCCTCCAGCCACTCTGCGGCTCGATCGAATCCGGCCGTGTTGTTCAGCTCGAGCGCGATGTCGTGCCCGGCTCCGGGCTGGACGTAGACCTCGGCTCCGGCCGGGAACAGCGCGGGCGCTTGTTGCTCCAGGCCCCTTTGGGTGCAGGCGATCGGATTGCAGATCACGCGATCGAGCGCGCCGACTTCACGCAAGGTCGGTACGCCGATGCGGGTGCTGAGGCCGGTGTTCACCTCGACCAGGTAGGTCGTCTCGGACAACGATGCGGTGTCCTTGAGCGCGTCGTCGGCGGCGATCACCGCGGGGTCCGCGTTGTCTGCCTGGTAGAAGAACCCTCGGGTGCCCGGCCGGGTTGTCACGTAGGTCGGGTCGACGATCTTTCCGAGGAACCTTGGGTCGATCGCGGCCGGCCAGAGCGTCGAGACCAGGCCGACGACTCCGAGGGCGCTGGGTTGCTGGAACCAGCCGGTGCCGATCACGCCGTCGACGTCGTGGTAGGTCGCGCTGGTGAGGTCGGCGACAAAGGTGCCGTAGGAGTGGCCGGTCAGCACGACTTTCGGGTAGGCGCGGCCGAGCTCGCCGGCTCGTACTGCCGCCACGACTTGGTGCACGGCGTCGGCGTTCGAGTAGGCATTCACGGTCACCCCGAGCGGAGGCCGGGTGGACTTACCGATGCCGAGGCGGTCGATGGCGAGCGTGTCGTAGCCGCGGGCGTTCATGTACTTCACGTACGAATAGCGGCCGTCGAAACCCGGGAGGTCGAAGTACGCGTGGGTGTAGGTGACGCCGGGGACGAGGATCTGGAGCGGTTTGCCGGTGGATGCTGGGGCTCGGCAGTACCGGCCGTAGATGACGCCGTCGGGGACGCCGGCGATCGAGATCGGGGTACTGATGTCCGAACACACCGGTTGCTGAGCGGGCACGGTCATTGGGAGCATCGCCAGAGCGATTGCGGTGAGCGAGGCGAGCACCATCTGACCTCCGTTGCGGTGACAATCCGGCTCTCTCGTCGCAGCCTGGATCCGGGCGGGTCCGGCGGACAATGTCCGGGGTGATCGAGATCGCCGGGCCGGTTTGTTCGGAGTGACAACTCCTGCGCGGTGACCTGCGGGGTTACGCTGCTGAGATGCAGGCTCGCGACGAGCTGTCGGCTCTCAGTTACCAGGTTCTCGACCGGCTGGATGCTGTCGTGGAAGGCATGTGCCGGCGGGTGTACTCCGAGCTCCCGTTCTACTCCGACGGCGATGTCAGCGTCGATCTACGGCGTTCCGTGCACGACAATCTCGTCCCGGTCCTGCGAAGCCTGAGTACGGACGCACCGCTCGACCTCGGGCCCGCGCGAGCCATCGGCCGTGAACGCGCCGAGCAGAACGCGCCGTTGCCCGAGGTGCTTCGGGCGTTCCGGATCGGCTTCGAAGAACTGTGGCGGGACCTTGTGGACACCGCGCGTACGACGGGACTCGCCGGCGACCAGAGTCTGGTCGACGCGGCCACGACTGTCTGGCGGTTGGCGGGCGAATGCACCGACGCCTTGGCGATCGCGTATCGCGCCTCCTCGACGGAGCTCGCCGTTCAGCTCGAGCACCGGCGGCTGGCGTTGCTCGACGCGCTCTTCCTCGGTACGGCGACGGACACAACCACGTTGTGGGAGATCGGTGCAGCGCTCAGTACGCCGCTCAACGGTCGCTTCCTCGTGGCGATCACGCGGGACGCCTCTGCGCAGGAACTGGGTGCGCGGCTGCGACGGCACGGCGTCCACTCGACGTGGCGATGGCAGCCGGATGCGCTGACCGGACTGCTCTCACTCGGCTCCGGCGTACCGGAGTCCGTCGTACTGGCTGATCTTGAAGGCTCTGTCACCGGCGATATGGGAGTCAGTGCATCGTTCGAACACCTGCGGGAGACGCCGCGGGCGCTGCACGATGCACGGATCGCGCTGACGACTCTGACGCATCAGGGCGGCAAAGTCGTCCAGTACGACACGAGTCCGCTGGCGATGCTCGTCAGCGCCGCCCCCGCCGAGGCGGAACGCATCAGCACCGCCGTCCTCGGCGAACTTCTGGCTCTAGGCGTCCACGAGCGGTCCGTCCTGATCCAAACCCTCCGCTCCTGGTCAGCCAACGAAGGATCCCCCACCCGAACCGCCGAACAACTCCACTGCCACCCCAACACCATCCGCTACCGCCTCCGCCGCATCGAATCCCTCACCACCCGCTCCCTCCGCAACCCCCAACACCTAGCCGAACTGATAACCGCCCTCAACGCCCTCCGAGTCCGCAACTGACTTCTCCCCCGCGTGCTACAGCGGTCGCTCCTTCGTCGCGCCCACTACGCGCGCTCCCACCCGCCCGACTTCCCTTGCAGGCTCATCGCCTGCACCTGCGGCCTGCGCCGCCTCCTGCGGCTCATCGCCGCGCCCTGCGGCTTGCGCCGCACCTTGCGGGGCCTCATCGCCCGCACTCCGGCGGGCTCGTCCGCGACTGGCGTGAGCTGTGGCACCGCCCGCGGCGGATCCCACCACGAGCCGGCCCCGGCGTCAGCTCGCGCGGTGCTCCTCTGGAGGGGTTCGCGCAACTGCCCCCGCAACCGGATCGATGAGTGCATCACCCGTACCTGGCAGGCTCGTCCGTCGGCTTGTGTCTGCCACCCAGGAATTGCAGGCGGAGCGTCGAAGCCAGTCTTCACAAGCGACGTGGAGCACCCTTCAATTCACCGATCACCACATCGAGGGAGAGGTATTCCAGCAACATGTGCTTGAGGTTGGTGCCCTCGATCAGCTGGATACGCCCATGTTCGGCAGCGAAGTCGTGCGAGGCCTTGCCGAACCATGAGGTGGTGACCAGGACACCCCGGCTGGCCTTCATCTGGCCCATGACCCCGGCCAACGCGCGGACGGCCTCGGTGGATACGACACTGCGATAGCGCTTGGCCTGGATGACGCAGACCCCGCCCATGACGGGATCCTTGTTGACGGCGACACCGTCCACGCCGTCGTCTCTTGATGCCTGGGTGGACCAGGCCTCGAGGCCCATGGCCTCGAACAGCTGCCGGACCAGTCGCTCGAATTCGATCGGGTCGAGCTCGACGAGGACCGGGCGACTGTCCAGCCGTGCCACCGCGTCCTCAGCATCCACGATCTTGTACCGCGACAAGTCTGGGTCGAAGACGGGCCGAACAGCTTCGAGATCCCAGGGATGCTTCGACACCAGCGCGTTGAGATGGCGCAGGCATTCACTGGGATCAAGGTCGGTCAGGACGAGATCGCCGAACTGCTCCCGGGTCGTGATGAGGCTGACGAGACAAGGCTGCTCAGGCTTGCCGGTGGCGCGGTTGCGAGTGGAGACGTGGGCGTTGACGGCTACCTCGGTCACGAGCTTCTCGCCGGCGACGTCGAACGCGTCCCTCATCGTGCGCAGCACCAGTTGCGCGACCAGATTGCCGTAGCGCTGGTTGATCTCACGGGCGGGTCGCGCCTTCGGCGTGATCTCGTCCTTGGTTCGCACGTACTTGAACTCGGTCTCCGACGGGATCGCATCCGTCGTCGGCAGCTCCATCACGACCAGCAACCGACGTATCTCCGGTTGATAGGCAACCTCGACATCAACCGGAAATCCGCTGGGCAAAGAGCGGGACTCCAGGGTCAGCTCGAGGTAGTCGTTGACTGCCTCTGGACGCCCCTGCCGGTAGGCCTCCTCGAATGCGTCAACCTTCGCGTTGGCCTCGTCTGCCCGTCGTCTCTCAGCTTCCGCATCCGCCTGGTGCGCTCGCTGCGCCTCGCCGAGTCGGTGCAGCCGTCCGGCCTCTGCCGCCTGGTGCTGTGCCTGAGCGTTTGCGAAGGCTGCCTGGCGCTGCGCGATCGTTCGTTCGATCGCCTGCTTCTTGAACATCCTCTGTACGGCGCCCGCGGCCGGTGGCGCGTACTCCGCCCAGGATGGTGGCGGAGTCGGCGTTCCGTCCTGACCAGGATCGAATCTACGGATCTGGGGCTGAGTACGCAGAGCTGCGAACGGGATCCTGGCCGACCTCCCCAGACTCCCGATGAGCAAGGTGTCGAGTTCGGCAATTCGCTCGGTCAGCGCAGCGTTGAGCGCGGCTACCTCGGCCTGTCGCGCTTGGAGGTAACGGGCAGCGGCTTGCCGTACGGCCTCTTTGTCGGCTTGCGCGGTCGCCCTGGCCAGGCGCTCGCGCTCCCTCTGAGCCTGAGCGACCAGGCGTTCACGCTCCCGCTGTTCCCGAGCGGTCTGCTTCAGTCGCTGATTCCGCTGATGCTCCAACTCGGCGAAGAAGCCACGACGACGTCCCATGCTGCCCCCATCGACAGACGGTCACAGAAACCAGCCCGATTTGACTTTAGGTGATGGCAGGTTGTGCCGCGCAGCGTACGGCGCGTCTGCGTCGGGTCAGGTTTCGGTGAGGCGGGTTAGGAGGTGGAGGAGGGTGGATTGTTCGGCGGGGGTCAGGCGGGTCAGTTGGGTGGCCATGGTTTGTTGGCGGGATTGGCGGAGGGTGGTGAGGATCTGGGCGCCGGCGGGGGTGAGGGAGACGAGGGTGGCTCGGCGGTCGTGGGGGTCGGGGTGGCGGGCCAGGAGGCCGGCGGACTCCAGGTCGTCTACTACCGACGTGGCTGAGCGGGGGACTATGCCTAGTTTGGCGGCCAGCTCGCTCAGGCGGAGGGGGTGCTCGGCGTTGCCCAGGGTGCGGAGGACGCGGTACTGGGCGTGGGTGACGGTGTCGCCCAGGCCCTCTCGGGACGTGCGGCGCTGGTGGCGGACGATGCCGTCTAGCAGGGCCGCGATCTGTTCCGCGGTGTCATCCGGTACGGGCACGAGCAGAGCCTAGTGGTGGGTGGGAATAGGGGAACTACTTGTGAGGTTAGCTCATAGTGAGTTAACCTCAGCATATCTCGTCCCCCTACCGAAAGGATCTGCATGTCACAGATCTCCGGAATGCCCGGCGGAGGAGGCGGTGGCGGGCGCGCGATGCGTTCGCTGCTCAAGGACTCCTCCGTCCGGCACCACAAACTGTCCGCGGGCACACTGCGCCGCATCCTCGGCTTTGCCCGTCCCTACCGCGGCTATCTGGCCGTCTTCCTCGTACTCGTCGCCCTCGACGCCGGCACCGGCGCCGTCACTCCCTTGCTCTTCCGCGCGATCATCGACAACGGCATCATCCCGGGCCATGCCCAGGTGGTGGTGTGGCTGGCCCTCGTCGTAGCGCTGCTCGCGATCGTCAACAGTGCGGTCACGCTGGGCGAGCGCTGGTTCTCCGCGCGGATCGGTGAAGGTCTCGTCTACGACCTGCGCACCGCCGTGTTCGACCACGTGCAGCAGATGCCGGTCGCGTTCTTCAGCCGGACCCAGACCGGCGCGCTCATTCAGCGCTTGAACGGCGATGTCCTCGGCGCGCAGCAGGCTTTCACCTCGACCCTGTCGAACGTGGTCAGCAACGTGCTCAGCGTCGTGCTGGTTCTCGGCGCGATGTTCGTGATGTCGTGGCAGATCACCCTGCTCGCGCTCGTCGTGCTTCCGCTGTTCGTCATCCCGGCCCGGCTGATGGCCGGTAAGTTGCGTGACGCAACGGCCGAGACCTACAAGCTGAACGCCACGATGGCGCAGACCATGACCGAGCGGTTCAACGTCGCCGGTGCGATGCTGGCCAAGGTGTTCGGCCGGACGCGCGATTCGTCGCAGGACTTCGCCGGCAAGGCCGCCCGGGTCCGCGACATCGGCGTCACCACCGCGATGTACGCGAGCATCTTCCGCGTCTCGCTCACCCTGGTCGCCGCGCTGGCTGTTGCTCTCGTGTACGGCGTCGGCGGCGTGTTCGCAGTCGCCGGGACACTCGGAATCGGGACCGTTGTCGCGCTGACGGCGTACCTGAACCGGCTCTACGGCCCGCTCACCGCACTGTCCAACCTGCAGGTCGACGTGATGACGACGCTGGTCAGCTTCGAGCGGGTGCTCGAGGTGCTCGACCTCCCGCCGATGGTTGCCGACAGCAAGGACGCGAAGGAGTTGCCGGCCACGGTCGAGCCGTCGATCGAGTTCGATCACGTCTCGTTCCACTACCCGTCGGCCGCGGAGGTCTCGCTCGCGTCGCTCGAATCGGTTGCGACCCTGTCCGCCGAGACCGGCGAAGACGTCCTGAAGGATGTCAGCTTCACCGTCGAGCCCGGCCAGATGGTCGCCGTCGTCGGCCCGTCCGGCGCCGGAAAGACAACGCTCTCGTCGCTGGTCTCCCGGATGTACGACGTCACCGGCGGAGCCCTCCTGGTCGGCGGTCACGATGTCCGCGAGGTCACCCAGAGCTCACTGCGCTCGGTGATCGGCGTGGTCACACAGGACTCGCACATGTACCACGACACGATCCGCTCCAACCTGCTGCTCGCCCGCCCGGAAGCGACCGACGCGGAACTGCACGCGGTCCTCGAAGCCGCGCAGATCGCGCCCCTGGTCAACAGCCTCCCGGACGGTCTCGACACCGTCGTCGGCGACCGCGGCTACCGCCTCTCCGGTGGTGAGCGTCAGCGTCTCGCGATCGCCCGCCTACTCCTCAAGTCACCGTCGATCGTCATTCTCGACGAGGCCACCGCCCACCTGGACTCCGAATCCGAGGCCGCCGTACAGGCAGCCCTGGCCAACGCGCTGGCCGGTCGGACGTCACTCGTGATCGCCCACCGCCTGTCCACGGTCCGCAACGCCGACATCATCGTCGTCCTCGACGAGGGCCACATCCGCGAACGCGGTACCCACGACCAGCTCCTGGCCCAGAACGGTCTCTATGCCGACCTCTACGCAACCCAGTTCGCCAAGGCCGCGTAGAACACGTCTGCTGACCCGCGCCACGAGCGCGGTGTCAGCGGACACACGCTTTCAGACAGCCTCGACAACGAGATGCCGGTATGGCGCGCTGAGCCGGGTGAGATCATCCCGATCGCCGGTGATGATGACGCCGCCTCCTGCCTCGATCGCAACGGCCACCACGTGAGCGTCGACGATCATCGTTGACCGTGCCTTGGCGGCTGCCAGGACACCTCCCACGAGACGAGCCAAGCTTCGATCGGTGTCCCGGCAATCGAGCGATGCCTTCTCGCGTGCCAGGCAGGCGTCGACCAGCTGGTTGTGCCCCATGCCTCGGTAGAGCTCGGCGAGGACGACGGACGGAACCATGACATCGCGTCCGAGTCGTTCCGCCGTACGAAGGATTCGCCGGACGCGTTGCTTGCGGACCGAATCGGGCCCTGCGAGGGCGTTGAAGGCTTCGGCGTCGAGGACGACGATCACGCGGCGCCGCCGAGGAGACGTGCCAGCCGGGCGTCCTCCGCAGGGTCGTCGGGGAGGGGTCCGTCGCTGCTGTCGAACTGGTCGAGCAAGCTGGCAAGCCGTTCGGCGCGGCGTCGGCGCTCGATCATTGCCCAGCCTGCCTCGTTCAGTTGTGCCGATACGTTGCCTGCGTGTTCAAGCTCGTCCACGAGGTCCTCGTCGACGGTGATCGTCACCTTTCGCTTCGATGCCATACATAGATGCTACCAAAGTATGGCCTGCGCGCTAAGTGACGTCGCGGATGTGTAGGACGGTGCCGTTGTCGAGGTCTCGGTCGAGGAGGGTCCAGATGGTTCGGGCCACGTCCTCGGCCTTGGACAGGAGGCCCTGCGCGTCCAGTTCGCGGAAGCGTTTGGACGCCGGGACCTCGTCCTCGCCGACGGCACGGAGCTCGGCCTGCATGTCGGTGTCGACGGCGCCCGGCGAGACGGAGATCACTCGGCAGCTGTGATGTCGTCGGCGTTGTTCCAGACCGGTGGTGCGGACCCATTGGTCGATCGCGGCCTTGCCGGCGCAGTAGCTGGACTCGCCTTCGTGGGGGCGCATCGCGGCACCCGACGACATCATGATCAGGTGCTGCTCGCAGTCCCTTCCGGACACAGCGGTCAGGAAGGCATGACCGAGGACCTGGGCGGCCGCCGAGTTGAGCAGCACGTTGCGGGTGTACTGCGCGGTATCGACGCGATCGGCCGGTCCGAGCGGCGTGAGCGTGCCCGCGTTGTGGACGAAGACCACCAGGTCCGGTGAGTAGTCGTCCAGTCGTTGCTTGAAGTCCTTCTCGACCACCGGCCACGAGGCCGGATCGGCGAGATCGACCGCGACGTGGTGTGCACCCGGCGTACCTCCGCGCCGGGAGATGTCCACGAGCTCGGCGTCGAAGGGCATCGTCGCCGCCAACGCGGCCCCGAGCCCGGCGGACGCGCCGCTGATCCACACGAGAATCCGGCCGAACGGAATCACTGCGTCCACCCGCCACTGCGCAGGCCAAAGTCCAGCATCATGCAGTTCCCCCCTGCAGTGCCACATTGTCCCCGAGCCGTAGAAAGCGTACGTCGCGAATCGCCCGGATCGAACCCCTGTCGGCGTTTCTGACCTCCTGCGATCAGCCCGTTGCCGCGAGCATCATCCGTCACGCAAGCGCTTGACCTGCCTGGTTCTCAGCAAACACTCAGCACTGCAAGGCACTTCGAAGGAACGCGAGCTCCCGATGCAGCAGCGCCTCGATCGTCTGACCGTTGCCGACGGCATGCCCTTCACCGGGGAGTAACACCAGTTCGTGGACTTTACCGAGAGTGTTCAACGCGCCGGAGAACCGCAGCGCATGACCGGCCCAGACGTTGGTGTCGGCGAGCCCCTGGATCATCAGCAACGGTCGTTCGAGGTTGCCCGCGAAGGGCAGCAACGACGTACGCCGGTACGCGGCAGCCTCCACGGTGGGATCGCCGAGGAAACGTTCCTTCCAATAGCTGTCGTACCACCGTTGATCGGTCACCGCGGCCCCACCGATCGCCGCATGGAACACGTCCGGCCGGTGCAGCACCGCGCCGATCGCGAGGTATCCGCCGTAGCTCCACCCGCGAATCGCGACCCGGTCCAGATCGAGATCGCCGTACTGCTCCGCAATCGCCCGCAGCGCGTCGACCTGGTCGTCCAGCACCGGCTCGAGGATGTCCCCGACCGTCGCGCGGTCGAACGCCGGCCCACGTCCCGGCGTACCGCGACTGTCGGTGGACAGCACGATGAACCCGTGCTCGGCGAACCACTGCGAGATCAGGTGGTACGTCGCCCGATACTTCTGCACCAACTGGAGCCCAGGCCCCGAGTACGGCGTGAGCAGTACGGGCAATCGCGATGATCCGGGCACGTGCCAGGTCGGTCTGAACACGGCCGTCCGCAGCTCCCGCGGTCCAGTGCTCAGGATGTCCATCCGCGGCTGGAGCACCGGCACTTCCTCACGCGACGGCAACTGATCCCCGTTGACCGACATCGTCCGTCCGGCCACCGTCCGCGAGTCGATCAGCGTGACGCCGTCGACCACGAGACCGCTGTGGACGCCGGGATCCGCGGTCAACCGCCGTACGTCGCCGTCCCACACATACACGTGCACCTCGGTCGGGTCCGTCTGCGCCAGGAACGTGACGACCTCGCCACTCACGCTCCGCACCTCAGCAACCTGCAGCCCGGGTGGCGTGACAACGGCGTCGCCGACCATCAACCGGTACGTGTCACAGCTCTGATCCCGCTCGATCCACACGAGTCGACCGTCGTCGGTCTGGGCCGGCGTCCGCTCGGGAACGGTGACGAACTCCGGATCCGTCACCTCCCGGACGAGTGTCGTCCGGCCGGATACAGGGTCGACGGCAAGGAGCTGCAGGCACCGCTGATCCCTTGTCTGTACGACGATCAGCGGCTGCTGACCCGTCCACAGACACCGAACGACGTACTCGAACCGGCCTCGATCCCACTCCACCTCACGCCGCGAACCGTCCAGCTCGACCACGAACAACCGGACGTCGGCGTTCGCCGTCCCGGCCGCCGGGATGCGGATCGTACGGGGCTCGGCGGTCGGGTTCGTCGGATCCGCGAGGTACCGAGTCTCGACCTGCGTCTCATCGACGCGTGCCACTAGCAACTGTTGCCCGCCAGGTGACCACCACAGCCCGTCGTTGCGTCCCATCGACATCCAGGCAGCGAATTCGGGTAGTCCCCAGGTGACGCCGTCCTCTTCCACCAGCACCCGCGGATCGGCGCCGTCGGCATCGATCAGCCACACCGCCTGCGACCGTACGAACGCAATCCGCTTCCCGCTCGGATCGATCCGTGCCGCCTCGACCTCGTCGACCGGCAGCCGCTCGAACCGCCCATTCGCGACGTCCGCGACGAACAGATCCCGCTCCCGCGACACGACCAGCGTCGTACCGGGCCCTCCGTCGTACGACGAAGCCGCGCCGAGCCGCCGTTCGAGCCGCAGCGAGACGTCGTACACCCACACCGCGTCGTCGCGCAGATACACGACGAACCGGCCACCGCCGACGATCGAATGGTTGGCCGACGCCCCCGCCCGGAACCGCCTCGTGCGCGCCAACTGCCCCGGCAGATCCACAACCACACCAAGCTCCGTCCTCACGCGGACGGCCAGTATGACGCAAATCTAGGTACGAAGAAGCGCTCCGTAGTTGGCGGCTCTTGCGGCCGTGCCGGAGTGCCCAGAGGCGCGCTGAGCAGCCAGACCAAGGCAAGGCCGGAAGAGATCAAGGCCGGGACAGGCCCTGGCGGCCGCAAGCGGGTGGCTTGCGGCCGCCGGAGGGGCGTCCCTCCAGGGGTGGCTATTCGATGTCGTCGTCCTGGCCGTCGAGGCCGTCCAGGCGGTCCTTCGCGAAGTCGGTGCCCTTGTCGATCTGGTCGCCGTGCTCGCCACCAGTCTTCTCGTTCGCGAACTCACCGGCCTTGTCGAGGCCCTCGCTGACCTTGTCGCCGTGCTCGTCGACCGCGTCGGTCGCCTTGTCCTTCAGGTTGTCGAACATACCCATCGTCTTTCCCCGTTCCGTCGATGGTTGCCTGAACTACCTAACGCAAACTGTGGTACCCGATCACACAGATCCCACACAACCCTCTCCTGCGTGTCGCTGCCGCGGCACGCAACTTTGTGTTGACATGCGCGAAACGTTCGGAGCGATCGCGGATGACATAAAGGGCTGACAGGTTGCCGCCACGACCGGGAGGGTGCTGTGAGCCCCAGTCAGCCGACAGACGCGGAGTTGAACGTCTTTATCCGCGCGCGTCTCGCCTCGATCGGTATCGATCTCGACCAGTTGCCCGCCGGGAGTGCACCGGATCCGGCCACCGGAAGCCCGGGTCGCGACTCGGTGCTCGCGAGTCTGCGTGACTTCGTCCGGACGACGGTGGTGCCGCTGGGCTCCTACTCGTTCGGGCCGGACAACGCACTCGCTCAGCAGGTGGCCGCACCGACGCTGTTCCCGTCGATCGACGTCACCCGGGAGGCGTGATGACCGAGCTGGAGAACGGCCCGAAGCCGCAGGACACCCAGGTCGACCGCCGGTCCTTCCTGTACCGCGCGAGCGCCCTCGCGGCGGCCACCGCCGTCGGGTCGGTCGCGCTGCCATCGGTCGCCCATGCAACGCCTGCGACGAGTGCTGCGCCGCTGCTCGACGTGCCGGCGCGGACGACCGATGTCAGCGAACTGACCATCGCCGAGGCCGCCACCCTGATCCGGAAGGGCCGGCTCAAGCCCGAGCAGTTGCTCGAAGCCCATCTGGCCAGGATTTCGGCGTACGACGCGACGTACCAGGCGTTCAACCTGGTCCTCGCGGACGAGGCGCTGGCTCGGGCCCGAGCGCTCGGCCGGACCCGCGGCGGTGCGCTGCACGGCATTCCGCTGGCGATCAAGGACAACTACTACACCCGCGGCGTGACCACCACCGCGAACTCCTATCTCTTCAAGGACTTCGTGCCACCCTTCGATGCCACCGCCGTACGACGCCTGACCGCGGCCGGTGGGATCGTCGTGGGCAAGACCCAGATGGGGCCGTTGGCAACCACCCGCGCGACCACGCCCGACGGCAGGATCACCACCGTGAACGCGTGGACGCCGGGCGATCCCACTACCGATCCCGGCGGTTCGTCGTCCGGGTCCGCGACCGCGGTGGCCGCCCGGCTGGCCGTGTCGAGCGTCGGCACGCAGACCGGAGGCTCGATCACGGCGCCGTCCAACGCGCAGAACCTGACCGGCTTGAAGCCGACGATGGGTCGGGTCTCGCTGCACGGGATCGTGCCGTTGAGCTACACGCGCGATCACCCCGGCACACTGGCGCGGGATGCGATGGACGCGGCGATCATGCTGTCCACGATGGCCGGCGAAGACCCGGAAGACCCAAGAACACAAGGGCTTCCGCCCGTTCCCGACCTGGTCACCGCAGCGACTCCGGTATATCGAGGGCGACAGGTCCGAGCCCGCTGGCGGACGAGGATCGGTGTCATTCCCGGCTACACCAGCGGTACGTCGGAGGCCGCGGCGGCCCGCATCAAGGCGCTCGACGTGCTCGCGGGCATCGACGGTCTGTCAGTGGTCAACGTGACCATGCCGGAGGAGTGGGATCTGCTCACGAACGCAGCCTTCAACAACGTGCGGCTGCCGGAGCGCAGCGAACCGTTCCTGCCGATGCTGCGGTCGGATCTTCGCGGCTTCGGCGTCTCGGTGATCGGCTGGCTGCAGGGTGCGATGCTCGGGGCCAATGAGTTTCTCATCGGTCAACGGGCCAAGGTGTTGCTGCTGGAGCGCGTCCTCGACGACCTGTTCGAGCAGTGCGATGTTGTCGTCCAGGTCTCGCCGACACCGTTCGATGCGCTCGGTCTGCCGGAGCTGGCGCTGCCGATCGGCTTCAACGCGAAGGGTGTTCCGATCGGCACGATCCTCGGCGGCAAGCCGTTCGGCGAGGACCGGCTGCTTGCCGTCGCGGCCGCCTACCAGGCCGTCACGGAGTGGCACCACCGCCGGCCCGCGGACCCCGTGCAGGCGACAGCGAGCGCCCGTACGAAACAAGCCGAGGACCGCGGCCGCATCCTGGCGCACGAGGTCCCCGACTTGATGCAGTAGCGCTCAGAGGGCGAAGGGGTTCTGGTCGGTGGCCAAGGCGGGCAGGAGGGTGTCGGCGAACTTCGAGTACAGGTGGCGCTGGAACATCGGGCCGAAGCTGATCCGAGCCACGCCGCGCGCGGTGTAGTCGGCGAGCGAGTTGGCGCCTTGGCCGTAGCCGACGTTGATCGGGCCGGCGATCTCCTTCGCCAAGGTGCCGATCACGTCGAGGTCGCCGGTGCCGATCGGGTAGACACAGTCGGCGCCGGCGGCGAGGTAGTGGGCGGCGCGGTCGAGCGCCGTCTGGAGCTGTTCGTCGGGTGAGCCCACGCTGCGGATGAAGACGTCGATGCGGGCGTTGATCACCAGGTCCGGGCCGGCCGCGGCCCGGACGGCGGCGAGGAAGTCGGCCTGCTCGGCCGGGTCGATCAGCTCCTTGGTCGCGGGGTCGGAGTCCTCGAGGTTGAGGCCGACGGCGCCGGTCGCGAGGAAGCGTTCGGCGAGCTCGGCGGGCGGGAGCCGGAAGCCGCGTTCGAAGTCGACCGTCACCGGTACGGAGACGGCCCGCGCGATCAACGCTGCCGAGGCGAGTACGTCGGTCACGGGCGCTTGTTCGCCGTCGTCGTAGCCGAGGACGGTCGCGGTCGCGAAGCTGCTGGTCGCGACCGCGGGGAAGCCGGCCTGTTCGACCAGGCGGGCCGAGGCCGCGTCCCAGGCGTTGGGGAGGACGAGCGGTGTGCCGGGAACATGGAGGTCCCGGAGGGTGGTTGCGCGTGACATAAGGGTCTCCGTATCAACGAGATTGGATCAGGGGAAGGCCGAACGCCGGGAACAGCGCGGGCCGGTGGAAGCCCATCACCGCGGTGATTCCGGCGTTGGTCAGGGTCAGGACCTTGATGGAGTGTGCGTGGTAGAGCTTGTCGTCGCCGCGGATGTAGAGGGCGAACGCCGGTTGCCCGTTCGCCGACGTTTCCACGAGGATCCGGCGGTCCGGACCCGCCAGGAATTTCGCATCGAGCAACCGCAGTACGTCGCGGCGCCCGCTGAACCAGGTCGGGATCGGCGGCATCTCCCACCGGGCGTCCGCGGTGAACAGACCCTCGAGCGTGACCAGATCCTTGGTCTCGATGGCCACCGTGAACTGATCGAGGATCGCCCGCTGCTTCGGCTCGTCCGGCTCGCTGATGTCGTCTTCGACCGGATGAAGCCGGGCCAGCTCGGCGCGGGCCCGCTGCAACGAGCTGTTGACCGCGGCCGTCGTGGTCTCGAGCAGTGCAGCAACGTCAGCGGCCGGCCAGGCGAGCACCTCGCGCAGGATCAGTACGGCGCGCTGCCGCGGCGGAAGGTGCTGCATTGCGGCCACCATCGCGAGCCGCAGGCTCTGTCGGTCTCCCACCACCGTGGCCGGGTCCGCGCCGAGCAGCTGATCCGGGAACGGCTCCAGCCATGGCATCTCGAGTGCGCTGGGAAGCAAGTCGTCCGGATCGTTGCCCGGGGCACCTAGCGCGGACGGTACGACGCGGCGGCTGCTGTGCTGCAGGAGGTTCAGACACACGTTGGTCGCGATCCGATAGAGCCAGGTCCGGACCGTCGACCGATGCTCGAACTCCGCATGCCCGCGCCACGCCCGCAAATACGTCTCCTGCACCGCATCCTCGGCATCGTGCAACGACCCCAGCATCCGGTAGCAGTGTGCAACCAGCCCACCCCGATGCAACACGAACTCGTCCTCGAGGTTCATCCGACTCCCTCTGCCACCTTGATCGCCACCGGAGGGCCGGTACGGCGTCGTGCGGTGATGCCGATGCCCGCCAGCGCTCCGAGCAACGACAGTACGCCGCAATCGGCCATCGCCCGGGTGAATCCGTGGCCGGCGTACCCACCCGCGGAGACGAAGACGGATCCGAGTACGGCGACTCCGGCGGCGCCACCGAGTTGGCGGGTCATGCTGTAGATGCCGGAGGCGATCCCGACCGCTTCGCGCGGTAGCGCCGCCATCCCCGCGCTCTGGGCGGCCGGCATGGCCAGCGAGATGCCGCAGCCGCTGATCACGAGCGGCAGCACGAATTCGCCGTACCGGCTGGTGCCGTCGATGATCTGGCTGATCCAGACCATGCCGATGGTCTGCAATCCCAGTCCGATCACGACCAGCGGCCGTTCGCCGAAGCGGTCGACGAGACCACCCGCCACCGGACCGATGACGAAGAGCGTGGCCGTCCACGGAAGCAACTGGAGGCCGGCCATGAACGGCCCCGAGCCGAGCCCTGCCTGCATGTACTGGGACAGGAAGAACACCGCGCTGAAGAGCGCGGCGCTGAGGAAGAACCCGGACAGGTTCGCCGCGGTGAACGTCCGGTTGCGGTAGAAGGCCAGCGGCACCATCGGGTCCGGCGTTCGCCCCTCCCAGGCCGCGAAGGCGGCGAGCAGGACGACTCCGGCCGCGAACGATCCGAGCACCTCGGCGCTGGACCAACCGGCGGTCTCACCGCGGACGACTCCCCAGACCAGACCGAGCACGGCCAGGCTGACCAGGATGGTGCCGATGAGGTCCAGTCGACGGGACGGGCCGGTGCTCTCGGGGATCTTCCACAGGACGAACGCGATCGCGAGGAGGCCGATCGGGACGTTGATCCAGAAGATCCACTGCCAGGCGAGCCCTTCCGTCACGGCACCGCCGATCACCGGTCCACCCAGTACGGCGATACCGGTCACTCCGCTGAAGATGCCGATCGCCTGGCCTCGCCGTTCAGGTGGGAACGCCGCGCCGAGCAGTCCCATCGCGAGCGGCATCACCATCGCGGCGCCGACGCCCTGGACGGCCCGGGCCGCGATCAGCCAGGGCAGCGAGGTGGCTAGCGCGCAGGCCACGGAGGCCGCGGTGAAGAGCGCCAGACCGATGGCATACATACGGCGTCGTCCCCAGCGGTCGCCGACCGCGGCGGCCGTGATCAGCAGCATCGCGAAACTCAGCGCGTACGCGTTCACCGTCCACTCGAGCTGCTCGGGCGAGGCACCGAGATCGGCCCGGATCGTGGTCAGCGCGACCGCCATCACCAGCATGTCCAACGCCACTATGGCTGAGCCCACCGAGGCCAGCCCCAAAACCCATCGTTGTTCGTTCGTCGATCGCACAGGGTCCTCCAGGAGATTGCTGTCACCTGTACAGACCGGCGTCGCACCCCGAACTCATCGCTGTGGTCGCGACAGTTTGTTCAGAGGAGGGGACCGAGGGATTGGCGGGTGGGGGCGTTGAGTTTGCGGAGGGTGCTGGTGATGTGGTCTTCGATGGTGCTGACGGAGAGGGACAGGTCTGCGGCGATCTGCTTGTTGGTGCGGCCTTGGGCGGCTAGTTGGGCTACCTGCAGTTCCCGGGGAGAGAGGGTGTTGCCGTAGCCGCGGCGGCCGCGTTTGCGGCGGGCTGGGTAGCCGGCGGCGCGGAGGAGGTCTCGGCAGCGTTGGGCGTCTCCGCGGGCACCTAGTGCTTCGTACGCGAGTACGGCGTCGCCTAGCGGCTCGGGGTCGTCGTCGGCCAGGAGCATGCGGCCGTGGTGCTCTCGTACGACGCACTCGTAGTAGCGCCAGCCTAAGGACTGATATTGCGCGGTCGCCTGCTCGAACAGGTCGACGTTGTTGATGGCGATCGCCTGCGCGAGTGCGGCGGCAGCCGACGCCGCGGGGGAGTCGAGGCCCCGGACGACCTCGGCGTACTCGGCGGCGATCCGGCGGGCATCGTCTCGGGGCGCGGTCGCCGACAATCCAATGATCAGATCACCGGCGGACGCCCACCCGGCTTTTCGTCGCACGACGTCCAGCCCGCGGCGGAGGTTTGCGCCAGGACATGCGGCGAGCGCGGCGACCAGGACGGGGAACGGACCGAGTTCGGTTCGCTCGGTCAGGTTCCGCAGTCGCGCGCTGCCCGCCGGAAGATTTCCTCGGGCGAGCGCCAGCCGGCCCTCGATCAGGTCGAGCTCGGCCAGGACGAACGGCAGGTGCGCGGACGCCTCCCGCGCGCGGGTCAGCCGCTCGCCGAGGACCGCCCAATCACCTCGCGCGAACGCCAACCGCAAGCGGGCCGCCATGCTCACCGGATCCTCACTCCGCTCGAGGAACGCGGCCGTCCGGCCCAGCCAGGCCAGCGCGCTCTGCACCTCGGGATTCGCGGTATCCACCTTCGTCGGCTCACCGACGGCCAGGCGGAAGAGCGTGTGATTGCCGAGCTGTGGGTCGAGTGACAGCGCCCGCTGCATCCACGTCCGGTGCGAAGTCAACGACTCGGGCCCGAACGTCGGCAGGGCCAGGTGAGACATGACCCGCGCAGAGGTCGCGGGGTCGTCACGCAGCTCCTCCAAGGCAGTCAGCAACTGCTGCCGTCCCGCCCGCACCTCGCCGGCCTGATGCAAGAGAAACCCCAACCCGACCCGCAACCGCCCTCGAACCGAACTGGTACTCGCCGAGGGAACGGAATGCGGGCTCGACGCGGTGTTCCCGGTGGCGACATGGGGCTGTGGCGGGCTGGTGGGGGAACTGGACAGGAGCGACGTCAAGGTCGGGATGGTGTTGGGGAGGGGGAGCTTGAGGGAGAGGTGGGCGAGTTTGGTGGCCAGTCGAGCCTGGTCGGTCCAGGGGAGGGCTTCCATGGTGAGCATGATGACCAGGTGGTCGGCGGCGAGGGGCAGGTTGCCGGTGGCAACTAGGTGGTCGGCGGCTTGTTCTGCGTGTGTCAGCCAGGTGGTGAGGAGACCGCCATGGCGGGCGTGGTTGGCGATCCGCGTGTGGGGTGCGGGTTCGAGCGTCGCCAACGCGGTGGCGGCCTGACGGTGCAACCGTCGGAGGGTGTCCGGCGGGATCAGGGCAAGCGCCGATCGGCGGGCGAGGGTGTGACGGTGGTCGTACAGGCCGGGGCGTGGTTCGTGGAGTAGGCCGCGGGCGAGTGCGCAGTCGATGGCCGTGGTGAGCGACGGTCCACTGACTCCGGACACTGCGCCGAGCAGGCGTTCGGGCACAGGCGTCGTCATGATCGCCGCCGCGGAGACAACGTCACGACACGCCTCCGAGACCTCCTGCAGCCGAATCGCCATCGAAGCCCGTACTCCAACCGGAGCAGGCGTCTCCACCAACGAACGCCGAACCGCCGCCTCCACCTGCGACCCATCTCCTGTGAATTGAACATCTTGGAGGAAGGTGATGAGTGCGGAGGGGAAGCCGGCAGTGTGGTGCGTCAATGCCGCGGTGAGAGTAGGCGGGAGAGTGTCTTGCCCCAGGAGGTGGGCGGCGAGGTCGTGGACGGCGCTGGCGGTCAGCGGATCGACGCGGATCTCGGTGACAGGGGTCGTCGGCGTGAGTGCGGTCAGGTCGCCGGCCTCCGGGCGGCTCGTGAGGACAACGTGCGTCTGGGCCGGTAGGCGCGCGATCAGAGAAGCCAACAACTGAAGGGTTTCCGCGGTCGCCCACTGAAGGTCTTCGACAAGGAGTACGACGCAACCGGCGGCTCCGACGTCCGCCAGCTCATCGAGGACGGCGATGAGCTGACCGGAGTCGTGTGGATGGCAACGCGCGGTTAGCCACCGCGCAGGGTGATGAGCAGCCGCCTCCTCCACCAGACGCGTCTTGCCGATGCCGGCCTCACCGATGACCAGCGTGACGGCGGGCGCAGTGCTGAGCGCCTTGGTGAGCTGAGCGAGCTCGCGATCTCGTCCGATGAGCGTTCCGGTGACCCCTCCTTTGATCATGGGCTACCCACGACGCATCCGGCGTTGGGCGGCCGTCGCGGCACCGCTGGTCAACACCAGCAACAGCGTCGCGAGAGACCAGCGGCGCAACACCTGCACCGTCCGGTCCTCGGTCTTGGGGACGTCGGCCACCTTCGGCGCCGGCGTGAAGTCGACCGGAGCACTCGGCCGAACCGGGGGCGGCGTAGTTGGTGGCGTGGGGGACGGCGTCGGCTCTGGACGAGGCGGCTGATCAGACGGCCGAGGCGCCACGGCCGCAGTCGGCGTGGGCGTGGGAGTCGGAGTAGGTGTGTGCGGAGGTTGCGGCGTCGGCGTACGCACAGAAGGCGAAGGAGAAGGCAAAGAAGGCTTAGGCGTAGGAGGCCGCGGGGTCGGAGGCCGAGGCGGAGGTGTGGGAGTAGGTGTAGGCGTCGGAGTAGGTGTGGGAGGCGGCGGGGGAGCAGGAGCCTGCCGGAGACACCCAGCCGCATCGCTGTCCGCCACGGGCTGCCAGGACGCGAGCTCGGTCGACGTCCCGTCGAACCCGATCCGGTACAGCCGGCTCGTCCGTCCATGTCCGGTATGGACGGCGTACAGCCCCGACGACCCCACCACGACGGAGCTGTACGCGTCCTGCCAAGGGATCCCGGGCACCGCCGCCACCACTTGCAGCTCCCCGGTCACCGGCGACAGGCTGACCACCTTGGCCACATGCCCGTACGTCGCCACCCCGTACAGCACCCCCGACACCGGATCCGCCCCGAAGTCATCCACCGACGTCCCCCACCAGATCGGGGCCAGTTGCACGTCGCGCAGCACCTTCCGGTACGACGAACTCCGCGGGTCGGTGTCGATCGTGTACAGCCGATGCCCGTCGCGCACATACAGCCGCGACCCCACCACCGCGCCCGCCGACGGATCGGCGATCCCGCCGACTCCGTGCCGAACCTCATCCAAGGACGTCACCTTCCCCGTCCGCGAGACGGTGACGAGCACCGGCCGACGCAGCAACCAGCCGTGACTGTCGTGGGTCGCGATGCCGTAGACGAGGTCCTGAGACTTCGCATACCCGGCCGCTCGGATCTGGTAGTCGAGTCGCCCGAGGTCCGTCGTCGTACCCGATGGCAGGTCGACCCGGACGAGCCGCGACAGCGAGTGAAAGCCGGCCGACCGGAAGTCGAGGAACGAGCACTCCACCGCTGCCGTCGCCGGTTCCGCGAGTACGACGCCCGCCAAGACCGCCGTACCGCACAGCGCGACCGCCGCCACTCCCGCCAGCATCCGCCGCACACCGCCGCCCCGGGACAGAGCGGCGGTGTGGGCTGGTCGTGGGTCAGCCACCATCGGTCAGGCGGGACAGAGCGGACAAGAACGCGTCGGGGCCGACGTTGGCACCACCGCTGAACGGGTTCTGCAGTTGGTAGATCGCGAACAAGAGCAGCGCGATCGCCCCGGCCAGCATCGACACGATGAACGCGTACGAGTACAGCCCCGGCCCACCGAACATGAACATCAACGCCACCGACATCACGCTGCCGATCAAGATCGCGAACCACACCACCCCGCTCACGCCGCTGCCGCTGGACGTCAGCCGGACCTGCCGCGCCTGGTACACGTTCCAGACTTGGTTCGCCGCTTCGACCCGGCGATCCTCCTGCCGCTCGCTGGTCGTCTTCGCCTGCTCGACCGTCTTCTGCAGGCTCGCGAGCAGCGTCCACCCCTCGCCGCTCACGTCGCGCCCGGCCCGCATGTCCGGCCACTCCTGCTCGGACACCTCGGTTGCGTACGACCGCGTCAGCGACTGGATCCTGGCCCGGTCCGCCGGCGCGAGCGACTCCCCGGCCCACTGCACCGCGACCAGCGCATTCGCCTCGTCGTACGTCGTTTTGCCGGCCGTATCCATGCCGTCGAACAACGAGATCAGCACGAACGCCGCGATCACGACGTTGACCCCACCCACGATCGTGAAGACCTGACCGGCGACCTCGTTGTTCGCCTCGCGGCCCTCGCGTTGTCGCCACCTGCGCAGGATCACCGCGAGCACGGCCGTCACGATCATGACGCCGCCGACCCACAACAGCCCACTGGGAATCAGGCTCATGACTGCCTCACCGCCGGCGGCAAGGTGAACCGAACCGTCTCCCGAGTCACCTCGTGCTCGACGACCTCCACCGGCCCGAGCGAAGCGATCCGCTCGATCACCTCGTCGACCAGCACCGGCGGAGCGGACGCACCGGCGGTCAGCCCCACCACCCGGACTCCGTCCAACCACTCCACCAGTACGTCGGAAGCCCGGTCGACCAGGTACGCCGTCGTACCGTTGCGCTCGGCAAGCTCTACCAGGCGCTGCGAGTTCGAGGAGTTCTCCGACCCGACCACGATGACCAGGTCGGCCGCCTCGGCGATCGCGGTCAACGCCGCCTGCCGATTCGTCGTCGCATAACAGATATCCGCCGTGTCCGGACCCCGAGCGCCGGGAAACTTGTTGCGCAGGGCATCGATCAGCGCGGTGGTCTCGTCCACGGCCAGCGTGGTCTGAGTCAAGTACGCGACCCGGGACGGATCGTCGACCTCCAACGCCTCGACGTCCTCGAGTGTCTCCACCAACACGGTCTGGTCCGGTGCCTCGCCGAGTGTTCCCTCCACTTCCTCGTGACCGGCATGCCCGATCAGTACGACGGTGTGCCCGCGGGCGGCGTAGCGACGCGCTTCGACGTGCACCTTGGTGACGAGCGGACAGGTGGCGTCCACGACCTCCAATCCACGCTGCCCGGCGTCCCGTCGGACCGCCGGCGCAACCCCGTGCGCGGAGAGGACGACCGTGGCGCCCGCCGGCACCTGGTCGAGTTCGTCGACGAAGACGGCACCGCGAGCGCGTAAGTCCTCGACGACATGGGTGTTGTGCACAATCTGCTTACGGACATAGATCGGCCCGGACCGGGCCGCGAGCAGTCGTTCGACGATGTCGACGGCTCGCTCCACGCCCGCACAGAACGACCGCGGAGACGCCAGCAAAATAGTGCGTGACACAGGTTCACACATGGGAATTCCCCCCTCACTAGTGATCGCGGCGTGTGGCCAGCCGGGCCAACCTCTCCAGCTCGGCTGCCGCGGGAGCGATCGCCCCGGCGGACGTCAGTTCACCCAGCGCTGATGCCAGCAGCGCGTCCGCCTGCGCCTGGCACGTCTCCCGGCCGCCGGCGCTCTCGATCAGCACCGCCGCATCCGTGAGTTCGGAGTCGGACAACTCCTCCGAACGCCGGTACATCGCCGCGAGCTTCCGGCCTGCCGGCGTGTTCGACGCCAGCGCGTCCACGACCGGCAGCGACTTCTTCCGCCGGCGCAGATCGGAGTAGACCGGCTTGCCGGTGACCGACGGTGTCCCCCAGATGCCGAGCAGGTCATCGACGTACTGGTACGCGAGCCCGAGATCCTCGCCGTACAACCGCAGGTGATCGATCTGCTCCGGCCTACCCCCACCGAACAGCGCGCCGAGCGCCGTACAACAACCGAGCAGTGCGCCCGTCTTCAACTGCGCCATCCGCACACACTCGGCCGGTACGACGTCGTCGCGCGTCTCGAAGTCCGCATCGGCCAACTGCCCGTCCACCAACTCCTGGACGGCCGCGCCGAGCATCCGGGCCGCATCACCACGGTCGGGATGACCGCTGCCGACCAGTACGTCGAAGGCCAGGCCGAGCAAGGCATCCCCGGCCAGGATCGCCGGGCCGAGCCCGTACACGGTCCAGGCCGTCGCGCGATGCCGGCGAGCGGTATCGCAATCCATCACATCGTCGTGCAGCAACGAGAAGTTGTGCACCAACTCGACCGCGACCGCAGCCGGTAGCGCGGCTTCCGCCGTACCGCCGACGGCTTGGGCGGTCAGCAGCACCAGGGCCGGGCGGATCGCCTTGCCGCCGTCGGCGTGTGCGGGCCGGCCGTCCTCGTCGGCCCAGCCGAAGTGGTAGTCGGCGATCCGCCGCGTTGCCGGCGGCAACGAGCCGACGGCGTCGCGCAGCGCGGGCTCGAACTGCGCCCGGCTCCAGGCGAGCACCTCGGCCGCGGATCGGTCACCCTGACTGGTCTCCTGCAGCGTGGACATCGCATCGCTCCTATCCACCGAGCTCGACGTTTTCCAGGACACCGAGCGCGTCCGGAACGAGTACCGCCACCGAGTAGTAGGTGCTGACCAGGTAGGAGCTGACCGCCTTGGCGCTGATGCCCATGAACCGGGCGTTCAGGCCGGGCTCGACCTCGTCCGGCAGACCGGTCTGCCGCAGCCCGACGACCCCCTCGTCCTCCGCGCCCGTGCGTAGCACCAGGATCGAGGTCGTGTTGGTGTCGGAGATCGGAATCTTGTTCGAGGGCAGCAGCGGTACGCCGCGCCACGCCTGGACCGTCCGTCCCTCGACGGTCGCGGTCTCCGGATAGATCCGCCGACGCGTACATTCGCGACCGAAGGCAGCGATCGCGCGCGGATGTGCCAGCAGCAACCTGGGTTTGCGCCGTCGGGTGAGCAGCTCGTCGAAGTCGTCCGGGGTTGGTGGGCCGGTGCGGGTGTAGATGCACTGCTGATAATCCGCGTTGTACAGCAGCCCGAAGTCGCGGTTGTTCAGCAGCTCCCACTCCTGCCGCTCACGCAAGGCCTCGATCGTGAGCCGCAGCTGCTGCTCGGTCTGGTCCATCGGGTCGCTGTAGAGATCCGCGACCCGCGTCTGCACCCGCAGAATCGTCTGCGCGACGCTCAGCTCGTACTCACGTGGGGCGGGGTCGTAATCGACGTACGTCCCAGGTAGCGCGTCCTCGCCGGCATGCCCCGACGCGACGTCGATCGCCGCCTCACCAGCCTTGTTCTGCGCGGGTTTCGGCCGTTGGCGCACCTCGTCCAGATGCGTACGCAACGACTCCGACCGCTCGACCAGCTCGGTGAAGTCCGCGCGGTTCAACTTCAGGACGACGCAGCTCGTGAGTGCCTTGGTCGTGTACTCCCAGAGGTTCTCCGGTGGCTCGGTCATCAGCTGCTCACCGAGGTAGTCACCATCCGCGAACGTGCCGAGGTCCGTCCCGGCGCCGTACGCACCGATCCCGGACTTGGCAACCTTGCCATGAGCAATCAGTACGACGTCGTCCACGCGACTGCCGAACTCCGCGATCACCTGCCCGGGCTCGAGGTCCTCGCGCCGGAACCGATCTGCCAGCGCGACCAGGACGTCGGCATCGGCGAAGTCGCGCAGTGGCGGCAACTCGGTGAGCTCCGCCGGGATCACCCGCACGTCCGAGCCGGTGACCGAGAAGCTGAGCCGGCCGTCGCCCAGTGCGAACGTGGTCCGCCGGTTCACCCGATACGTGCCACCGGTCGTCTCCACCCAGGGCAGCATCCGCAGCAGCCAGCGTGGTGTGATCCCTTGCATTTGTGGGACGGACTTGGTGGTGGTGGCGAGCTTCCTGGCCGCCGCGGTGCTGAGGCTGAGTTGATCGTTCATGCCACAGTCGCCTTTCTGTGCAGACGAAACGCGGACGTTCCGAGCCCGGTAGGACTACTCAGCACGCGCCGTCGCGCGGGTTGGCGATGCGGCAAGGCGGACGCCTCGTAGCGGTGACAACCCTGGTGCCAGACGAGGATCCCGGACATCCAGTTCTGCAACTCCTCCGCGTAGCGCTGCAGCATGTGCCGGATGTCGTCATCGACACCGAAGTCATGGCAGAGCGTGGGGAGATCGACGGCGACCACGTGCTCGAACTGCTGCATCCTGACGGTCATCAGCTCGTTGACCACGGCAACCGCCTGATCCTTGTCGCAGGCAAGGAAGTTCTGGACGACCAGCACACCGTTGTGGAAGTCGCCGTCGTACTCGATCTCCTTGTGGTAGGAGAAGAGGTCGTTCAGCAGGCAGGCGTAGTCGGCCGCGGCGTTCTCCATCGCCTGGATCGGCCGGGATCGGTAGAGCCCGGCGGGGATCCGGTCGTTGTGGCCGATCCGGCACAGGCTCATGGTGAGGTCGGAGCCGAAGGTCCGCCGGCGCATCTCCACGTAGTCGACCGGGTCGGGGATCCGGTTCTGCGCCTGGTTCGACAGCTCCCAGAGCCAGCTGTCCGTCATCGTGTCGACCCCGTGCCGGAACTGCTCCCGCTGCGCGACCGTCATCGGACCGGCCGTGCGCACCCAGAGATCGGCCAGGGACCGTTCCAACGGTGTCGCCGGAGCGGGCATGACCAGATCGATCGGCAGGAACGACGACAGTCGTGCAGTCGTCGCGCGAGCCCCGGCCAGATCGCGCCGTGGTCCGAAGACGACCGGATAGTAGTCGTCCGCGTACGTGCCCCACGCCAGCCAGCCGCTGGCGAGATCGAGCTGCTCGGGCGTCGCGTCCGGGTAGATCCCGGCCGCGCACAACGGCAGGTCGAACGCCGCCAGCATCCGGGCGTCCCAGATCGTCCCGTCGGTGATGCCCGTCCGCTCACCCCACTCCACCAGGTTGAACCGGGCATCAGCGAGGTGTGGACTCTGCCTCGCCGCGTACGGCATATAGATGTCCGGAAGGTTGGTCGGTCCAACCGGCTGATGCGGGACGAAACCGTGCGAGCGCGTCCGGTACGGCGCGGTCGTAGCGATCGACGTGAAGATGCGGAGGGCCGACGTACCCAGTCCGTCCGAGCCGAGCGCCGCTTTGCCGCCTTGGTTCATGTAGCGACTGGACCGTAGGTGCCACTCATGACCGCCGGATTGCCAGTCCTGTAGGCCTTTCACGTAGTTGAGGACGTCAAGCTGGCCCAGCGGATCGATCCCGTGTTCCTGCAAAAGAGCCGGCACCTCGACCACAGCCGTGTTCTCGAACTGGTGCAGTCGCGAGGTGAGGATGTCGTTGACGAGATCCGCGGCCCGCTGGGTCGGGCAGTCGAAGAACGTCTCCATCACCAGGACCGCGTTGTTCACCTCTCCTTCGACCTCGACCTCGCGCTGGTACGAGAAGAGGTCGTTACGCAGATGGATGGCGTCGGAGAAGGTGTCGCTGAGCACCTGCATCGGCCGGGTGCCGGCGATCTCTGTCGGCACCTCGGCGGTCACGTACTCGACCAGGTTGGCCGACCAGGGTGCTCCGCCGACTTTGCGGCGCATCTCGACGTACTCGATCGGGTTGGCGATCCGCCCGGTGGCGATGTTCGACAGCTCCCACAGGGACTCCGCGAGTAGAGCCTCTGTGGTCTGCCGGAATCGTTGCCGCCAGCCCGCGGACATCGACGGAACGGTCCGATTCCACAGGTCGACCAACCCGCGCTCGACGGGATTCTCCGGTGTTTCGGTGCTGTGCTGTCTAGTGAAGGGTCCTTCGGCCGGCATGAACAGCGGGAGCCGGTCGAGGTAGGCCTTCGCGGCCGAGATGTCCTGGGTCTTCTTGTACAGCTCGAGGAAGTGGTCGTCGAAGTAGAAGACCCACACGTACCAGTCGGTGACCAGGTCCAGTTGCGGTCCGGTCGCGTCCGGATGCGTGTACGCGCAGAGCAACGCGTAGTCGTGGGAGTCGAAGTCGTGCTCGTCCCAGACGTGATGGCCTTCCTGAGGTACATCGATCATGTCGAACGCGTAGGCCCAGGACTTGCTGTGCGCCCGGGCACCCTCCAGGTGGGGATTGATCCTGGCCGGGTACGGCACATAGAAGTCGGGCAGCTCGTAGGGCTGCGGCACAGCTCAGCCCTCGCGGCCGATCTCCACGCCTTCGAGCACACCTAGCGCGTCAGGAACCAGAACGGCCGCCGAGTAGTAGGCGCTGACCAGATAGTTGATGATCGCCTTCTCGCTGATGTTCATAAACCGCACCGACAGGCCGGGCTCGTACTCGTCCGGCAGGCCGGTCTGGTGCAGGCCGATCACACCCTGGTTGTCCTCGCCGGTGCGCATCAGCAGGATCGAGCTGGTCCGGGTGTCGCTGATCCCGAGCTTGTTGCACGGGAAGATCGGTACGCCGCGCCACGCCGGCAACCGGTGTCCGCCGACATCGATCGCGTCGGGGTAGATCCCGGCCTTCGTACACTCACGCCCGAATGCCGCGATCGACCGCGGATGCGCGAGGAAGAAGGCCGGCTCCTTCCAGACCAGACTGAGCAGCTCGTCGAGATCTCCAGGCGTCGGCGGACCGCTGCGGGTCGGGATCCGCATGCTCAGATCCGCGTTGTGCAGCAGACCGAAGTCACGGTTGTTGACCATCTCGTGTTCCTGCCGTTCGCGCAGGGCCTCGATGGTGAGCCGCAACTGCTGCTCGGTCTGGTCCATCGGGTGGTTGTAGAGATCCGCGACCCGGGTATGCACGCGGAGGACGGTCTGCGCGACGCTCAGCTCGTACTCGCGCGGGGTCGTCTCGTAGTCGACGTACGTACCGGGCAGGTCGGACTCGCCCGCGTGGCCGGCGGCGAGCTCGATCGCTGCCTCGCCGAACTCGTCCTGGGCGGCCTCGGGGCTGTCGCGGAAGTGCTCGATGTGGGTGCGCAGGCTGTCGGACTGCGAGACGAGCTCCTCGAACGATGCCTGGGACAACGACAGTAGCGTGCACGGCGTGATCGCCTTGACCGTGAACTCCCAGAGGTCGTCGGACTCCAGGATGGCGCGGTAGGTGAAGTGGTCGCCGTCGACCAGCGTCTCCAGGACGGTCTCGTCGCCGTACTTGCCCACGCCGATCTTGTTCACCTTGCCGTGGGCGATCAGGCAGATCTGGTCGGCCGGGTGGCCGCGCTCGACGATCACGTCACCGGGCTGAAACTCCTGCTGGACAAAGCGATCCGCGAGCGCGGTCAGCACCTCGACGTCGTCGAAGCTGCGCAACATGCCGAGCTCGCAGAGCTCTTGCGGGATCACGCGAACCTCGGAGCCAGTGGTGGTGAAGGTGACCCGGCCGTCCCCGACCGCGTAGCTCAGCCGGCGGTTGACCCGGTAGGCGCCGCCCTTGGCCTCGACCCACGGCAGCAGCTTGAGCAGCCACCGCGAGGTGATGCCCTGCATCTGCGGCTCGGACTTGGTCGTGGTGGCCAGGTTGCGGGCCGCCGCGGTCCCGAGGCTCAGCTGGGACGTGGCGTTGGCGTCGGTGTCGGGATCGGTCAGAGTCATAGCGGACACACCACCGTTCGTTCGTAGCGGTTTTGGGCGCGCGTCAGTACCGCCGCGCGCGGTTGTGCGCAGGCAGAACCCCCGGCCAGGCGTGCACGGAACAGCACGGACAACACAGCTCGGACAACACAGCACGGCACAGCACGGCACTGCTGTGCGCTGCCTGGCGCGACTCGTGGATGGATTGAATCCGGCCGATCCCGGAACGAGCTACGGACTGCCCGGCGTCCCCAGTTTCGCCGTGTAGCCGTCCTGTCGGCCTACATCACAAACAGTAACCGCCCGTTCACCGCGGCCGTCAAGATGTACCTACCGGCAACTTCTTTCAGCCCTTCCAAACCCCGAAACAATGCCGCCGCACCCCCGACGAAACAGCGCTGGGTGGTCGCTGGGCGGTCTCTGGGCGGTTCAGAACGAGAGCGAGAGGAGAACCTTGCCCGAGACGTCCGAGTCGCCGGCGGTCGTGAACGCATCGACCGCCCGGTCGGCCGGATACTCGTGCGTGATGACCTGTTCGAGCCCGGGATCGGCGTCGAGGAGCCGGATCGCGTGGTCGATCTCGTCGTGGAAGCGGAGCGTGCCACGGAGCTGGAGCTCGCGGGAGACCACAGGTGCGAGGTTCACGCTGCGCGGCTCGTTCGGCGGGATGCCGACCAGTACGACGATGCCGGCCCGGCGCGTAGCCTCGATCGCGGCACTGATCGCCGCGGGTACGCCGGTGCACTCGAGCACCACGTCGAAGCTCGTCGACGGGATCTCGTCGACGCCGACCTGGATGGTGTCGTGGACACCGAGTCCCCGGGCTCGCTGGAGCGGACCCGGGAAGAGATCGGCCGACACCACCTCGGCGGCGCCCTCGGCAAGCGCGGCGGCCGCCGTCAGCAGCCCGATCGGACCGGAGCCGGACACCAGCACCCGGCGCCCCTTGACGTCGCCCGCGATGTGTACGGCGTGCAGGGCGACACCCAATGGCTCGGCCAGGGTCGCGCGGCGCAGTGGCAGGCTCGTGGGCAGGGTGCGGACCATGTGCTTGCCTACGACAACAAACTCGCTCATTCCGCCTTGCGTATGCGGCCAAGTGGACGCGCTGCCGAGATAGGCGCCGTTCGGCCAGAGGTGCGGACGGTCCTCGATGCCGGGCTCCGAGGTGCCGAAGGTGGCTGGATGGATCGTCACCGGCGTACCCGGGACCAGGTCGCCGGACGGATCGAGGTCGACCGTGCCGGAGAGCTCGTGACCGGGAATCAGCGGCTCGCGGATGACGAACGCACCGACCGCGCCATCGTTGTAGTAGTGCAGGTCAGAACCGCAGATGCCGCCGTACGCCATCCGAAGCCGAACCTCTCCGGTCCGCGGAACAGGAGTCGCGACCTCGGTCCCGACAAGCTCGAGCTTGCGCTGGATAACGACGGCCCTCATACCTCTCCTCACGCTTCGTCCCCACGAGAACTTTACAAGTCCACTCCCTCTCTCCATCTTGTTCTTCAGGTGATGGGGATGGTGGTGGCGGTGGGGAGGGTTGGTTTGGGGGAGCCGCCGGTGGGTTCGATGGTGAGGCCGAAGGCGATCATGCCGGTGACCGAACCGTTGACGACCTGGGTGAGGTCGCCGGCTGCGAGGCCGACGGAGTGGGCGGACTTGGTCGGGTCGATCATCCACAGCTGCCATGTGCGGTCGGACGGGAGCTTCGGCAGATCCCGCAGTACGACGACCGCCGAGTCGGCGCGGGCGGACACGACGACAGTGGCCTGACCGCCGCCGGAGACGGCGCCGTGGACCGTCCGCGCATCCGGTTGCGAGAGTACGGCGGAGACGCGGTTGCTCGCCTGGACCGCCGCGTTCTTGTCGCGGTACTGATCGATCGCGACCCCGCCGGCGCCGGCGACCACGAGTGCGGCCGCGGCGAGCGCGAGGAGAGATCGCCGGCTGGTCCGACGGCGTGGCGTCAGGTCGGCGCCTGCTACGACCGGAGGAAGCTGGCGGACGTTCTCGATCGCGGCCATGACACTGGCCTTCACCGCGGGCGGCGGCGGCGTCGACACCTGCGTGGAGAGCTTGACCGCGGCCTCACGCAGCTCGGCGACCTCCGTCGTGCAGAAAGCACACTCGGCGAGATGCGCCTCGAAGGCAATCCGTTCGTCGTCCGGCAATGCGTCCAGCACGTACGGACCGGTGAGCGTGTGGACATCCGGTTCCTCAGTCATGACTTACCCCCGTTGTCGTCCCGAGGCAGTCGCGGAGCCTGATCAGGCCGTCGCGCATCCGTGCCTTGATGGTCGGCAGTTTCGCTCCGAGTCGCTGGGCGACCTCGGGATAGGTGTAGCCGTTGTAGTACGCCAGCTCGATCGACTCCCGTTGGAGGCCGGTGAGCGTGCCGAGGCAGCGCCGTACCTGCTCGCCCTCGAGCCGGGTCGTGACGGTGTCGGAGACCTGGTCGAAGTCGACCTCCACCGATCGGATGCCGGCGAGCTCGGTGCGGTCGGCCGAGGCCTGTTCGGAGCGGACCCGATCGACCGCGCGGCGGTGCGCGATCGTGAGGATCCAGGAGTGCGCGGAGCCGCGGTCGGCGTCGTACCGGGTGGCGGTGCGCCAGACGTCGAGCATGACCTCCTGCGTCACCTCCTCGGACTGGGCCGGGTTGCGCAGGACGCGACGGACCAGACCGAACACCCACGGCGCGACCCGGTCGTACAGGGCGCTGAAGGCGGCGGTGTCGCCGCCCGCGGTCAGCGCGAGCAGGTCGCCATCGGTGACCTCACCGGGGCGCAGATGCGACCCGGCCGGCCAAGGCAGTGAAGTAGGTCCGGTCACGGTCAGCTCGCCGGCGGCATCAGCACGGAGTCGATGAAGTACACCGTAGCGTTCGCGGTCTTCGCGCGGACGGGTTTCTGGGGCATGACGACATCGCTTTCTCACGGGTCAGCTGATACCGGTACTTCGGTGCCGTGACGGGCCTGGATGGCCGAGGTGGAACCTTTCTGCGTTCCGGTGTGTCCCACTAATGTGACAACCGGCTAGGGGACGGGGTGGACTGGTGCCGCTGCGGATCTACTTCACGGCTGCCGATCTTCGCAATGTGCGGATCGCGGCCGGCCCGCATCCGCTCTGGGAGGTCGTGCTGAGCATCAACAGCCTCCAGCAGGGCGACGACCTGCCGCCGAGGTACTGGGCCTGGCGGGATTCCGTCACCGAACGTGGCCGCGACCGTTGCGATGATGCCCGCGTGCTGCGGGCGGCGTGCAACTTCGTTCCACTGCAGGGAAACTTCGCCGACTTCCTCACCCCGACGCTCGAGGAGCTGGACGCGCAGGCACACTTCGACACCATGCTCGGCCTGTCGGCGAACGCCGTTCGCGCGGATCTGACCAGGACGTACCGCCGGGTCGAGCGGCCGCCGCAGTGGGCGCATCGGCTCCACGAGGTCGGACGTCCGGACGGCGTCGTCCAGGTGCTGCAGGAGTACCGCTCGGTGGCGCTGGACGACGTGATCTGGAACGACGTTCATCACCAGGTCGAGGCGGCCCGTGCCCGGTTCGCGGGGAATCTGCTGGCGACCGGCCTGGACGGCCTCCTCAGCCGGCTGCATCCGTCGATCCGCTGGCGGTGGCCGGTGCTCGAGAGCGATTACGGAGTCGATCTGGACCTGCATCTGCAGGGTCGCGGGCTGTTGATCGTCCCCGCATACTTCAACTTCGACCGTCCGGTCACTCTGATCGACGGGGAGCAGCCGCCGACCCTGGTCGTTCCGGCCGTCATCGATCGCAACGCCGTCCCTCTCGCCCTGGACTGCGATGCGATCGAGGGGCTCGGCCACTTGATCGGCCACACCCGGGCACAGGTCTTGGTCGCGCTCGGCATCGCCGCCTCGACCAACCAACTGGCGAACCGGCTGCACGTCACTCCCGCGGCCATCAGCCAGCACACGAAGGTCCTGCGCGAAGCCGGACTCGTCACCACCACGCGCACCGGCCAGTCCGTCCGCCACGCCCTGACCCCGCTCGGGCGGGCTCTGCTCGGTACGGCGTATTGAAAGCGCCGTACTGAACCGGAGACCTTCAGGCCGCGTATAGGGGACGATTCGTTCGTCCCCAGCGTGAGGTGCCGATGCCTGCCGTACTGAAACCTGTCGGGATCGGCGCCGCCGCGACCGCGCTCGGCTGCCTGCTGGCCGCCGCGCCCGCCCCCGCCGGCGCGGCGTTCGCGGTCTACCTGGCCGCGGCCCTGCTGGTCATGCTGGCCTGGGTCCGCCAGCACCCGAACCGACGTCACTTCGGCGTGGCGAACTCGGTGACATTGGCCCGCCTCGTCGGCAGTGTGTGGATCCTGGCCCTGCTCCTGCAGGCCGTCTGGGCGGAGCCCACACGAGCGATCTCGGTCTCCATGACCGTTATCGGAGCGGCCTGCCTGATCCTCGACGGAGTCGACGGCCGGATCGCCCGGCGACGCGGCGAGGCCAGCCGGTTCGGCGGCCATTTCGACAACGAGACCGACGCCGGTACGACGGTTCTGCTGTCCATCACCCTCGCCGTCGTGCACGTCGCCGGCTGGTGGGTGATCCTGATCGGCCTGCTCCGCTACCTGTACCTGCTGGCGGGGGTCGTGCTGCCCGCGCTCCGGCGTCCGCTGCCGTTCAACCAGGCGCGTCGGGTCGTCGGCACCGGCCAGGCGGTCCTCGTCCTACTTGCCATCCTCCTGGCCGGACTCCACCCGAGCCGGTGGCTCGTCCTGCTTCCCGCCGCTGCCCTGCTGGCGTTGCTGTGGTCGTTCGGCCGCGATGTCTGGCGGCAGTTGGCGAGCCCGGCCGATCTATAGCGCCGGGTACGCGGTCTGCACTCTGTCTCGGGAGGAGGACCTCGCCACCAGGAGGTGCAGGGTCAGGGTGATCAGCAAGATGACCGAGGCGACCCCGAGCAGCCCCTTCGGTGCGCTGCCGGCCGCGAGGGCGGCACCGCCGAGCCCGGACCCGAGGGCGGATCCGAGCGAGATCGCGCTGCCGTTCAACGCCATCACGATCGCGGCGGACGACGGGGCCAGCGAGCCCAGACGAGCCTGTTGCGGGACGGCCGCGCCACCATTGCCGACTCCGGCGGCGAAGAACCAGATCAAGCCCATCACCGCGACGACGGTCGTCGACCCGATGGTCAGCCCGAGCACGCCGATGATCGAGTTGAGCAGCAGCCCGATCAGGACGAGCGTGAGCACCCGGAGTGCGCTGAAGCGGTCCGTCAGCCGGCCCGTGACCGCGTTGCCGACCAGGCTCGAGACGCCGTACCCGAACATCACCGCGATGATCATCCAGCTGGCCGGCAGCGACGGGCCGAGGATGAGGATGGCGTACGTGAAGCAGGTGTAGCTGCTGCAGAGGATGCCGGTGGTGACGAGCAGCCCGGCCAGCAGGCGCGGTTGCCGGAGCGGGCGGAGACGGTCGGTCAGAGATCCGGCCGGGAGATGCAGGCGCGGGAGCTTGAGCATGATGCCGACCAGCGCGACGGTGCCGACCACCGCGACCAGGACCATCGGGAACCGCCAGTTGGACTGGCCGAGCAACAGCCCGACCGGTACGCCGAGAGCCGTCGCGGTCATCCAGCCGCCGAGCACGAAGGACAGGGCCTTGCCGTGGTGCTCGACCGGGGTCAGCGCGATCACGTAGCCGGTGACGGCGGCGTTGAGCAGCGAACCACCGAGTGCCGCCACGATGCGGCCGCCGAGTGCAATCGGGTACGTCGGCGCCACCGCCACGATGACGTTGCCGAGGATGAACACGGCGAGTGCCAAGGCGATCGTCGTACGGCGTTCCCAGCGGCTCGTCAGCGTGCCGAGGACCGGGCCGGCCAGCGCCGCTGTCAGTGCGAACACCGACATCAACTGCCCGGCGGCCGCCGCGCTCACCTCGAGATCGCCGGCGATGGCCGGCAGCAGCCCGGCCAGCACATAGCCGTCGATTCCCATCGAGAACGTCGCGACCGCCAGCCAGATCAGCGTCTGGTACGACACCCCGGACTTCGCCGGCGCCTGAGTTCCCTCCATCGGAGTATCGAACCTCGTCCGCCCGCTCCCGGCAACCCGAAACTGCACAAAGATGTCGCCCAGCCCCAGAATTCACGCAACTCCAGGCGCCAGTAACCGGCGGGCGGGCAGGCGCCGGCGCGTTGTCGGGCTCGACTCCCGCGTTCCTACGGCTGGATGCCGTAGTCGTGGATCTTGCGGTAGATGGTGGCGCGGGACATGCCCAGGGACTTGGCGGCGCGGCCCTTGTGGCCGTCGTTCGTCACGAGGCTGCGGATGATCGCGTCGCGTTCGAGCGCCTCGAGCTGGCTCAGGCTGCGGCGGCTGATCGCCTGGACGCGGGCCGGGAGGTCGGCGGCCGTCATCACTCCGGTACGACGTCGCCGCAGCACGACCTGCTTCAGCACCTGGCACAACTCCGCCGTGTTACCTGGCCAAGCCGACCGCATCAGCTGCTGCATCGTGTCCGGCGCGCAGGTCAGCTCGCCGTGGCTCAACTGGTTCAGGAAGAACGGGACCAGATCACGCACGTCCTCGATGTGATGTCGCAGCGGCGGCACCTCGACCGTGAGCGGGAACAACGTCAGCAAGTCCCCAAGACCCGCTGTGTCGCTGTCGTCGCCGGTGAGCGTGAGCGCGATCCACGGAGGCTCGGACGGTCGACGCTCCTGCACGTCGTACAAGGCCTCGACGGCCGCGTCCACGCCAGCCGGATCGAGTCGCTCGACGTGCCGGATCACCAACGCCTGCACGGAATCGTCGGCCAGCTCGGCCTCGAGCTCCGCGGCGAACCCCGCGCCCGCGGTAGCTGCATCGACCACGTGGAACAGTCCGCCAGGATTGTTCTGATGATGTGCGGCCTTGGCGAGCGCAACTTTGCCGACGCCGCGTTCGCCGGTCAGGACGACCCACTGTCCGGCGCGGCACGCGTTGTCGACCTCACGACTGCTGCCGAGCCAGGGCGCGCTGCGCCCGACCAGCCCAGGCAACACAGGCCGCGACGGCGGGCGATGCTGGACGGTCGGCGCCGGACCGTCCACACCTGCACTGAGCGAACTGACCTGGATGATCCCGGCTCCGTCCCGACCACCGAGGGCGATCGGCCGGCAACTGATCCGGGCCCAGCCGCCGGTGGGCAACTCCACCACAAGCGACTCGGGGCCACCGCGCGTCAGCAGTTCGGCGGCGTAACCGAGCACCGTGCGCTGGTCGGCCGCATCCAGGCAGCGCCGGGCGTTGGCGTTCATCAGGAGGACGTCGTCGTCGACGGCGAGCACCATGTCGCCGAGCCGGCGCGCGCTCTGCTTGTACGCCTGCAGCAGCGCCAGCTCGCGGGTCGAGCTGTCGGTCAGCATGGCTGTCTTGATGTTGTCGGCCGTGGTCTTGGCGAGAGCGATCAGCAGTGAGCCCGCGTCCTTGCGCCAGCAGGTGAGGTCGATCGCACCGACCGTCTTGCCGCTGACCGGATGCTTGATCGGTACGCCGGCGCACGCGAGGTCCTCCAGATCCTCGGCGTAGTGCTCGTGGCCGAAGACGTGCATCGGGCCGCCGCCTTCGAGCGCGGTCCCGATTCCGTTCGTCCCGGCGAACTTCTCGGCGTAGCTGAAGCCCGGCGCCAGATAGACCTTGTCGAGGTGCCGGCTGAGCTCGGCGTCCGCGGTCAGGCGCTCCAGGACCAGGCCCGTGCGGTCGGTCAGGATGATGCTGATCGGCTGGCCGTCGAGGTTCTGGTGCAACTGCTGCAGCACCGGTCCGGCGCTGCGCGTCAGCGGCAGATCCAGGTCGGGGTCGGCAATGTAGGGCAGGGTGATCCGATCCGCGGGCAGGTTCCACCGTCGGGACCGCACCCAGGACGCGAGGATCGACGTCCGCACGTCCTGCGGGCGGACAGGGTCGAGAGTCAGGAAGTTCAGTCGTGCCGCGGCGGCGCGCCTGCTGTCGGGCATCGACGATTCGACCTGGTCCACGGGGCCTCCTGACGCCAGACGCGTACGGCGCTGATCCGCGCGGCCGCATCCGGTCATCGCCCTTCGAGGCTAACGCACCTCAGCGCAAGCGGCGTCTCAGAATGAGACAACCGGAAGGGGCTCCTGGGCATGTGATGCGAGCAGGCGATCAGGAGGTTCCGATGGACAACGTTGCCAACTCGGAGCAGGGCTCCGGGACCCACGACTCCGACCCCCAGGCCGACCCCCAGGCCGACCCCCAGGCCGACCCCCAGGCCGACACCGTCAGCGGCGAGACGTACAACCCGTGGACCGTCGTCCACCTCGTCTTCGAGCATCTCGCCGACCAGGGGTTGCACCCGGTCCTCGGCGCCACCGGCCACCCCGGTGAGCCGGCCGCCGAACTCCTGCGCTGCTTGGGCATTCGCCCTGATCCGCAAGGCGATCAGCGCATCGGGCAGCAGAAGGCGGAGCGCTTGGCAGAACTGCGCGAGGCGATGTTCGGAGAGCCGTGAACGCGCCCGTGAATGTGCCCGTGAATGCGCCCGTAAATGTGCACCGTTTCGGACCCTGTGACCGGCATCTCAATTTGAGACCTCACCCGGAGTACAGGGGCGATGTACTGCAACAACAGTCGGCCACATGACCGGGAGGAGTGCCATGAGTCGCCAGAGTGTGGCGAAGGCCCACCAGAAGATCCAGGAGCTGTCCTGGGAACCGGCGTACCACGAGCCGGTCTCTCAGTACGGCACCGACTACACGTTCCAGAAGGCGCAGAAGAAGGACCCGCTGAAGCAGGTGCTGCGCTCGTACTTCCCGATGCAGGAGGAGAAGGACCACCGGGTGTACGGCGCCTCGGACGGCGCGATCCGCGGCAACATGTTCCGCCAGGTGCAGGAACGCTGGCTGGAATGGCAGAAGCTGTTCCTGTCGATCATCCCGCTGCCGGAGATCTCGGCCGCGCGGGCGATGCCGCTGCTGTTCCGCACGGTGCCGAACCCAGAGCTGCACAACGGACAGGCCATCCAGATGATCGACGAGGTCCGTCACTCGACGATCCAGCAGAACCTGAAGCGCCTGTACATGAACAACTACATCGACCCAGCCGGCTTCAACTCCAGCCTGCGCAACTTCCAGAGCGACTACTGCGGCACCATCGGCCGTCAGTTCGCCGAGGGCTTCATCACCGGTGACGCGATCACGGCGGCCAGTATCTACCTGACCATCGTGGCCGAGACGGCGTTCACCAACACCCTGTTCGTCGCGATGCCGGCCGAAGCGGCCGCGAACGGCGACTACCTGCTGCCGACGGTGTTCCACTCGGTGCAGTCCGACGAGTCCAGGCACATCAGCAACGGGTACGCGACGCTGCTGATGGCACTGGCCGACGAGGGCAACCACCAGCTCCTCGCCCGCGACCTGCGGTACGCGTGGTGGAACAACCACCGCGTCGTCGACGCAGCCATCGGTACCTTCATCGAGTACGGCACGAAGGACCGCCGCAAGGACCGCGAGAGCTACGCGGAGATGTGGCGCCGGTGGATCTACGACGACTACTACCGCAGCTACCTGGTCCCGTTGGAGAAGTACGGCCTCGAGATCCCGCACGACCTGATCGAGGAGTCCTGGAACCAGATCTGGAACAAGGGCTACGTGCACGAGGTGGCCCAGTTCTTCGCCACCGGCTGGCTCGCCAACTACTGGCGGATCGACCCGATGACGGACAAGGACTTCGAGTGGTTCGAGTACAAGTACCCGGGCTGGTACGACAAGTACGGCGCCTGGTGGGAGAACTACAACCGGCTCTCGGTGCCGAACGGGCACAAGCCGATCGTCTTCGAGGACGTCGACTACGAGTACCCGCACCGCTGCTGGACGTGCATGGTCCCGTGCCTGGTCCGTGAGGACATGGTGATGGCCAAGGTCGACGGTCAGTGGCGCACGTACTGCCACGAGATGTGCAAGTGGACCGACGAGACGGCGTTCCGCCCGACGTACCAGGGCCGGCAGACCCCGAACATGGGCAAGCTGATCGGTCACCGCGAGTGGGAGACGCTGTACCACGGCTGGAACTGGGCCGACGTCGTCTCCGACATGGGCTTCGTCCGCGACGACGGCAAGACCATGGTCGCGCAGCCGCATCTGGACCTGAACCCCGACAAGATGTGGACCCTCGATCACCTGCGCAAGTGCCCGCCGCTGGCGAGCCCGAACGTGTTGCTGAACGAGATGTCCGACGACGAGCGGACCGCGTTCGCCGCCCGTTACGTCAAGGGCGGCCCGGCCGGGCGTCCTGCTCGCGCCGACGCGTGATCGCGTCTCGTCATGGCTGGGAAGAAGCATGTCGTCAGGTTCGAGCCTGTCGGCATCGAGATCGAGGTGGCGGAGGATCAGACGATCCTCCGCGCCGCGGCCGAGCAGGGCGTCATGCTCATGCACGGCTGCAAGGAGGGGCAGTGCGCGTCCTGCAAGTCGTTCGTGCTCGACGGCGACGACATCGATCTGGATCGGTACTCCACCTTCGCGCTGCCGGAGTACGAGCTGGACGAGGGATACACGTTGTTGTGCCGGGCGCACGCGTTCGAGGACCTCACGATCGAACTGCTCAACTATGACGAGGAGATGATCCGCTCCGGCCTGCCGATCCAGGAACGCAGCGCCAAGGTCGTGGCGATCACACCGGTGACCCACGACCTGCGGCACCTGGTGCTGGAGCTGACCGGGGACGAAGGTGAGCTGAAGTTCTTCCCCGGTCAGTACGTCGACATCGCGGTACCGGGCACCGAGGCGACCCGCTCGTTCTCGATGGCGAACACCTCCACCCGCGAGTTCGGGCGGCTCGAGTTCGTCATCCGGGTCTACCCGGGCGGGATGTTCTCGGAGTTCCTGGACCAGCGGCTGGAGGTCGGTCACCAGCTCGATCTGACCGGGCCGTTCGGGGTTTTCACCTTGCGTGACAACCCCGGCGCCCGGTTGATCTTCCTGGGCGGCGGGGCCGGGATGGCGCCGATCCTGGCCCTGCTCCGATCGATGGCCGAGCGGGGCATCGACCGGCCGACGACCTTCTACTACGGCGCCCGGACCCAGCGGGACCTGTGCTTCGTCGACGAGTTGCGAGCCCTCGAGGCGTCCCTGCCCAACTTCCGGTTCGTACCGGCCCTGTCGGAGCACGTGGCCGGCGACGACAGGGCCGCTGAGAACCGGGCCGCTGAGAACTGGGACGGCGAGACCGGACTGATCACCGACGTCGTACGACGGCTCGAACCGGACCTGAAGGGCGCCGACGCCTACGTGTGTGGCCCGCCCCCGATGGTCGAGGCGGCGATCCCGTTGCTCGAACGGCTGGGCGTCGTACCGAAGCACGTCTACTACGACAAGTTCACGACGACCGGCGACGCCGGCGACCCGAATGTGCTGGAGGCCCCGACGCGATGAGCTGTCACAAGAGAGGACCGTGGACATGACCACCACACAAGATTCACCGACTGAACGCAGCGTGCCGAAGCCGGTCTTCACCGACGCCGAGGCGGGCGCCCGGGTGTTCCCGGACTCGAACTCACGGCGCTACAACTACTACCAGCCGCAGAAGCGCAAGCAGAGCCACTACGAGGACGTCACGGTCGAGGTCCAGCCGGATCCGCGGCACTACCTCAGCCAGGGCTGGCTCTACGGCTTCTCCGACGGACGCGGCGGATACCCGATGGACTGGACCGTGCTGAAGGCGTGGGGCGAGGACAAGCCCGCACCCAAGCGCGGACCGGGCAGCGGTGGGATGTTCGTCAAGGAATGGCCGGCCACCGGCTGGCACGAGTTCCGCGACCCGAACGAGGAGTGGGAGCTCACGCTCTACCGCTACAACTCCAACGTCGTCCGCCAGGTCACCCAGAACGTCGAGGCCGCCAAGCAGTCCAAGGCCTTCGAGCAGTGGAACCCCAACTGGGTCAAGTTCGTCGAGCAGCACGTCGGCGCCTGGATGCACATCGACCACGGCCTGGGCCTGTACCTGTACGCGAACGCGAACCGGCGGGCACCGACCAACATGCACAACAACGCGATCTCGGTGAACTCGATGCACCGGATCCGGGCCGCGCAGGACCTCGCGCTGTACAACCTGACGCTCTCGGAGGAGATCGAGGGGTTCGACGGCAGCGCCCACCTGGAGACCTGGAAGTCCGACCCGGCCTGGCAGGGCGTGCGTGAGGTCGCCGAGCAGCTGACCGCGATCGACGACTGGTGCGAGGCGATCTTCGCCGCGAACGTCGTCTTCGAGCCGCTCATCGGTGAGCTCTTCCGCAGCCAGCTGGTGCAGCACGCGGCTCCGCGCAACGGCGACTTCGTCACGCCGACCGTGGTGGGCGCCGCCGAGTACGACTTCGCCGAGCGCGACCTGCGCTACACCACGGCGATGTTCGAGCTGCTCACAGGAGACCGCGAGTTCGCGGACCACAACAAGGCGATCCTGCAGGACTGGACGTCGACCTGGGCCGGCCGCTCGATCGCCGCGGCCCGGGCGATGCAGCCGCTGTGGTCGCAGCCCGACTCCAAGCCGCCGCGGTTCGAGGACGGCCTCGACCGCGTCAAGAGCCGGTTCAGCGGCATCGTCTCGTCGCTGGGCCTCGAGGAACCGAAGGAGCTGTCACAGTGACCACCGCGTTCACCACCGCAGAGAGCCCGTTCAAGCAGGACAACACCGCCTCCAACCGGTGTGGCGTGACCCTGATGAACAACCAGGTCGGCGCGGTCGTCGCGGACGTGATGTCCGGCCTGGACAACGTCACCGTGACGCACCTGCCGTCGATGATCCGCGTCGACGCCGTCGGGAAGATGGAGTTCATCTACGACGACATCTCCGAGGCGCTCGGCGAGGAGCCCGGGTACTTCGACGCGGCCGAGTTCGAGGAGAACATGTCCACCCACTACGGGCGGATGGTTCACCTGGACGACCGGACCATCATGTTCGCCAATCCGGAGGACGCCGCCGACTACATCGGCTTCGACCTGACCGCATCCAGCTGAGACAGGGGTCATTTCGTGTACGAGAAGAACGGTGAGAAGTACTTCGTCGTCGACAGCCACATGCATATGTGGAAGGCCGGCCCGGACAACTGGGTGAAGGGTGCGGAGCAGTACGCGAAAGGCTGGATCGAGTGCTTCCACGCGTACCAGAGCCTCGGCCCGAAGGAGACCCACTGGACCATCGAGAAGTTCATGAGCTACACCCAGGACGACCTGATGAAGGACGTCTTCGAGGACGGCTACGTGGACGTCGCGGTATTCCAGCCGACGTACCTGAAGGAGTGGTACGCCGAGGGTTTCAACACCACCGAGCAGAACGCCGACCTCGGCGAGAAGCATCCGGGAATGTTCGTCATCAACACCCGGTTCGACCCGCGGGACGGTGACGCCGGCCTGGAGGAGCTGGCGGCCAACGTCGACCGGTACGGCTCGAAGGGCGTCAAGCTCTACACGGCCGAGTGGAACGCCGGCTCGCGTGGGTACAAGCTCACCGACCCGGCCGCGTACACGTACCTGGCGAAGGCGCAGGAGCTGGGGATCAAGAACATCCACGTCCACAAGGGCCCGACGATCTGGCCACTGGACAAGGACGCGTTCGACGTCTCCGATGTCGACCACGCCGCGACGGACTTCCCCGAGCTCAACTTCATCGTCGAGCACGTCGGGCTGCCGCGGATCGAGGACTTCTGCTTCATGGCGACCCAGGAGCCCAACGTGTACGCCGGTCTGTCCGTCGTCATCGGTGGTCTGATGCACGCCCGGCCGCAGTTCTTCGCCAAGGTGATGGGGGAGCTGCTGTTCTGGGTCGGCGAGGACAAGATGACGTTCGGCAGCGACTACGGCATCTGGGAGCCGAAGTGGCAGATCGAGGGCTTCGTGGACTGGGAGTTCCCGGACCAGCCGGAGTTCGCGGACTACCCGCGGCTGGGGGTCGAGGGGAAGAAGAAGATCCTCGGCCTGAACGCGGCCAAGCTCTACGACATCAAGGTGCCCGACGAGCTGCAGCTCAAGCAAGCGGCACCGGCCGCGCAGGACGACGCCAAGCTGGTCACCCAGTAATGACGGCAGTGGCAGAAGGGACGAGGTCCAGGGCGCTGAGCGCCCTGGACCGCGTTCGCGATCCGGAGCTCGACGAACCCATCACCACCTTGGGGTTCGTCGAGTCGTGCCATGTGTCGGCGGCCGGCGACGTCGTCGTCCGGCTCCGGCTCCCGACGTACTTCTGCGCGGCCAACTTCGCCTTCCTGATGGTCGCGGACGCGTACGACGTGCTCGCGGCGCTGCCCGGGATCCGTAGCGTCGACGTGACCCTGCTCGATCACTTCGCCGGCGACCAGATCAACGCCGGTGTCGCGGCCCGGGCGGGATTCGTGGCGAGCTTCGACGGCGAGGCCGCCGCTGAGCTGGACGAGTTGCGCCGGACCTTCGTGTCCAAGGCGATGCTGGCCGGGACCGATCAGGTCTGCCGGCCTTTGGTTGCCGCAGGCACCGACCCTGCCGAGCTGTCGCGGTTGACGCTGGGCGACGTACCGGCCTCGCCCGAGCTCGACCGGCTCCGACGCCGGCGGGTCGAGCTCGGGCTGCCGGACGACGACACGGCGCCGCTGCTCGTCGATCCGGGCACCGGTACGCCGATCGCCGCGGCCGGTGCTCCGAAGTACCTGGGTCTGGCCCGCCTCACCAGGACGGGCATCGAGGCCAATACCGGCATCTGTAGGGGAATGCTGCGGCACCGGTACACCGGGGCCGGAGCCGGCGAGGAGGAGTAGCGATGAAGGCCGTTCGACTGCACGGATACCACCAGCAGCCAGTGGTCGAGGACGTACCGGAACCGGTCGTCAAAGGCCCACTGGACGTGATCGTCAAGATCGGCGGCGCCGGGGTGTGCCGCACCGACCTGCACATCATCGAGGGCCAGTGGGACGCGGCGATGCACCCGGCGTTGCCGTACACGATCGGACACGAGAACGCCGGCTGGGTTCAGGAAATCGGCTCCGCGGTCACCAATGTCCAGGTCGGGGACACGGTGATCCTGCACCCGACCCCCACCTGTGGCCTGTGCCGCGCCTGTCGTGCGGGTGACGACATGCACTGCGTCAACAGTTCGTTCCCGGGACTCGACAGTGACGGCGGGATGGCGGAGTACCTCCTCACCTCGGCCCGTGCCTGCGTGAAACTCGACCCCAGCACCCGGCCGCAGGATGTCGCCGCGTTGGCCGACGCAGGCATCACGGCGTACCACGCGGTCCGCAAGGCCATACCGCTGTTGCCGCCCGGTACGACGGCAGTGGTGATCGGCGCGGGCGGTCTGGGGCATATCGGGATCCAGTGCCTGGCGGCGCTGACCGCGACCCGGATCATCGTCGTCGACCGCAACCCCGAGGCGCTGAAGCTCGCCGAGCAGCTCGGTGCCGATCAGACAGTGGTTGCCGACGGCAAGCAGGTTGAGTCGGTGCTGGAGCTCACCGACGGGGCCGGGGCGAACGTCGTACTGGACTTCGTCGCCGAACAGGGCGCCGAGCAGGACGGCTTCGCGATGACCGCGCCGGGCGGTTCGTACTTCGTGATCGGGTACGGCGGCCAGCTCGAGATCCCCACCCTCGACATCATCTCCACCGAACGCAACATCATCGGCAACATCGTCGGCACCTTCAACGAACTGGCCGAACTGATGGCACTCGCCCAGGCCGGCAAGGTCACCCTCCACACCCGCACCTATCCGCTCGACGCAGCGGTGGAAGCCATCGCCGACCTGGACGCCGGCCGCATCCGGGGCCGAGCGATCCTCGTCCCCTGACAGAGACAAAAACCTCGTTCTGTAAGAGATATGAACCTACCGGGAGGGTTTTGATGGCCAAGGAACTTCGATTTGGGGAGCAGGCTCGGGACTTGCTGCTGTCCGGGGTGGATCAGCTGGCGGACGCGGTGAAGTCGACGCTGGGACCGAAGGGTCGCAACGTGATCCTGGAGAAGATCACCGGGTCGCCCGTCGTCACCAACGACGGGGTGACGATCGCGCGGGAGATCCACCTCAAGAACCAGTTCGAGAACATGGGCGCCCAGCTGGTCAAGGAAGCCGCGATCAAGACCAACGACATCGTCGGAGACGGCACCACCACGGCGACCGTGATCGCGCAGGCGGTCATTCGCGAGGGCATGATCGCGATCGGCAAGGGCGGCAACCCGGTGCTGATCAAGCGCGGCATCGACCTGGCCGTCGGGAAGCTGGTCGAGCGGCTCCGCTCGGTCGCGCACCCGGTCCAGACCGAGCACGACTTCGCCCGGGTCGCGGCCATCTCGGCCAACGACGACGACGTCGTCGGAGCCGTGATCGCGAAGGCGCTGTACACGATCGGCGACGGCGGGATCGTCACGGTCGAGGAGTCGGCCGCGCACGGGATGAGCGTCGACTTCCAGGAGGGATTCGAGTTCGACAACGGCTATCTGTCGCCGTACATGGTGACCGATCCGGGCAGCCTGCAGGCAGTGATGGACGACCCGTACATCCTGTTGTGCAGCGAGAAGATCACGAAGGTCCAGGAGGTCATGCCGCTGCTGGACAAGATCATGCGGGAGCCGCGACCACTGGTGATCGTCGCGGAGAACCTCGAGGGCACCGCCCTCAGCATGCTGGTGCACAACCACGTGAACGGTCTGTTCCAGTGCGTCGGCGTCAAGGCACCGGGTTTCGGTGACCGGCGGTTGCACAAGCTGGAGGACATCGCCGCGATCACGGGCGGTGCGGTGTACAGCCGGCACTCGGGTTTCACGCTCGAGACGATGACGCTGGACCAGCTCGGCCGTGCCGACCAGGTGCGCGTGACGGCCGATCGGACCGCGATCGTCGCCAGCAGCGGTCACGAGCAGGACGTCGAGTTCCGGATCGCGCAACTGCGGGCCGAGCTCGAGCGTGCGACGTTCGGTGTCGACGAGGACGTGCTGACCGAGCGGATCGGTGCGCTGTCCGGCAAGGTCGCGGTCATCCGGGTCGGCGCGCCGACCCCGGCCGAGCTCAAGGAACTGCAGCACCGCGTCGAGGACGCGTTGTCCGCGACCCGGGCCGCGATGGCCGAGGGCATCGTCGCCGGCGGCGGGATGGCGTTGCTGCACGCGGCGCCGGCGCTCGACGAGCTCGAGGTGAAGGACGACTACGCGACCGGTGTCGAGATCGTCCGGCGGGCGCTGCGGGAACCGGCGTACCTGATCGCGACGAACGCCGGGTACTCCGGCGCCGAGGTGCTGGAACGGACGTCGGCGATGGCTGTCGACGACGGGTTCGACGCGCTCGAAGGCCGCTACGGCAACATGCTCGACATGGGCATCATCGACCCGCTCCGGGTCGCCCGCTCGGCTCTGCAGAACGGCGCTTCGGTCGCGGGTCTGCTACTCACCACGAACACGCTGATCGCGGAGGAGCAGACCCCCTGGGGAGGCAGCGCGGCCCTGATGACCGAGTACGGCGCCCTCGACGAGGGCCTCCACCAGCCGTCCCCGGACTCCAGCACACCGCAGTCCCTCGGCCTCGGCCCATCCGTGGGCTAGCCGAGCCGCAAGACACCCGACCGCCGCGGCGAGTACGGCGGCCGGGTGCTTTGCCGTGGTCAACCGAGACGACCCGGCCAGACGTACTCGCGGCACTCGGGTGGGGTGGGCGTCTTCGGAACGAAGGTGTGTGTTCCGTCGGGCTTGACGGTGGGGACCGCCTGGCACACGACGTTCTTCGGTCCGCCAGGCTCTGGGACGGTTGCGACCACTCGGCCGGCCGCGTTGTAGCCGCGGACGACGTACTTCGACTGCGAGGGGTCGTCTGCGTCGTACGGCCCCCAACCGACCCGGCCCTCGGTCGGGGCGAACCAGTAGTCACCCATGAGGTAGGCCTCGACCTCTGGTTTCCCTGGCGGCTGGACCGTCACCCGCGTGATCGGTGCGATGTAGCCCCCGGCGTTCCGGGCCATCGGGAGGAGACGGCCGCCAGACTTGGGCGAGCCGCTCTTGGGGGAGCGGATGCTCGACTCGCTGATCTTGCCGCCCTTGGTCCGGCTGCAGAACCAGTACATCGGCATGGTGTCCGCCTGGTCGTCCGGCAGGCCGGGCGCAGTGAACCTTGCGATGCCGTCGCCGACCAGCCAGGTAGTGACGATGTTCGGGTCGCCGATGCCGGTGAACTCGAAGGCCTTGATGACCTTGTACTTGTGGAACGGCTCCTTCAGGCCGTTGGCGGTGATCCGGTCGGACTCGGCCAGGCATTGCTGGTGGAGGTGCTCGGTCTCGGCCGCCGACAGCGCCCTGATGGTGGGCTGCGTCGGGCCGCCGGCCGGTGCGTCGGCGTTCGGCCTGAAGGCCCGGAGTCCGATGGCCAGCCCGACGACCAGCGTGAAGACAGCAGCGGCCGCGATGGCCGGGACGAGGATGCGGCGCGGGGATCGGACCGGTCGGGTGTCGATGGCCGTCAGCAGGTCGGCGCGCAGCCGCTCGTGGGTCTCGCGGGGGAGCGGACGGTCGGGACGGCGGTCGAGCAGGTTCATGACAGTTCCTCCACAACGCTGAGCCCGCGCAAGTGCTTGCGGGCGCGGGCGAGACGCGACTTGACGGTCCCGAGGGGTACGCCGAGGGCCACGGCCGCGGACTGTTGATCCAGCCCGGTCCAGAAGCAGAGCTCGACGATCTCCTGCTCGTGCTTGGGCAGCTTGCTCAGGAGCTTCCGGAGTTCGCGGACCTCGCGCTCGTCGTCGAGTCGTGCGGCCACCTGATCCGCGTGATCCGGCTCGTCGGACACTGGCGCCAGCCGGCTCAGATTCAGCCAGCGGAACCGTTGCCGGCGGCTTTCGTTGCGGGTGACGTAGTCCGCCGTACGCAGCAACCACGGCAGCGCCGAGTCGTTCACCAGCACCATGTCGGCCCGCCGCCGCCAGGCATGCAGAAACACCTGCGACGTCAGGTCCTCGGCGTCGCTCCACGACACGATCCGCCGGAAGATGAAGTTGTAGACCGTCTTGGCGTGCCGATCGAAGAGCTCGCCGAACGCTTCCGGCTCCCCGTCGGCCGCCCGGCGCCGCAACTCCTCGTCACTCACCCCCACGGCCAACCCCTCAGGTCTCACGCTGATCAGAACCACCGGTCACCCTCCAGCCTCGCCCCCTCCAGGGGCACTCACCGGATAGATGTCGCGACGCACCGATCCGGGTCCCGGACGTACGACTGCCCGGGTCCGCGGACCCGGGCAGTCGAGCGGTGATGTGAGGTCAGCAGCGGGCGAGGGCGCCGTCGGGCTCGTCGTTGCCGCCGCCTTGGAAGTAGACCTCTGGGACCCAGCCCCAGATGCCGTTGTCGGCCTCGGTGCGGGCCCACCAGTCGTTGTGGGACGCGCCCAGGTAGTACTCACCGCTGGTCTGCAGCTGGCACTGGTACCAATTGTTGTTCGCGGCCCGCATGTACCCGACCGGCGTCCCGGGGAAGGCGGTCGGGAAGACCGGGACGTTGAGGTCCGGCGCCCAGTCCGGGCAGGTCTGCACGGGGCCGTGCTGCGGGTGCTGCCAGACCGGACCGCACGGCTTGGAGTCGGTCGCGAAGGCGGGCGCGGTCGAGGTCAGAGCGCCGCCGATCAGGCCGGCTCCGACCGCCACCGTGGTGACGAGCTGACGAGTGAGACGCATGTGGCATCCGTTCTCTTCAGGGCGTTCCCCTCGGTCGTTCGCCTCAGGAGAGTCCACCGAAGAGAGCACGCCGAGATACTTTTGGTTGAGGTTGCCGGGGGCAACCGATCGCTAGAGTCCCCGACATGACTTCGAGAACACTTCGCCGGGTTGCGATCGCGACCGCGGCAGCGGTGGTCCTGGTAGGCAGTATTGCCGCTGCCGGCCAGGCAGACATGAAAAAGCCTGGGCAGGAAGCTGCCCAGGCAGTAAGTGACGTGGTCCGCACCGACAACGGCCTGGTCAAGGGCGCGACGAAGGACGGGATCGCGACCTTCACGAAGCTCCCGTTCGCCGCTGCGCCGGTCGGGGTCCGGCGCTTCGCCCCGCCGCAGCCGGCGGCGCCATGGGCCGGCGTGCTGGACGCGACCAAGCCGTCGCCGTTCTGTGCACAGCTCGACCCCGAGGACCCCGACGCCTTGCTGCCCGGCTCGAGCGAGGACTGTCTGTACGCCGATGTGTACGCACCGGCGGCCGCGTCGTCGCGGCCGCGCCCGGTGATGGTCTGGATCCATGGTGGCGGCTTCGTCGCCGACAACAACAGCACCTACCACGGTGACTGGCTGGCCAAGGCCGGGGACGTCGTGGTCGTGTCGATCAACTACCGGCTCGGGACGATGGGCCTGTTCGGCTACCCCGGGATGATCGACTCCGGGACGGAGACGTTCCAGGACCAGCAGGCGGCGTTCCGGTGGGTGCAGCGCAACGCGCGGGCCTTCGGTGGCGACCCGCACAACCTCACCATCTTCGGCCAGTCGGCCGGCGGTATGTCGACCTGTGCGCAACTGGCCTCCCCGACGGCGGCCGGGTTGTTCCAGCGCGCGATCATCGAGAGCGGCTCCTGCCACATGAACTGGCCGAAGGGTCTGCAGTACCCCGGTGCGCCGCAGCAGGACTGGTACGCGCCTCGCAGCGAGATCGCCGCCGAGGGGAAGAAGGTCGGCAAGGAGCTCGGTTGTTCCGACCTGGCCTGCCTGCGCAAGCTCCCCGCGGTCAAACTGCTCCAGCAGCAGGGTCGCTTTCTGCACGGCGGCTCCGGTACGCCGACGCTGCCGCTGGATCCCCGCAAGGCGCTGAAGGCCGGCTGGTTCAACCGGGTTCCGGTGATCGAGGGCAACACCCGCGACGAGCAGGCCTTCTTCGGCTGGCTGCAGGAGTTCGACGGCCCGATGACGGCGGCCGGCTACCGGGCGCAGCTGGTCAACAGCTTCGGCTCGAAGGCTGCCGCCACGGTCGAGAAGCAGTACCCGGTCGCGAACTACCGCGATCCGCTCCAGGCGTGGAACACGGTCGGCACCGACCGGGCCTGGATCTGCACCGCGCTGACCGACTCGCGGCAGCTGGCCAGGCGTACGCCGGTCTGGACCTACACGTTCGCCGACCGGACGGCGCCGTCGGGCGTGCTCGGCATCTTTCCCCCGGGGTACGTCGCGGACGCGTACCACGGCTCCGAGGTGCAGTACCTGATGGACTTCAACAGCGACTTCAACCCGGCCCAGGCCGCGCTGTCCAAGTCCATGATCGGCTACTGGACCAACTTCGCCCGTACCGGCAACCCGAACGGCCCCGGCCTACCGCACTGGCCCGGCTTCGACGGTACGACGACGCAGAACCTGGTCACCGGCACGATCAGCCAGGTCAACCTCTCCACAGCCCACAACTGCGACAACTTCTGGGCCAAGTTCCCCCAGTACTGAGGCTCCCGACCCGCCACCCGGACAGAACGTTCGGTCTACCGGATCACCAGCCCGAAACGGGTGAGGTGGGGAACGAACGAACCACCTCTTTCGACAGGCGAGAGTCCCCACCTCACCCGGCCCTCGGCGCATCCCCGCTCTCCGGACATGGCCTTCCACCTGTCACGCACCAGCCGGCCACAGTCAGGTCGGGGAGGATCTCTTCTCGTTCCGGACCCAACATCCTCCCGAACCCCGCCCCACAAGGCGAATCCCGCCACCCGGACCAGGCCGCTCACATCGCGAGATCCACCCGCACCTGGCATCGAGTCGTGGATCGGGGTCGGCGACACGCGGAGAATCCCGCCGAAATCCACGACTCGACAATCCCGGCCGATCGACCCCCAACTCGAACGGCCGCGGGGCGAAGTAGCTTGGTTCGCCTGTTGCGGTGTGAGGTTTAGTTGCTAGTGGCAACTACGGCGGCGGAGATCACGGAGCACCTCGACCGGCTGCACCGGCAGGCGCTGCACACCGCCGTACGGAACGGTTGCTGATTTACCAGATCGACGACAGTTGGTGGACGGTCAGGGACTCCAGCCGCAAGGGAGTCGTGGTGGTGAGTTCCAGGCCGTCGCCGGTGGCGATGGTGTCGAAGTCGACGTTGTAGCAGGCGTAGTACGAGCCTTCGCCGGCGAAGATCGCCAGCTGGCCGCGGTCGACGAGCAGACGCAACGTCAGCGTCCCGTCGACCGCGAGTGGCAGACCGTCCAGCAGACCGGCGCCGAGGTCGTAGGTGATCTCGCGCGCGGCCGAGCCATCAGGTCCGGTCCGCAGCCGGAACGTGAACGAGCCGCTCGTGACCTCGTCGAGGTCGAAGGTCGCCTCGAGCTCGTACGACGTCCCCGTGACGTCGGCCAGCAACGCCGGAGCGGTTTCCGGGGTGAGCGTCGAGGCTCCCCAGGTCGTCGCCGACCGCCGCAGGGTCTCGAGCTCGTCGACCGGCCGGCTGAACACCCGCGGTCCGTGGCCGGTCGTGACCAGCCACTGCTCGACCGGGAAGCTCGCGTTCCCGGTCCAGACCGAGCCGCGGTTCAGGCCCTGCCAGGCCATCGTGACCACGCGCCCGTCCGGCAGGTTCTCGAACGACTGCGCTGCATAATAATGACCGCCCGCGCCACCGGGATTCACCGTGATCGTGCGTGGCTCCGACCAGTCCGTCGTGAACTCGCGACCGTCGAAATCGCCGACGACGTACGAACCGCGGGCGTCCCGCAGTACCCACGCCACGGTCCCGTCGAGCAACATCGGCGTGAAGTCCGGGCACTCGAAGAACCAGTCGGCGACGTACCGGCTCGTCCGCTCCCAGGTACGCAGGTCGGTCGACGTGAAGAAGTCGGCGCCGTTCCCGTTGTCGTCCGACCACACCACCATGGCCCAGGTGCCGCTCGGTTCGTGCCGGACCACCTTCGGGTCCCGGCTCTCGCGCCCGCTCGGCTGGGCCACGATGCGGCCTTCGTCGTACGGCGTGAACGTCATCCCACCGTCGAGGCTGTAGAACATCCGGACGCCCTGTGTGCCGGAGAAGACCATGATCGGGTCGTCGTCGCCGTCCTTCAGCCCGGATGTGTTCTGTCCGTCGACGACCCCGCCGCCCGACCACAGCTCGCCGGGATGAACCGCGGGGTCGAGCGCGTCGGCCTGCTGCTCCCAATGCACCAGATCCGGACTGGTCGCGTGTCCCCAGTGCATCGTGTCCCAGACCAGGCTGTCCGGCGCGTGCTGGAAGTAGAAGTGATACGTGCCGCGGTAGTAGAGCAACCCGTTGGGGTCGTTCATCCACCCCCGCCGCGGACTGAAGTGGAACTGCCCGCGATTGTCCTCCTGGACTCCGGTCGCCATGCCCCGACCATAAGCCCGACCTGATGGTCAGCCTGGGAGAAACCACTTCGGGTCAGATCGGTTCCGGTCGGTGTGCATGGATGGGGCGGGGGCGGGCACCCGGAGGGGGTCAACGATCGACCGAAGGAGAATCCGATGGGTATCGGAGACAAGATGAAGAACGCCGCCGAGTCCGCCAAGGGCAAGATCAAGGAGAAGACCGGCGACGCGACCGACGATCGTGACCTGCAGGCGGAGGGCCAGGCGGAGAAGACGGAGGCCGACCTGAAGCAGGCGGGCGAGAAGGTGAAGGACGCCTTCAAGGACTGACCCGCGGGGTAGCGCGCGCACAGCCACCCGAACGGCGTTCGGGTGGCTGTGTCTTGTCTGGTCCCGGTGGCGGCCGGGCCACTTACTTTCCGGTCGAAAGTTTTGCTGTCCGGACCATTGACAAGGTCTCTCGGAGGCTTCAGGGTTCAGATATCCTATCCGATCCGCACGGTCTGGCGCCGATCGGAAGGTCCTTGAGAACATACCCGAGAGGTCACCCGCTCATGACCAGATTCCTTCGGAACAAGGCGATCCGGGGGTCCCTCGTGGGGCTCGCGCTGGTTGCCCTGCTTCCGGCCGGCCTGACGGCCGCGTCCGCCGCCGGCACCGCGGCATCCCCTCACACTGCCGCTCCTGCCGTCGTCGCCGCGCCGGCCGCTCCGGTCGCCGCCACCACGCCCGCGGCTCCGTCGTACCCGCCGGCCGGGGACATCGCGAAGAAGCCCTACATGGGCTGGAGCAGCTACAGCATGCAGGTGTTCAACCCGAACGGCGGCAGCTGGATCACCGAGGCGCAGATCAAGGCGCAGTCGGACGCGATGCACAAGAAGCTGCAGCCGTACGGCTACGACCGGATCAACATCGACGCCGGCTGGAACGGCGGCGTCGACGCCTACGGCCGGCCCGTCCCGAGCGCCACGCTGTACCCGCACGGCTTCCAGGCCCTGATCGACTACGTCCACGCGAACGGCCAGAAGATCGGCATCTACGGCATCCCCGGTATCTCGCAGGCGATGATGGACGCCAACCTGCCGGTGTACGGCGCTCCCGGGTGTACGACCGGCGACCTCGCCGTACGGCCACTGCAGAAGGGTGACGCCTGGGGCTTCGGCTACCGGATCGACTTCACCAAGCCGTGCGCGCAGAAGTACATCGACTCGATCGCCGACCTCTACGCCAGCTGGGGCATCAACTTCCTCAAGTTCGACAGCGTGACGCCGGGCTCGGGCACCAACGACCTGTCGATGGACGCCCGCGACGAGGTCAAGGCCTGGTCGACCGCGCTGGCCCGGCACAAGATCTGGCTCGAGCTCTCCTGGGCCGTCGACATCAGCCAGGCCGACTACTGGAAGCAGTGGGCGAACGGCTGGCGCGTCGACTGGGACGTCGAGTGCTACTGCACCGGCGAGGCACTGACCGTCTGGTCGAGCATCTCCCGTCTCTTCCCCCGCATGGCCGACTGGTGGCGCCACGGCGGACCGGGTGGCTGGAACGACCTCGACTCGCTCGACGTCGGTAACGGCACGATGGACGGTCTGACCAAGGACGAGCGCCGTACGGCGGCAACCCTCTGGGCAGTCTCCGCGGCGCCGTTCTACATCGGCAACGACATGACCAGGCTCGACGACTTCGGCCTGGAGCTGCTCACCAACCGCGAGGTGATCGCGGTCGACCAGGCCGGACGTCCGGCCCAACCGGTGTCGACCAAGACCAACCGGCAGACCTGGTACTCGCTGAACGCGGACGGTTCGTACACCGTTGCCTTGTTCAACCTTTCCACCACCGAGGCCAACATGACCGTGAACTGGTCGGACCTCGGACTGTCCGCCAGTTCCGCCAAGGTGCGCGATCTGTGGGCGAAGAAGGACCTGGGACAGTTCGGGACCGGCTACACGGCTGCCGTCGTACCGCCGCATGGCACTCGGCTGTTCAAGGTCACCCCGCAGAAGAACTCGAAGATCAGTGTGAACGACGACGACCTGCGGGTCTCGTACGACGGCAACTGGCAGCGCAACGGCAACTACGAGGTCCCGGCCGTGTCCGAGCCCTTGACCGTCGCCGTGTCGGACTCCTCGACGCCGTCCGCCGGAAAGACGGCCGCCGGAAAGCAGTCCGTGCAGCCCGGCCTGAAGCCGCAGCTCAAGCCGCAACTGAACGTCCAGCCGCTGCAGACACAATCGCAAGAGGCACAAGCGCAGGAGGCACAGCCGTCCGCGGTGACCGCGGGCTCGCGAACCACCTTCATCAACAACGACAACTCGCAGATCACCTACACGGGTTCGTGGAGTCGGAGTACGGGGCGCGGGCTCGGTGACTATCTGGACGACGTGCAGTACACGGAGACCAACGGCGACGCGTTCACGTACAGCTTCGTCGGGACCGGCGTGGACTACGTGACCGAGAAGGACCCGTCGCAGGGTGAGGTCGAGATCTACGTCGACGGTCAGCTCAAGGCGACGGTGGACACCCACGCCGATGCGCGGGCGGCTCAGCAGGTCGTCTACAGCATCTCGGATCTGCCGAACGGCACGCACACCATTCGTGGGGTGAAGAAGTCCGGTCAGTTCATGCTGGTGGACAAGCTGAATGTCCGGCAGGAGAGCCTGCTGGATCCCGGCACCGCGTCGTTCGACAAGAAGGCGCCGGCCGACATCAGTACGACGCTCGGCCGCGACCCGGGTGAGCTTGCCGGGGTCGCCAACGCCGGCAAGGCGCTGGTGCAGGGGACCGACTACACGGTCGCCGGGAACGTCGTAACGGTCAAGGCGGCCTATCTCGCGGCGCAGCCGGTCGGCAACGTGGTGCTCGACTTCACGTTCCGCGGCGACCACCACGACGACGTGCACTACGCCACCGCGAACGGCGCGGCGATCAACTTCACCTTCAGCGGTACGAGTGTCGACTGGATCACCGCACTCGCACCGGACCAGGGCGAAGCAGACGTGTACATCGACGGGCAGGTCGTCCGCCGGGTCAACCTGTCCAGCCCAGTGCGGCTTACCAGCCAGCAGGTGTTCAGCCAGACCGGGCTGAAGGACGGTAACCACACCCTGCGCATCGTCAAGGTCTCCGGCGATGCTCTGCGGAACGACGTGATCCGCTACACCACAGGTAAGTAACGAGACGGCCTCGCGGGCAACCAACCCGCGAGGCCAACCTCTCCAGGTCGGCGTACGGTGACAAACGTTGCCGGGCATCCACTGCGACCGAGGAGAAACTGATGCAACTGGGGATCGCGCTTCCGTCGTACGGCGCCGAGAACTCCGGGCCGGGGCCCATCGTCGAGACGGCCGAAGCGGCGGAGCGGATCGGGCTGGACAGTCTGTGGACGTTCGAGCGGATCCTGCGCCCGATCGCGGGGGTCCGGGCCGGTACCGGCCCGGCCTTCGTCCTGCCGCCCCACTACAACGTGAGCTACGCCCCGCTGGAGACCCTCGCGTACGTCGCCGCCCGGACGAGCCGGATCCGCCTGGGCACCTCGATCGTCAACGCGCTCTTCCATCCGCCGGCGATCCTCGGCCGCCGGTACGCGACGCTGGACCAGCTGAGTGGCGGTCGTGTCGTCGTCGGTCTGGGTCAGGGCTGGATGGCCGAGGAGTTCGCGACCGCAGGCATCCCGATGAGCCGCCGTGGCGCAGGGTTCAGCGAGTATCTCGACGCGATGCGCGCGGTCTGGGCGCCGGATCCGGTGTCCTTCTCCGGCCGCTTCTACCAGTTCGCCGAGTCCGACGCCGGGCCCAAGCCCGCGCAGGCCGGCGGTCCGCCGATCGTGGTGGGTACGGGTTCGCCGGCGGGTATCGATCGCGCCGCTCGGGCCGGGGTCGGGATCAACCCGATCGCGAGCGACCTCGCCTCGCTGGAGGCCGTCACGACCCGGTTCAGAGCGGCGGCGGCCGAGGCCGGACACGACCCGGCCGTCCTGCCGATCATCGTGCGCGTCAACAACGACATCACCCCGGAGCCGCTCGGATCCGACCGTCCGCTGCTGGCCGGTTCGGCCGAGCAGGTCGCCGCGGACCTCACCAAGCTGGAGCCACTGGGCGTCACCGAAGCCTTCTGGGCGATGGAAATCCCGTGGCAAGAGCGCGTCCCCGCCCTGCAAACCCTCCGCTCCCTCCTCTGAGCGAACCGCGGTCGCGGCCGGCGGCGTATCGCCGGCATGACAACGCTTGACGACACCTATGCGCCGGGCCGGACCGATGCCGAAGCCCGGCGGCTGATCCTGCAGCACCAGATCTATGCGCCGATGACTCGCCAACTGCTGAAGGACGCGGGCGTCGGCCGTGGCATGAAGGTCCTCGAGATCGGGAGTGGTTCCGGCGAGGTCGCGTTGCTGTGCGCCGACCTCGTCGGGCCGCAGGGCCAGGTCACCGGGATCGACATGAACGAGAAGATCCTCGACTTCGCCCGGGATCGCGTCGACGCGGTCGGGTGGGAGAACGTCGAGTTCCGGCACGGGACCCTGGAGACGCTCGAGCTCGACGGCGAGTACGACGCCGTCGTCGGCCGCTGGATCCTGATGTACATCGCCGACCCGGCCGAGCTCCTCCGGCGTCTGGCGTCGCATCTGCGTCCCGGGGGTGTGGTCGTCTTCCAGGAGAGCGCTGACCTGACGGTTCCGGCGTACACCTATCCGGAGACACCGCTGCACGCCGAGTTGCGGCGCTGGATGCGCCCACCGGCCGATCTCACGCTGCCGGTCGTCAACATGGGCCATCGACTCCACCAGACCTTTGTCGACGCCGGTCTGGACGGACCGCAGCTTCGGCACGAGGCGCCGATGGGCGCGGGACCCGATTGGCCCGGATACGCGCTCCTGGCCGAGTCGGTCCGCAGCCTGATGCCCTTCCTGGAACGCTTCGGCAGCACAACCGCCGCCGAAGCCGACGTAAACACCCTCGCCACCCGCCTCCAAACCGACGCCCTAACCGCCAACGCCGTCCAGATCCTCCCGGCAGTGATCGGTGCGTGGTCCCGCAAGCGGTGATAGTTTCCGGTGAACCTGGGGGGCCGGATGGATGCGTATGACGTGGTGGTGGTTGGTGGGGGGCCGGTTGGGATGTGGTTGGCGGCTGAGTTGTGTCGGGGTGGGGTGCGTGCGGTCGTGCTCGAGCGGCGCGCCGAGCGGCCGCGGCATTCGAAGGCGCTGACGGTCTACCCGCGGACGCTGGAGCAGTTCGCCATGCGTGGGCTCGCGGATCGCTGGCTGGCCGAAGGCGTACCAGTCCCGTCGTCGCACTTCGCGATCCTCAGGAATCGCCTGGACTTCTCGTTCCTCGAAACCCGGTACCCGTTCACGCTCTTCCTCCCGCAGTCCCGCACGGAAGAGCTGCTGGAGGAGCACCTGGCCGAGCTAGGTGTGCCCTACCTCAGGCGGTACGACGTCACCGGCATCCGGCCCGACGACACCGGCGTCGACGTCGAGGTGAGTTCGCCCGAAGGGGCAGACACTATCCGCGCCGCGTACGTCGTCGGCTGCGACGGTGCCGCGAGTACGGTCCGCGCCGCGGCCGGGATCGAGTACGCCGGCACCCCCGACACCTGGCAGTCGATCCTGGGCGACATCGAGCTGACCGACCCGCCGTCGGCACCGGCGTTGACCCTCAACCAGCCAGGTGGTTCGGTGTTCATGGTCGCGCTCGGCGGTGGCCGATACCGGCTTGCGGCGTTAGATCACACGACGCTGGACGATCCGGCCGACAAGTCTGTGACGCTGGAGGATCTGCGCGCGAGCACGCTGCGCCTGATGGGCACCGATTTCGGCATGCGCAAGTCTTCGGACATGTGGCTGAGCCGGGTCGGCAATGCGACCAGGCAGGCGATGTCGTACCGGGCGGGTCGGGTGTTCTTGGCCGGCGATGCCGCGCATATCCACTTTCCGGCCGGTGGTCAGGGCCTGAACCTCGGGCTGCAGGACGCGACCAACCTGGGCTGGAAGCTGGCCGCCGAGATCCGCGGCTGGGCGCCACCCGGATTGCTGGACAGCTACCACGACGAGCGGTACGCCGTCGGCCTCGAGGTCATCGACGACGCTCTCGCGCAGAGTGCGCTGTTCGCCAACCCCAGCAGGGAAGGCGTCGCGCTGCGGGACCGCTTCAACGACCTCCTCGGCACGCATCCGTCGGTCTGCCGCGACCTCGCCGTACGCCTGTCCGGGATCGGCACTCGCTACCCAGGTGCCGGCTTACTGGCGGGCGAACGTGTGCCGGACCTCGACCTGCTCGACGCTCCAGCTCCCACGCTCTACGGCCTACTGCACACCGGGAAGTTCGTCCTGCTCACTTCCATGCCAGTTGAATCTTCTGAGCACTTGGATGTGGTGACCGCGGAGTTCGAGTGGGACGGCGTCCGAACGCTACTGATCCGTCCGGACGGGTATGTCGCCTGGGCGTCGTCGTACGACGAGTTGCCGCCGCTGCAGACCTGGCTGGGCTAGACGCCGCTCAGGCTGGGGACCTTCTTCTCGCGGTGGGGCGAGCGGCGGAAGACGAGCCAGCGAAGAGCGCAGTACATGTAGATCGCCTCGCAGGCGCCGGCGATCACTCGCGCGACGTGGTACTCGACGCCGAGGGCGGCTGCGCCCGTACCGACGCCGAGGATCCAGACCAGATAGTTGACCACGACAACGATCACGTACATCGCGAACTGCTTGCCCACCGCACCATGTGAACGGAAGTTGAACGTGCGGTTGAGGACATACGCCACAGCGAAGGCGAGGCTGTAGGCGATCGTGATCGACAGCCACAACGGCAGCCGCAGGCCCGAGTGAAAGACGGTGAGAAGGCCCAGGTCAACGCCGAAAGTGAAGCCGTTGATCACGATGAAGCCGATCAGGCTCGGCGGCACGAGCTCGGAAAACCTTCCCGGCAGCCGGCGGACAACCGCCGCGGTGGCAGCGTTGAACCGCTGGCCCCAAACCTCTGTCCGGCGCTGCGCCCTCAGCATGCCGCCAGTAAACCAGGCGACCCATAACGCCGGCCGCACGGCAACCCGTCGACGTCGGCCGAGGGGTTGTCTATCTAAGGAAGTTGATCTAAGGTTCCGTATATAACAACCTTGAGAGAAGGAATCATGAGCACTCCGATCCCCGCCGGTAGCCTCCGGCCCACGCGCAGTCGTACCGTCGCGGTCGCCTCGGCCGAGATCACCGTTCAGGATCACGACCGGACCCGCCCGTTCCTGCTGCTGCACGGCGGCGGTGGGGTGCAGACGATGAGCGGCTTCGCCGACCTCCTCGCTGAGCGCACCCACTCGCGCGTGCTACTGCCGACCCACCCAGGTTTCGGCGGTACGACGAAGCCCGCGGCGCTCTCCGGTGTCGCCGAACTGGCCCGCGCCTACGTCGCGATGCTCGACGAGCTCGACCTCGCGGACGTGACCGTGATCGGCAACTCGTTCGGCGGGTGGCTGGCTGCCGAGATCGCACTGCAGCACAGCCCGCGGGTCAGCGGCATCGTGATCGTCGACGGAATCGGCATCGAGGTCGACGGCCACCCGATCACGGACATCAGCGGCATGTCGCTGCCGGAGATCCGGGCACTCTCCTTCCACGACCCCAGCAAGGCGCCCACTCCGCCGCCCGACGGCGGCAGCGGCCCGAGCCCGGATGTGCAGGCGCTGATCGGCTACGCCGGCCCGACCATGTCCGATCCGACCCTGGTCGAGCGACTCGCCGGTGTCGACGTACCGGTCCAGGTGGTGTGGGGCGAGAGCGACGGCATCGCCGACGCCGAGTACGGCAAGGCCTTTGCGGCCGCGATCCCGCAGGCGACGTTCGCGCTGCTGCCGCGGACCGGCCACCTGCCGCAGGTCGAGACCCCCGAAGAGCTGCTGGGCGCGCTCCTTGACCTCGGAAGGAGCTGACCTCATGCCGACCGCACTCGCGGTGACCCGGATCGGGCACGCGTCCCAGCTGATCGAGATCGGCGCAGCCCGCATCCTCACCGATCCATGGTTCACCCAGACCGCGACCTACTACCCGGGCGAACCCGTTGCCTCGAGCATCGAAGACCTCGGCCGGATCGACGCCGTCGTCGTCAGTCACGAGCACTACGACCACTGCGATCTGGATGCATTGGTTGCCGCGGGCTTCGATCTCGACGTTCCGCTGATCGGCCCCGGCACGGTCGCGACCATTGCCCAGGGCAAGGGGTTTCGCGACGTCCGCGCCATCGAGGCATGGGAGGCCACTACGGTCGGAGCTGGCACGGCCGGAGCTGTCACGGTGACCGCGACGCCCGGGCAGCACGGCGTTCACGAGGTCACGTTCGTCATCAGCGCCGGCGGGCGCAGCGTGTTCTTCGGCGCCGATTCGCTGCGCGTCCCGGAGCTGGACACCATCCCCGAGCGACTCGGCCGGATCGACCTGGCCATCGTGCCGACGAACGGTCTGTGCATCCGGCCGATGAATCTGCGGCAAGTGGTCATGGACGCCGAGGAGGCGGCAGGATTGACCGCCGCTCTCGCTCCGACCGTTGCCGTGCCGCACCACTACGCCTTCCACAGTGGATGGCTCGGTGACCGGCTGGTCACCAAAGCAGACCAGGATCCCCGTCACTACGCGGACGCGGTGGCCAGGCTCGCCCCGGACGTCGACGTTCGCCTGGTTCTTCCAGGCACGCGGGTGCTGGTCCCGTGAACGCCGACGACCGGCGGTTCATGCCCGAGCTGGGTGACGACCTACCGCCTGGTGAACGTCCCATGGTCGCGATCGTCCGTGCGGTCCCGGGTCACGAAGAGCAGCTCGCCACCGCGATCGCGCAGCTGGCGGTCGCCGTACGACGAGAGCCGGGCTGCGTGGAATTCCGGTCGTTCCAGGATGTCGCGCATGCCGGCGTGTTCTACCTGTACGAGATCTACACCGACACCGAGGCGTTCCGCCGGCACCTGGCAACCGGCCATGTCGCGCACTTCTTCACCGAGCTCGCGCAGCACAGTGCGACGGACGCCAAGGCCCTCACCCAGCTCGTCGAACTCCGCTGATCGTCGTACCAGCACGGATTGGTGTGGGGTTCGGCGCGGTTTGGTCTCAGCCTGATGGCTGCCAGGTGACAGTTGGCGAGGTTCTGTTGCGGTTTGCCGCGCCAGGGGTACCAGAAGCGCAAACTGGCCCCGGGAGGTGGCGGATGCGCATCGCGGATCGGTATCAGCTCGACGCGGTCATCGGCCGAGGCGGTATGGGTGAGGTGTGGCGTGCTACCGATGAGGTTCTCACCCGGCCGGTCGCGGTGAAGCTGCTCAAACAAGGTGGTCAGGACGCCGAGGCAGGGGAGAGGTTCCACCGCGAGGCTCAGGCGGCGGCGGTGGTGAACAATCCGCATGTCGTCGGCGTCCACGACTTCGGCCCGCACGCGGACAGCTTCTATCTCGTGATGGAGCTCGTCGTGGGCAACACCGTGGCCGCGGCCCTGCGTGAGTTCGGTCCGTTCGCCCCGTCGCTCGCGGCCCGGGTGATCGCCCAGGCCGCCGAGGGATTGTCGGCCGCGCACGAGCAGGGTGTGGTGCATCGCGACATCAAGCCGAGCAACCTGCTGATGACGAACGACGGGACGATCAAGGTCGCCGACTTCGGGATCGCCTGCTTCCTGGGCGACCGAGTGGACGAGCGGGCCGCCGGCGGTGGGATTCTCGGGACCAGCGACTACGTCGCCCCGGAGCGGGCCAGGGCCGAATCGGCCGGGCCGCCCGCCGACATCTACTCCCTCGGCTGCGTGCTGTACCAGCTACTCACCGGCGACCTGCCGTTCGTGGCCGACACCCCGACCGGCGTACTGCGTTTGCACGTAGCCGCGGTGCCGGCCCTGCCGGACCGGTTCGACAGCGGATTCAGGAACTACCTCCTGCGGATGCTCGCCAAGAGCCCCGACGACCGCCCCGCCGCCGACGAGGTAGCCGCGTGGTGCCGGCAGGCCTGCACGTCCACCGAGGCCCCGATGACTCTGTCGCCCACCGTCCACCCGGTCGTGAATCTGCCACCTACCCAGGCGACCCTGCCGACAGCCTTCTCCGCATGACCGCTACTTCACCGCGATCCCGGGGAACTGCCAGTTCTTGCTGAAGGCCATGTCCAGGAGCACTTTGGCGCCGACGGCAGGCTCCGGGCGAGTGTGCTTGGTGTTCTTCTCGTCCGGACCGTTCAGGCTGGTCAGGGTGATGGTGCGCCCGTCCGGGTAATGCAGCTCCGCCTGGTTGGCGACGACTCCCTTGAGCTGTTGGCGTGAGTCGGTGTACTCGGGGACATTTTCTGACCAGCCGACCACCGCGCCGCCCGCAAGGACCTGGCAGTGCACGATCTCTGCCGAACACTTGGTGACCGGCACCTCATAGGAAACGCTGACCCCGATTCGGGACAACCCTCGACCGTCGTTGACGACGTACGACGCAGTGTTGCGGTACGGCGAGCGCTCGCTCCCGCTTTCGGGTCGGGTGACAGTCACCTCGCGCGGCAACAGGTTGCGCAGGGTCTGCAACGTCTGCTGGGCGGAGACGATGGTGGGACGGGTCTTCGGTGGTGTCCACCAGACCTGGTTGTCCGCGAACTTGGTCAACGCGGCAACGGTGAACGCCGGCTTGGCCCGGTCCTTGACCGCTTTCCCGTCGGTCGCGTTGAAGCTGGCGAAGGTGACGGTTCCGATGCCCTTACGGGTGATCGCCACCGAGTTGGCCAGGACGCCGGCCGGGGTCGGTTGGTCCGTGGAGGTGACGATCACCGATCCGTCCGGGCGATGGACGCAGGTTCCGGGCTGCGGGCCCTTGCACGTCGGCAGCGCATCGTCCGGGGTGATCTCGACCGCCAGCTGCGACAGTCCCAGGCCGTCGTCGACGACGACTTCGGCGCGGTCGAAGCCGGGTTGGCGGAAGCTCTGCTGGTGGCTGAGCTTCAGCGTCGGCGGGAGCAGGGAGACCAGGGTCGCCAGGGTGTCCTTCGTGATGACGGGGCTGATCGGCTTGACGACGGGGTCGGCCGGGGTGGCCGTGGCCCCGGTCGGCCCGGTGTCGACGACGCGCCCATCGGCGACGCCGGGATCGCCGCCGAGGAGGTGGCTGCCGCCGATGACGATGCCGGCCGTGGCCAGAGCCGCGGTGGCGCCACCCAGACCGCGCAGAACGGTCCGGCGACGGCGCAGTGCGATGCCGCGCCGGATGCCTCGATCGACCAGGTCCGGGGACTCTGGCTCGAGGTGGTCGGCGTACCGGCGCATCAGGTCGGGCAGCGTCTGGTTCAGGTTGTTCATCTTCTGCTCCTTCTGCTCAGAGAGCGATCAGCCGGATGGAGTCATCGCCGAGGACGTCGCGGAGCCGGTCCAGCGCTCGCGATGTCCTCGTTCTGATCGCCCCGGGCTTCTTGCCCAGATCGATCGCAACCTGCTCGACGCTGCGATCTTCGAAGTACCGCAGCACCAGGACGGCACGATCCAACGGCAGGAGTTGCCCCAACGCCTGTTCCAGCGCCAGCCGCAACTCGATGTCGCTGCCGTGCGCGGCGGGCTCACTGTGTTTCGACGCCGCCCGCTCGGCCACCCGCAGCCTGCGGCGTTGCGAGATGAAGGTGCGAACCAGGACGGTCTGGGCGTAGGCGGGCGGATTGTCGATCTTCTGCAGGCCCCGCCAGGCCCGGAACATCTTCGCCAGCGTCTCCTGGACCAGGTCCTCGGCCTCGTGGCGGTCGCCGGTCAGCAGCCTCGCGGTCCGATACAGGTACGGCGTCCGCGCCCTGGCGAACTCCTCGAAATCGTCGGTCGTCGATGTCATCCCTCCCCTTCCGTCGCGTCTCACCTATCTGACGCGCCGCACACCCCCGGGCGTTACACCAGCGAGGTGATGAGGGTCGGGGTGAGGTCGTCGAGGGACCGGACGACGGTGTCAGCGAGCGCCAGCGCGTCGGGCTGTGGCGGGTAGGTCGGATTGGGTACGGCGATGACCCGGACGCCGGCCGCGGATGCGGCGCGGAGGCCGTTGCTGGAGTCCTCGATGGCGATGACGGCGGATGGGGTGGCTCGGAGTCGCCGTACGGCCTCGTTGTAGACCGCGGGGGAGGGTTTGCCTGCCTCGACCTCCTCGGTGGAGACCGTCACGCGGAAGTCGTCGGTCAGGTGGGCCGACTCCAGTACGGCGTCGATGAGCCGGCGGGGTGACGACGACGCGAGTCCCAACGGCCAATGGGTCGCCAGTCGCTTCACGGCCTCGACGGCACCTGGCAGGAGCGGTAGGCGTTCGCGATAGCGGTCGATCATCCGGTCGATCACCATCGCCGCCGCGTCCTCGGCCCGACCCGGCACGCCGACCTCATCGGTCAGGTACGCCGCCCATTCCGGCGTACTCATCCCTTGCAGCGCCTCGGTCGCGTCCGCGGGCCACTCCCGTCCCGCCTCGGCAACCACGCGTCGCCGTACCTCGTCCCACAACGGCTCGGAGTCGACCAGTACGCCGTCCAGATCAAACACGACCGCATCAACCGTGTGCACGGCCATCACTGTACGGACAGTGCCTGGCTAGTGAGATTTGCTCTCGGCGAGTAGGGCAAGACGGTAGAGGGACTCATCGTTGCGGAGGCGCAGGATCGGATCGATCAGCTGGTGGGGGACGGCGGCGAACGGGCCGCTGACTGCTTGTTCCCGCATGACCAGCCGGCATCTTCCGTCGTGGTGGGTGCCGACGAACTCGACGATGCCGGCGCCGGTCGGCCACGCGCGCACCTTGAGTTGCAGGAAGCGGTCCGGCTCGTACTGTTCGACTGTCGTGGTGTCGTTCAGGAGGAGTGGCCAGACTCCCACCGAGTGATGGATGCTGTGCCCGGGCTGCGGCCAGCCGCTCTCGACGTCACGGACCCGGGATGCGCCGACGACCCAGGCGGCGTACGTCCAGCCGTCGGTCAGCACCGCGAAGACCTCCGCAACCGACGCATCGATCAGACGCTCGTTCTCGGTCATCCCATCGTCAGTCATACCGCCACCGGTACCCAACGGGATGCGCCGTGCACCGGCTAGGGTCGGGCGTCATGAGCTGGCTGCCCGACGACTTCGTTCACCCTATCCACGTGCCGGTGCCCGGCACCGGGTTGCATCTGCGGCCGATTCGGGAGGCGGACGCCGCCATCGACTACCCGGCGGTGATGGGGTCGCAGGCGCGGTTGTGGGAGATCTTCGGCCCGGCCTGGTCGTGGCCGCAGGAGTCGATGACGTACGACGAGGACCGCATCGACCTGCTCCGGCACGAGCGGGAGATCGCCGCGCACGAGTCGTTCAACTACGCATTGCTGGACGAGGACGAGACCGCGATCTTCGGCTGCGTCTACATCGACCCACCCGAACGAACCGGCGCCGACGCCGAACTCGCCTGGTGGGTGGTCGACAACCTGGTCGACTCCGACGTGGAGCACGCTCTCGACGCGCTGGTACCCCAGTGGATCACCACCGCCTGGCCCTTCCAGCACCCCCGCTACCTAGGTCACGACATCACCTGGTCGGCCTGGCTGGCCCTCCCACCCGCGAAACTCTGAAGCTCGTCACAGCCGTCGCCGGTGTGCTGTCAGTACTGCAAAGCACTCGACTCTACGTTTGGAGACACCGGTGGACGACTTTCCCGCACCTGAGCACGGCCTGGTGGTGACGCAGTTCCTGACCGTGCGCGACGTTCGGGTGTCGAGCAAGTTCTACGCGGAGATCTTCGGCGGGGAGATTGTGCGGGCCGAGAACCCGGCGACGGTCAAGATCGCCAACACCTGGATCATCATGAACCCTGGCGGCGGACCGACCGCGGACAAACCCGACGTCACGCTGACCGCGCCGGAGCCGAGCGACCCGGTGTCGGCGTTCCTCAACGTCCGGGTTGCCGACATCGGCACGTTCTACGCCGAGGCCGTTGCCAAGGGCGCCTATTTCCTGACCGAACCCCAGGACCGCGGCGCCGAACTGCGGTGCTACCTGCGCGACCCCGACGGCTACCTCGTCGAAATCGGCCAAACTACCGGCCTCACCCACGGGATCACCGCGCGGTAGACGATCTCTGCTCCTGGGCGAGGTTAGACTCCGGGCGGATTTGGTGGGCGGCGTAAGGGGTTTGTGGTGGGTGGGATCGAGCGGGCTCAGGAGCTTTACGAGCGGGCGATGTTTGGTGGGGATGCCGAGGCGTTGGGGTTGGCGGGGCGGGAGTTGGATGCGGTTGAGGCTGCGTTGTGTCTCGGGCGCGGACGGCTGATTCACGTGCGGTTTCTTGCCGACCGCGAGGTCGAGCCGGCTGAGTTGGCCTTGTTCGAGCGCGCGGCGGAGTTGTACGGCGGGCTCGGGGACGTGCGGGGTCAGGGGGAGGCGGCGTTCTGGATCGGGTGTTATCTGCAGGTGTGCCTGGGTGAGCAGGATCGGTCCGTGCCGTACTTCGAGCAGTCACGTGATTGGGCCGAGCAGGCGGGCGACGCGCTGACCAGGTCGTACGCGTTGCGGCACCTCAGCTTCGTGGCGCAGGACGCCGGGCGTACCGACGAGGCGCGTGCGCTGATGCGGGAATCGATCGAGCTGCGGCGTACCGTCGGCTTCCTCCCCGGAGTAGCCGCGAACCTTGTCGCGCTGGCGCATTACGCGATCGACGCAGGTCGACGAGACGAGGCGGCCGAGCTGCTGGCCGAGGCGGAGAAGCTCGCCGCGGACAGCGACGCCGCCGCGATCGCCGGCTGGGTCGTCGAGGCTCGCGGGCGGATGTAACGCAGGCCGGGCCGTCCCAACGGACGGCCCGGCCGGGGTGATCAGCTGATCTTGCGGCGGTACATCGCCATCGCGAACGCGTAGGCGACGACGAGCAGGCCGACGCACCAGGCGAGCGCGATCCAGAGGTCGTTGCCGATCGGCTGCTCGGCGAAGAGCTTGCGGATCGTGTTGACGATCGAGGTCACCGGCTGGTTGTTCGCGAACGCGCGGACCGCGCCGGGCATGGTGTCGGTGGGGACGAAGGCCGAGCTGAGGAACGGCAGGAAGATCAGCGGGTACGAGAACGCGCTCGCGCCGTCGACAGTCTTGGCCGACAGACCCGCGACCACGGCCAGCCAGGTCACCGCGAGGGTGAACAGCACCAGCATCCCGATCACCGCGAGCCAGGCACCGATGCCGGCGCCGGTCCGGAAGCCCATGACGAACGCGACGCCGATGACTACGGCCAGCGAGATCAGGTTCGCGACAAGCGAGGTCAGGACGTGACCCCACAGCACCCCCAGCCGGGCGATCGGCAGGGACTGGAAGCGTTCGAAGATGCCGCTCTTGAGATCCATGAAGAGCCGGAACGCCGTGTACGCGACACCGGAGGCGATCGTGATCAGCAGGATGCCGGGCAGCAGGTAGTTGACGTACTTGCCGGTGCCGGTCTGGATCGCGCCACCGAACACGTAGACGAACAGCAACAGGAACGCGATCGGCATCAGCGCGGTGGTGATGATCGTGTCCGGGCTGCGGGCGATGTGCTTCAGGGACCGACCGGTGAGAACGGCGGTGTCGCCGAGGAGATTGGCCATGGTTCGTTCCTTACTTGTCCGCGCCCGCGGCGGCGGGCTCTTGTCCGGTGTCGCCGACCAGGGTGAGGAAGATGTCCTCGAGGGTCGGCTGCTTCTCGACGTACTCGACCTTGGCCGGCGGCATCAGCTGCTTGAGGTCGGCGAGGGTGCCCTCGACCAGGATCCGGCCCTGGTGCAGGATCGCGATCCGGTCGGCGAGCTTCTCGGCCTCGTCCAGGTACTGGGTGGTGAGGAGCACGGTGTTGCCCTGCTCGGCGAGCTGCTTGACGCTGTTCCACACCTCGATGCGGGCCTGCGGGTCGAGTCCGGTGGTCGGCTCGTCCAGGAACACGACCGGCGGGGTGCCGATCAGGCTCATCGCGATGTCCAGGCGGCGACGCATACCGCCCGAGTACGTCCCGGCCCGGCGCTTGCCCGCCTCCGTCAGCGAGAAGCGCTCGAGCAGCTCGTCCGCGATGGCGCCCGGGTTGTCGAGGTGGCGCAGCTTGGCGATCAGGACGAGGTTCTCCCGGCCGGTCAGGATCTCGTCGACGGCCGCGAACTGACCGGTCAGGCTGATCGACTCGCGCACCTGCCCGGCCTGGGTCGCGACGTCGAAGCCGTTGACGGACGCGGTGCCCGCGTCGGCCTTGAGCAGCGAGGCCAGGATGCGGACGACGGTGGTCTTGCCGGCTCCGTTCGAGCCGAGCAGCGCGAAGATGCTGCCGCGCCGCACCCCGAAGTCGACTCCGCGCAGTACCTGCAGGTCTTTGTAGGACTTCTCCAGGCCTCGGACCTGGATCACTGCCTCAGTCGTCATGGGACGGCCCTTTCGTGTGGATCGTGTTCTGAGCATAAGTACATCTCTGCGTATACGCAAGACTATGAGTATGCGTGGGTGCCATGAGCCTGCTGGAGGGGTGGGATCGCGTCGTTCATGACTCCGACGATGACGGCCGGCGCTGACACCGGACCGACACCGCGCTGACATGGGCAGGGCGGTGCCGGTCCGGGGTGTGATCCGGTCGATGCGTCCGCATGGTGAGAGGAATGTCGACCGTCTTACTATCCTTTGGCGGCCGACGCATACTGGGATGACCGAGGCAACAGTGGCAAACAGAGGAGACGGGGATGACGCGCGAACTGCCGTACTACCGGATCCACATCGACCTGCTGCGGGTTTCCAGCGCGCTCTGTCCGCGCTGACCTGAGCCACCCCTCGCTCGCCGCCCCACCGACCGCACCCCGTGCGGCGTCCGCTGACGGACGCCTGCCCCGCTGTGCCCCGCGAAGCCTGCCCACCGCCAGGGAGAACTGTGTCGACCACCTCAGTCACGTCCGCCGTGCCCAGTGCCGGCCCGCCGGAGCTCGTCGTCCCCGACGACGCCGACCTGCCCGTCGTCGCCCGCCGCCATCCGTGGCGCTGGGTCGGCGTCGCCGTCGTCCTCGTCCTGCTCGCCATGTTCGTGCACGGCCTCGTCACCAACCCCGGATGGGACTGGCCGACGTTCTTCCAGTTCTTCACGACGCGGACGATCTTCTCCGCGCTGTGGGTGACGGTCCAGCTGACCATCTACGGCACGGTGCTCGGCTTCGCCCTCGGCGCTGTGCTGGCGACGATGCGGCTGTCGAACAGCCCGTTCCTGCAGGTCGTTGCCTGGGGCTACATCTGGGCCTTCCGGTCGATCCCGCTGATCGTCCAGCTGCTGTTCTGGTTCAACATCGCCTATCTCTACCAGGAGCTGAGCATCGGGATCCCGTTCGGACCGGAGTTCGTGCACTTCAGTACGAACAACCTGTTCGGCCCGCTCGGCGCCGCCGTCCTCGGGCTCGCGCTGCACCAGGCCGCGTACGCCGCCGAGATCATCCGCGGCGGGATCATCTCGGTCGAGGCCGGTCAGGTGGAGGCCGCGGCGGCGCTGGGGATTCCCAAGGTGCGGCAGTTCTTCCGGATCGTGCTGCCACAGGCGATGCGGTCGATCCTGCCCAACGGCGCGAACGAGGTGATCAGCCTCTTCAAGGGCACCTCGATCGTCTCGGTGATGGCGATCCCCGAGCTCTTCTACCAGGTGCAGGTGATCTACGGCCGCAACAGCCGCGTCGTACCGCTGCTGATGGTGGCGACGGTCTGGTACATCGTGCTGACCACGCTGCTGTCGATCGTGCAGCACTACGTCGAACGGCGCTTCGCCCGAGGGACGAGCCGATGATCGACGTGAAGGGTGTGCACAAGAGCTTCGGCGACCTCGAGGTGCTGAAGGGCATCGACCTCGACCTCCCGGCCGGCACGGTGACGGTCATCCTGGGACCGTCCGGATCGGGGAAGTCCACGCTGCTGCGCTCGATCAATCACCTGGAGAAGGTGGATCGCGGGCTGATCCGGATCGACGGACAGCTGATGGGCTACCGGCGGCGCGGCAACAAGCTGCACGAGCTGCGCGAACGCGAGATCCTGCGGCAGCGATCCCAGGTCGGGTTCGTGTTCCAGAACTTCAACCTGTTCGGGCACCTGACCGTCCTGCAGAACGTCGTCGAGGCGCCGGTGTCCGCGCAGCGCCGCAAGCGCAGCGAGGTCGAGCGGTTCGCCCGGGAACTGCTGGAGCGGGTCGGTGTCGGCGAGAAGGCCGACGCCTATCCACGGCAACTCTCCGGTGGCCAGCAGCAGCGGGTTGCGATCGCCCGCGCGCTGGCGCTGCGGCCGAAGGTGCTGCTCTTCGACGAGCCCACCAGTGCGCTCGATCCAGAACTGGTCGGTGAGGTCCTCGACGTGATCAAGGAGCTTGCCCGCGACGGCGCCACGATGGTCGTCGTCACCCACGAGATCGGTTTCGCCCGGGAGATCGCCGACACGGTGGTCTTCATGGACGGCGGCCGCATCGTCGAGTCCGGACCTCCGCACGAGGTGCTCGACAACCCTGCCCACGAGCGCACTCGCGCCTTTATCTCCAAGGTTCTCTGACTGATGAAGACTCCGTTGATCATCGCCACCGCCGGCCTCCTGCTGCTGGGACTGGCCGGCTGCGGTGCCGACCCACAGGCCAGTGCCGCCACCGACACCGGTGTGAACACCTCGGCCGACCAGAATCGGGTCACGACCACGAAGAACGACGCTGCTGCGGCGCTGCTGCCGGCCAAGGTCCGCGACCGCGGCACGCTGGTCGTCGGCGAGGGCTTCGGCAGCGGCAGTGTGCCGCTCGGGTTCTACGCCGACGACAACAAGACGCCGATCGGTCTCGAGGTGGACATCGCCTATCTCCTCGCCGGGTCGCTCGGCCTGAAACCCGAGCTCGAGGTGACCAGCTGGGAGAACCTGTTCGTCGGGCTCGATTCGGCCAAGTACGACGTGGGCCTCTCGAACATCACGGTGACCGAGAAGCGCAAGGAGAAGTACGACTTCGCCACCTATCGCAAGGACGACATCGCGTTCGAGGCCAAGAAGGGCGGGACCTGGCGAGTCAGCGGCGCCAAGGACATCGCCGGCAAGACGATCGCGGTCGGCTCGGGAACCAACCAGGAGAAGATCCTGGTCGACTGGAACGAAGCGAACGTCAAGGCCGGGTTGCCGGCGGCAACGATCAAGTACTTCCAGAAGAACACCGACACCTACCTGGCGCTGAGCTCCGGCCGGATCGATGCCTACCTCGGCCCGAACCCTTCGATCGCCTACCACGTGAAGACGTCGGGCGAGACCGAGACGATCGGCAAGTTCTCCGGCGCCGGTCCGACGCTGCAGGGCCTGATCGCCGCGACCACGAAGAAGGACAGCGGCCTGGTCAAGGCCTACCAGGCGGCACTGAACGCGGTGATCGCGGACGGCAGCTACGCCAAGGTGCTGGCCCGCTGGAACGTGTCGAGCGAGGCCGTCACCACTTCCGAGATCAACCCGCCCGGCCTCCCACTGACGAGCTGAGGACCCTCTGATGACGAAACGCCTTTCGATCCTGGTTGCCGCCGTACTGCTCGGGGTGGCCGGATGCGCCGACCCGCAGACCGAAGCGGCACCGAAGACCGGTGACGCGTCGGTGGTCGCCTTCGACACCTCGGCCGATCAGCAGCACGTCACGTCGGCGAAGGTCGACAGCATCGCCGCCGAGCTGCCGGCCGCCGTCCGCGACAGCGGAAAGCTTGTCGTCGGCAACGGATCCGCCGGTGGTGGACTGCCGCCGCTGGGATTCACCGCCGACGACAACAAGACGCCGATCGGGGTGGAGATCGACATCGCCTACCTGGTGGCCAGTGTGCTCGGCCTGAAGGCCGAGATCGACACCACCAGCTGGGAGAACCTCTTCCTCGGACTGGATTCCGGCAAGTACCAGGTCGGCATCTCGAACATCGGGGTGTCGGAGCTGCGCAAGGAGAAGTACGACTTCGCGACGTACCGGCTCGGGCTGCACGCGTTCGAGGCGAAGAAGGGCTCCGGGATCAAGATCACGGGTCCGGCCGACATCTCCGGCAAGACCGTGGCGGTCGGCTCCGGAACGCTCCAGGAGGCGATCCTGGTCGACTGGAACAAGCAGAACGTCGCCGCCGGCCTGAAGCCCGCGAACCTCAAGTACTACCAGCAGGCCGCCGACACGTATCTCGCTCTGCAGTCCGGTCGGATCGACCTCTACCTCGGCCCGAACCCGACCGCGGCGTACCACGTCGCGACCCAGGGCAAGACCGAGATCGTCGGCACCGTCTCGTCCAGCTACCCGGTCCAGGGGCTGGTCGGGATCACCACGAAGAAGGACGACGGCCTGGTCAAGCCGCTCGCCGACGCGCTCAACGCGGCGATCGCCGACGGCAGCTACGCGAAGGTCCTGAAGAAGTGGGGCCTCGACGACGAGGCCGTCCCGAAGTCTCTGATCAACCCGCCCGGACTCCCGAAGAAGTAGGAGAACTCATGGCGACCATCGCAACGATCTCGAGCAGTCCCTCCATACCGTCGCGCACCGACGCGGTGCTCGACTACGTCACCAAGCGGATCATCAGCCACGGCCACGACGTCACGCCGATCGTGCTGCGCGACCTGCCTGCCGCGCCACTCGTCCGCGGGCAGGCCGACGACCCGGAGATTGCCGCCGCGGCCAAGATCCTCGAGGCCGCCGATGCGGTCGTGGTCACGACCCCGGTGTACAAGGCGGCGTACTCCGGCCTGCTGAAGGTGTTTCTCGACCTGCTCCCGCAGTACGCGCTGAAGGGCAAGACGGTGTTGCCGTTGGCAACGGGTGGTACGCCGGCGCACGTACTCGTGATCGACTACGCCCTCCGGCCGGTCCTGACCAGCCTCGGCGCGGACGCGATCGGCCAGGGCTGGTTCGTCCTGTCGTCGCACATCCAGTTGTACGACGGTGGCGGGCTGCTGCTGGATCCGGTCGCTTCGGTTCCGCTCTACCAGGTGACCGAAGCCTTCCTGGCCACGGTCGAAGGCGGTCGGCCGGCGGATAGCGTACCGGTGCAGGCGGCCACCGTCGAAGCGGTGCGGGCTCGGCCGGAAGACCCCGAAGCGGCACCGCTCCTGGCCGATCTGAAGGTCGAGTACAGCACCCGCTACGGCCGGGTCAATGCGAACACGGAGCTCACCGAGGTGCCGGCGTCCGACTTCCACGCCGAGAGCGGCGGCGCGTTCGTCCTGCTGAGGTACGGCGACCAGACCGTTGCCGGGGGCGCCATTCGCCGGTACGACGACGAGACCGCCGAGGTGAAGCGGATGTGGACCTCGCATCTGTACCGGCGGCAGGGTCTCGGCCGCCGCGTGCTGGCCGAGCTCGAGGCGGCGGCCGCCGATCTTGGCTATCGGCGGCTGTACCTGACCACGGGTCCACGCCAGCCGGAGGCCGCCGGTCTGTATCTGGCGGCCGGCTTCCAGCCGCAGTTCGACATCGAGGCGGATCTGGAGTCGATCGGTCCGCTCCCGTTCAGCAAGGACCTGCAACTCGCTTTGAAGGTGGCCTCATGAGCACGCGGCTGATCACGGCGATCGAGATCGACGGCGCGGGCGAGAACCCGAACGCGTGGCGCGGCTCCGAGGTCGATCCGGCGGAGATCCTCACCGGCGCGTTGGCCCTGCGCGCGGTGCAGCGGGCCGAGGCGGCGGGAATCGATCTTGCCACCTTCGTGGACACGCTGGAGGCGCCGGCCGACGTGCCGTCGCAGGTGAGTGTCCGGCTCGAAGCCCTCGGTCTGGCCGCGCGGATCGCGCCGGCAACGGAACGCATCGGGCTGCTGCCGACCGTTGCCGTCACCCACACCGAGCCCTTCCACGTCCAGGCGTCCGTCGCGACGCTCGACCACATTTCGTCCGGCCGGGGTGGATGGATCGCGGACGTGTCGACCTCCGCCGAGGCTGCCGCGGTGATCGGCCGGCGGGAACCGGCACCGGCCGCGGAGATCTGGCGCGAGGCCCGGTACGTCGCCGACGTCAGCAAGAGGTTGTGGGACTCGTGGGAGGACGACGCGATCATCCGGGATGCCGCCACCGGCCGCTTCATCGACCGGGACCGGATCCATTACGTCGACTTCGAGAGTCCGAACTTCAGCGTCAAGGGTCCGTCGATCGTGCCGCGGCCGCCGCAGGGTCACCCCCTCACGGCCGTGCGGGTGAGCAGCCCGGAGGCGTTGCAGGTGGCGGCCGACGCGGAGCTCGTGTTCCTGCCCGGTGTGGAAGGGCTGGCCGACCGGTTGGCCGCCGTACGTTCCGCCGGATCCGCGCGCGTGCTGGTGTCCGTGAGCGTTCGGCCGCACGTCGTTGGCGTGGAGCAGCTCGTCGACCTGATCGCGGAGTGGGCGGAGGCGGGTGTCGACGGCGTCCATCTGCGGCCCGCGTCGCTCGAGCTGGATGTGCCGGTGATCGCGGATGAACTGTTGCCGGCCCTGCGTGATTGCGGCCTGGTCGCCACCTCGGAACGCGCGGGGACGCTTCGTAGTCGGCTCGGGCTCCGGCGACCGGAGAACAGCTACGCGACGAGGAGGGCGTGATGAGTAAACAGATTCATCTGGCGGCGCACTTTCCGGGCGTGAACAACACCACGGTGTGGTCGGATCCGGACTCCGGTTCGCAGATCGACTTCGCGTCGTTCCGGCACCTGGCCGAGACCGCCGAGCGTGGGACGTTCGACTTCTTCTTCCTGGCCGAGGGGCTGCGGTTGCGGGAGGTGAAGGGGAAGATCCACGACCTCGACGTGGTGGGCCGGCCGGAGTCGTTGACGGTGCTGAGCGCGTTGGCGGCAGTCACCACTCATCTCGGGCTGGCGGGCACGGTGAACTCGACGTTCAACGAGCCGTACGAGCTGGCCAAGCGGCTGTCGACGCTGGACCACCTCTCCGGCGGTCGAGCCGCGTGGAATGTCGTCACGTCGTGGGATGCCTTCACCGGCGAGAACTTCCGCCGCGGCGGGTATCTCGACAAGGCGGACCGCTATGTCCGCGCGCAGGAGTCGCTGCGGATCGTCAAGAAGTTGTGGGACTCCTGGTCGGGCGACGAGCTCGTCCTCGACCAGGCCGAGGGGCTGTTCGCCCGCGAAGGCGCTGGGGCCTTCGCGGACGACGGCGAGCACTTCACCATCCACGGCCGGTTCGGGCTGCCGCCGTCGCCACAGGGACGGCCGGTGATCATCCAGGCCGGGGACAGCGACGAGGGCCGTGAGTTCGCCGCGTCGGGTGCGGACGTGATCTTCAGCCGGCACGGCACGTTCGAGGCCGGGCAGGCCTTCTACAAGGATGTGAAGGCGCGTCTGGCCCGGTACGGCCGTACGGACGAGTCGCTGAAGATCATGCCGGCAGTCACGGTGGTCGTTGCGGATACGGACGCCGAGGCGATCGACAAGGCGGCGTACATCCGTGAACAGCAGGTCTCCGGAGCGACGGCGCTCGTACTCGCAGAGCTCCTGTGGGGTCGCGATCTCTCGTCGTACGACCCGGACGGACCGCCGCCGGCCGAGGAGCCGGTGGTGGGGTCGACCGTGACGCAGGGGCGGGTCGGTTACAACGATCCGGGTCCGATCGTCGCCGAGTGGCGCGCGCAGGCAGCGGCGAACGGCTGGTCGCTGCGTCAGACCGTGATCAACCAGCAGAACCGGCAGACCTTCATCGGCTCGCCGGCCACGGTCGCCGAGGCGATCAACCGGCACGTGCAGGAGGATGCCGCCGACGGGTTCGTCCTCGTACCGCATCTCACTCCCGGTGGGCTGGACGACTTCGTCGACCGGGTCGTCCCGTTGCTCCGCGAGCGCGGCGTTTTCCGTTCGGAGTACTCCGGTACGACGTTGCGCTCGCATCTCGGGATCACGGTATGACCGTGGCCGAACTGCGCAGACCGTGGGAAGAACCGCCGGCAACCGTGGTCTTTGTCGGGGGCGGTCCGCGAACCGTTGGCGTGCTGGAGCGGTTCGCGGCGAGCGCTCCGGAGCTGCTGGGCGACCGACCGGTCGAGATTCATGTGGTAGATCCCTATCCGGCCGGCGGCGGGCGGATCTGGCGACGGGAACAGTCGCGGCTGCTGTGGATGAACTCGATGACGTCGGACGTCACGATCTTCACCGACGAATCGGTGGAGTGTGACGGGCCGATCGTCCCCGGTCCCGATCTGGCCACCTGGGTCGCGGGCGAGGGTGCGGTGCGGCTCGAGCGGGCCGGGCTGGAAGTCCCTGGCCCGATGGACTTTCCGCCCCGGTTGGTGCAGGCGGAGTACCTCGCCTGGGTCTGGGAGCGCGTCGTCCGCGACCTGCCCGCGACCGTCACCACCCACCTCGAGCCGGCCGTCGAACTGACCCCGGACCATCGGGTGGTTCTTGCCTCCGGCCAGGAGATCGTTGCCGACATCGTCGTCCTGGCGATCGGGTACCTCGATCGGTTGCCGACGGCATCGGAATCGGCCTGGGCCGCGCAGGCGGCCGACGCGGGTCTGACCTACATCCCGCCCGGCTACACCGCGGACGTTGACCTCGACGGCCTGTGGCCGAAGGAGAACGTGATCGTCCGCGGCTTCGGCCAGGCGTTCATCGACCTGATGGTGCTGCTGACCGAGGGTCGCGGTGGCTGGTACGACGAGTGCGAGGGCCTGCTCACCTATCACCCGTCCGGCGACGAACCGACCCTGTACGTCGGCTCCCGCCGGGGCGTCCCGTATCACGCGAAGCTCGGCTACACGGTCGCCGGCACCAAACCGGTCCCGACGCGGTACCTGACCGCGGCTGCGCTGGACGCGTTCGGGCCGGGGGTGCTCGACTTCGATCGGCAGGTGCGACCGCTGATCGACAAGGAGCTGGCGTTCGCGCACTACCAGCGGCTCTTCGCCGCCCATCCAGAACGCACCAGCTGGTCGTGGGAGCGTTTCGCCGACGTCCTGGACCGGTTCCCGGTCGACGACTCCGCGTTCGTGTCGGCGGTCGAGGCCGCCGTTCCTGATCCGGCCGATCGGTTCGTCCGTGCGGGCGTGGACCGCCCGCTGGCGGGTACGTCGTTCGCCGACCGCGACGAGCTCGAGCGGACGCTCACCGAGTTGATCGAGACGGACCTGTTGCGGCGCGCGGATCCGGCGTACTCGGCCGATCTTGCGGTGTTCAATGCGCTGCTGACCATCTACGCCGTGCTGTCGCGGGCGAGCGTCGAAGGACGATTCTCGAACGAGGACCGGGTTCGGCGGGTGGAGACCGAGTGGCACGGGTTCTTCTCGTTCGTGGCCAGTGGACCGCCGCCGCGTCGGCTGGAGGAGTTGCTGGCGCTGCATCGGGCCGGCATCGTCCGCTTCGCCGGGCCCGACCTGGAGGTTGCCATTGACAACAACAAGTTCGTTGCCCAGAGCCCTCAGGTGAACGGGCGGATCGAGGCCCGCGCGTTGGTCGAGGCCCGGCTGCCGCGTCCCGACGTACTGGCCAGCACCGATCCGCTGCTGCGTGGACTCCTGGAGTCAGGTGTCCTCGCGGCCGACGAACTGTTCGCCGCGGACGGGACGAGCCTGGGTGGCGGACAGCTCAAGGCCGACTCGGACTCGCGCGCGATCCAGGCCGACGGCACGGTCCACCCGGCCTTGTTCCTGCTCGGGCCGTCGGTCTCCGGCTCGGCCGGATCGTCCGGATTCTCCCGGCCGCACTTCAACGGTCCCGGCTTCCGCCAGAACGACGCGGTCGCGCGGACCCTGCTCGGACTTCTCGAACCCACCGTACGGAAGGAAGAACGTCATGCCAGTTGAGTTCCTGGGCATCGCCGGGACGAACCCGGCCAGCGAGGTCACACCACGACCCGGTGGCCCACTGGACCTGGAGTACACGGCCAAGCTCGCCCGTGCCCACGAGGACAACGGGTGGGACCGGATCCTGTTCGCCTACCACTCGGGCTCACCCGATCCGGCCCAGGTCGCGGCGTACGTCGCCGGGAAGACCGAGCGGATCAACCTGGTGATCGCGCATCGCCCGAACGTGGCCTATCCGACCCTGACCGCGAAGACGTTCGCGACGCTGGACCACATCAGCGGCGGCCGCTTCGAGGTGCACGTGATCACGGGCGGGTCGACCGCCGACCAGGCGGCCGAGGGTGACTTCCTGGCCAAGGACGATCGGTACGGGCGCACCCGCGAGTTCATCCAGATCCTCAAGCGGGCCTGGACCTCGGACGAGCGCTTCGACTTCGACGGTGAGCACTACAGGTTCGAGCAGTTCCTGGCCGACATCAAGCCGCTGCAGCAACCGCGGCCGCGGATCTCGTTCGGTGGCTCGTCGGCGGCGGCGTACGCGGTCGGGGCCGCGGAGGCGGACATCTTCGCGCTGTGGGGTGAGCCGCTGGCGGGGACTCGGGAGCAGCTGTCGACGATCGACAAGGCGGCCGCCGACGCCGGCCGTAGCGACCGGCCGACCATCCAGATCGCCTTTCGGCCGATCCTCGCGCCGACCGAGGACCTGGCCTGGGAGAAGGCGGAGAGCATCCTCGGCCGGATCAAGGACGTGCAGGCCGGGGGAGCAACTACGACCCGCCTGCGCTCCAAGACGCCGGAGAACGCCGGCTCGCAGCGGCTGCTGAAGGCTGTTGCGGATGGTGAGCGCCACGACCGTGCACTGTGGACCGCGCCGACCGGACTGACCGGTGGTGGCGGCAACTCGACGGCCCTCGTCGGTACGCCGGAGACCGTCGCGGCCGCGCTGCTCGACTACTACGACCTTGGGATCCGCATCTTCTCGGCGCGCGGTTACGACATCTACGACGACGCGATCGACTTCGGACGGTACGTGATCCCGTTGGTCCGCTCCGAGGTCGCGCACCGCGAGCAGAACGCCCGGAAGGACCTCGCGTCATGACTGTCGTCAGCGATCTCGACCAGGATTGGCAGACCTGGCACGCGGCCCGTGAACAGGATCTCGACACCGACTACGGCTGGTTGTCCATCGTCGCCTTCGATTGGTTGCCTACAGCACCGACCGCGATCGACGGACTGCCGGGGAAGTGGTGGGCGGACGGCGAGCGGGCCCACGTCACCGCCGACGGCGAGTTGACGCTGAGCGGTACGGCGGTGCACGGCGAGGTCTCGGCCAGCGTGCCGGAGGCCGGGCGGCTCAGCTGGCTCATGTACGGCGATCGCCTGGCCGAGCTCGTGTTGCGGGGTGGGCGGTACGCCATTCGTCAGCGCGATCCGCGGGCCTCGACGCGACGCGGGTTCGCCGGGGTTCCGACGTACCCGGTGAACGACGACTGGGTGGTGACGGGGTACTTCACGCCGTACCCGACGCCGGAGCGGGTGGAGGTGCAGACTGCACGCGACGATCTGCACCAGCACGTGACGGCGGTCGGCGCTGTTCACGTCGCGCTGGGCGGAACGGCGTACGAGTTGGTGGCGACGGCCGCGGGTGACGGCCGGTTGAGTCTGTCGTTCCACGACAAGACGAACGGGGAAGAGACCGCACCCTGGCGGACTGTGACGACAGGGGTGGTCGGTCGGGACGGATCGGTGCGGATCGACTTCAACCGGACGATCAACCTGCCGTTCGCGTTCACGGCGTACGGGACGTGCCCGGCGCCGGTGGCGGGCAACCGGCTCGGTCTGCCGGTGACCGCGGGCGAGAAGAGGGTCCGGTGAAGTTCTGTACGTACACGCTGATCGACAACTCACCGGATCCGATCAGCGGGGTGCAACTGACGTCGTACGAGCGGTTCCAGCACGTCGTACGCCAGGCGCAGTGGGCCGAGGAGCTCGGCTTCGACGGGTACGGCGTGGGCGAGCGGCACGCGCAGCGGTTCATCTCGTCGTCGCCGCCGGTGGTGCTCGCCTACATCGCGGCGGCGACCTCGCGGATCCGGCTGCTGACCACGGTGACCGTGCTGTCCCTGCTTGATCCGGTGCGGGTGGCCGAGGACTACGCGACGCTGGATCAGCTGTCCGGCGGGCGGCTCGACATCATCATCGGCAAGGGCAACGACCCGGATCAGAACGCGCTGTTCGGGTATGACCTGGACGGGCAGTGGGATCGGAACCGGGAGAAGTACGAACTGCTCCGGCGGTTGCTGCGGGAGACCGGGGTCAGCTGGTCGGGCACGTATCGTCCCGACCTGGTCGATGCGACGACGCAGCCCCGGCCGTTCCGCACGGACGGGATCCCGTTGTGGCACGGGTCGGCATCGTCGACGGAGTCCACCGAACTGGCGGCGAAGTGGGGCGATCCACTCTTCTCGGCGAACGGCTTTCACCCGCTGGAGAAGTACGCCGGGCTGATCCGGCACTATCGGGAGCGGTGGGAGGCGTACGGACGCGATCCGGCCGATGCTGTCGTCGGGGCCGGGTTCAACGGGCTGTACGTGAAGAAGAACTCGCAGGAGGCACTCGACGGCTACCGCCCGATCTTCGACGCCTTCATGGATTCACCGGGGGCCAAGCACAACAAGCTGCCCTTCACGACGCTGGAGGAGTTCCTCGAGCAGGGATCGGTGCTGGTCGGTTCGCCGGAGCAGGTGATCGACAAGTTCGGCCGCTATCACGAGGCCTTCGGGCACGAGCTTTCCGGCGTCTCGCTGGAGGTGCCGGGTCTGCCCGACGACGAAAGCCGCGCGTCCGTGGAGACCTTCGTCACGGAGGTGATGCCGGTCCTGCGGACGTCGTACCCGAGCCGCGTCTGGCCCGCCTAGTCTTCGGTCGGTGCGGTGACTACGCAGTTCCGGCCCTTGTCCTTGGCGTGGTACATCGCCAGGTCGGCGGCCATCTGCAGCTGGTCGAGGCTGGCGCCCGATTCCGGGTACGTCGCGGTGCCGATCGAGCACGTGATGGTGTCGCACAGCTCGGACCCGGTGGCGGTCGTGATGGTGACGGCGAGGTTCGCGATCCGGCGACGGATCCGCTCGGCGGCCAGGGCGGTGTCGATCGCGGACGTCTGCGGTAGCAGGATCGCGAACTCCTCACCACCGAGGCGTCCGACCAGGTCGTTGCCGCGGACTTCGTGACGCAGCTCGTCGGCGACGGCCTTGAGGACCTGGTCCCCGGCCCGGTGGCCGTGGGTGTCGTTGATGGTCTTGAAGTGGTCGAGGTCGAGATAGAGCACGCCGAGTGACGAGTTGGTGCGTTCGGCGCCGGCGAACTCACGGCCGGCGATCTCGTGCCAGAACGCGGGGTTGGCCAGCCCGGTGTTCGGATCGGTGCGCGATGCGGCCTGGAACTGGCTGACCAACAGAGCGCGGTGCAGCCCGAGGATGGTCAGGAGCAGCACGGCCACGGTCCAGGGCTGGCTGAGCAGCAGCGCCGCGGTCGCGATCCCGAGCCCGAGCGAGCCGGCCACGATCAGCTGGTCCGACGGGCGGCCGAGCGCGTTGCGGCCGGGTGAGTCGGGGTTCGACATCATGATCGCGCCCGCGACCAGGGTGTAGTTCACGAACCAGTACGCCAGGCCGGCCGCGACCACCGCGACGAGCCCGAGCGCCCCCGAGGGATAGCCGGGGTAGACGCCGGGCCGGATCGTGGCCATCACCACGGCCCCTGCCGCGCCGGCCAGGATCAGCGTGCCGGCGGTGAAGATCGAGCGGTACGGCGGAACCCGCCGAATCCGGAGCCAGGAGTGGGCGTAGGTGCTGACGATCAGCAGGGCCGCCAGCGGCGGCGGCAGGATCAGGACCCCGGCGAAGGTCCACATGCCCTTCAGGTTGGTGTACGGGGTGCCTTCGGCGCCGACCTTGCGCAGCCGCTCGATGTCGCGGGCGGCCTCGAGGTGGATCGCCGATCCGGCGGCCAGCACGAGGAGCCAGATCCAGTCACTCCCTGTCACCGTCACCAGGCCGAACGACCCGGCGATCACAGCGACGGTGAGGATGTCGACGGCCAGGACATAGCCCAGGACGCTTCTGGGCACCGTCCAGAGAGCCCATCTGGTCGGAACCCACGCCGCGTCGTTACGCCGTCGTGCGCGACGCTGCGCCAGCCGATGCCGGATACTCAAGATCAAGACCCCCGCCTCACAGTCGGTCCTTGTCAAAGAGTAGCCGTGATGTTCACGCAATGTCAGCGTTTGTCACGGCCTCGCTCTCATACATCGCAGCGCAGACCCCGAAGGCGCCAGATCCGCGGGAGGAGGCCACCGCCATGAACAACGACTGGTGATCCGATCAGGCGGGTTGCCGCGTGGCTCCGACGTACCCGGACGCCGCGCCCATCGCCGCCAGCACGCCGAGCACACCGGCCGCCGCCACGACCAGGGCAGGCGACCATCGATCCGCCGCCGCTCCCGCGGCCAACACTCCTATCCCCTGAGAGACAATGAGCGCAGTGCGCGCCAGACCGAAGGCCTGGCCGCGCTGCGCATCAGGAACGTTCAGTACGAACGCCGCGTTCGCTGCCAGTTGGTACGACGCGCACAGGCCCGAAACCGCCCATAACGCGGCCGTCACCCACAGCCCGGGCCGCGCGACGCAAGCAATCAGCGGCACGCATGACCCGATCGCCAACAGACCCATCAGGCTCAGGCGCCGGGTCGGAGCGGCCCGGGCCAGCAGCAGCATCCCGACCATCTGTCCGGCCGGGTTGGCCGCCAGCAAGATCCCGACGGCGGCCGGACCGGCACCGATGGACGCCGCGTACGGTGCCGCGAGTCCTTCGACCGTGACGTAGAAGCCCGCTATGCAGGCGAGTGCGACGAGGTACCGCAGCTGCCGATTACTCCAGACCAGCCGGCCTCCCGCCGACAGCGATGCCCACCAGCCCGGCCGGGGTCCAGTTGCCGATGGCAACGGATACTCGCGGACACCGACCCGCAGCAAGATCGCGGACAGGGCGAAGGTGACGGCGTCGATGAGCAGGGCGTTGCCGGAGCCGAAGGCCGCGACCAAGGTGCCGCCGGTGACAAAACCCACCAGCTGGGCCGCCTGCGCCGTGATGTTCGTCACCGAGCTGCCCAGGACGAACTTGTCCCCGGTCAGGACCGACGGCATCAACGCGGACCGCGCGGACTGGAACGGTGAGGCGAGCAGCTGCACCGCGATGAGCAGAACGCACAGGACCCACAGTGGCGCATGGGGGATCGCCATCGCGGCCACCAACCCCGCGCGGGCGACATCGCAACTGACCATGACTCGGCGGCGCGGGTACCGATCGGCCAGCCCGGACAGCAGCGGTCCGCCGGCGATGTCGGGCAGGAACGTCAGTGCGTATGTCAACGCGGACAACCCGGCCGAGCCGGTCCGGTCGAAGACCAGGATCGACAGCGCGACCCTGGCGAGTTGGTCCCCGGCCACCGATCCGAGCTGCGCGAGCCACAACCACCGGAACTCGGCTACGGCGAACACTTCGCTGTAGCGGGCAGGTTGTTGTTCACGTGCATCGGCGGGGCGAGCCATACCTATCAACGTACCCAGCTATCCAACGCGGCGTCGCACCGGTGCGCGCGCCTCGACGGAGCCTCGTCTTCGGGCAGCGCCCGGTGCTCGATCGAGCGTCGTACGGCGGCATCGGCTCGGGGCGCGCTGGCGTCCGCTTCATGGAGCAGACGGAGGGCCGGCGTCCTGGCCAACCTGCCGGGCCCGGTGGTGATGGCCGCCGGGTTCGGACGGGCGTGCACTGACTCTTGACGCCTGGATGACATTCGCGTTTCATCCTCCTACGGTGTCATCGCAAGTTTTCGATGTTTCGCAGCAAGTTTCTGACACCGTGGCGCACGCAGTCGCCCCCCTCGGGACGCCCACTCCCGACCCTGCGTGGCCAGAGAGGAAGACCATGCGTTCCATCCCGCCCCGTCGACTCGCCGCCACCCTCCTGGCCGTCGTCCCGCTTGCCGCCGTGCTCGTCGCGCCCGCGGCCGAGGCCGCGACCACCGCCGTCACCGGCGCGACGGTGCCGTTCACCAGTTACGAAGCCGAGGCCGGCACGCTCGGCGGCGGCGCCACCGCGGTGTCGCTGACCGCCGCGCCGACGACGCAGTTCTCCAGTCCTGCGCTGGAGGCGTCCGGGCACGCCTACGCCCATCTCGCCGGCACCGGGCAGAGCGTGCAGTGGACCAACAACACCGGCGGGCCGGTCAGCGCGATCACGGTCCGGGTGAGCATCCCGGACACCAGTAGCGGCGGTGGTCAGACCAGCACGCTGAACCTGTACATCGACGGCGGGCTGCGTCAGGCGCTCAACGTCAACTCGAAGCAGACGTGGTTGTACGAGGGCAACAACAACTACAACGGCAACAGCCAGAATCCGTCCGACGGCAACCCGCGGGTGTTCTTCGACGAGACGCATACGTTCGTCACCGGTACGCCGATCGCCGCCGGCGGCACCATCATGCTGCGCAAGGACGCCGCCAACTCGGCCGCCTTCTACGACGTGGACGTCGTCGACGTGGAGAACCCGCCCGCGGCCCTGTCCCAGCCCGCCAACTCGATCTCGATCACCGACTGCGGCGCGGTCGCCGACAACACGCCGACCAACGGCGCGGCCGACGCAGCGTCCGTCGACAGCCGGGCCGCCATCCAGAACTGCATCAACCAGGCGCAGTCGCAGGCCAAGATCTTGTGGATCCCGGCCGGCACCTTCTACGTCAAGGGCACGCAAGGCCTGCAGGCACAGGGCATCACGATCGCGGGTGCGGGCGCCTGGCGCAGCACGATCTACCGCGACGTCCCGCTACCGAACAGCACTCCGCTGCCCGCGTTGTGGGGCCTGACCTCGACCACGATCCAGAACCTGCACGTCGACTCCAACGCGACCAGCCGCGCCACGGTCGACGGTGCCGGCGGCTCGATGGACGTCACCGGGACGAACTGGGTGGCCGACGGGATCTGGACCCAGCACACGCTGTCCGGCTTCTGGGCCTCCGGCACCGGCGGCACGATCCGCAACAACCGCCTCACCACGATCTGGGCCGACGGCGCCAACATCAACAACGTGTCGATGGGCAACTCCGTCGGCAACAACCTGACCATCACCAACAACTTCGTCCGCGGCACCGGTGACGACGCCCTGGCGATCAACTCGGTGAACTACAACGACATCGACGGCACACGGGTCTACTACACGCCGATGGCGAACGCAGTGGTCACGAACAATACGTCGATCGCTCCCTGGGGTGGCAAAGGCGTCGGCGTGTACGGCGGCAGCGGTCACCGGATCGAGAACAACTACGTTTCCGACACCGCCCGCTACATCGGCCTGGGGCTAGGACGATTCGGTGTCAACGGCAACGATCTGCTGTCGGCGACTGCCACCGGCAACACCGTCGTACGGTCCGGCGGAAATGCTTACAGCCAAGGGCAACCGGCGTTCCACATCGGGAACGGTGGCGACGGGCAGAACGTCGGCGTGGTCGACCATGTGACCGCGAGCAACAACACCATCGTCAATTCGCTGTACGACGGAATCGCCTTCTCGACGTCGACCAACACCCTGCTGCAGAACAACACGGTCACCTCGCCGTGGCGCAACGGCGTCGTCATCTCGCCGGCGTTCTACCCCGCACCCTCGGGGTCCGCGACGATCACCGGCAATACGGTGACCGGTGGTGGTTCGCCGTACATCAACAACTCGAGCGGGTTCACCGCGTCGCTCAGCGGCAACAGTTGGCAGACGGGCGGTACCACCGAAGGGCCGTTCGGTGGCACGCCTGCTGCGGTTCCTGGCACTGTGCAGGCGGAGAACTACAACACCGGCGGGCAGGGCGTCGCGTACAGCGTGAGCTCGGTCAACGGCAACGCGAACGGCTATCGCGCCGACGGTGTCAACCTGGAAGCCACGTCGGATACTGGCGGCGGGTACAACCTGGGTTGGACCGATAGCGGGCAGTGGTTCCACTACACCGTCAATGTCGCCACCGCGGGGACGTACAGCCTGGGGTTGCGGGTCGCGGCGCCGAGTGCCGTGACCAACGCGCTCCATGTGGCCAGCGCATCGGGCGCCAACCTCAGTGGCAGCGTCAGCCTCCCCGCGACCGGCGGCTGGCAGACCTGGGCGACCGCAACCGCCCAGGTGACCCTGCCCGCGGGCGTGCAGACCCTGACGGTCTACCAGGACAACGGTGGCTGGAACCTCAACAGCCTCCAGTTCACCAGTGGGTCGACGGCACCCGCCAACCTGGCAGCAGGCAAGCCCACCAGCGAGTCGTCGCACAACCAGAGCTACGCATCGGGCAACGTGACCGACGGCAACCAGTCGTCGTACTGGGAGAGCACGAACAACGCCTTCCCGCAGTGGGCCCAGGTCGATCTCGGCTCCGCCCAGTCCGCGAGCCGCGTCGTCCTGCAGTTGCCCGCTTCCTGGGGAGCCCGCGACCAAACCTTGTCCCTCCTCGGCTCCACCGACGGCAACACCTTCACCACGATCAAGGCCGCCGCGACCTACACCTTCGCGCCGACGGTGACCCTGACCTTCCCCGCCACCACCCAGCGGTACTGGCGGGTGACCATCACCGCCAACACCGGCTGGCCGGCCGCACAGTTGTCCGAATTCCAACTCTGGACCCAGTAGTCAACGAACGCTCTTGATCGGAAGCGACCGCTCCGAGAACGGCGGCTACTACTGCTCCGACGTACAGAGCGAAGTAGTCCGGTCCGCTGCGGCCGACGGAAAACACTCGCGACACAGGACCCTTCGTCGTACGGCGGTTTGGGTGCCCAAGGCAACAGTATCCACGCGCACTACACGGTTCAGCACCTCTTGGCCGGACTGTTCTGGGATCTGTGGATAACTATTTCCCTTGAAAACAAGGGGATTCCGGCTTTGGAAACTGTCGGTGGATGTGTCTAGAGTTGTCGGTATGGAGCTTCTCGGGCAACGGCCGGTGTGGTCGATGGACGGCAGCCAAACGCTGGCCACCATCGACTCCACCGACGCGCTGCTCGCCCAGCTCAAGACCTACCGCCTCCACCTCATCGCCCACTTGGACCAGCTCGGCCACGCCGAAGACGCCGGCGCCCGCGACACCGCCGAGCTCCTCGCGCTGCGCTACCGCATCGACCGCGCCCAAGCCCTCCACCAGGTCCGCCTCGCCCGCACCCTGCCCAAATACGCCGCCGTCACCGACGCACTGCCCGATCCCGCCACTCCCGTCCCGGCCCCCGACGGCACCGATGAGACTCTCCCGCCGGAGGTTCTGCTGCGCCCCGACCAGGCCGACGTCATCGTCAACGCGCTCGAGAAGGTCCCGGACACGGTCCCGGTGGAGGATCTGCGGGTCGCGGAGGAACAACTCGTCGGCCTCGCCCGGAAGTGCTTGCCGAACGAACTCCGCCGAGCTGCCGCCATGGTGCGTGACCTGCTCGATCCCGACGGCCCCGAGCCCGACGAAGATATGGCCTACGCGCGCGAACGCCTGAAGCTCACCATCGATGACCGCGGTGTGAAGTTCAGCGGCTACCTGGCCAACGACAACGCCGAACGCCTCTGCGCCGGCATCAACACCGGCGCCCGCCCCCACCGCACCCTGGACGGCGAACTCGACCCGCGCTCCCGAGAAAAGCGCCAAGCCGACGCCCTCTCCCTCCTCCTGTCCATCGCCACCGCAGCCACCGACGCCGCAGCCGTCCACACCACCAACCCCCAACCCACACCCGCCGAGACCCCGCCGGCTCAGGCGTCTCCGAGCGCGGGCGACACCGGGACGGCGACGACTCCGGCAGGTCCGAGCACAACCGACACCCAACCCGCCAGCAATGCGGCGGCCACCGCAGGCACCACCCCCGAGCGCGATGACACACCCGCCGGCGGTATGACGCCCACCGGCGGTGTGACCATCGCCGACGGCATGACGACCGGGACCACAGCGGCTCGTGGGGCAACCACCCCAGAAGAAGAGACTCCCGAAGTAGCGACCCCGGACGAGGCGGCGGCCGCGACCGGGCTCGGTGCGCCGTGCGGTGTAAGCGTGGCTGACAGTTGGGTGCCGGGGTTCGGTGCGAAGGCGAACCTGGTCGTCACCATCGACTGGCAAGACCTCCAAGCAGCAACAGCCAACGCGATCGGTGACACCGTCTACACCGGCGCCCTGTCCGCGGAAACAATCCGCCGCCTGGCCTGCGACGCCAAAGTCATCCCACTCGTCCTCGGCTCGAACTCCGAACCACTAGACGTCGGCCGGTCCGAACGGCTCGTCACCCGAGCGATGCGGCGCGCCCTGAACGCCCGCGACAAAGGCTGCGTGGTCTGCGGAGCACCACCGGTCATGTGCGACGCCCACCACCTGCAGTCCTGGATCCACGGCGGCATCACCGCCGTCAGCAACCTCGCGCTCTTATGCAGAATCCATCACCGCGACCTCCACGCCGGCAAATGGGTCATCACCATCACCAACGGCGTCGTCCACGTCAACCGCCCCTCCTGGGCCGACCCACCCTCGCGCCCACGAACCAGACCCACCCCCAACAGCGGCCTCAGGGCGACCCCAGCGAGCCCGAACGACGACCGTGGCGAACACTCCCAGCCCGGTGAATCCGCTGAGCCCGGTCAGTCGGGCGTCCGCGGTGAAGGTGACGAGCCCGGCGAGCCCGGCGAGCCCGGTGAGCCCGGTGAGCGCGCTGAGGGCGGCGGGCTTGGTGGGTGCGGCGGGGACGCGGAGTTGTCGGAGGCGGAGGTTCGTGCAGCAGAGGTTCGTGCGATCTGGGGTGAAGACCCATCCCCTGAACCGCGATCCCGCAGCACGCTCTCCGTCGCAACCGGCGAGGGCGGCGGATCTGGTGGGTGCGCTGAGGACGCGGCGTTGTCGGAAGCCGAGGTACGCGCGGCGACCATGCGTGCCATCTGGGGTGAAGACCCACCTCCCGAACCGCCACCCCGCAGCACCCAGCCAGACCGAACCGGCCAGGACTTCAACCCCTGGGCCGACACCGACCCCACCCCGGCCACAACCCGCTGACCGATGGTGGGGCGGCTTCGGTCACGACCCGCTGACCGATGCCGACCCGACCCCGGTCACGACCCGCTGACCGATGCCGACCCGACCCCGGTCACGACCCGCTGACCGATGCCGACCCGACCCCGGTCACGACCCGCTGACCGATGGTGGGGCGGCTTTGGCGGCGGGCTGCTGGCCGCGAACATCGACGTTTCACGCTGATGCCGATTGCAGCACCGGTCCTGGCGCAGCCTGCAGCCTGCAGTCGGTGTGCCGTTTCGGGGTTGGGGTGGGAGGGGGCGTTTGCTGCTGTCTGTGGTGGGCGGTCGCTGTCTGCGGTGCACTGCCCGATGCTGGTTTGGAGGTGGGCGCCGTCCGCTGACCGATGTGGCCCCGATCCTTGCCGCAGTCCGCAGTCCGCAGTCCGCAGTCCGCAGTCCGCAGCCCGACTCTGACTCCGCAGCTTGACCGTTGCAACCGTGGCGCGGATGTCACGACGAACAGGAATTCGGTTGCCGGTGGCATCAGTTTGTTCGGGGTGGTCGGAGGGCGGTTGCGTTGAGGGGGGCGAGGAGATGTGGCCGGTGTGCGCCAGTTTGGTCGCCCTCGCCACCGCGCGGTCACCACGGCGAACGGGTGCTCGGTCACTTGCGGGACCAGCTCGTCAGCCACAGACCAGCTCAGCCCGCAGGGCTAGTCAGCCGCATGCGGCTGAGAACCTCGGGAGGCGGCGGTACGGGCGGTGAGGTGCGCGGTAATTGGTCGCCGCTGCGCCCGTTGACTGGGCCGCGTGGTTACTCGGTCTTGTGGTTGGGGTGGTGGTTCGGTGAGTGGGTCGCGTGTGTGTTTGCTGTGGTGCACGGGCCGTGGTCACTGTGGTGCACGGGCCGTGGTCACTGTGGTGCACGGGCCGTGGTCACTGTGGTGCACGGGCCGTGGTCACTGTGGTGCACGGGCCGTCGTTGCCGGCGGTGAGCTGCTGTTGGGCGGTGTTGGTGTGGGTGGTGGTTGGTCGCGGTGGCACTCGTGTTGTCTGGCGGGCGGCGGGCGGCGGGCGGCGGGCGGCGGCTAGCGGGCGACGGATGACCGGGGTGTTGGTGACGGAGTGACGGGTGGTCGAGTTGGAGGGGACGGGTGACGGGGTAGCGGCGTGACGGGTCGCGTCAGGTGGGCATTTGCTGGCTGGGGGTGGTAGGTGGTGGGTGGTGATGCGGTGGAGAGGGTGCCTGTGAGGCCTGGGGTGTGGGTTGAGGTTGTGATCGGGTGGTGTGCCTGGGTGGCGCTGGGGTAGCTGCTGTGTGTGGTGTGGGGCTCCTGCTGGACTCTTGCGTGAATCTTGCCGGGCACCCGGCGAGTTTCATCTCTTCGGGTGCCCGGCTTGGTGTTACTGGGGTTCGGGGTCTTGCTTGGGGAGGATGGTGATGTTGCTGTAGTTGGCTCGGTCGAGGATGTTCATGGCGGTGAGGGTGGTTGCGGGGGTGGTTGCGCCGGGCATCAGGATGTTGTTGAAGCGGACGGCGGTGATGGTTGAGGTGGAGTCGAAGCCTTTCAGGACTGCGTTTGTGGTGCCTTTGTCTCGGACGGTGATGTTCTTGACGTCTACGTCTCGGACTGGGCCGACGCCCTGGTTGCGGTTTTCGATGATGAAGCGGAGCCAGGTTCGGTCGTCGACGAGTTTCACGCCGATGCGTTCTATGTCGATGTTTTCGAAGTGGACTCCGGAGACGGTCGCTGCGCCGTAGCGGTGGTGGATGCCCAGGCCAATTGCGGCGTCGTACACGACCCCGTTGCGGAAGGTGACGTTGGTTTGGGGTTGGAGGGTGCCCTGGCCGACCTTGAACGCGTAGCAGCGGGTCCAGGAGATCAGGTCGTCGAAGACCACGTCGTCGAGGGGTTCGGGCTGACCCGGCCACGGCTTGGCGATGTCGGTGTCGGCCTGCCAGGTCTTGGTCGACCACGGGTCGTCGAGGCTGATACCGATGCCGTGGCGTACGACGACGTGCTGCGACTCGTTGATGTCGAGGGCGTCGTTCTCGCCCATGTCGAGGCGGTTGAAGACCTTGACGTTGGTGAAGCTCAGGTGATCCGAGCGGGCCGCGACGATCGCCCAGGCGCCGGACTCACGCACGATCAGGCCGTCGAAGCGGAAGTCGGTCGTTGCGATCGGCACCACGACGTTCGCGGCGAAGTTGTACGTGCTGATCGCCTCGGAGCCGTTGCTGTCCAGGGTGCCGCGGCCGTAGATCCGGATGTGCGCCGAGCCGAACGCGGTCGTGATCCACCAGGTGAGATCCCGGTTCTGCGAGTCCTTGTGCCAGTTCTTCGTGTAGTCGGCCGGGTTGCCGGTGAAGCGGAAGACCGCGCCGGGCTCGAGATACAGCGAGACGTTGCTCTTCAGTACGACGTTGCCGACCTTGTAGACGCCCGCCGGCACATACACGGTCCCGCCGCCCGCGGCGGTCGCGTCGTCCACCGCCCGCTGCACCGCGGCCGTCGACAAGGACGAGTTGGTCGGATCGGCGCCGTAGGCAACGACATTGTGGATCCGCGGACCCGATGACGCCGGGCGATCCGTCTCGGCCGGGTCCGCCGCGATCACCAGATCCGGGCGGCCGTCCAGCTTGACGATCAGGTATTCGTCGGAGGGGATCGTGAAGGTCAGCGTCGAGCCGCTGACGCTGCCCTGTAGGCCGAGCTTGCGCGGCGAGATCGTGTAGGCACCGATGGCGGTGTTGTTCAGCTTGCGCACCGAGATCGTGGCCGAGCCGCCACCCATCGAGAAGTGCGCGTAGTCGTAGCTCGGGTAGTCGACCACGTCGATCTTCTTGCCGTTGACGGTCAACTCGTAGTCGGGGGAGCGCTGGTAGATCGACGGCTGTGCGTACGAGTCGATCCGGGCGGCCGCGGCGTGTGCGGGAGCGGACGGCACGAGACCTCCCACGGCGATCAGAACCGGTATCAGGGCAGCACGAACCAAGCCTTGCAGCATGACGGAATCCCTTCCGGGCGGTGAGACAGGGCGGTGAGATAGGGCGGCGGGACTGGGCGGCGGGACTAACGGACGAGGGGCGGGGGGACTAGCGGATACCTTCCGAGCGGAGGGTGACCGCGAGGTGCTGGACCTGGTCGCGAATGATGCGGGCGACCCGGGAGATCTCTCTGTCGGTGTAGCGGGGAAGCGGGATCGAGCAGCTGATCGCGTCCGTGGCAGGGATGCGGTACGGGACCGGTACGGCGATGCAGCCCAGCCCGAGCGTGTTCTGCTCACGCTCGATCGAGTAGCCGCGTTGCCGGGTTTGCTCCAGCTCCTCCGTCAGCGCCGCATGAGTGGCGACGGTGTTGACGGTCAAGGTGGGCAGGGGATCCGATGGCAACTCGAGAGAGACCTCGGTGGTGGTCAACTCGGCGAGCAGCGCTTTGCCCAGCGCGGTCGCATGCGCGGGCAGTTGCCGGCCGACCCGGCTGGTGGCGCGATGTGGTTCGCGCGACTCGCGGGTCGCCAGATAGATCACGCTCGCACCTTCGAGTCGCGCGTAGTGAGCGGTGTAGCCGGTGTGCTCGCGGATCAGCTCGAGGGTGTGGATCGCGTGTGGCAGCGCCGGATCCCGGTCGAGGTACGCCGTACCGACGAGCAGCGCCCGTGACCCTATTCCGACCATGGCACCTTCGTTCGTGGACTCGATCCAGCCCATCGCGATCATCGTGTGCAGCAATTGGTGCAGGCTCGACCGGGGATAGCCGGTCTCCTTGTGCAGCTGGGTGACCGACATCGGCCCGCGGGCATCCCCGAGCACCTCGAGGATGCGCAGACTGCGCTCGGCCGACTTGACCAGCCGGGTCTCGGCGGTGGTCACCAGGTGCCTCCCAGGGGGTGCTCGGCGTCGATGAAAACGCCCGCCAGCAACGTGGACGGATCTGTGCGTACGTCGGTATCCGGGCCGATGTGGCTCTCGGCATCATCCTGCGGAGAGAACCCGATCGCCTTGCCGGCCTCGAGCGAGAACCACCCGCGCGTGTTGTCCGACACGGCCCACACCAGATGATGCCCCGGCTGGTCGAGGACGGCCACCGCCTCGATCAGCCGGACCAGGTCGTCCGGTGACACCCACGTCGACAGCGTCCGTCCGTCGGTTCCGATCGTCTCGGCGACGGTGCAGATCCGGGCGGAGACCACGGTCAGGCCGCAGCGATCGGCGTACAGGCTGCCGAGTGCTTCGAGGGTCACCTTGCTGACGCCGTAGTACGTGTCGGGCCGGGGCTGGAGCACGGGCGAGTCGGCTGCGCGTGCGGCCGGGACGTAGCCGGTCGCGTGCAGCGAGCTGCCCAGCAGGATTCGTCGTACGCCGGCTCGGTGCGCTGCTTCGAGGACGACGTATCCGCCCTGGATGTTGGTCTCGAGGATCTGCTGCCACGGACGTTCGCTGCGGTAGCCGCCGAGATGGACGACCAGCTCCGCGCCCCGGAAGGCCTCGGTCATCGTGTCGAGCTCGGTGACCGACGCCTGCACGAACTCCTCACCGGCCGCGAGCCCGTCGATCGCGGCGATGTCGACCAGCCGCAGCGTGTGGCCTGCGCGGAGCAGCCGCGGGCGGATCAGACCGCCGACGAAGCCGGCCGCTCCGGTGATCACGACGAGCACTGTCCCTGCCTTCCTGGTGGCCGGATCAGGACACCCACGTGTTTCGATGCGTTGACAGATACGTGAACAAGCTAATACGTTTCAAAACGTTCCGCCAGTGTGTAGAGCATTCACATACGTGAATGGACAGTGCGTCGAAGGGATGGGACTGAGCATGAGGATTTCGCCGGTGACGAGGGCCGTGGCCGCTCTGTCCGCGCTGGTCCTGGTCGGCTCGGTGAGCGCCTGCGGGGGCGGCCGCGACGAGAGCTCGGACAGCAGCAAACCGCTGGAGGTCTGGTCGCGCAGCGCGCCCGACCCGGCGAAGACGTACGACGCGATCATGGCCGCGTTCACCCAGAAGACCGGCATCAAGGTCGACTACAAGGGCGTGATCGAGTTCGACACGCAACTGCAGGCGCGGGCCTCGTCGAAGGATCTCCCGGACGTCTGGATCAACGATGCCGGGCTGCTCGGCTCGTACCAGTCGCAGGGGTACGTCACCAAGATCGAGAAGTCCGACATCGCCGGCAGCGATCAGATCCCGGACAAGACCTGGGAGCAGAACCAGGGCCTCGACGGCTCGATCTACGGCGTCCCGTACTCGCGGCAGTCGTTCGTGACGCTGGTCCGGTCGGACTGGCGCAAGAAGCTCGGTCTGCCGGTGCCGAAGACGTGGGACGAGCTCGCCGCGCTGGCGAACGCGTTCGCGACCAAGGACCCGGACGGCGACGGCAAGGCCGACACGTACGGCATGGTGGTGCCCGGTTCGAGCAAGAAGGGCTACATCGGCTGGTGGGCGTCGTCGTACATCTGGCAGGCCGGTGGCGACATCATCGAGAAGACCGGCGACGGTAAGTACAAGTCGGTAATCAACTCGCCGCAGACCAAGACCGCGCTGGAGTGGATCCGCACCCAGTTCTGTACGCCGGGCAACGTCGTCCCCGGCTCACTGAACCTCACCACTTCCGATACGCCGTTCTTCGGCCAGGGCACCGCGGGTATCTACCTGACCGGGCCGTACACGATGAGCGGATACGACCAGGCGCCCGGTAAGGCGAAGTACGAGGTCATCCCGATGCCGAAGGGTCCGGTCGGTACGACGACGCTGGCCGAGGGCGAGAACATCTACTTCGGCGCCGGCTCGAAGAAGACCGCTGAGCAGAAGGCACTCGCCGAGTTCCTGATCTCGCCGGAGGCCCAGAAGATCGGCATGGCCGCGGGGACGACGAACCAGCCCGTCGTCCGGCTTCCGGTGAACAAGACCCTCGAAGCCGGTGCCGTTCGCAACGATCCGCGCTGGACGCTGGTCCAGGACGAGTACAACGCCAACTCGAAGGCGTTCGTCTGGGCGATCAACTTCCAGCCGGTCCGGCAGGCGCTGGGCGAGGGGATCAACAAGATGATGTCGAGCTGCAGCAGCGATCTGGATGCGGGCCTGACGTCGCTCGACCAGGCGATCTCGGCCGAACTCAAGTCGCAGGGGCTCGCCGAGTGACCTCGACCCCCACCCCGCTACGGGACCGGCCCCGGCAGGCTGTGAGGCCACGGCCTGCCGGGCCGGACCGCCGTCGGCCCGCGCTGCTGCGAGGCTCGTCGTGGCTGCCGTGGCTGTTCCTCGCGCCGGCGTTGCTGTTCGCAACGATGTTCAAGTTCTTCCCGATGGTCGAGGGCATCCGGATGAGCCTGTTCAAGGTGCAGCCGTTCCTCGGTGACCAATGGGTGGGCCTGCAGAACTACGTCACCGTCCTCACCGACCAGCGCTTCCTCGACGCCCTCGGTCACACCGTGGTCCTGGGCGTCGGCCAGACGGTCGGCGCGCTCGTGGTCGGCTCCGGGCTCGCGCTCCTGCTCGAGGGCCAGGCCCGGTCTCTGTGGGTACTGCGGACCGCGGTGTTCCTGCCCGTGGTCACTGCCGTCGCGGTGATCGGTGAGGTCTGGCGGATCCTGTACTTCCCGACCAGCACCGGCTTCATCAACGAGATCCTCGGCACGTTCGGCATCGGGCCGTTCGGCTACCTGAGTGATCCGCACTCCTCGTTGGGGTCGGTGATGGCCGTCGGCATCTGGGCCGGTGCGCCGTACGACATGGTGATCATCCTGGCCGGACTGGCCGGGATCGACCGCAGCCTGTACGAGGCGGCCGCGGTGGACGGGGTCAATCGCAGACAGCGGTTGCGCTACATCGTGCTGCCCGGGTTGCGGCCGGCGCTGACCGTCGTACTGACGTTGGCCGCGATCAGAGGCCTGCGGATCTTCACCGAGGTCTATGTGCTGACCGGCGGTGGACCGGCCGGATCGACCGAGGTCTGGATGACCCGGGTCTACTCGCTCGGGTTCGAGCGCAACGATCTCGGCGTCGCCTCGGCCGCATCGATGCTGCTGCTGTTCGTGACCATGATCCTCACCATCGGCGTGCGCCTGGTGACCAGGAGCCGGGAGGCCCGATGAGCAACCAGAGCACGCGGTTCGACACGGCACTGGGCTGGTCGCCGCGGTTCGGCCCCGGCCTCGTCGTACGGATCGCGTTGTGCGCGGTGGTGCTGTTCGTGTTCGCCGCGCCGTTCGTGACGATCATCTCCGGTGCGTTCAACGAGACGACCGATTCCACTCAGGTCAGTCTTTACCCGTCGCACCCGACCCTGCTCGGCTTCAAGATCGCCGCGGAGAAAGGGATCTGGGGGTACTTCGCCAACTCGCTGGTGATCGTAGGTGGTGGACTGCTGCTCCAGGTGACGTTGTCGGTGCTCGCGGCGTACGCGCTGGCACGGCTGCGATTCCGGGGTCAGCTGGTCGTGATGATGCTGTTCCTGCTGACGATGATGCTGCCGGAGGAGGTGATCGCGATCCCGCTCGCGCAGGTGCTCGCGGACCTGCCGGTGTTCGGTATCAGCCTGAAGGGCAGCGTGTTCGGCGTGATCCTGCCGGTGGCGATCTGGGGGTTCTCCATCCTGGTGATGGCGGAGTTCATGAAGGAGATCCCGAAGGAGATCGAGGAGGCGGCCCGGATCGACGGGGTCGGCGACATCCGGATGCTCTGGACGATCGTCCTGCCGCTGTGCAAGCCGGTGCTCGGAGTGATCACGATCTTCGGGTTCATGATGATCTGGAACCAGTACCTGCTGCCGCTGATCGCCGCGAACGAGCCCGGCGACTACACGCTGACGGTGGCGCTCGCGTTCCTGCGGTCGGACGCCGATGTCGGGCCCGGCGTATTGCTGGCCGGCGCGTTGATCGCCCTGCTGCCGAGCCTGATCGTCTATCTCCTCATGCAGAAGTCGATGATCCGCGGTATCACCTCCGGCGCGATGAAGGGCTGAACCTCCGTGAAAATCGTCGATCTCGTCATCACTCCGCTCGCCTTCGCGGATCCACCGCTGCTGAACTCCACCGGAGTGCACGAGCCGCTCGCGCTGCGCACCGTCGTCCAACTCGTCGTCGACGGAGGTGTCGTCGGCCTCGGCGAAGGGTCCGGCGAACTCGTCGTGATCGACCGGCTGGAGAAGGTCCGTACGGCGATCATCGGGCGTAGCGTGTTCGAGACCGGCATCATCGAGTCGATCGTCTTCTCGATCCTCGGTCCGGACGTCACGCCCGTGCAGAAGCGCAGTGTTTTCTCGATCCTCGAGGTGGCCTGCCTCGATGCCCAGGGCAAACTCCTTGACCTGCCGGTCGTGGACCTGCTGGGTGGCGCGGTCCGTTCGTGGGTTCCGTACAGCGCGTACCTGTTCTACAAGTGGGCCGGTCATCCGGGCGCCGCGACGGACGAGTGGGGCGCGGCGCTCGATCCCGCTGGGCTGGTTGCGCAGGCGCAGCGGATGGTCGAGCTGTTCGGGTTCGGCTCGCTCAAGCTGAAGGGCGGGGTGTTCCCGCCGGAGCAGGAGATCGCCGCGATCCGGGCGCTCGCCGACGCCTTCCCCTCGATGCCGCTGCGGATCGATCCGAACGGCGCCTGGTCGGTCGAGACGTCGAAGTGGGTCGCGAGGGAGCTGAAGGGCGTCCTCGAGTACCTCGAGGATCCGACCCTGACCACGGCGGGGATGTCCGCCGTCGCCGCCGAGGCATCGATGCCGCTGGCAACCAACATGTGCGTGGTCAGTCCCGAGACGGTCCCCGAGGCGGTACGCCGGGACGCGGTGCAGATCATCCTGTCCGACCATCACTACTGGGGTGGACTCCGGCACACGCGCGAGCTCGGCGCAATCTGCGACACCTTCGGCCTCGGCATGTCGATGCACTCCAACTCGCATCTCGGCATCTCGCTCGCCGCGATGACGCACGTGGCCGCGGCGACTCCCAACCTGGCGTACGCCTGCGACACGCACTACCCGTGGAACCGCGCGGACGACGTGGTCACGAAGCCGCTGGAGTTCGTCGGCGGTGCACTGCGGGTGCCGGCCGGTCCCGGGCTCGGCGTCGAGCTGGACGACGCCAAGCTGGCGGAGCTTCACAGTCGGTACGTCGACTCCGGACGGACGACGCGCGACGACACCACGTACATGCGGCTGGTCGAGCCCGGATACGACCCGACACTGCCGAGGTTCTGATGGCGTTCCGGACGGCCGCCTACATCTATCCATGGGACCTCAACGGCGACGACGCGGCGCCCGAGCGACTCGCGAAGCTCGGAGTCGACGCAGTCGTGCTGGCCGCCGCGTACCACTCGGTGCGCGCCGCGACCCCACGGCATCCGCAGCATCGCGTGATGACGGCTGAGTCCGCCGCGCTTTATCTTCCGGTGCGGCCGGATGCGTGGTCGGGGGACGCTCTGGTTCCGGCGTCCGCGGCAGCGTGGGCCGGCGAGGACTCGTTCAACCGTGCGGCCGCCGCGTTGCGTTCGGTCGACCTCCCGGTGCGGGCGTGGGTGGTGTTGACCCACAGCACGGCCGTCGGACTCGCCAATCCCTGGGCTTGCGTGCGGAACGCCTTCGGCGACGTCTACTCCTACGCGCTCTGCCCGAGCAATGCCGCGGTTCGCGAGTACGCCCGCACCTTGGTGGGCGAAGTAGTGCGCGGCTCCGACGTGACGCACCTTGTGCTCGAGGCCTGCGGCCCGCTGGGTGTCAGCCACCTCGGCCATCACGAGAAGACAGCAGGCGCGGACTGGTCGGATACCGATCTCGCACTGCTGTCGATCTGCTTCTGCTCGGCCTGTACGACGTCGCTCGCAACGGCAGGGTTGGACGTCGAGCACCTCGCCGCAGCGGTCCGCGCGGGGGAGCTGCCCGAGGCAGACGTGGTGCTGCAGGTCCGATCCCAAGCTGCCCGAGCCCTTCGGGAAGCTGTGGTCGGCGAGGCCCGAGCCCTCGGCGTCACAGACATTGCGATGCACGCCGTGGCCGACCCGTGGGCAACTGGGCCGGCGTCCGCGGTGACGGGACCGATGGCCGGGGTCGACACCTGCATCGCTCCGGCGTGGGACCTCACCCAGGCCGCGGCGCAACGCGTCCAGGCGCTCCGCGGGGCGGCGCCGCGGTTGGCGGCGTACGTGACCGTGCTGCCACCGGTGCCGCCAGACCCAGAGGTACTCGCGAAGCACTGGCAGACCCTCGTGGAAGCCGGCGCGGACGAGTTGCATCTGTACCACGCGGGGCTGGCGTCCGATCGCCGGCTGGACGCGATCCACCGAACCCTCCAGGAGGCGGGACGATGATTCAGCTGCGCGAGGCTTTGCGGACGCGACCGGTGGTCGCCGTACTGCGGGCGCCCGATGCACACCGGTTCGTCGAAGTCTCCTTCGTACTCGCCGAAGCCGGCATCCCGGCGGTCGAGTTCACGCTCACGTCTGTCGGTGCGATCGGCGCCATCCGACGGGCCCGGGACGAGTTGCCGGCCGGAGTCCTGGTCGGCGCGGGCACCGTGCGCACCGTCGAGCAGGCAAACCGGGCGATCGACGCGGGTGCGTCGTTCCTGGTCAGCCAGCTCACCGACCCGGCCGTGATCGAGGCCGCGCACGTTCGCGGCGTGCCGTTCGTCCCGGGTGCCCTGACTCCGAGCGAGATCGCGCACGCCTGGGCGTACGGCGTACAGGCTGTGAAGGTGTCGCCGATCGGGCCGGTCGGCGGCGTCGAGTACCTCGCCGAGCTGGTCGGTCCGCTGCCTGATGTCCCGCTGCTGCCGACCGGGCGGGTCCTGATCGATGAGGCGGGCGAATATCTCGCGGCCGGGGCGGCCATGGTCGGGGTGAGCCGAGACCTGACGCGGGATGCCTTACTGCCCGGCGGTGACCTGGCCGCGCTCGCGCAGCGCGCCGTCCGCGCGGTCCGGTCCGTTGACAACCACGCCGCCTCCGCGGCCTAGTGACTGGAGCACAATGATTCGGATCGCCTTCATCGGGCTTGGCATCATGGGCCTGCCGATGGCCGTGAACCTGGTCGAGGCCGGGTACGTCGTCCGCGGGTACAACCGCAGTCCGGCCCGGACGTCGCGCCTGGCCGCAGCGGGTGGGGTTGCCGCCGACTCGCCGGCCGACGCGGTCGACGGGGCCGACGTGATCATCACGATGCTTCCGGACTCGCCGGACGTCGAGGCGGTCGTCCTCGGTGCCGACGGGGTGCTGGCCGCAGCCCAGCCGGGCGCACTCCTGATCGACATGAGCTCGATCGCCCCGGCCACCGCGCGTAAGGTCGCCGCGGCTGCTGCAGAAGTGGGCGTACGGGCGCTCGATGCGCCGGTCAGCGGCGGCGAGCAGGGCGCGATCGACGCCGCTCTGTCGATCATGGTCGGCGGTGCGGCCGAAGACGTCGAGGCGGCCCGTCCCGTGCTTTCGGTGCTCGGGGCAACCGTCGTCCACGTCGGATCATCGGGATCCGGACAGCTCGTGAAGGCGGCGAACCAGCTGATCGTCGCCGGTACCATCGAGCTCGTGGCCGAGGCGCTCACCTTCCTCGATGCGTACGACGTCGACCTGGAACCGGCCGTGGCGGTCCTCGCCGGCGGCCTGGCCGGGAACCGGATCCTGGACCGCAAGGCCGCGGGCATGATCCGGCACGAGCTGAAGCCAGGGTTCCGGATCGACCTGCACCACAAGGATCTCGGCATCGTCCTGGACTCGGCCCGCGCGGCCGGGGTGGTGATCCCGGTCGGTGCGATCGTGGCCCAGTTGATGGCGTCGGCGCGCGCTCAGGGGTACGGCGATCTCGACCACTCGGCGTTGATCCTCGGGGTCGAGCAGTTGTCGGGTCGGGCGAAGACGTGAGTGTGCAGAGCTATCCGCTGCCCTCGATCTACCTGGTCTCGGACGACTTCGCCGTCACCGTCGACGGGCACAACTTGCCGGTCACGGCGTTCGCACCCTGCGGCGAGATCGAGTACCACTACGCACATTTCTCCTTCAGCGACAGCGCGACCGTCCAGATCACGACCCGGAATCCGATCACCACGCACCGCGTCAGCCCGCTGGCCTTCGCGCTCCCGGTCGAGGTCAGCGAGAACAGGCTGACGTTCACGCTCGACCGCAGTCGCTACCTGATCGTGAAGATCGACGAGCTGCGTGAGCTGGTCATCGCCGCCGACCCCGCGGAGGTGCTGCCTGAGGGCGAACTCTTCAACGTAGCAACGGATTTCGGCGCCGATCCGACCGGCGTCACCTTGGCCACGAGAGCGATTCAGGCGGCGATCGACGCTGCGCACGCCGCCCGGGGTGGTGTGGTGCTTGTGCCGGCAGGAGTTTTCACCATCGGCAGTATCGTGCTGCGGTCCCACGTACGGCTCTACCTGGCCGGGGGATCGGTGCTTCGGGCAACGGGTGATCCACGCGACTACGAGTTCAAGTTCCGTCACCCCAGTCTGGGCATGGACGGGACCTGGCTGATCTCGACCGAACCGGGTTCGTCCGACATCACCGTCTTCGGGCGCGGCACGATCGACGGGCAGGGCGCGCGCATGCGCGAGTACGGCGGGTTCCTGATCCAATTGCTGGTCCCGGTCGGCACGCGCGGGTTCACTCTCGACGGGGTGATCGGCCGCGACTCCGGGTCCTGGGCGTTTCTGCCGAGCCGATGCTCCGACGTACACATCACGAACTACAAGGGCTTCCAGACCCAGCTCCAGTTCGAGAACGACGTACTCGACATCAACGAGTGCCAGGACGTCACGGTCCGGCACGCGATCGCGATCTGCGAGGACGACCCCTACTCGACGAAGGCCTGGGCCGAGGATGCCGAGATCGGGTTGAGCTGGCCGCAACCGCGGCAGCCGGTGGAGCGGGTCCTGTTCGACGACGTGGTCGCGTGGACCCACTGTGCCGCGTTCAAGGTCGGCAACGGGCATTACTCACGCCAGCGCGACATCACCTATCGCAACGGGTACGTGTACAACGCGACGCGTGCGATCGCCGTGGACCCGTGCTACGGCAGTGAACCGTGCACGGACATCGCTTACGTGGACATCGACATCGAATCCCTCGACCACGATCGCGGAAACCAGAGCTGGCTGCTGATCAACACCCGCGAACGTGGTCTGGGGATCGGGCCGGTCTCCGGCGTACGGATCGAACGCATCAACGTCCGCGATGCCGGCAGCATGAAACCGCTGATTGCCGCAGGCAACCCGGCGGGGGCTATCGACAACGTCGTGCTGCGGGACATCGTGGTTGAAGGAGTCCCGCTGCGTTCGCTCGACCAGCTGGGCACGCCCCTCGGACCGGATGTGAAACCTCCGCTGGTCAGCTACGAGCAGTGAGCTCAGCCGACGCCTAGGCCTGGGTTGCCGGAAACCTTGCGTTGCCAGGTCTCGCGCTCCGGCGCGGTGGCGCCCGGAACCGTGTGGAGCGCCGAGTCGGTCTCGAGCAGCGCCGCGGCTGGGATGCCGCGCTGCTGGAGGGCCGCGACGACCACGCCGGTGAACCGGGCCGTACGGTTGCTTGCCGCGTGCAACGCGCGCAGATCCTCGTGTCCTTCGGCCAGCAGGGCCAGCCGGGGGTGCAAGGTCGCGAACGCGGCCGCGAATCCGTTGTCGTTGCGGCTGGTCATGGTCCCGTCGGGTTTGGCCTTGTACACCTGGCGGGTCCCGTTCGCCGCGCGGATGGTGAGCCGAACGACAACGCCCTCGCGGCGCGCTCGATGGAGTGCGTCGACCATCGGCTGATACGGGTGCTGCTCGTCGGCGAGCACGGTGACCCGGACAGTCGCAGGCTTCGGCGGCCGGGGTGCCTGGGCCGGATCCCAGCCGGTCAATGCGGGCTCTCCAGCCTCCATCCTGGCCCGCATCGCGTCGTACTCGCGGCGGAACATCGTCAGGTACGCCTCGCCCGTCGCGGCGTGATGCAGGGAGTCCGAGCGAGTCACCGTCGGCTTGCCGCGGCGGCTGAGCCGACGGCGTTCGAACTCCAGGTGGTAGTCGACCGTTACCTTGACCGTGACGACCTCGCCGGACTCGTAGACGCCGACCTCGTGCCGTCCGCCGACCGTACTGCTGTCCTTCTCCGCGACCTGCTCGCCCTTGGTCACCGACGCCGTCAGCGCACCGCCGGCGGTGGTTCCGCCGACGGTCGTGGTGGCCGGCCGTGGCCTGTTGCTCTGCGTGGCCAGCTGGCTGGTCTGGATCTCGCGGGTGTTCTCGCCGAGCTGGACTCTGCTCTGGTCGTCGGGATTCGACACGAGTTCCAGCCCGGAAGCCCGCGCTCTGATACGGACCAGGACATCCCGCCGCGGCTGCCCTGGCACCGGCAGCGGGACCAGCTCGTATCCGGCCGGATCGGCCATCTGCCGGAACGCGACGTTCCGGCCGGCGGCGCCGAGCATCGTCGCCAACGTGGTCTTGTGCGTGCGAGCACCGTCGGCGGTGAGTAGATCCCGCCGGCCGAGGCGACGGTAGACAGCCTCGAACAGCGTGTTCACCGCGGTGTCGCCGGTCAGGTACGGCTGCGTGCCTTCGGGCAGATAGTTCGCCGGCAAGGTCGCCGAGCGGTGGTCCTCGACCTCTATCTCCTCTTTCCCTGTCCTTTTGTCCTTGTCCTCAGGGGACGCGGGTCGGACCACGGAGGAGGGGACGAACATGCTCAGCCGGCCGGTCGACTCCCGCCGGGTTGTCTGGCTCGCGCTGCCGCCCGGATCAGTGGACTCCTCGATGTCGACGACCAGTCGGAAGTCCCGCTCGACGCGGGTGGTGTTCAACCAGAACGCCTCGCTGATGCGTGCTCGCACGTCGGCGCTTGCCGAGGAAGCCGTCGTACCGAGGTCGGTGCCGACGCCGACCGACGCACTGGTGCCGCCGGAGCCGGTGGCGCCGACCGTTCCGCCGTACGACGTGGTTGCGGAGGTGCTGCGGCCGTGTTCGCGAAACGCCCACAGCTGAACGAGATTCCAGGCGTCCTCGCGATGATCGGTCGGGTCGCCGCCCTCGACGGTGACGGGTCCGTCGAAGACACACCGGACCCGCACGCGGAGGTTTCGCCGCTTGCCGGACTGGTCGATCGAATACTCGCGGACCAGGCCCTCCGGGTCGAGCATGGTCTCCAGTTGCCCGCGGCCGCGCCGGCCCGCGAAGTCGCCGTTGAGCCCGCTGGTGAGCACCGGGTCAGCGAGCGCAGCCGGATCGTGGCGCTCGATCGCGGCGTACACCTCGCGGAGCAGATCGGTGTCGTTGCCGTCCAGATCCTGCATCGAGGTCCGGTCGACGATCGCCGCACCCATGGTGGTCCGGTAGTGGCGCGGCAGCGTGACCTCGACGCGCTGCCGGATGACGTCTTCGGCCTTGACCAGTACGTCGGTCAGCGTGTCGTCCGGATCCGGCCGCAGGTCGGCCATCGTCCGGAGCTTGTCCGCCAGCCGCTCGGCGGTGTGCGTGACCGCGAGCCCGTCGGTCGCCCCGGCCTTGGCTGTCAGGTATCGCCGGATCAGCCCGATCGCCGTCCGCCGAGGGAGGGTGAGGTTCCCGGTCAGCAGTCGCTCGACCGCATCGGACGTCTTCGCCAGCGGCAGGTCGAGCTTGCCCTGCCCGTACGACCGGAGCGCGTCGCCTTCCGGCACCGTGAGCACGATCGCGCCACCGTTCAGCTCCACCGCGCGGACCTCGCTGCCGTCGGCCCGGAGCTCGGCCGCGAGGACGAGATCACCCCAGAACTGGTAATGCTGCCCGGCCCGGAACAGCGTGCGCTCGACTCCGGTGGTGCTGGTCTCGGTGCTCGCCGCCGAACTGCTGACTGTCTTCGTCGCGCCGAGCGTGCCGCCGAGCGATCCGCCGTCCGCGGCCGCGCCGCCGGTGGCTCCGGTCGTCCGGCTGGTGGTGATGCCTGAGGTACCGCTGACGCTGTCCATGGCGGTGTTGAGGTCGGCGATGACGGGATGGCCGCTGCCGACGTACCGGAGATTCTGGATCCGGTGGGTGACGCTCAGGCTCGACTGACCGGGATTGATGATCAGCCCGGTGCGAAAGGTGGTGTTGAGCAGTTCCGGCCGGGCGACCAGGTTCCGGGTCGCGAGGAAGCCGCTGACGTGGTGCAGCGCGGCGCTGTCGGCGCGGGCCAGTTCGGGGACGGCGTCGATCAGCCGGCTGAGCGGATCCCGGGCGTCGAGGTGCTGAATCGTTGCCGTCTGCAACAGTCCGGGATCGACCAGCTCGGCGACCGAGGTGGCCGGCTCGACCCCACGATCGCAGAACTCACTGTCCAGGCACACCTGGGACCGGCCGCCCACCGTCACCAGCGGCTCGGAGTCGCCGTCCGCGGTGACTTCCGTGATCACGATGGTGTGCGGTACGTCGAACACCGCAACGCGCGCGCTGGACTCGGACATCGACATCCGGTAGGCCGAGTTGGAACGGGCCCAATTGGAGAAGCGGCCGAACGGGGCCTGGCCGTGGCTGGCACCGACCTGCGATGTGCCACCCGCCGGGCCGTCGGTCAGACCGAGTTTGGCCAACCACGGCAGGCTCTTCGCGTCACTGCCGGAGCGGGCCACCGAGTTGACGCCCATGTCGAGGTTGACGACGGTGTCGCTGTCCGTGAGCCCGACCAGCTTGGCCCGGCCAAAGTCCTGCCGGACCGAGATCCGATAGGTGTGGACACTCGGCGGCATCCCGGTGCGATGCCTGGTCAGGTGGAACAGGGCGCCTTCCTGGGTGAGTTGGTCGTAGCCGATCTCGAACCGCGGCTTCGCGAGCTGCCGCCGGGCTCGCTCCAGGTTCTCCGACTGGCTGAGAATCAGAGCCTCGTTCTGACCGGACAGTTCGCTCGGCACTGGTTGTCCGGCAGCAAGTGGTGGGAGCAAAGAGTCGTTGGCCTGGCTGGCGAGGAAGGCCTGCAGAGCGGCGTCGGCGCCCTCGAACTCGCGGATGATGGCTGGTCCCGCGCCGCGCAACTGCCCTGGACCGTCGCCCAGCCAGACCGGCAGGCGAAGATCCTCGTCGGTGTGCTGCGGATCGCCCCGGAGCAGTAGCCGGCCGTCCGCTCCCCGCAGGGGGACGCCGTGCGCATCGCGAAGGAGCGCGCCCGTCGGCACCGGGAGTCCGTAGCGGAACGCGTCCCGCTCGACCATCCGCAGACAGACGTCGCCTTCACCGCGGACGGTGAACGATTGCTCGCGATCCAGCCGATGGATGGTGACCTTGTGCCGCATCCGCAGCTTCATGCCGAGGGTTGGCCCGAGTCGGTGACCGCTCCAGCGAGTGCCTTGATCGGTGGTACTCATGCCGTCGTCACTGCTCGTGGAGCGACCGGCCCGCACTCCCAGACCCACGTCGGCCCCCGTCGTACCGAGGTCGGAAAGGATGTCGCCGGCACCATTCAAGGTCCCGGCGATCGTCTTGGACCTGCTGGTGGTCTGGGCCCCCACAGCGCCGGAGGTGCCGACGCGCCAGAAGTCGATTCTGTGGTCGGGCGAGCTGTCGCTCAGCAGTTCCGCGGATTCCGGCTGTGGGAAGGTTTCCAACTGGGCATAGGCGACCGGCCGGCCACCGCTGGTGATGAGCCGCCACAGTCCGCCCGGCGCAGTGGACTCGTCCAACCTGGTCATCGCGTCCTCGACCAGGAGGCCGCGGAGTCGGTCATGACCGACGCGATCGAGGCCGCCGAGTCCTTGCCGCAATCCGGCAACGGCCTGGTCGCACAGGTCGGCCAGTCCGTCGGCCCGAGTGGCGACGTTCTCCGGCAATGCGGTACGGCGCTCTGCCGACAGCCCGAGCGATTCCAGCGAGACGGTGTCCGCCGGTGGACCGACGGTGTAGGTCTCGCCGTATCCGAGATCGAGGGTGGTCGCATCCTGAGCGTCACCGGTTTCGACGACATGGGTCCGTGACCACGCGTCGCGGGCAGACGAACGGATACGCCAGGTCCAGCGCGGCTTGGTCGAGCGGTAGTGCAGGATCTGGCCGCGGAGCACCTCGACGGCACCGGTGAACATGAACTCGGTCGCACCGCCGCTCGTACTGCGGTGGCGACCGGTGGTGACCTCCGCGCCGGGGGAGGCCAGCACGGACAGCGCCTTGAGCCTGCTGCCGTCCGGCAGCGCCGCCGTCAGGCCCTTGAGGCTCACCCCGGCGGTCACCCCGGTAGCGTCGTTCGCGGCGGTGGTGATGCCGGCCGCGGCCTGAGCCATCTGCCCGACCCACGCCTCATCGAAGCTGACCGGGCTGTCGAGGACCTCCTGCAGTTCACCGGGGTCGAGTGTGAACTCGAGCTGGATCAGGTCGTCGACGTCGGCGCGCGGGTCGTTGCCGACGGTCAGGACAAAACCGTCCGGAGACAGCAGCCGCCGGGTCTCCGCGCGCAGCAAGCCATGCAGGACATCTGGGGTGAAGCGGTACGACGACGTGCGCGCGGCCAGCGCTTTGTTCAGCTCCCTGCACAGGACGGTCAGGTACGGCAATCGGCCCGACGGGAGCGCGTTCTGCTGGACAGTCTTGGCCGGCAGGGTGGCAGCCTCCGCAGCCTTGTAGACCTCGATGTCCGCCCCGGCCACGGCAGCGTTCGCATGCCGCGCGGCGGTCAAGCACGTCTCAGCGATCGTGCAGTGCCGGTCAGCCGACGCGAGCTTGCTGGCTGCACGGAGACGGAGCTTCCGCGCGCGCTCAGCGGCGGCGTCGTCGTGAAGAGCTTCTTGTTCATCGGCCAGCCGGAGCAACTCGGCGGCCGCATCAACCGAGGCCGCCGCGCTCGCAGTCCGATCCCGCGCCCGGCCGACGAGGCGGGCCGCCCCCGCCATCAGATCGCTGACCAGGCGGCCTGGTGACGCAGTCGTCACGCCGGTTTCCCTTCCGTCCAGCCCGCCTGACCCGGATCGTTGACGTTAGCAAGGATCGGTCACCGCTAGTCACGTATCTCAACCAACGAACTAGACTTAACTGTCATTCAGCACGACGAGCGCCCTGCTCAACGAGTGCTCTGATCAAGCGGTCGCGTCAGGTAGTCAACTGCTGAGGGGTAGTAGTTGCGAGGGTTGGCGGGTGACTTCTACTTGTGACTCCGGTTCGCTCGATGCCCCGCCGCTGACCCGAGAGCGCCGCCGGGGGCTCGTGCCGTTGCTCGCTCTTGATCTGGGTATCTGCATGCTGGTCGCGAGCGAGTTTCTGCCGGCCAGCGTGCTGCCTGGGATGGCTGCCGACCTCGGTGTTTCCGAAGGTACGGCCGGGTTGGCGGTCGCTGCCACCGCGGTCGCCGGTGCGCTGACCGCGCCGTCCATCGCCCTGATCGTGCCGCGGGTGGATCGCCGGCGGGTGCTGCTCGGACTGCTCCTGGCCGCCACCGTTGCCGACCTGGCGGTGGCGCTGGCGCCTAGCTTCGTGGTCATGCTGGTGGGACGCCTGCTGCTCGGGATCGCGATCGCCGGCTACTGGTCGTTCGCCTTCGGAGCCGGAGTCCATGCGCTGCCTGGCCGTGAGCGGCTGGTGTCAACCAGCTTGTCGGTCGGGGTGAGCCTGGCCACGATCGTCGCCGTACCGCTGGCATCGATCGGAGCCGACACGGCCGGGTGGCGGCCGGTGTTCGGGGTGGCCGCTGCGTTGACCGGGGTCAGCCTGCTGGTGCTGGCCATGGTGTTTCCATCGGTTCCGGCGCACCCGGCGGCGGGGCTCGCGATGATGCGGAGCGCGCTGCGCAATCCGAGGCTGATCGCGGGTCTGATCCTGATCGTGCTCGCCGTCTTCGGGAACTTCGTCGCCTACCCGTACATCAGGTTGGCGATCATGCGCATCGCACCCGACGGCTCGGCCTGGTTGCTGCTCGCCTGGGGACTGGGCGGGCTGGTGGGGAACGTCCTGGCCGGCGCATTGGCGAAACGATTGACCCTGGCCTCCGCTGCGGCGCCGGTGTTGCTGTCGGCGAGTCTCGTCGTCACGGCGTACGCCGTGGGCGTCCCGTTGCTCGCGGTCGGAGTCGTGGTGTGGGGGATCGCGTTCAGCATGATGCCGGTGACGACTCAGCTGTGGGTCGCCCGAGCCGAACGCGAACACACCGAGTCGGCCATGGGCCTGCAGGTGACGGCCTTCCAGCTCGCGATCACGATCGGCTCAGCGACGGGCGGTGCGCTCGTCGACGGTCACGGTGTCACGGCCGCACTCGTAGCGGGCGCGGTGGTTGCGGCGATCAGCGGCATCGGATTCGCCGTACTGCGTGCGCCGCGGTCGTGACGTAATTCGGCCCGCCAGGACTGCGGGGACAGCCCGTGTTCGGCGGCGAAGGCCCGGCTGAAGGCGGCGATCGAACCGTAGCCGCAGCGCGACGCGACCGCCTCGACCGGCAGCGCCGGATCGGACAGGAGCTCCCGGGCCTCGCCCATCCGGACGTCGCGCAGCATCCGGATCGGGCTGCGCCCAAGGGCCTTCTGGAACCGTGCGTTCAGTGCGGATCGGGACAGGTGCACCAGGCTCGCCAGCGACTCGACGCTCCACTCGCTCGCCGGATCGGCAACCACCGCGTCGAGCACCCGGTTCACCAGCGGATCGCCTTCGTCGCCACTGCCTTCGTCGTTCAGCCAGGAGTCCGTCATCGCGGCGCCGATGAGTTGTCCGTACCCCACTCCGAACGCCGAAGCGCGACACAGACCGTCCAACGGACAGGTCCGGACCAGGTTGGCGACGCCCACGTGCCGCGACCCGAAGTCACGCACCACCAGCGGGCTCGGGATGACGTGCGGAGCGACGACCACGCGGAGATCGGCCACCGCGACCTCGGTTCCGGTGGCACCCTCGACCGTGAACCCGGTCCGTGAATCCAGCCAGACCGCGTCGCCCGGACCCAGTGCGATGGTCCCTAGACCGGTCCGCAGCGTGGCGGCGCCGGTCAGGACCAAGAGCCACAACGGCCCTGGTGCATCCAGCGACGCGCAAGGACCGAGCTCCCGATGCTTGAGCCCGCCCATGTCGTACCGAGCCGTGCGGACCGCGAGATCAGTTTCGCCCATGACTCGGAAACAGTCGCCAGCCATCGCCCTATTCCCGTGCGGCCGCTGTCAGCTCCAGTTCGACCGCGACGCCACCCGGAAGGGAGGCGACGCCCACGGTGGTGCGGGCGTGCCGGCCGGCGGCGTCGAAGAGGTCGATGAGCAGTTCGGACGCGGCATCGGTGACCTTGGGAAGCGGTTCGTAGCCGGGGACGCAGTGGACGTAACCGTTGATCTTGAGGATCCGTTCGAGGTTGTCCAGGCTGCCAAGTGCATGCTCGAGGCTGACCAGACAGCCGAGGACTGCCAGGCGAGCCGCGGCACGGGCCTGATCAAGATCGAGCGTCTCGCCGACGCGGCCGTGGTACTGATGGGCGCCATCGGCGTACGGCGAGTGGCCCGAGACGTAGACCAGCGGTCCGAAGCGTACGGCGGGGAGATATTGGTGCGTTGGTGGTTTCGGTGGCCAGTCGAGGCCCATCGCGGCGAGGCGACGGCGCGCGGTGGAGTTGGCAGTCATGAGGACACCTTTGCCAGAGCTTGGTCGAGGTCGGCGATGAGATCGTCGGGGTGCTCCAGGCCGACGGACAACCGCAGCAGGTCGGCGGCGAGCGTCGTACCGGTGCCGTGGGTGGGGGCGGAGGCCTGGTGCTGGATGAGACTCTCCGGTGCGCCGAAGCTCGTGGCGCGCGTGAACACCTGGACTGCTGCCGCCACGGCGGTTGCGCCGGTGGTGTGGAAGGAGACGATTCCCCCGAAGCCGTCGAGAACCTTGGTAGCCAACGCATGCTGTGGATGATCGGGTAGCCCCGGGTAGTGCACGGCGGAGACCGCTGGGTGCGTTCGGAGGTACTCGGCGATCCGCGCAGCGCCGGCTGCGTGAGCTCGCATCCGAACCGGCAGCGTCTTGAGTCCGCGACGGGTCAGCCAGGACTCGAATGGCGCCAGCCCGGTGCCCTCGACGTACTGCAAGGTCCGAAGTCGGGCCAGCGCGTCGGCGCTCGCGATGGCAACGCCACCAACGACATCGGAATGGCCGGAGATGTACTTCGTCGTCGCGTGCACGACGTAGTCCACGCCGAGCGTCAGCGGCCGTTGGAAGACCGGGGTGACGAAGGTGTTGTCGACGGCGCACAAGGCGCCGTACTCGTGGGCGATTGCGGCGACGGATTCAAGGTCGGTGACCTTGAGCAGTGGGTTGGACAGGGTCTCGGTCCAGATCAGCCGGGTGTTCGGTCGTACCGCTGACCTGACCGCGTCCAGGTCGGTCATGTCGACCGTGCTGAAGGACACACCCCAGCGCGCCAGGCTCAGGTCGAGCAGACGTCGCGTGCCTTGATAAGCGTCGTCCGGTATCAACACATGCCCACCCGCGCCAACGGTCTCGAGTACGGCGGCGATCGCGGTCGATCCCGCGGCATAGGCGACAGCGTCCTCCCCGGCTTCGAGTACGGCGAGCGCCCGTTCCAGACTGTGCAGGTTGGGGTTACCGGCCTTGCCGTAGTGGTATCCGCGGCTGTGGCCACCGTCGGGATCGCGCTCGAAGGTCACCGACAAGGTGATCGGCTCGATCACCGCACCGGTGTGCGGGTCGACCTGGGTCCCGGCGTGGACGGCTTGCGTGTCGATGCTCGCCACTGTCGTCAGCTCAATCCGCGAAGTGGGCCGCTGCTCGGCGGCTCCGATCGACGGTGACGTCGAAGACATCCGGACGGCTGTAGTGGCCGGTCGGATCGAGGGTTTGACGGGCCTCGCGGACGGCGCCGAGTTCGATGTCGGCGGCAACTATCCGCTCGTCGTCGGCAACCGGTTCGACCAGCCAGCTGCCATCCGGTGCGGCGATCGCAGACCCGCCCCGGCGCAGGGTCGCGGGCGCGGTCTCGGCGAGTACGTCGTACAGCGGGAAGTCTTTCGGTACGTCGTCCAGCGACAGCAGACCGTTCGCCGCCAGGGACCACACCCGGCCTTCGAGCGCGATGAAACGGGCGATGTCCGTGGTGTTCTGCGGGTTTCCCGGCCAGACGCTGACGTGGATGTCTTCGCCGTCGGCGTACAGGGCGTGTCGGGCCAGCGGCATCCAGTTCTCCCAGCAGTTCAGCCCGCCGACCCGGGCGTTGCCGACCTGGTGGGTGCGCAGGCCGTGGCCGTCACCCGGTCCCCAGATCAGCCTCTCCTCGAAGGTGGGGACGAGCTTGCGATGCGTGCCCACAATCCCTGCTGCTGGGTCGATCCAGACCATCGTGCTGAAGACCGTGCCGGTCGCCGATCGGGTGCCTCGCTCGGCAACGCCGACGCAGACGAAGACCCCGAGGTCGCGCGCGGCCTCGACGATCTGAGCCAGCTCCGGCCCGTCCACGGTCACCGCGGCCTCGAGGTACGCGGCGTACGCCTTCTGCTGGGCGGTGTCACCGAAATGGGAGCCGTTGGTGAACTCCAGCCAGAACGGGTAGCCGGCCAGGAAGGTCTCGGGGAACGCGAGAAGCTCGACCTGGTCAGCCGCGGCGTTCTCGATCCACTGCACGACCTTCTTCGTGGTCGCGGTTGCATCCAACCAGACCGGCCGGGCCTGAGCTGCTGCGATACGCATCAATGGTCTCCTCGTTCTCGGAAGGTGATGAGGCTCGCGGTGGCGAGCACCCCGACGGTGATGGCGCCGTACAGCGTGATCGCGCCGAACCCGCGCGCGATTGCGTCGGGGCCTAGGGTGCCCGCCGCGTCGAGCCCCGGGAACGCGTTCAGCAGGATCCCCATCACGGAGATGTTGATGGCCAGCGTCACCAGCCGGGCGCTCATGTCGATACCCGACGCCATCCCCGACCGATTGCTCGGTACGGACGCCGTGGTCGTGTTGGTGACCGGAGTCGAGGTGAGCCCGAGACCGATGCCGCTCAGCAGCAGGCCCGGCAGGACGGTGACCCAGTTCGCGTTCGGGGCGCGGCTTCCGGCGTACAGGAGGAGGAAGCCGGCGCCGATGACGTACAGGCCGAGCGGGATGATCTTTGCGGGCCGGTACTTCAGCGACAGCCGCTCGGCGATCGGTGGCAGCACCAGCGTGGGCAGGGTGTACGCGAGCAGGACCACCGCAGCTGCACCGACGCCGTAGCGCAGCCCGTGCTGCAGATAGATCGGCAAGTAGATGATCAGCGGCCAGAAGCTGAAATTCATCCCGATGCAGCCGAGCAAGGCGCCGGAGAACGCGCGGATCCGGAACAGCGAGAACTGGAACATCGCCTGCGGTCCGGTCTTCTCCACCACGACGAAGGCGGCAGCCAGCGCGACGGTCAGCCCGAGAATCACCAGCTCGATCACGCTGCCGAACCCGAGGCTCGGACCCTGGGTGATGTAGAAGGCCAGCCCCAGGACGGCGAGGCCGAGCGTCGCCATCCCGCGGATGTCCAACCGCCCGGCCTCGGGGTCGCGGGACTCGCGAACGCCGAGCACCACCAGCACAAAGGTGACTGCGGCAACGAATACATGAACGAGGAAAACCCAGCGCCAGGTCAGGATCGCGACCAGACCAGCGCCGACGACAGGACCGAAGCCCAGTCCGAAACCGAAGGCGAGACCCCATGTCCCGAAGGCCCGCGCCCGCTGCCGGCCGTCCTGGAACTGGTGCGAGAGGATCGCCACGTGGCAGATCAGCATCGCGCCACCACTCAGCCCTTGCAGTGCCCGGCCGAGGATCAGTACGCCGGTACTCGCGGCCAGCCCGCACACCAGCGAGGTGATGCCGAAGGCGACCACGGTGATCGCGAACACCCGCTTGCGGCCGAACCGGTCGGCCACCACACCGGTCGCGACCAGGACGGCGACGCAGGCGATGGTGTAGGCGTTCATGATCCATTGCAGGTCGGCGAAGTCACCGTGCAGGACACTGCCGATGGTCGGCAGGATCACCGGAACGCTGGAGATCTCCAGGGCGAACATGAGCCCGGCCAGGCAGATCGCGCCCAGGGCCATCCGGTCCCGGACGTGGGTGGTCGCAGTAGTCACGGTGACGATGATCTCCGGGCAAGTACCCGTGGTGGAACGAGAATCCACCGGCATCACCGGCCCGACGGCGTGGAATCGAGGCTATGCTCGCAGCTGTGCCGGTGAATCAACGAGCAGCGCTGGACGCCACGGACAACGCCATCCTGCAGCTCCTCCAGCAGGACGGGCGGATGACCACTGCCGAGCTCGCACGGGCGATCTCGATGTCCCCCTCGTCCACCGCGGACCGGGTCCGGCGGCTCACCGATCTTGGGGTCCTGCAGGGGTACCGCGCCCTCGTCGACCCGGTCGCGCTCGGCTACCCGTTGACGGCGTTCGTCCGGCTCCGGATGGCCACCCCGGCCGGCAAGGCGTTCTACGACTTGCTGGATGCCATGCCCCAGGTCCTCGAAGCGCACTACGTCACCGGCGAGGACTGCTTCCTGCTCAAGCTGATTGCCCGCTCGATGCCCGACCTCGAGCACCTGACCGGCAAGTTCCTCACCTTCGGCCTGGTCACCACCAGCCTCGCCTACAGCAGCCCGGTCCGCGATCGCCCGCTGCCACCCAGCGCCGACGACGATCCGGAGCGAGTAGCGCGAGACGGGTGACCGGTATCACCGGGGCGTTAGCGTGCTCTTTCTAGTTCAGACCAACGTGCCGAGGAGAGACGTTTGAACATCTTGTCCGCTGCTGCGGATGGCGCTGGGCGTCCGCGGCTCTCGACGATGCTCGAGAGCGGGCGTCGTACGGAGTTGTTGTTCTACGGGATGACTCCGCCGCGGCGGTCGATCGAGGGGGAGGCGCTCGAGCGGTTCGCCGCGGTGACCAGGACGCGGTTGCAGCAGCTCGACATCGATGCGTTGATCCTTTACGACATCGACGACGAGGCGCAGCGGACGCCCGACGAGCGGCCGTTCCCGTTCAGCCCGACGATGGATCCGGCGGAGTTCCTCGCCGACCAGTTGGCGTGGTGGGACCGGCCGACGATCATCTACCGCGCGGTCGGCAAGTACAGCCCGGCCGAGCTGGATTCCTGGGTACGCCGGTCCACCGCGGGCATCGGCACGGTCATGGTCGGCGCCGCGACGAGTGCTGCGGACATGAAGACGAGCCTGCCGACGGCGTACGACCTGTGGCAGCGCTGCGGATCGGTGCTGCCGCTCGGGGGTGTGACGATTCCCGAGCGGCACGCGTCCCGGCTCGATGAACACCACCGGCTGCTGCGCAAGCAGCAGAGCGGTTGCTCGTTCTTCGTCACCCAGATCATCTACGACGTCGGCGCGGCGATGGACCTCGCGTCGGACTACCTCTACCTGTGCCGCGCGGAGGGAGTCGAGCCGGTCCCGATCGTGTTCACGTTGTCGATCTGCGGTTCGGTGAAGACGCTGGAATTCCTTGCCTGGCTCGGCGTCAAGGTACCGCGCTGGCTCCGCAACGAGCTGACGCACGCCAGCGACCCGGTCGCCGACTCGTCCGCGCACTGTGTCAGCATCGCGCGGACATTGTCGGCGTTCTGCCGCGACCGCGGCCTGCCGTTCGGCTTCAACGTCGAGAGCGTCTCGACCCGCCGGGTGGAGAACGACGCCAGCGTCGAGCTCGTCAAGGAGCTGCGCACCGTCGTCGGTTGACCACCTAGTCCAGGACGTCGTGGAGCGCGGTCGCGCAGAGGGTGGCCAGCTCGGTGACCTCCGCCGGGGTGATGACCAGTGGGGGACCGAGCAGGATCAGGTCGCCGTTCGTTCCGTCCGCGCAGCCCGTCGAGTGGTAGAGCAGGAGGCCGAGTTCCTTCGCCCGCCGCACGACGCGTTCGGCGACCCGGTCTTTCCGGTCGTACGGCGTATCGCCGTGCGCGACCAGCTCGATTGCACGCAGCAACCCAAGGCCGCGGATGTCGCCGACCTGCGGATGACCCTGGAGGTTGGCGTGCAGCTCGTCCGCGAGTTGTTCGCCTCGCTCGGCCGCTGCTGTCACGAGCTTGCGATCCTGCAGTACGCCGAGCACGGCCAGACCGGCGGCCGCGCCGACCACGTGATGCGAGTACGTGAATCCGTGGGTGAACCCGGTCTGCTGGATCGTCTCGTGGACCTCGCCGCTACTCACCGCCAGTCCCAGCGGCCAGTAGCCCGAGGCCGCGCCCTTCGCGGCGACGAGCAGGTCCGGCCGCACACCCCAGTGCTCACTGGCGAACCAGCGACCTGTGCGCCCGAACCCTGTCATCACCTCGTCCGCGATCACGAGAACGCCGTACCGCCGGCACACCTCGACGATCGCCGGCCAGTAGTCGTCCGGTGGCACACAGGCGCCGAGCGCGGCACCGGCCACCGGCTCGGCGATGAAGGCCGCGACCCGATCGGGGCTCTCGGCAAGGATCAGCTGCTCCAGTGCCTCGGCGTGCCGCCGGCCGCAGCCGTCCGGATGCGTCTCCGGGAACGGGCAGCGGTATTCGTACGGCGAGGTCGTGTGCCGCGCCGGTCCGAGCCACGGCACGTACGGCGCTCGCAGGCCGGCGCGACCGGACACGTCGAGCGCGCCGCGGCTGTTGCCGTGATACGACCCGTGCCGGCCGATCACGACGTACCGGTCCTCGCCGCGGGCGAGATGGTAGGCCCGCGCCATCTTGAGCGCGGTCTCCACCGCTTCGCTGCCGCCGGAGACCGGATAGATGTGCGGGTCGTCGACGGGCAGCAGCGGGCCGAGCGCCTCGGCGTACTCGATCAGCGGCGCCGAGGTGAAGGCCGTGCCGTGTGCGTAGGCGACACGTCCCGCCTGGTCGGCGATCGCGTCCGCGACCGCGCGGACGCCGTGGCCGATGCCGACCACGATCGCCCCACCGGCACCGTCCAGGTAGCGGCGGCCGGCGGTGTCGAACAACTCAGTGCCGTTGCCCCTGGCAATGACCGGGAGGTCGTTGCCAGGGGCACGGGAAAAGAGCCGACCGGTCACCCGGCCACCGCTGCCGCGAAGAGGTCGAGCGCCGTCTTCGCCTCCGCCGCGGTGACGACCAGCGGCGGCGACATCCGGATCGAGCTCTCGCCGCACTCGAGCACGAGCAGTCCGTGCTCGAAGGCCCGCTGCTGGACGGCGGCGGCCTGCTCGGCGGTGCCGAACTCGACGCCGATCATCAGCCCGACCCCCCGCACGTCGACGATCTGGTCGGGGAACTTGGCCTTGATGTCACCCAGACCCTCGAGCAGGATCTTCCCGATCGTGGTGGCGTTGTCGAGCAGTCCTTCCTGCTCGATCACCTCGAGCGTGGCGAGGCCCGCGGCACACGGGACCGGGCTGCCGCCGTACGTCGAACCGTGGGCGCCGGCCGGCCAGCTCTCCATCAGCTCCGAGCGGGCCATGAAGGCACCGAGCGGCAGTCCGGAGGCCAGACCCTTCGCGCTGATCAGCACGTCCGGCTCGACATCGGTGTGCTCGATCGCCCACATCTTGCCGGTCCTGCCCGCGCCGGACTGCACCTCGTCGGCGATCAGCAGGATGCCGTACCGGTCGCACAGCTCGCGCAGCCGGGCCATCCACCCCGGCGGCGGGACGATGTAGCCACCCTCGCCCTGGATCGGCTCGACGAAGATCGCCGCCACCTCACTCGGCGCGACCTGGTACCGGAACAGCACGTTCTCCAGGTGCTCGAACGTGCTGTCGTCGCCGTACGGCGCGTGCAGCACGCCCGGCAGCAGCGGCCCGAAGCCCTGGTGGTACTTCGCCTTGGATGCGGTCAACGTGACAGCGCCCATCGTCCGGCCGTGGAAGGCGCCGTAGAAACTGATCACGTACGGGCGCTTGGTCGCGTACCGGGCCAGCTTGAGCGCACCCTCGACCGCCTCGGCGCCGGAGTTCGACAGGAACACCCGGACCGGGTCGCTGATCGGCGAGGTCGCGGCCAAGGCCGAGCACATCTCCGAGTAGATCGGCAGGAAGAAGTCGCTCGCGGAGTAATGCAGCAGATCCTCGGCCTGCCGCTTCACCGCGTCGACCACGTGCGGGTGCGCGTGGCCGGTCGAGTTGACCGCGATGCCGGCGTTGAAGTCGAGGAAGAGGTTGCCGTCGACATCTTCGATCGCACAGCCGTGGCCGCGACGCGGTGCCAGCGGGTACGCGCGGGGCAGCGAACGGCTCGTGATCGCAAGGTCACGCTCGACGACGGCCGCCGACAGCGGGCCGGGGATCGCGGTCCGCAGGTCCGGCACCGGGCGATCGGCGGGGAGCCAGTCGGGCCGGGTCGAGAGCTGGTTGATCGTCATCGGGCTACCACCGTTCGGGACTGTTCACGCAGGAACTGCTGGACGTAGTACAAACCACCACCGGCCTTGCCGGAGCTGCCGGAACCTTTCCAGCCGCCGAAGGGCTGGACGCCGGGCCAGGCGCCGGTGGTCGCGCCGGCGGCGCGGTTCACGTAGACGACGCCGGCCTCGATCCGGTCGAGGAACGCGTCGACCTCGGCATCGTCGGCCGAGAAGAATCCTGCCGTCAGGCCGAGCTCGGTCGCGTTGGCCAGGGTGATCGCCTCGTCGAGCGAGTCGACCGGCTGGACCGCGACGAACGGCACGAACAGCTCGTCGGTCAGCAGCCGGTCGTCGTCCGGCAGACCGGTGACGACCGTCGGCTGCAGGTAGCGGCCCTCGATGACCTTGCCGCCGGCAACCAGTTTCCCGGCCTTCTCGGTGTGCTCGACCGCGGCGCGGAACCGGTCCACGGCGGCGTCGTCGATCACCGGGCCGACGAAGACGTCGCGCGCGGTCGGGTCACCGACGACGAGTTCACCGGCCCGCTCGGCGAGTCCGGCCAGGAACTCGTCGTACACCGGGCGTTCGACGTACACGCGCGAGCAGGCCGAGCACTTCTGGCCCGAGAAGCCGAAGGCAGAGCGAGCGATACCGGCGACGGCGGTGGCGAGGTCGGCCTTGGCGGAGACGATCGCCGGGTTCTTCCCGCCCATCTCGCACACCACGGGCTTCGGGTAGTCATGGGCGAACGAGCGGTAGATCTGCATGCCGGCCGCGTACGACCCGGTGAAGGTCAGACCGTCCACCTGCGGGTTGGCGACGACCTGCTTGCCGACCTCGTCGCCGCCGGGCAGTAGGTGCAGCACGCCGGCAGGCAGGCCCGCGTCCCGGAAGCATTCGTACAGCTTGACCGCGGTGAAGCTGCCCTGCGGGCTCGGCTTCAGTACGACGGTGTTGCCGGCGACGAGCGCACCACCCGTGGGACCCGCGGCCAGCGCCATCGGGAAGTTGAACGGGCTGATGACGCCCCAGACGCCGTACGGCCGGAGCACGCTCGTGGTCAGCTCGCGATCGGACAGCTGGTCCATCGACCGGACGAAGCCGTCGTTCTTGCTGAACTGGTCGCAGTAGTAGCGGATCAGGTCCGCCGACTCTTCGACGTCGCCGAGCGCTTCGAGCCGGTTCTTGCCGACCTCGAGTGACATCAGCGCGGCGAGCTCGTTGGAGCGCTCGCTGATCAGGTCCGCGGCCTTGCGCAGGACGTCGACGCGCTCGCGCCACGGGCGGTCCGACCAGGACGGAGCCGCCGCCTTCGCGGCCGCGACCGCGGCGTCGACCTCGGCCGCCGTCGCGGCGTGAACCGTGCACAACACCAGCTCGGGATCGCCCGGGCTGGTCAGGGTGAACGCTTCGCCGGTCGTCGGCTCGCCGTTCACGAAACCGGTCAGGGTGCTGCCGAGCCAGGTGCGTGCGGTCGTCACGCCGTGCTCGTAGGCGGCGTGTAACTCGTCGTTGTCGGCGGTGAGAGTTGCATAGGTGACGCGGAATGTCGCCATCGATTGTCCTTCCACGAGAGGGGGAAAGGGGGCCGGAGGCGGCCGGGACCCTGGGGACGTGCCAATGGCCACCGAGTGCAAGCACTGGTGGCGGAACGGGCAAGCGTTACCCAGGGGGGAGAATCGTGAGCGGCTTGAGGGAGCCCGGAGGACGCATGGGCCTCGCTCCCCTCAACAGACTGTGAACCAGCCACTCACGGCCGTCCGCAGCCGATCGGCAACGCGGACGCTGACGACGCCTTTGTACCACCAATCCGGGCACGATCGCCAGACAGCGTCCGTCACACCCGCAGGAACCCGCCTGCGGGTGTGGTCGGACTACTGAGCGCGCTTGAGTTCGAGGACGGGGATGATCCGGATGCCGGCGGTCTGGCGCTCGTACTCGGCGAAGCCTGGGTACCGGCCGGCGTGGATGCCGTAGATGCGGTCGCGCTCGGCGCCCGTGATCTCGTGAACCTTCACCGGATAGGTCTCGGTGCCTCGTTCGACGACGCCTTCGCCGGCGGCGGTGAGGTTGATGTACCACTCCGGGTTCGTCGGGGCGCCGCCCTTGGACGCGAAGACGTAGATCGTGTCCGGGTCGGTCTCGTGGGCGAGGTACATCGTCGGAGCGATGTACTCCCGTCCGCTCTTGCGGCCGCGATGGTGCAGCAGGACCACCGGGGCACCCTCGAAGGGTCCGCCGAGCTTGCCGTCGTTCGCCCGGAATGCATCGATGTTCTGGGTGTTCCAGTCGCTCATGTCAAGCTCCGATCGCTCGCTGATCTTCAACGCCGGCTGCTTCGGCGATATGCCCGGCCAGCAGCCGTCCCGCGCGGTCCAGCGCCGTCGCGCCCTCGTCGAGAATCGCGTGGTACGCCTGGAAGACGTGCGGCACTCCGGGGGTGATCTCGAGGGTGACCTCGACATCAGCGGCCGCGGCCTGGCGGGCGAGCCGAACGGCATCGTCGAGCAGGACCTCGTGCGATCCGGCCTGGATGACGAGGGGCGGCAGGCCGGACAGGTCGGCGAAGATCGGGCTGATGAGGCCGAGCGCGGCATCCTGTCCCGCGGTGTAGTCGGAGATCCGGGCGAGGAGCGCATCGAAGCTCATCAGCGGGTCGGCCTCGCGCTTGGTCCGCATGCTCTCCCCGCTGAGCGTGAGATCGACGTACGGCGACATCAGGTACGCCGCCGCCGGCAACGGGAGGCCCTGGTCGCGGGCGCTGATCAGGACGGCGACCGCGAGCCCACCGCCGGCGGATTCGCCCGCCAGGACGATGTCCGCGGGCGAGACGCCGTTGTCCAGCAGGCCTCGGTACGACGCCACCGCGTCGTCGACCGCGGCGGGATAGGGATGCTCGGGGCCGAGGCGGTACTCGACCGAGATCGCCTTGGCCTCGATCCGCCGGCCGATCTGCGACGCCAGGTCGGCTGAGAGCGCCGCCTCGCCGAGCACATACACGCCGCCGTGGAAGTACAAGACCGTGTGGCGCGGTTCGATGCCCTCGACGGTGACTTCGGCCGTGGCCACGCCGCCGAGTTCGCCCGCGGTGACGGTCAGGTCAGCAGGCAGCGGCTGCGCCGACAACAAGGCGCGAAGCTGCTCCCGCTGCTCCTTGACGCCGATATCCGGAGGGAACGGCGCTTGCCGCAAGATCGCATCGAGCGTCGCGCGCTGCTCAGTACTCACCCAAGGTCTCCCTTCGCCCGCGAACCACTGCGAGTCTTGCCGCCGGTACCCGCGTCGGACATCACCGGATTCCGGTGATTCACCCGCAGAGTCACCGGCTGCCCGTCCACGAACACCAGGTCCGCGACGTCATCGCCGTACCGGACGCGATGGGTCGCGGCGCCCGACGGATAGCCCGACGGGTAGATGGTGGCGTGCTCGAGACGCCCGTTCGCCCAGGTGATGTCGACGGTGAGGCCGCCGCGGGCGCGGAGGCCCCGGACCGAGCCGTCGAGCCAGGTGGAGGGGAGGGCGGGCAGCAGTTCGAGTTCGGTGCGGTCGGACTGGAGAAGCAGCTCGGCGACTGCCGCGGTCCCACCCGCGTTGCCGTCGAACGAGTAGATGTTCTGCGCGGCTCCGGCCACGCCACCGACCGAGTAACTCAGGAGATTGGCCTCGCTCGCATCGGTGACGAGGCTCGTGAGATGTCTGAGCGCCTGGTCGCCTTGGAGCAGGCGGGCATGGAAGAGGGCGAAGTTGGCCTCGACCCACTCGGTCTGCTCCCAGCCGGCCGCGGTCTGCCGACGGTCGATCGTGACCTCCGCGGCGCGGGCCAGGTCGGGTGTCGTGCGTGGCGTGAGCTGGCGCTCGGGATAGAGCGCGCACAGATGGGAGGTGTGCCGGTGGGCGGGATCGGCTTCCTCGAAGTCGTGCAGCCATTCCTGCAACTGGCCGTGCCGTCCGATCCGGTACGGCGAAAGCCGCGCCAGCGCCGACCCGATCCGGCGGCGCAGGACCGCGTCGACGGCCAGGATCTCCGCGGCGGCGGCGCAGTCGGTCAGGATGGCGGCGGCGAACACCCGGTCCACTGTGTTGCCCATGGCAACCGAACAGCGGGAGCCGTCCGGTGCGACGTACCAGTTCTCGGGCGACTCGGACGGACCTGCGACGAGCTCCCCGGTGGCCGGGTCCTCGGTCAGGTACGCGAGCAGGAAGAGGGCGGCGCCACGCAGGACCGGGTACGCCGTATCCCGGAGGAACTGCTGGTCTCCGCCGTACTCGAAGTGTTCCCACAGGTGCGTGGCGAGCCAGGCGCCGCCGGTGACGTTCAGGCCCCACCCCATCGCGGTGCCGGGGGCGCTGTAGCCCCACGCGTTGGTCACGGTGTGGGCGACCCAGCCGGGAGCGTCGTACAGCTGGGTCGCGGTCGACCTGCCCGTCTCGGCGAGACGCTGGAGCAGGCGGAACAGGGGACTGTGACACTCGGCGAGGTTCGTGGACTCCGCGGCCCAGTAGTTCTGTTGGGTGTTCATGTCCAGGTGGAAGTCGTTGCTCCACGAGGCGCTGCTGGCGAGGCCGTCGTTCCACAGACCCTGCAAGGCGAGGGGTAGCGGCGAGTCGGCGCGCGATCCGGCGACCGTCAGGTAGCGGCCGTACTGGAAGTACAGCGCGAGGAGTCCGTCGTCTACCCGCCCGGCGGCCAGGCATTCCCGTCGTCGGTCCGTCGGCTCTGCGTCCTGCCCATCACCCAGGCGCAACGAGACCCGGCGCATCAGGCCGGAGTGATCGGCGACGTGTGCCGTCCGGATCTCGTCGTAGCCGGCTGCGACGGCCGCGGCCACCAGGTCGTCGACACGATCCTCGCCGTCCCAGTCGGTGCCGACGGCAACGAACAGGACGGCGGAGTCCGCACCGACGACCTCGTACGACTCATCCCCGAGCCGAGTCGATCCGCCGAGCGCCTCGACGTGGACGCGGAGCTCGACGAGTGCTCCGGTGGCGCCGTCGCTGTGCAGCGACTCGACCGCTCTGCCGCTGAACGCGATCCCGGTCCTCGTGGTGGTCGTCCGCCCCGGGAACACCGACCCGGCGAGGCCGGTCGTGAAGCTGATCGCACCCGGCCGGTCCGCAGTGAGCCGTACGGCGATCACGCCGTGCGGGTGCGATGCGAGCACCTCCCGGGTGAAGTGGACCCCGTCGACTTCGTAGGCGACCGACACCAGGGCTCGGTCCAGGTCGAGCGCTCGTCGGTAGGCGGTGGCGTTGCTGTGATCGAAGGTCAGCCACAGGTGTGGAAGCGGCAGGTTGGTGCCGAAGGAGGCCCGGGTGCCCAGCAGATGGTCGGCGGCCAACTGCTGAGCCTGGGCGTAATCACCTGCGAAGAGCAGCTTCCTGATGTGCGGAAGGTGCTCTCGAGCCGTCGGATCGAGGTCGGCGGTCGACGGCCCACCGGACCAGGCCGTCGACTCGGACAGATCGATCCGCTCGGTCGGCAGCCCGCCGTACACCATGCCGCCCAGCCGGCCGTTGCCGATCGGGAGTGCGTCGAACCAGCGTTCGCCGCTCTGGTCGTACCAGAGTTCGCCTGCTGGGGTGACGGGCTGTTGGTCGGGCGTAGGTGATGGGGTCAGCATGAATCGGCTACTTGTCTTCGGCCAGCAGGGTACGGCTCTGGTCCTGCATCTTCGCGAAGATGCTGTCGTCGGCCTTGTTGGTGAAGTACGCCTCGAACTGCGGAGTCATCGCGTTGGTCAGCGCGGCACCGTTGTTGTACACCGGGCACGGTACGAGCGCACCGCTGGTCAGGTACTGGTTGAACACCGAGAAGTCGATGCCCTTCGCGGTCTGCTGGTCGGCCAGTGCCTTCATCGATGCCGCGATCGACGGGAAGAGCGACGCGTTGTACTTCGCCGCGGTCGTCTGGCAGTCCTCGCTCTCCTGGTACTTGACCCACTTCCAGGTCTGGTCGGGATGCTTGCTCCCGGCCCAGATGTTGTTGCCGTTGGCATTGGTCATCAGCGCCCGCTTGCCGTCGGCGCCGGCCGGGAGTGGCGCCGTACCGACCTTGGTGCCCTTCAGCCCGCCGTACGTCGCGGCCTCCCAGGTACCGCCGACAACCATCGCGACCTTGCCGGAGCCGACCTGCTGGCTGTTCGCGGTCGTGAACTGGTTGAGCTTCGGCGTGAACCCGTCGTTGGCGAGCGTACGAACGAGTTGGACCGACTGCACGACCTTGGGGTCGTTGTAGTTGAAGACGGTCGCCCACTGCTGCTTGTCGGGAATGTTGATGCCGTCGTTCGGCAGCAGCCAACCCCAGGCGTTCTGGCCGAACGGGTCGCCGGTGGACTCGAGGTTGCCGAGGCCATACGTCTTCACGGTGCTTGGGTTGAAGCCCGGCTGGTCGCCGCGCTTGCCGCTGGCATCGACCGTCAGATGCTTGATCATCTTCCAGAAGGTGCCGCCGTCGGTGTGCGTCCAGTTGAGCGCCGCGACGTCCTTGTCGGTGTAGCCGGCCTTGGCGAGCAGATCCTTGTTGTAGTAGAGCGCACCGGTGGCCCAGTCCATCGGCAGCGCGTACTGCTTGCCGTCCTTGTACTTCCAGCCCTCGGCCCCGATCGCGTACTGCCCCAGATCGAGGTTGTCCTTCTTGATGTAGTCGTCGAGCGCGAGCAGCTGTCCCTGCCCGGCGTACGACTGCAGGAAGGTCACGCTGTTCATGAACCCGTCCGGGGCGTCACCGGAGACGAAGCCGGCCGTCAGCTTGGTGAAATAGTCGCTGACGTTGTAGTTGGTGATCTTCACCTTGATGTCCGGGTTCGCCTTCTCGAACGCCGGAATGCACTGCTGGTAGGCGATCGCCTGGTCCGGTGACCAGGTCCACCAGTTGACGGTGGTCGCGCCACCGGCGTCGCCGGAGCCGTCCTTCGAACAGCCGGCCAGAGCGGTCAGTACGACGACTGTCGCGGCGACAGCCTTGGTGAGTCGAGAAGTGTGCACCGTTTCCCCTTAGAGGTTCGGAGTGAGGCCGGCTACCGGAGTCCGGTGAAGCCGATCGAGTCGACGATCCGCCGGCCGAAGAGCAGGAAGAGCAGGAGCATCGGGAACGCGGCGACGAGGGTGGCCGCCATCAGGCCGGCGAAGTCCGGCTGCGTCTGGGGTGAAGCCTGCTGAAAGACGCCGAGGGCAACGGTCAGCGGCCGGACGTCGGAGTTGCCGGCGATCATCAGCGGCCAGAAGTAGTCGTTCCAGGCGTTGATGAAGGTCAGGAGCGCCAGTGTGGTGATCGGTCCCTGGCTCATCGGGACGGTGATCCGGAACAGCAGCCGGAGCCGGCCGAGGCCGTCGATCAGGGCCGCGTCCTCGATCTCGGTCGGCAGCCCGAGCATGAACTGGCGGAGGAAGAAGATGCTGAACGCGGAGAACAACGCACCGGGCAGGATCAGCCCGGCGAAGGTGTTGGTGAGACCCAGATCGTGGATCAGCACGAAGTTCGGGAACAGGGTCATGATGCCGGGGATCATCAGCGCGCTGAGAAAGACGCCGAAGACCAGATCGCGGCCCCGCCAGTGCAGCCGCGAGAACGCGTACGCCGCGAGCAGCGAGCAGAAGACGACGAGCACGGTCAGCGAGGTGGCGTAGATGACCGAGTTCCGCAGGTACAGGCCGAGCTGGATGGTCGCCCCGGAACCGCCCTCGGCGACGGCCTGCTCCCGGGTGGCCAGTCCGAGCACGCGCTCGAACGGACCGAGCGTGAGGTCGACCGGGAGCAGCGACGACGGGTGGTCGAGCAGCGCGTAGTTGTTGGACAACGCCGTACGGACGATCCAGTAGAACGGGAAGATCGTGACGACGAGGAACCCGATCAGGTAGATCCAGGCCGCGGTCCTGCCGATGGATGGCTTCACTGGTGCGCCCTCAGTTCGTGTCGGATTCGTTGGCCCGCAGGAGCCGCAGCTGCACGAACGTGATCGCCAGCAGCAGCACGAACAGCGCCATCGACATGGTCAGCGCGTAGCCGAAGTCGAACTCGTTGAAGCCCTTCGCATAGATGTAGAGCGGCAGGACGTTCGAGGCGTTCGCCGGGCCGCCCTTGGTGGTCACGGCCACGAGGTCGAAGACCTGGAACGAGCTGATCACGGTCAGGACGGCGACCATCGCCATGATCGGCCGCAGCAGCGGCAGCGTGAGGTACCGGAACATCCGTGGTTCGGTCGCACCGTCCAGCCGGCCGGCCTCGTAGATCTGCGGCGCGATCGTCTGCAGCCCGGCGAAGATCAGGATCGCGTTGTACCCCATCGACTTCCACACGCCGATGCACGCCAGCGTCGGGATCACCCAGCCCTGCGAGCCGAGGAACAGCACCTCGTGGCCGGTGACCGCCTTGACGACCACGTTCACGATGCCGAGCCCGGGATCGAGCATCCATTGCCAGATCAGCGCGGCGACGACACCCGACACCAGGAAAGGCAGGAGCACGATCCCGCGGATCACACTCGATCGCGTCAGCCGGTGCATGATGACCGCCGTCGCGAGCGAGACGGCCAGCCCGAGGGCGACCGAGAGGACGACGTACTCGACGGTGGTGCCGAGCGATCTCCAGAACACGGAGTCGCCGAGCAACCGCCGGTAATTGTCCAGCCCGGTCCAGGTCGCCGGCGTCAGGATCCGGAATCTCGTGAAGCTCAGGTAAATACCTCGAAATACGGGTACGGCGGCGAAGACGATGAACCCCACGGTGGCCGGAAGAATGAGGACGAGGGCCAGTTTCCCGTCGGTCCGGTGGGCCGGGCCGGTGACTCGTTTCGTGCGTGACCGCGTGGCGGCGGCGAGTGTCACCACGGTGAGCTCCTTCGCGGAACAAATGCGGCGAGCCGATTTCTGGAATGACCGGCTGCGAATTCGGTACGACTCACGGAATTAATCTTGTGGACATTCAGTCATGCCCGCCCGTACCGGTGCAACGACGCATTCCGGATCGACAGTATTCGTCCGGCGAATAGGAGGCTGGTATCCCGCTCAGGTCGGGATCGGCAGGGTTCCGGCCGGGCGGTCCGCCGCGAGGACGAGGTCCACGAAGGCCTGCGCGGCCCGGCTGAGCGGACGCTCCGAGGTCCACCACAGGCCGACGTCGCGATGGAGTTGCGGGGTGTCCACCTGCCGCACCTCCAGTCCGTCCGTGCGCACCATCGCCGCGGCGAGCCCGTTGATGAGGCCGATGCCGTGCCCGGCCCGGACCATCGCCGCCAGCGTGGTCGGCTGGTGGGAGACGATGCCGCCGGCCGGTTCGATCCGGCTCGCCTGCATCGCCGACCACGCCTCGTACCCGAGGCTGGGGTCGCCGAGCGGATCGCCGATCGTGATCATCGGGTACGCCGCCACGTCGTCGAGGCCGATCGTGTCCATGGCCAGGATCGGGTGGCCGGGCGGCGTCAGTACGACGAACGGTTCGCGCCACAGGCCGCGGTAGATCCAGGTGTGCTCGGCCGGCTCCGGCCGGAGCGGACGGAGCGCGATCGCCGCGCGCCGGTCGGCGAGCCACTCGTCGCTGATGTCGACGTCGCCGTCGAGGACGGCGATCTCGAGCAGAGGGTTGGCGGTGCGCAGTTGTTTGAGGATGCCGGGAAGGAACTCCGAGCTCCCGCTGGCGAAGCTCGCGATCGCCAGCTTCCCGGACAGCGATCCGGCTGTGGCGCGCAAGTCGGAGACGGTGTCGTCCAGTTCGGTCACGATCAGCCGGGCCCGGGGAAGCAACCGCTTGCCGTCGTCGGTCAGGGTGAGCGGACGCATCCGCCGTTCGATCAGGACACAGCCCAGGGCGCGCTCGAGGCTGGCGACCCGGGCCGAGACCCGGGGCTGGGACAGGTGCAGACGTGCGGCCGCCCGGGCGAACCCGCCCGAGTCCACCACCTCGATCCAGGTACGGAGCCAGGACAGCTCGACGTCCATCACGACCGCATCCTCCGCACTTCGACTGATTCGGACGTTATCAGCCGGACTCCGGGGCGGCGCCGATCGGTATTCGTCGGACGAAATCCCTGTATTCGTACATCGGCGTTGTTCCGGAGCAGTCCGGCATGTCTGAATGGCGGTGCCGAATCAGCCAGCGACGGAGGGGCGCCGAGTGGAACTCGACATACCGGAGGAAGCGCTGGGCGTGTTGTCGCCGGCGCGGAACGATCTCGCGCCGGGGGAGGAGGGCAATGTGATCGTCTCGGTCGAGACGTACGCGCTCGCCGTCCCGCTGGCGCAGCCGCTGGCCGACTCCACGGCCGCGCTGAAGTCGTGGATCGTCCCCGTCGTCGAGATCCGGACGGCCGACGGGAGAGTCGGTACGGGCATCTCCGGGGTACACACCGGCCCCGAACTGTTGTGCCAGGTGATCGATCGGTACTACGCGCCCGCGTTGGTCGGCGCGTCGTCGGAAGACATCCTCGGCACCTGGAAACGCCTCTACTGGCTGCCGACGCACTGGATCGGTCGGGCCGGCGTCGTCCACATGGCGCTGTCGATGGTCGACATCGCGCTGTGGGATCTCGCCGCTCAGCGCGCGGGAGTGCCGTTGTGGCGGCTGCTGGGCGGTTCGGCCGATCCGATCGAGACGTACAACACCGACGGCGGCTGGCTGAACCTGAGCGTCGCCGAGGTGGTCCGCGACCTCGGTTCGCTGATCGACCGCGGCTGGCGGCGGGTCAAGATCAAGGTCGGTACGCCGGACTGGCGCGAGGACGCGTCGCGGATCCGCGCCGTCCGGAAAGCTGTCGGGCCGGACATCACCGTGATGGCGGATGCGAACCAGCGCTGGGATCTCTCCACCGCGCAACGGATGATGCCGGTACTCGCGGAAGCCGGCATGGACTGGATCGAGGAGCCGGTGCACGCCGACGATCTCGGCGCGCATCGTCGGCTGCAGGCCGTCGGCACGGTCGATGTCGCGGCGGGCGAGAGCGTGTATTCGTACCACGCCTTCACCAGCCTGATCGATGCGGACGCGATCCGCGTTGTGCAGCCCGATGTCACCCGGCTGGGTGGTGTGACCGAGTGGTTGCAGGTCGCTCAGCATGCGGCCGCGCGCGGGTTGCGGTTGGTGCCGCACGCCGGGGACATGATGCAGGTCCACCAGCACCTGGCCGGCGTGGTCCTCAGCGAGAGTCCGGCCTTGCTGGAATTCATCCCGTGGACGCAGGAGGTGTTCGAGTCGCGGAGCGTGGTGAACGACGGGTTCGCCGAGCGGCCGCAGACTCCGGGTGCGTCGACGGCAGTGCGTAAGGTCGCTCGCGAGAAGTGGCAGGTGCGTGGAGTGGGCGGGCGGACCGCGGATGCATGACGACACCGTCCGAGTCGGCCGGACCGAGCTGTCGGTGCCGCGTATCGGTCTGGGCACTGCTGCCTTGGGCAACTTTCAGCAGGCACTCACCGACGAGGACGCGATTGCGGTCGTCGATCACGCTGTGGACCAAGGGATCCGGTACCTCGACACCGCGCCGCTGTACGGGCATGGCCTCGCGGAGATGCGTGTCGGTCGTGCAGTGGCAAAGGTCGATCGGGAGAACCTGATCGTCTCGACGAAGGTCGGCCGATTGCTGCGCGAGGACGCTCCGCGGGACGAGACCCAGTACCACGACGGGGTGCCGTTCTATCGAGACGTTCCGCCCGTCGGCCCGGTGTGGGACTTCAGTTACGACGGCATCCGGCGGTCGGTCGAGGAGAGTCTCGAGCGGACCGGGCTGGATCGCTTCGACGTACTGCTGCTGCACGATCCCGATCAGCATCTGGCCGAGGCTGCATCCACCGGGTACGCGGCGCTTCGCGACCTGCGTGCGGCCGGGCTGGTGCGCGCGATCGGTGCGGGGATGAACACCACGGCGCCGCTGACGGAGCTCGTGCGCTCGTGCGAGCTGGATGTTGTGTTGCTGGCGGGTCGATACACCTTGCTGGACCAGTCGTCGTTGGCGGATCTGATGCCGGCCTGCGAGGAGCGTGGTGTCTCCGTCGTGATCGGCGGGGTGTTCAACAGCGGAGTGCTCGTCGATCCCGCGCCAGGGGCGTCGTTCGACTACGTTCCCGCTGGGAGCGAGGTCGTCGCCAAGGCCGTGGCGATCCAGGAGATCTGCCGGCGGTACGACGTACCGCTGGCGGCCGCTGCACTACGGTTCCCGCTGGCGCATCCACGGGTGTCTACCGTCCTGATCGGCGCGCGGACGGTGGACGAACTCGATGCCGATCTTGACCTGCTCAGCGTGGAGATCCCGGCCGAACTCTGGGCCGATCTCCGGTCCGCAGGCCTGCTCGATCCCGCCGTACCAACACCTGCTTGAGCTAGCCGCGGGCGGCTGACAGGAGGCGGAGTTCGCGGGCGCGTTGCACGGCCGTGGAACGGTCGGTGGCGCCGAGCTTCGTGTAGATGTGGCGGATGTGCGTGTTCACGGTGTTCAGCGAGACCGACAGTTTGCCGGCGATCTCGGGGCGCGTGAGGTTCGTCGGCAAGTAACCCAGCACGCGTAGTTCACTGCGGCTGAGCGGTTCCACGGTCGACGGGACCGCCGCGCGGGCCGACGTCGCGTCGAGGATGTCGGTGACGAGCGCAGCATGTGTCGTACCGTGCGTCGGAAGTCCGGCGAGGAGCGGCGCCGCGCCGGTCATCACGAACGGAAGGAGGCTGCGATCGGGCTCGGCAAGCTGCAGTGCTCGTTCGGCCGCGGCACGTGCCGATGGGTCGTCCCCGAGCATCCGAGCGGCGAGGGCGTCGAGCAGGTTGGACTCGATCAGGGTGAGGACCGGGTTGCTCGGTGCGGTGCCGTCGAGCACACTGCGGAGCTCGGCCCGAGCCTCGGCCGGTCGCTGTTCGGCGAGACGGAGTACGGCGATGGCGTTGCGAAGCTCACCGGTGGACAGCAGTCCGTCGTCAATGGCGGCGAGAGCCGCGCGGGCTTCGGCGAGCTGCCCCAGGCGGACCTGCGTTTCGATGGTCCAGCCGAGCACCCGGCCGGCCAACGCGTGTCTGCCGGCCATGCGCACCTGGCCGGCGGTGATCAGCTCGGCCAGTGTGTCCTCGTGCTGTTGTCGTCCTGCTGACAGGGTCGCAGCGGCCAAGTGGAGCAGCAGTTGGGTGCCCGGCTCGGCCCCGACCGGTACGACGTTCCGCGCCAGCGTGAGCCACCGCTCGGCCTCGTCGAACGAGCCGGTCCAGCTGTGGACCCCGGCGAGCGTGATGTACGCCGGGGCGATCACCGGCTCGGCCGCCCAGCCGTAGTGGGTCGCCCGCTCGATCGCGTCCTCGCAGTACCTGCGGGCCCGGGCCGACGAGTCGCGGGTGGCGGTGAATCCCAGGTGAGCCAGGCAGGCGACCTCGAGGTACGGCCGGCCGATCTCGCGCGCCGCTTCGACACCCTGCAGGAGGAACTTTTCGCTCTCCGGCAGCCGGAGCGACCAGGCCGACGTGACCCCGAGGTTGAGCAGCGCGGTCGCGTGCGCATCGTTGCTCAGGGCAACGTCCGCGTTGGACAGGCTGGTGGGTGCGGGCAACGCGTCGACTCGTTCGATCACACCGTCGAAGTTTCCGCTGAGGCGGGCCCCGAGCAGGTCGAGGGCGGCGATCGTGGTCTGCAGACGGTGCCGACGGTCGGCGGGAGCCTCGCTGAGATCGGTTCTGGCGACCTCGAGGTAGGCCGTCGCTTCGTCCGGGCGCCCGCGGTTGAGCTCGGCGACGGCGTGCGCGAGCGCCAGGCCGCGCGGCTCGGCGCCGTTCGGGAAGGAGCCGAGCAAGGCGGCGACCGTGGCTGCTTCGCCGTCGAGGGTGAGGCTGAGGGCGTGATCGGTCAACAGCTGAGCCGCCGCGGTCCAATCGCCGGCCGCCTGCAGATGCCGCGTCGACTCCGCAACGTCCGCATGGCCCGCGAACCATCGGGCCGCGGCCCGATGCAACTCATGGACGTCTTCGGTCCGGCGAAGCTCCAACCGCAGCAGGTCCCGGAACAGATGGTGGTAACGGAACCAGGTCCGCTCGTGGTCGAGCGACACCACGAATGCGTTGGCGTCCTCGAGAGCGAGCAGGATCCGCTCGGAGCCGGAGGTGCCGGTGAGGAGATCCGCCAGCTCGCCGTTGACCCGGTCCAGCACCGACGTGCGGAGCAGGAGTCGCTGCACCTCCGGCGGTTGATGGTCGAGCATCTCGGCCAGGAGATACTCGGCGACGGTCCGATCGGTGCCGGAGAACTCGGCCACGAACCGCTCGGGATCCGGATGGCCGGCAAGCGACAGGATCGCGAGCCGCAGTCCGGCTGCCCAGCCTTCGGTCCGGTCCTGGAGTACGGCGATCGCTCGGTCCGAGAGCGTGATGCCGGCAGTGGCGAGCAGGTCGCGCGTCTCCGCCTCGGTGAACGGCAGTTGCGCACCGCGGATCTCGGCCAGCTCACCGGCAAGCCGTAGCCGTTGCAGTCGCAGCCCTGACTCGCCACGGGTGGCGACGACGGCGCGAACTCCCGCGGGCAACGTCGTCAGCAGCGTGGTGAGTTGGGCGGTTGCCTCGGCGGAATTGAGCTCCTGCAGGTCGTCGATGATCAGGATGAGCTCTTCGCCCGCAAGCTCGGACCGTACGGCGTCAACGGCCGCCGGACCGTTGAATCCGGGCGGGCGGGGAGCGCCGTCGGCTCGACCGGTCGCTGCCCGGACGGCCGCGAGAAGGGCGAGCCAGAACAGCTGGGCGTCGTACTGATCGGGCCGGATCGACAGGTACGCCGTACGGACGGGCGTGTGCTCGGACCAGCTGCGGAGCAGCGATGTCTTCCCGCTACCGGCCGGCGCGGACACGATCGTGACCTGCTTCGCCGTGGCGCGGTCGAGCGCTGCGATCAGGTCGTGGCGGTCGACCAACCCTTGCGGGGCTGCGCCAGTTCGTCCGGACACCCGGTCAGCCTAACCCGCGGAAATCACCGGAATCAGGCGACGACCGGCAATCGGCCCGGCGGCGAGTCTGGAGCCGCACAGATCGCCTCCGATCAGAAGGAGAAGCCGCGATGTCCACCTCCGGCGCCGACGGCGCGCCGCAACTGCCGGACTACGTTCCGGTACCAGAGTCCGCGCTCGGTCCGGCGCTGAACGCGGACGGCTACGCCGTCGGTCGCGTTCAGGACAACCTGTTCTGGGTCACGGACGGCACCTACCAAGCCGCGTTCCTGGCGACGCCCGCCGGCGTCGTGCTGTTCGACGCGCCACCGACCATCGGCGGCAACCTCCGTCGCGCGATCGACGAGATCACCACCGCGGAGAATCTGCCGAACACGGTCACCCACCTGGTGTACTCACACCACCACGCCGATCATGCGGGTGCGTCGTACCTGTTCGGCGACGTCGTGCGGATCGGGCACACCGAGACGCGGCGACTGCTCCAGCGCGACAACGACCGGGCGCGCCCGGCGCCGGAGGTCACGTTCGAGGAGAACTACACGCTCGAGGTCGGTGGCTCACGGGTCGAGCTCGCGTACCACGGGCCGAACCACTCGCCCGACAACATCTACATCCACTTCCCCGACCACGACACGCTGATGCTCATCGACGTCGTGAACGTCGGATGGGTGCCGATCTACAACCTGAACCTCAGCGAGGACGTGCCCGGCTACATCGAGGCTCCGGACCGTGCGATGGAGTATTCCTGGACGAACTTCGTCGGCGGTCATCTCGGCAAGCTCGGGCGCCGCGACGACGTCGTCCTGCATCAGCAGTACATCGCGGACATCGTGGACAGCTCGCACGCCGCGCTGGCTTCGGTCGATCCAACGCCCTACTTCATCAGGTACGGCGCGAACGCGTGGGCCGGGGTCGTCGGCTATCTCGATGCGGTGACCGAGGTCGCCGCCACACCGATCATCGCGAAGTACACCGGCGTCTTAGGGGCTGCCGACGTACCAGCGCTGACGACGACCACGACGTTCTCGATCCTGCAGTCGATCCGGCTCGATCTCGGCGGCGGATCGCAGGTGCACCCATGAGCGCCCGGGTCGCGATCGTCGTCGGTGCCGGCGGTGAGCTCGGTCGCGCGACCGCCGCGAAGCTGGCCGGTGCGGGCTTCACCGTCGTCGGTGTGGATCGGAACGCGGATGGGCTCAAGCTCCTGCCGGACGGGATCGCGCAGCAGGTCGGTGATGCGACCGATCCGGCCGCCGCGAAGAGCCTTGTCGACCAGATCGCGGCCTCCGCAGGTCCGCCGGAGATCCTGGTGAACACCCTCGGGACCTATCACCTCGGCTCCGCGCTCGAGGCAACACCCGAGGATCTGCAGCTGATGCTGGACGTCAACGCCGGCGCCGCGCTCTGGCTGACGCAGGCGGTCGCGCCGTACATGCGTGAGCGCGGTGCGGGCGCCGTGGTGCACGTCGCGGCTCGTCCCGGGCTCGAGGCGGCGCCGGGGATGACGACGTACGCCGTCAGCAAGGCCGCCCTCGTGCACCTCGTCCGCGTCCTCGACCTCGAACTGCGGCCGGACGGGATTCGCGTGAACGCGGTCGCGCCGGCGCTGCTCGACACCGAGAAGAACCGGCCGTACCTCCCGCCCGAGGTACTCGCCCACGCAGTGAAACCGGAGGCCGTGGCCGAGGTCATCGCCTTCCTGGTCAGTGATGCCGCCGCAGTCGTGAGCGGCGCGATCGTGCCGACGTACGGCGCGTGAGTTCGGAAAGGACTGTCATGTCTACGAATCGTCGTACCTTCCTCGCCAGTGGTGCCGCGATGGCCGCCATGGTCCCGATGCTCGGGGAGCTGCCCGCGAACGCCGAGACCCTGCCGGACTACGCGCCGATCCCGCCGTCGGCGCTGGGGCCCGCGGTCAACGCGCAGGGATTCTTCGTCGGCCGGGTGAAGAAGAACCTCTACTGGGTGACCGACAGCACGTACCAGGCCGCGTTCCTGACCACGAAGGACGGAGTCGTGTTGTTCGACGCGCCACCGTCGATCGGTCAGAACCTGCAGCGTGCGATCAACCAGATCGCGGCCGAGAACGGTGTGTCGAACAAGGTGACCCACCTCGTCTACTCACACCACCACGCCGACCACACCGGGGCTTCGTCGCTGTTCGGCAAGCACGTCACGCGGATCGGCCACACCGAGAACAAGCGATTGCTTGCCCGCGACAACGATCCGACCAGGCCGGTGCCCGATGTCACCTTCGAGAACCGCCGTACGCTGCGGGTCGGGGGAGAGCGGATCGAGCTGGCCTATCACGGCACCAACCACACGCCGGACAACATCTACATCCACCTCCCCGACCACGACACGTTGATGCTGGTCGACGTCAACCTGCCGGGGTGGGTGCCGTTCGACTTCTTCAACATCAACGAGGACGTGCCCGGCTCGATCGCGGCCCCGGCCAAGGCGTTGTCGTATCCGTGGAAGCACTACATCGGTGGTCATATCGGCCGGCTCGGCACGCGGCAGGACATGGTCGTGTACCGGCAGTACATCGACGACATCATCGCGGGCGTGAAGCAGGCGTTGGCCGCGGTCGATCCGACGCCGTACTTCGCGAAGTACGGGAACAACGCCTGGGCGGCGGTGAAGGAGTACCAGGCGGCACAGGTCCGGTACGCGTCGGAGCCGGTGATCAAGAAGTATCTCGGGGTGCTTGCCGCGGCGGACGTCTACACGGCGACCACGACGTTCCTCATCCTCGAGTCCGTCCGTCTCGACCTGGGCTTCGGGTCCCAGGTCCATCCGTAACTCCGGCTACTTCGCTCGTCGAGGTTTTGTCGGCCAGGCTTTCAGTGCCGCGGCGGCGACCGCGTTCAAGTCGTCGTGCGACGCGCCGTCGCGTGCCTGGGCCGACATGCCTTGGATGACCGTCGAGTAGAACGTCGCCAGCGCGTGCAGGTCGGTCGACTCCGGGAGTGCTCCGGCCCGGACGTCGGCCCGCAGCTTCGCTTCGAGGGCACCAAGGCTCTGGGAGCGCATGTCCCGGAGCTGCTGCTTGAGGTCGGACGATTGCGGTGAACAGTTCGTGGCGGCTGTGAGCAACAGGCAGCCAGGCGGGTGGCCGGCCCCGGTGTAGGCCGCGGCAGCTTCGCGCAGCACCCGCTCCACCGCCTTACGGCCGGTCGGCTCCTCGGCCAACGCGCGCCCACTGAATCCGCCGTACGTCTGCAGATACCGGTTGAGCGCTTCAAGGAACAGCTCCCGCTTGTTCCCAAAGGCGGCATACAAACTCGGCGTCCCAATCCCAAGCCGCTCAGTCAACAACGCAATCGACGTCGCGTCATACCCATGCTCCCAAAACACCATGATCGCCCGCTCAAGCGCCTCCCCCCGATCAAACCCCCGCGGCCGCCCTGTCCTCATGGGGTTATTCTATAGCGCTCGCTAGGGAAGTGGTGTAGTGGCGGCGGGCCAGGTTGAGTGTGGCTAGGAGGGCGATGAAGGTCATGCCGTAGATGGCCAGGAGGGCTGAGGTTTCGTAGATGTCGGCGGTGTTCCAGGTGGCTCCGGTGGCATCGGTGACGGTGGTGTGGTCGCCGGTGCCGAGTAATACGAAGAACGAGATGGTGGTTGCCGCGTAGAGCAGGACGGCTTGGAGGTCGCTGGGGGTCCGCTCTTGTTGGGTGGATGGGAGTGCGCGGCTGCGGAGGTAGAGGGCGAAGACCTGCATGAACAGGTAGACGGTGAAGGTCCATCCCAGGTAGTTGACGAGTGGGACGCCGAAGAAGCCGCCGCCGTTCTCCCAGATCCAGTTCTGCTTGATGGTCGACGCGGTGGGGTCGAAGGCCAGGTCCCAGGCGGTCATCGCGAACGCGCCGATCACGGGAGTCCCGATCGTGATCAGCCAGGGTGACCTGCGTCGTACGTCGTCGAGCAGCATCGTGGCCACGATCCACGCGAGGTAGCCGGTGGCCAGGTAGGCCGGACCGATGAACCACGGGACCTGGAAGATCTTGCCGCCGCCGGTGTAGTGGTAGTGGCCGAACGGGAAGCCGGTCTGGATGCTGAGGTTCTCCAGGATGTTGCTGATCACCAGCCCGGCCACGACGAACACCGCGATGGCGCGCCAGCCGTAGCGCCGCGCCCCGTGGGCCAGGACGAAGACGACCTGCACCACGATCACGGGCAGCCTCAAGCCGGGCGCGAACGCCGAGACGACCAGGCCTGCGAGGATGACCGCGGTCAGGGCCCACATCGCCCACCGGGTCCGGTCGGACCGTTGATTGACAGACATTGAAACTCCCGGTTGTGTCTCAGGCTGGTGTGGGGGTCAGGCCGGCGATGAGGATGTCGGCCACTGCTTCCGCGTGCCGGCGGACTTCGTCTGGATCCGACCGCGGCGGCCCGCCGAGCAGGGCGGTCTCGACGGGACTCGCGAACGGGGCGCCGCCGCCCTGGACGACCAGGTAGTGGACGGTCGCGTACGGCACGTGACGCAGCCGGCCGGCGGCGACGAGCCGGTCGATGCGCCGCTCGACCAGCGGACGCAGCGGCTTGACGAACCGGTCGTGAACGTAGTGGATGCGTGGGCTGTCGATCGCGCCTTCGTGGGCGATGATTCGCAGCACCTCCGGATGTGCGGCGGAGAATCTCACCTGGGCGACGATGGCCTGGCGGAGCGCCTCCAGGTCGTCGAGCTCGGGGTCGCCGGCCAATTGCTGCCACGAGTCCCGCGCGATGGCCAGAGCGTGGTCGATGGCCGCGAACCACAGACCCTCTTTGGAGCCGAACCGCGCGGTGAACAGGGCGTGGCTGATACCGAGTCGCCGACTCAGGTCACGGACGGACATGCCGTCGTACCCCTTCTCCGCGAAAGCCTCGAGGGCTCCCTGCAGGAGCGGGCCGACGTCGAGTTCGTCTCCGGCCCGCGGGCGGCCGCGGCCTCGACTCTGGACGCTCACTGTCCTCCGTCCGGCCCCAGACTTGCCCAGACCAGGGGGGCGGGGGCATGCTGGGATTAAATATCCAACTGGACATTAAAGTACAGCACCGTGGCCCCAAGGAGAAGACCGATGGCACGTGACCACACCCTTCCCGCCAGGATGGGCAACACCAGCGCCGACTACGCCCGGTTCGGCATCGAGGCCGGGGCGATCAAGCCCCACGAGGACGGCCTGCGCACCGACGGGGGGCCGGGCAGCTACGAGTGGTGGTACTTCGACGCTCACCTGGACGACGGGGTGAAGCTCGTCGTGGTGTTCTTCACCAAGGAGTTCACCGCCATCGACAAGCCGCTCGCACCGATGATCCGGATCGACCTCACGCTCACGGACGGCACCACGCTGGAGAAGCTCGCCGAGTTCGACGCGGACGCCTTTACGGCCTCGACCGACACCTGCGACGTCCGGATCGGCGACAACGTCTTCGCCGGCGATCTGCACACCTACACGATTCGGGCGAAGGTCGAGGACATCGAGGTCGACGTCACGTTGACCGGGCAGGTGCCGGCCTGGCGTCCGGAGTCAGGCCACTGGCTCTTCGGTGACGATGGACAGCAGGTGTTCGCCTGGCTTCCGTCGGTGCCCGAGGGCAGGGTCGAGGCGACGTACAGCGTCGGTGGCAAGACCAGCACCACGACCGGGGTGGGGTACCACGACCACAACTGGGGCAACACGCTGATGCTGAAGCTCATGCACCACTGGTACTGGGCTCGCGGATCGGCGGGTCCGTACTCGGTGATCGCGTCGTACATCACCGCGGAGAAGCAGTACGGGTACGCGACGCTGCCCGTGTTCATGCTGGCCCGTGACGGCAAGCTCATCGCGGACGACAAGTCGAAGGTGACCTTCGAGGAGCTCGGTCCCTACACCGACACGGAGACCGGCAAGCCGGTCGCGAACGTCACCCGGTACACGTACACCGACGACAACGACAGGTACGTCGTGACCTACACCCGCCACGCGGACCTGTCGAAGGTCAAGTTCGCCGACCAACTTTCAGGCCCGAAGAAGGCCGCCGCGAAGCTCGCCGGCTTCGACGGCGCCTACCTGCGATTCGTCGGCGAGGTCCGCGTCGAACACTACGAGGGCGAGACCCTGACCGAGAACCACGTCGACGACGCGCTCTGGGAGCTCATGTACTTCGGCAAAGCCCGCGCCTGACGTCAGCTTCGGCGCTTTGCTGTGCGGGCGACTCCGGCGATGGCATCGAGGCGGAGAGGGCGGCCGGAGTCCCTGATTTCGGACAGAGTCGGGCAGATCCAGCCGCCCTCGTCGAACTCGTTCCAGGCGTAGATGATGACTGTGTTGGCCGGTGCGTTCGCCGAATGCGTGCCGTTCCAACTGATTGCTCCGCCGAGATGACTGGCGATCTCGTTGGGCGTTGCCTGCTGCACCCAATTGTCCTTCAGCGGCGTGTAGTCGGCGATCCAGGAGACCGGATAGTCGTAGCGCGGGCGGTTGTCCCAGCCGGTGGAGACCGTCGGGACGACCTGCCCGCCCGCCGTCGCATAGTCGGTCCACAGGCCGGTCTCGGCCGCGGCGAGATTTGCGTACGAGACGCCGTTCGTCCCGCCGGTCGCATACCTACTGACAGCATCAGCTCCGACCAACGTCTTCAGGTCCGCGGCGCTTTGGGCTGTCCAGCCCATGACGACGATGTACGGATCCGCGACGCCGACCGCCGCCGCCTTGGCCCGTACCTTGGTGACGCGGTCGGCCGTGGCATCGGAGAAGAAATACAGCAGCGGGCGGCCGCCGAGGACCTTCTGGTAGTTGGATTCGCCGAAGTGTGTCGCCAGCTCCGCCAGATTCGTGTCGAACGCTCCCATGAAGTTGCCGTCCAGGAGTGCGCACCAGCTGACGTCGTTCTTGTGCGCGCTGGACAGGTACAGCTTCCTGCCTCGCGACAGCGGATCCTGGGGGTAGTACAGGAAGGCCCAGTAGTCGATGCCGGCGGCGGCCGCGTACTGGATCTCTTGATCCATGACCGTCTGGTTGGCTCCGTCGGCGTTGACCGACTCGGTCACCGAGACGCGGACGTTGTCGACGTACAGGTCCGAGGTCAGCGTCTCGTTGGTGCGAACGGCAAGGCTGTCGAACGTCGCGCCCGCCACGAGCAGCGGTGCGTGACTGATCCGTCGTACGCCGTCGACGAAGACGTCGACCCAGGGCGTCTCCTGCGGGGGTGCCGGGTCGGCGATCACCTTGATCGAGTACCAGGTGTCGTCGGCGATGGCCTGGATGACTTTCCAGGTCCCGTCCGGCGCACGCATGGTCAGGCGCTTGCCGCTGGCATCCGAGGTGGTCGCGATATCGATCGCGGCGGTCGAGCCGTCGACCAGCAACGCCCGCGCCCACTTGCCCGCGACCGTCTCTTTCCAGTCGAACTCGATCGTCACGGCATGGCTCTGTGAGGCAAAGGAATGAGTCATCGAGGCCATCACCGACGTGGACTCGTCGTGCAGGTGCACACTCTTGCCGGTGCGGTCCGACGTGACCCCCACCGCCACACTCGTGCCGGCCGCTGCGGAAACGGTCCACCCCGCCGGGGCCGCACCGGTCGTCTCCGCGTCGAAACTCTGGTCGACCAGGAGACGGGCGGGCACCGTGATCATCGAGTAGTACGGCAACCGGAACTGGTACTTCGCTGGCGACAGCGTGCGGTTCACCGTGCTGCCGACGTGCCAGGCGCTGCCCACCCAGGCATCCCAGCGGATCGCACCGACCACTGTCGGGCTCGCCTCGCACGCTGCGGACGCGCGGCCCGGCAGGCCGAGGACGGCCCCACCCGACACGGCCGCTGCTGCCTTCAACACATCACGACGACGAAGCTTCATGGGTCAACCTCCACCAGGTCCCAGAGTCCGATGCGGGTGATGCTATGAGACATCGAGCCGGCCGGACCCTTGCTCGGGTTGACGGAAAGTAGGACGAAGTTGTAGTCGTTGCCTACGGCATCAACCGACGATCTCAACCGACGATCTGGCCGATCTCAACCGACGATCTGGCCGCCGAAGCGGGCGCCGCTGACCGGAAGCGGTGGTCCGGCCTCGCCGGTGGCGTGGTAGCGGGCCTCGCCGGTGCGGGCCCGGTTGCGGTAGGCCGACGGGCTGAGGCCGTAGGCGGCCCTGAATCTGCGGGCGAAGTACCCGGCGTCCTCCCACCCGACGCGGGCACCGATCTGGGCCACCGGCTCGTCGGTCTGGACCAGGAGTCTGGCCGCCGCCTGCTCGCGCAGGCGATTGAGGTAGGCGATCGGCGGTGCGCCGAGCTCGCGCTGGAACAGGCGGACGAGGTGGGTCCGCTCGGTGGTGGTCGCTCTGGCGAGCTGCGCCAGCGTCCAGGACCGGCCGGGATCCTCCTCCATCAGTTGGGCCGCGCGGGACACCGCCGGATGCAGTGGCGCGATCGACCGGCGATGGATCGCCTGCTCCGGTGACCAGGAACGGTTCAAGATGTCGAGATAGATCAGCAGGTGACCGACGAGCTCGATGCGTGAGCGTCGTGCGGGCGTGGTGTCGCCCATGCTGTGCAACTCGGCGACGGCCAGGCTCACGTCGTACTGGCTGAGTTGGACGCGTTGCGGCAGTGGAAGGCTCGACCTGTGGACGCTCTGCATCAACGGCAGCTCGGCGTCCAGGAACGACAACGTGCCGTCGATGAGCTCGGGCGCGACGAAGCTGTCGAAGACCACGAGGTCCTCGCACTGGGCATACCCGTGCCACTGATTCGGCGGTACGACGATGACGCTGCCGGGGCCGATCGGGTGGTCGCCGTCGGCCGCGATGTGGAGTCCGCGGCCCTGCGTGACGAGGGCGATCTCGAAGAAGTCGTGGTCGTGCGCCGCGATGTCCGCGGGCAGCCGGTGCCGGTCCGCCCACACCGGCAGGCCGTCCGGGTTGAAGACAGCGGCGCGCTCGTAGCGTGGCTTGCTGCGCCTACTGGCCACTTTTGTCCTACTTTCGCTCAATCCTCGCGAAGGTGCGACGCCTTGGCGGTCAATAACATCACATCACCACCAACAGGGACAGGGCTCATCACGGGCCTACAGTCGGCAGCGTCCCCGGCGAGGAGTGAAGCCTGTGTCTCAACGCGACGTCACCATCGCGGCGTACTACTTTCCCAACTATCACGTCGATCCACGCAACGAGCAGTGGCACGGCGAAGGCTGGACCGAGTGGGAGCTGGTGAAGCGCGCCGAGTCCCGGTTCGAGGGTCATGTGCAGCCGCGGATCCCGCTCGACGGGTACCTGGACGAGGCGGATCCGGACGTGATGGCGGGCAAGATCGCGATGGCGACCGAGCACGGCGTGGACGCCTTCGTCTTCGACTGGTACTGGTACGGCGGCCGACCGTACCTGCAGCGCCCGCTCGAAGCGGCGTTCATGCCCAACGCGGCAGCACAGGACTTGAAATTCGCGGTGATGTGGGCGAACCACCATTGGAGCAACATCCATCCGTGGAAGTCGGGCACGCCGGCGACCCAGTTGGAGTCCGGCACCGTCGACGCGGAGCAGTTCGAAGCGGCCACGGACTACCTGATCGAGCGGTACTTCGGGCACCCGGCGTACCTGCGGATCGACGGCCGTCCGTACCTGTCGATCTACGAACTCGAGACGCTGATCAAGGGGCTTGGCGGGGTCGACGCCGCCAAGGCCGCGCTGGACGGTCTTCGCAACCGGGCCGTGCGGGCAGGGATCGGGGACATCCACCTGAACGCCATCACCCGGGAGAAGCCGGTGCTGCCGGAGGACGGTGTCGCGCTCGACGGTCCGACGTTGATCGGCCAACTCGGTTTCGACAGCGTCACGTCGTACGTCTGGGTGCATCACCACGGGATGCCGACGCTGCTCACGTCGTACGCCCACATGCTCGAGCAGGCCGCCGACGGGTGGAAGCGGTACACCGCCGAGTACGACCAGCCCTACTACCCCAACCTCACGGTCGGCTGGGACTCCTCGCCGCGGACCGTGCAGTCCGACCGGTTGAACCCGGCACTCGGCTATCCGCACACCAACATCATCTCGGACGCGACCCCGGAGCAGTTCGGTCGTGCGCTCGAACAGGTCCGGGAATTCGTTGAGCAGAGCAACGTTCCGCTGGTGATCATCAACGCCTGGAACGAGTGGACCGAGGGCAGCTACCTGGAGCCGGACACTCTCCATCGCCACGGTCACCTCGAGCAGATCCGCCGGGTCTTCGGGACGAAGGGATGACCTCGCCGTACCAGCGGCTTGCCGACCTGGCGGACAAGTCGTTGCTGGCCATGCGGCCCTGGGCGACGCCGGATCATGCCCGGTTCGACCTGCCAGGTCCGGTGAGTCAGGCGGGTCCGAGTTCCGATGGGCTGGAAGCCTTCGCGCGCTCGTTCCTGGCGGTGGGATTTCGGTTGTCGACCGCGGAGTCCGATCCGCACGACTTTGCCGGCTGGTACGCCCGCGGGCTGACGGCAGGTACCGATCCCTCCTCGCCTGAGCGGTGGCCGTCCTTGGCCGATACGACGCAGGCACGCGTGGAGGCCGCGGCCGTCTCGATCGCGCTGCACGAAACGCGCCGGTGGATCTGGGACCGTTTGCCCTCGGCCGTCCAGGAGCGAGTGGTTGATTGGCTGGCCGGGTCCATCGGCGCGTGGTACCCGGAGAGCAACTGGTACTGGTTCCACAACGTCACGCAGGCCTTCCTGCGCTCGGTCGGCGGACCGCACGATCAGGCCAGGGTCGACTCGTTCCTCGAGTACCTGGACACCTGCTACCTGGGCGAGGGTTGGCACAGCGACGGCCGGCCGGACGGGCGTGGCGGAAACGTCGACTGGTACGCCGGTTTCGCGATGCAGCTGTTCTCCTTGTGGTACTGCCGAATCTCCGTCGGCGAACCGGGAATCGCGGCACGCCAGGCCCGGTATGCGGACCGGCTCAGGGCGTACGTCGCCAGTGCCTCGGAGCTGTTCGGTGCGGACGGGGCACCGCTGTACCAAGGCAGGTCGTTGGTGTATCGGCACGCGGTGGTCGGCGCGTTGTGGACCGGCGCCGTCTTCGACGCGAATCCGCTCCCGCCCGGCCGGCTTCGTCGTACGTGCATGGGCGCGATCGACTACTTCGTCGAACGAGGCGCCTACGACCGCGACGGCCTGCTCAGTCTCGGCTGGTTCGATCGGTTCGAGCCGATGCGTCAGCCGTACTCCGGTCCCGGCTCGCCGTACTGGGCGAGTCTGGGGTTCGCCGGGCTGTTGCTTCCGGAATCCCATCCGGTGTGGACGGAACCGGAGCCGCCTGCGCCGGTCGTCGATCGGGTTCACGCGATTCGCCCCGTCGGCTGGTTGGTTTCGGGTACGGCGTCCGACGGCATCGTCAGGGTGATCAACCACGGGGTCGATCACAGCGGAGCGACGCCGGGGGCCGAAAGTCCGCTGTACAACAGGTTCGGGTACTCGACGGCGACCGCTCCGGTGCCGTTGGCGGACGGCTCGGCGGGCCAGGCAGTGGACAACCAGATCGCGTTGATCGACGCCGCCGGCCGCTGGTCGCAGCGACCCCTGATCGAGCTTGTCCACATCGACGATGGCCGCGCCGACAGCCGTCACCTCGCGAGATTCGGGGAGTCGGGGTTCGACGCCGGTCCGGAGTTGAGGTGTGTCTCGCTGGTCCGCGGGCCGGTTGAGGTACGCGCGGTTCGGATCTCGCCTGGCGGTGGCGCCGAGGCGCTGGTCATCTCGGGCTACGCCGTCCCGCGCAAGCCGGCCCCGGGCGCTCGCTCAGACCTGGTCAGCGCCGTCGTGCCACTCACGCTCGGCGGAACGACCGGCACCGCGACACATGCGCTCGAGACTCCCTTCGGAGCCGACCTCGACGTCCCGTGGTGTCGCTTTGATTCGCCGGCTGCGGATCGGTGGTACGTGGTCGCTTCTTGGCTGGGGACGAGCTCACCCGAATGGCCCACCGGCGAGGTGTCCGAATCCGGTCGCCCGACGGTGACCTGGCCGGACGGCACCGCAGTCACGATCTGAGCGGGCCGCAAATCCTGTCCTAGTTTCGGTCAATCCAGCCGGTAGTGCCCTGTCGTCGCCGCTCAATAACATCCCAGAAACGACGAGGGCGGCAAGGAGGGATTCATGGCCATCACTGTGGCCGGCACCAGGAGCTCCGCGACGGCCCACGAGTCGCCACGACGGTTCCAGCGCTTGCGGCGGGACAAGGTGCTGGTGGCGCTCGGAGTGCCGGGCGCGACCGCGCTGATCCTGTTCCAGTACTTCCCGCTGCTCGGCAACATCATCGCTTTCAAGGACTACCAGCCGTATCTGGGCATCGGCGACGCGCCGTTCGTCGGGCTGCGGAACTTCTCGTTCCTGTGGGACGGGAATCCGGCCTTCCTGAACGCACTGGCCAACACGTTGATCCTGACCGTCGTCCAGGCCGTCTTCGTCTTCCCGATCCCGTTGGGGATCGCGCTGCTGCTGAACAGCCTGGCCGGTGAGCGGCTCAAGCGGCTGCTGCAGTCCGTGCTGTACCTGCCGCACTTCCTCTCGTGGGTGATCGTGGTCGCGATCTTCCAGCAGATGCTGGGCAACGCGGGCATGCTGAACACGTTCCTGATCCAGAACGACCTGCCGATGTTTCACATCATCGGAGTGCCCGACCTGTTCAAGGTACTGCTGACCACGCAGGTGATCTGGAAGGACGCCGGGTGGGGGACGATCATCTTCCTCGCGGCACTCGCCCAGGTCGACCAGGAGCAGTACGAGGCGTCGGCGGTCGACGGCGCGAACGCCCGGCAGCGGCTGTGGCACATCACCCTGCCGGCCCTGAAGGGGATCTTCATCCTGCTGCTGATCCTGCGGCTGGGTGACAGCCTGTCGGTCGGTTTCGAGCAGATCATTCTGCAACAAGGACCGGTCGGGACCGGGCCGAGCGAGGTCCTCGACACCTGGGTCTACAACAACGGCATCATCGGCGGCGACTGGGGCATGTCCGCCGCCGCGGGGTTGGTGAAGAGCGTCGTCGGGATCCTGCTCGTCGTCGGCGCGAACAAGCTGGCCCATCTGTTCGGCGAACAGGGGGTCTACCGCAAATGAGCAATCGTCCGATCTGGATGGAGCCGCCGAATCCGCTGACCCAACTGGCGAAGTCGGTCGCGCTCGGGATCTCCGTACTGCTTGTCGTCATCCCGTTCTGGTCGGTGCTGGCGACGTCCCTCGCGGATCAGCAGACGATCGACGGCTCCGGCGGCGGCATGGTGCTGTGGCCGGGTGGGATGTCGGTTTCGGCGTACCGGGCAATCCTGTCCGGGGGAGTGGTCACGCGAGCCTTGACCATCTCGATCGCGATCACGGTCGTCGGGACGTTGCTCTCGCTGACCGCGACCGCCGGCCTGGCGTATTGGCTGTCTCGGCGGGAGGCGGCCGGCTCCAAGCCGATGCTGATGGTGGTGCTCGGAGCGGTGTTGTTCAGCCCGGGGCTCATCCCCAGCTACCTGGTCGTGAAGCAGTTGGGCCTGCTGGACTCCTGGTGGTCGCTGATCCTGCCGGTGATGGTGAATGCCTTCAACGTGCTGGTCATGCGGGCGTTCTTCCAGCAGTTGCCGCAGGAGTTGTTCGAGTCGGCCGCGATCGACGGTGCCTCCAGTGCAACCACGTTGGTCCGGATCGTGCTGCCACTGTCGAAGGCAGTACTCGCGGTGATGGGCCTGTTCTACGCGGTCGGCTACTGGAACGCCTTCTTCAACGCGATGTTGTACATCCAGAGCACGGACAAATGGCCGATGTCCCTGGTACTGCGGACCTTCGTCGTGAACCAGACGACGATCGGAGGCGACCAGGTCGGCTCCGGAGCCGAGGCGATGCCGCCACAACTGCCGTTGCAGATGGCGATCCTGGTCGTCGCGCTCGTCCCGATCCTGGTCGTCTATCCCTTCCTGCAAAAGCATTTCGCCAAGGGAGTCTTGGTCGGCGCCGTCAAAGGTTGACAATCCAGTCAGGAGAAAGTCATGTCGTACAGGGCAATCGGGCGCAGGTCGTTCCTGGTGAGCGCCGGAGGAGGAGCCGCCGCGCTCCTGGGGATCGGGTCGGTCTCCGGCTGCAACAGCGGTGGCGGTAGCAGTCAGGCCAACTCGGTCGCATCGAACAGCAAGGTCGCGCTCCCGACGTACGTCGCGTACTCGGGGCTCAAACCTGATCTTCCGGCAACGGCGAGCGGGGTCGATGCGGCGTTCCGGCACTTCCCGAAGCAGCGGGCGAAGTCGGTACCGGACAAGCCGGGGAACGGCGAGACGATCACCGGGATGAGCAACATCTTCTACGCCGTACCGCCCGGCCTGAGCCGGAACAGCTATTGGACCGGCCTGAACGATCGGCTCGGTATCGATCTGAAGTTGCAGATGGTCGCTGCCGCGGACTACGAACAGAAGTTCGCCACCACCATCGCCGGCAACGAGCTGCCCGACGTGCTGCAGCTGCGGACGATCGCGAACCTGCCGGCCCTGCTGGACAAGCGATTCACCCGTCTGGACGAGCACCTCGCCGGCGACGCGATCACGAAGTACCCGAATCTCGCGAACATCCCCACCCGGACCTGGAAGTCGGCGGTCTTCAACGGCGGGATCTACGGCATCCCGATCCCGCGGGGTGCGGCCCAGTTCTACAGCTTCATCCGGCAGGACCTGTTCGAAGCCGCCGGGGTGTCGCCGGAGCCGAAGAGCTTCGCCGAGTTGACCGCGACCGCGAAGGCGCTGACCGATCCGAAATCGAGGCGCTGGGCCTTCGGTTACTGGGCCCACGTGCGCGACTTCCTGATGATGATGAACGAGGCGCCGAACACCTGGCGCGAGGAGGGCGGCAAGCTCACCCATCAGTACGAGTCCGCCGAGTACAAGCAGGGCATCGCGGACCTCGCTGCCCTGTGGAAGGCCGGTGTCCTCCATCCCGACGCGTTCTCGGACCAGCTTCCGTTCAAGAACCTGTTCACCGCCGGAACCATTGCGATCAACGCGATCGACGGGTATCTCGGCTGGACCCAGTACATCGTGAGCGGTGCCGGGAACCCGAAGTTCAAGCTGGGGCTGATGCCGATCTACACCCGAGCCGGCGGTGGGTTGGCTCCGTGGTACCAGGGCTCGGGCGTGTACTCGATCACCGCTCTGAAGAAGCAGACGGACCCGAAGAAGATCGAGCTGATCCTCCGGATGCTCAACTGGCTGGCCGCGCCGTTCGGCACCGAGGAGTACGTCTACCGGGTCTTCGGCCAGCAGGGCGTCGATCACACCGTCAACCAGGACGGCGATCCGAACCTGACCTCGTCCGGCGTGACCAACACGGCCCTCCCGATCCGCTACCTCGCCGACGCGCCCGCGGTCCTGTACCAACCCGGGCGGCCGCAGGATGCCGACGTACAACACGCCTACCAAACAAAAGTGCTGGCCAAGACGGCCGTCAATCCCACCGTTGGCCTCTTCTCCAACACCAACGCCAGCAAGAACACCGTCCTGGACAAAGCCTTCGCCGACGGCATCAAGGAAATCGTCCAGGCCCGCAAGTCGATCTCCACCCTCGACGCCCTGGTCAAGACGTGGCGCAGTAGCGGCGGGGACGCGATGCGCAAGGAGTACGAAGAGCAGCTCTAGGCCAGGTGTCGCCCCGACCATCGTGCTGCTGCCCGGGCCGTTCGCCGACGGCATTGGTCGTGTCCACCCGGTGGTCAGTCGGATGCTTTGAAGCACCCGTGGAGGTGGTCGTTGACGGCTCCGACGTTCTGCAGGAACGCGTAGACGCTGGTGGGGCCGACGTACCGGTAGCCCTGGGACTTCAACTGTTTGGTGAGGGACGTGGCCGCGGGGGTCGAGGTGGGTAGGTCGGCGAGGTGGCGTGGGGCGCGTTTGCGGTCGGTCGTGTACTGGGTGACGAGGTCGGACAGTGCGGGGGCCGCGGAGATCATCACGTGGGCGTTGTCCACGGTCGCGCGGATCTTCGCCCGGTTCCTGATGATCGATGCGTCGGTGACGAGGAGCTCGATCTCGTCGTCGGTGATTCGGGCGACCTTGGCTACCTCGAAGTTCTTGAAGGCGCGGCGGAAGGCTTCTCGTTTGTTGAAGACGATTTGCCAGCTCAGACCAACTTGGAAGACTCCCAGCGTGAGTGCCTCGAACAGTTCCGAGTCTTCGGAGGTCCGGGCGCCCCAGACCTCGTCGTGGTAGCGAGCCAGCGCCGTACCAGCTTCGCCGGCCCACCCGCACCGTGCTACCCCGTCCGCGCCACGGATCACGTCAGCCTTCATAGCGACCAGCTTGCCCCCGAGATCTCACCGGTCTGCATCACTCGATCGTGTGATGTGTTCCAGGAACCTTTAAGCCTTTCTGAAGGTGGGCGCGGATCGTTGGCGCAAACGAGCCAGGGGGTGTGGCGGTGCGGGTGTTGACGGCGTTGCTGACGGCTGGGACGTTGCTCGCGGTACCTGCTTCGGCGGGGGCGGGCGTGGACCAGGGGCGGATCGTGTTCAGCCGGTACGACGAGGCGACGGGGGAGCCGCGGATCGTGGTCGCCGACCTGAGCGGCCGGCATGAGCGACTGGTGAGCCTGCCGATGGTGGCCGACGACCCGGTCTGGTCTCCAAGCGGCCGCTCGATGCTCGTGTTCGCGTTCCCGCCGACCGGAGGCGCGCGTCCGGCCACCGTGGCCGGCGACGGCTCCGGCTTCCGCCTGCTGACTGTCCCGGCCCTGCCAAGCGATGCCGACATCCGCTGTACGGCGTGGTCGCCGGACGGACGCCGGTTGCTCTGTCAGGTCAGTCGACCGGCCGGCGGTGATCCCGCGCTGAACGGCATCTACACGATCCGGGCCTCGGACGGCGGTTCCGTGCAGCGGCTGACGACCAACCCCTACCCGCCGAGCGGCGACTTCGGCGGAGGCGATATCCCCGGCGGATTCTCGCCCGACGGCAGTCGTTTCGTCTTTATGCGCGCGAAGCCGGGCCCAGATCCGACCGTCCCGGACCAGGGCCAAACCGGCGCTCTGTACGTCGGCACGAGCGACGGCAAGCACCTACACCAGCTGACGGAGTACGGCGTACCGAACTCCCACGACAACGGCCTCGCACACTGGTCGCCGGACGGCTCGAAGATCGTCTTCGCCGGCGCGGACGGCACGTTGTCGGTGATCCGCGCGCACGGCGGTCGGGTCACCCGGATCCCTACGGGCGCTGCCTTCGCCTTCAGCCCGAACTGGTCGCCGGACGGGAAGCACCTCGTCGTCGGCCTGATCACGCAGCAGGGCGGGCCTGAGGACCTCTACACGCTGACGACCGACGGCCGGCACCTGTCTCGGGTCACGAACACCGCCGCCTTCGAGGACTTCGCCGACTGGCGCTGAGCCCGGACCGCCTCGCTGAGCCCAGACCGCCTCGGCTGGGCCCGGGCCGCCGCTGTGAGCCTCGCCGCTGTACATCCATAAGGATGTTATGCATAATGAGGTTATGCAATCGGATGCTTCCGGCACTGAGCTCGTCGTGGTGCTCGAGCAACTCGTCACGTTCATCCGCCAGGTGTCGACCGCCGGCGACCTCAGCGCGACAGCCTCGGCCGCGCTGCACCGGCTGGGCCGTGACGGCGCTGTCGGAGTGACGGAGCTGGCGCACGCCCAGCGCGCCTCGCAACCGGGCATGACCCAGTTGGTCACCCGGATGGAACGCGATGGCTTGGTGCGCCGGATCGCGAAGCCCGACGACCGCCGGACCGTCCTGGTCGAGGCGACCGAGGCCGGTCTGGATCTGCTCAAGCAGCGGCGTGCCGAGCGGGCCGACGCGCTCCAGCAGACGCTCGACCGCCTCGATCCGGAGGACCGGGCCGCCATCGCCGCCGCGCTGCCCGCGCTGGCCCGGCTGGTCGAGTCCCGGCCGTCCGACTGACCGCATCCATCGTGAGGAGATCCTGGATATGACCGCGTCCCACGGGACTGCCCCGAGCCCGTTCAAGCAGCCGCGTGCCGTTTGGGCGGTGGCGTTCGCCTGTGTCGTCTCGTTCATGGGTATCGGGCTCGTCGATCCGATCCTGCCCGCACTGGCCGGCAGCTTGCACGCCACACCGAGCCAGGTGTCGCTGCTGTTCACCAGCTACCTGGTCGTGACCGCGGTCGCGATGCTCGTGGTCGGCTGGGTGTCCAGCCGCATCGGCGCCAAGCGCACCCTGATCGTGGGCCTGATCCTCATCGTCGTGTTCGCCGCGCTCGCCGGTACGTCGAACTCGATCGGCGGCATCGTCGGGTTCCGCGCCGGCTGGGGACTGGGCAACGCGCTGTTCATCGCGACCAGCCTCGCAGTCATCGTGGCCTCGGCCAGCGGCGGCTTCGCCGGGGCGATCATCCTGTACGAGACGGCACTGGGTCTCGGCATCGCGGTCGGGCCACTGCTCGGCGGTGAACTCGGCAGCATCGGCTGGCGCTGGCCGTTCTTCGGCGTCGCGGTGCTGATGTTCATCGCTCTCGTCGCGACCATGGCGTTCGTCCCCACACTGCCGAAGCCGGCCCAGAAGACATCGTTGACCGCGCCGCTCAAGGCGTTGCGGCACCGCGGTCTGCTGACCATGGGCATCATGGCGCTGCTCTACAACTGGGGATTCTTCACGATGCTCGGGTACGCGCCGTACCCGATGGAACTCAACGCCCACAAGCTCGGCCTGGTCTTCACCGGCTGGGGTCTGCTGGTCGCGGCGTTCAGCGTGTTCTTCGCCCCGCGGTTGCAGGCGCGGTTCGGTACGGCGCCGGTGCTGTACGTCAACCTGTTCTGCCTCAGCATCGTGATGGCCGTGATCGCCATCGGTGTGGACACTCCGGCGGCCGTCATCGTCGCGGTCATCATCAGTGGCGCGTTCATCGGCATCAACAACACGCTGACCACCCAGGCGGTGATGCTCGTCTCGCCGGTGGAGCGGCCGGTCGCGTCGTCGGCGTACGGCTTCGTCCGGTTCATCGGCGGCGGGCTCGCGCCGTTCGTCGCGGGCAAGCTCGCCGACGCCACCAACCTTGGTGTCCCGTTCTACGTCGGTGGCGTCGCGTTCCTGCTCGCGATCGCGGTCCTTGCCTCCGGCCACAAACTGGTCACCGCGGCCGAGCAGGGTTCGGTCGAGGGGGAGACGATGCGCCCGAGTCTGGAGCGTGTCGGGGCTGCGCCGACAGCGGCGTACCAGCCTGTCATCGTCGCGGTCAGCGCTACCCCGGACGCCGCCGAGATCGTCGACGCCGCCGCGGTCATCGCTCGCGACGCCGGCCGCCCGCTGGAGGTCGTCCACGTCCGCGAGACCGCCGTCGTCGAAGAGCAGGCCATCGACGCCGAAGACGCCGAGCAGGCCCGCGCCGCCGTCCTGTCCCACCTCGACCGCCTGTTCACCCAGGGCATCGCGGCCACCGGCCAGGTCCTCACCAGCGTCGGCGACCACGCCGCAGCCGGCCGCGCCCTCGCCCAACACGCCGACGACATCGACGCCCGCCTGATCGCAGTAGGCCGCTCACCCCGAGGCCCCGGAGCCCAATTCGCCGACGGCAGCTTCACCACCGCCGTAACCCACACCGCCACCCGAACCGTAGTCCTGGTCGAACCCGGCAAGACCCCCCACGACCTGACCGCCTAGCCCGTGACGTGAGGAGCCAGCAGGGTCACGGCGATCAGGGCGGCCGGGTAGCACGCCAGGAACATCGTGAACGTGTAGCCCATGATGTCGCGGGCCTTCAGGCCGAGAATGGCGAGCGTCGGCAGCATCCAGAACGGCTGCAGCAGATTGGCGCTCGCCTCACCGAGGTCGTACACAACCACCATCCAGCCGGCGTTGACCTGCAGTTGGTTGGCCGCATCCAGCACGTACGGCGCCTCGATCACCCACTTACTGCCGCCACTGGGCACGAAGACGCCGAGGATGCACGAGTAGATCGCCACCAGCGGCGGGAAGAAGAACTGGTTGCTCGCCTGCACGAGCCAGCCGGCCAGGCGGGCCGAGATCCCCGTGTAGGCGATCATGCCGAAGATCCCGCCGTACAAGGGGAATTGCAGCAGTACGCCGGCCGCCGCGGGCGCGCCGTCTCGCACTGCGCGGGCCATCCGCCACGGGCGCCAGTGGAGCAGAATGGCGAGCAGGAACAGGATCAGGTTCACCGTGTTCAGGTCGAGTGCGCTGACGAAACTCTTGCCGTCGAAGTACCGCACCAGGTAGACGGCGCCGAGCAGGACGATCAGCAGGCTGAACACGGGCGAGTGCTCGAGCCAGTCACCAGGGCGACGCTTTTCGGTGACTTTGTCCTCCACCGAACCTGGACCGACCAACGGTCGCAGTTCGATGCCGACATCGGTCGCGGTCTTCGAACTGCGCTCACCCGGCGCGATGAGCCAGGCCATGGCGACGCCCACGACGTACACGATCAACGTCGCGACGATTGCCTGCCAGGTGAAGATCGTGTCGCTCAGCGGGATCAGACCGCTGGCGTGACCGCCGGCCTTGATCACCTCCTGCACCGGCGCCGGGCTGCTGCTCGCACTCGCCACTTGCAACGCTGCCGAGCCGGACAGGCCTTGTGCCCAGACCGTTCCGAGTCCGAGGAACGCCATCGCGCCGAGGGCGCGGTAGTCCGCCTTCGGAACGTTTCGGGCGACCTCGCGCGCCAGGATCGCGGCGAAGATCAGGCTGAACGCCCAGTTCAGGTACGACGCCAGCATCGCGACCGCGGCCACGAACGCGACCGCGTTCCGTGGGTTCTTCGGGATCCGTGCCAGTCTGGTGATCAACCGGGCGACGGGTCCGCTGGTGGCGACGGCGTACCCACCGATGATGATCATCGCCATCTGCAGGGTGAAGGTGATCAGGCTCCAGAACCCGATGCCCCAGGCATCGACCAGGCCGAAGCCTTTGGTCGCGGTCGGAGTGTCGGGGCGCTTCAGGAGCGGTTCGCCGGTGACGAGGCCGAACAGCAGTACGACGAACGTGCCGACCAGCACGAACCCGAACGCGTCCGGCAACCACTTCTCGGTGAATGCGGTGAATCTCAGCGCAACCCGCGCGAGCGCCCCCTCACCCTCGGACTTCGTCTGCTTGCTGTGGCTGTCAGTCAAGGGAGCCTCCGCTTCGGGTGGAGGATGACGCTAACAACGCCCGCCCAGCCCCGAGAACCCTCGATCTTCGATGACCTTCATCGGCTGGTCCGATACATCCCGCAACGCCAGGCCTACCGCAGCTGACCAGCCGTCTGCGTCAGACGTTCGCGCAGCCAGCGGTGAGCGGGCGCTGTGGTGTTGCGCGGATGCCAGAACATCGCGAGCGTGAGCTTGGGCGCTTCCATGGCCATCGGGATCTCCCGCAACCCGAGCGTCGGTCCGAGCCGCTCGAACAGTCTGCGCTGGGTCGTCGTGATCAGCTCCGAACCGGAGACCGCATGCAGCGCCAGCGTGAACGAACCGACGGTGAGTGCTGCTCGCGCGGGGAGAACCTGCTCCTCCAGCCAGAAGTCGGGGAGCGGCTGGAGCTGGGCGACGATCGGGTTGATCTTCACGGTCGGCCGCCGTACCAGCTCCGCTGCTGTCAGCGGCCCGGTCACCGCGTGGTTGTCCCGGTCGGCCACGGTCACGAACTCGTCGGTGAACAGTGGCGCGCGGGGAAACTTCGCCAGGTCGGGGATCTTGAGCTGCAGCGGCCACAGCAACAGGTCGATCTGTCCGTTCCGGAGCGGATCGACGATGTCCGTCCGAAGGTCCTCGACCCTGACCTGGACCCGAGGGGCATCGGCCGTCAGTGTGCGCAGCGCCGGCAGGAGCAGCGTCGTCGCCGCGTAGTCACTGGCCATCACCGTGAAGCTCCGCCGCGCGGTGGCCGGGTCGAACGACTGGCCCCAGTTCAGCACCTCGCGGGCGGAGACCAGCAGGTCCTCGAGCGGCTCCAGGAGGGACTCGGCCAACGGCGTCCGCTGGAAGGTGCGCCCGTCGCGCACGAGCAGTTGATCGTCGAAGTGGCGCCGCAGCTTCGCCAGGATCTCGCTCATCGACGACTGCCCGATCGACAACCGGTCCGCGGCCTTGGTGACACTGCGCTCGGTCAGCAGCGCGCTCAACGGAATCAACAGCCCGAGATCAAGTCTCTTCCAGTCCCCAGGAGCCATGACGGTCGAGCCTACGGCCTTCGGGAGCCAGGGGCGGCAAAGCACGCCCGCCGGCGCTGAGCGGCGGCTACAGAGGTGTGGTGGCTTCGATGGCTGACGTGCGGTAGGTGCCAGGAGCCTGGCCTAGTTCGCGTTTGAAGGCGGTGGCGAATGCGACTCGCCGCTGTCGACGCCTCCGGAGCGGACCGCCGCACCGCCGCCGGCGGTGACCGTCCGTCCAGGCGGCCATCGCGGCTGGGTGCCAGTACGTCGACATCTCGGGCGAACAGCTCTACCTGCAACAAGTCTTCGAGTCGGTCAGTACAGCTGCAGCGGCCGGCGGTGTGGCCGTCGTACCGTCGCTCAACGACGACGGACTGCCCAGCGACCTGCTCGCCAGTCTCGTCGCGGCGCGCGTCCAGCCGGTCCGCGAGCTCGTCGTCGGGCTCCAACTGGTTCGGGGCTCGGCGCCCCCGACGCGGGGCACACTACGATCCGTGCTGGCGAATCTGGAGACATTCGCTACCGGCGGTCTCGGGTACGCCGATGGCCGGTGGGATCAGGGGATCCCGGCGTACCGGACCTCGCTGCGGTTCTTGGCGGGTGATCCGATTCCCGTGGTCAAGTTTCCGCTCCCCGCGGTCGTCACGGTCCCACGCCACGTCCAAGCTCGGCGCGTGGAGGGTGTCACGACGGCGGATCTCGTCCCCGGGCTCGCTGCTGTTACTCCAGAGCTGATCGAGGCCTTGCCGGAAGGACCGCCGCCGGCCGGACGCCAAAGCGCCCGCTGGATCATCGTGGTCGAGGCGGACGGCGAGAACGGTCAGCACGCGCGCGGCTTCGTCCACGGCACGGACATGCAGGGCAGTACGGCGGTGATCGCCGTCGAGGGCGTTCACCGACTAGTTGCCGACGGCACCAAGTCGGGTGTGCTCGCACCGGCGCAGGCCTTCGACCCTGCCGACTTCCTCACCAGCCTCGCTGGTCATGGTGTGCAATGGGCCGTGGAATTCAGTGCCAGTTGCTGATGCGTACGTCGTCCGGTGCGGGATCGCCGGAGCCGGTTTCGACGAGCTTCTTGAGACTCATGAGGAACGTCGCCCACTTCGTGCTGCAGTGGTACATGAACGGGACTGGTTCGCGCCATCCCTCGTGCCGGAACATCACGATCGCAAAGTCGCCGTCCTGGCTGAGCTCGAAGCGAATGACGGTGCCGACCCATTCCTCGGGTCCCTCGACGACCTTCCAGCGCACGAGCTTGTCGGGCACGGTCTCGAGCACCTTCATGTCGAAGCCACCAGGCGCCGGTGCGCCGGCGAAGCGAAATCTGATGACTCCGTCGAGTTCACTGTCTCCGCGAGTGTCTTCGGTCCACCAACCGGCGAGCCCGTCAATCGTGGCCAAGGTCTCGTAAACGTACTTCACCGACGACTCGACGCCGATTCTGTGCAGGATGTCGACCATGTCACCGGTCCTTTCGAACGAGGGCGTTGCCCGGCACTATCGTTCGTCAGGCTGTCAATTGCCTGTCGCGCACCTGGATCAGGAGTTGAAGGCGCCCAGGATCCGCAGCGGGAGGCCCGGTACGGCGATACCGAACCACAACCCGCGTCCCAGCAGACAGAACCCGCGGTGGCCCCGGATCGCCTGGGACACAAGCGATCCGAGCACCAGCACCACCAGGACTCCCAGCAGGATCAGGCCGAACGGGTTGAAACCGGCCAGAGCCGAGCCGATCCCGACCCCGAGCCACACCACGCCACCGACAAAGGAAGCAGGACTCCAGAGCGCATCGCGCAACCGCCAAGGCTGCCCAACCCGTACCCCACAGGCACACGTCACCGCGTCACCACCCGCCCCTACCATCGCCAACAACTCAGCAGTCGCGCTCGACCCGACCGCGAGAGAACGTTACCTCGCAGAGCAGGCCAGCGGACGAGCGTCCGTGTGACTGGTGTTGTGCGCTCGCCGCCGCCGCGTTCGGTTCGAGGGACTGCTTGGTTCACTGCTCGCGATTGGACATGGTTGCTCCCTTCTCTTGAGTGACTCCATGAGTCGGTCGTCGGGCAAGTTAACGTTACCTCACGACAGGTCGCGGGGGAGTGCCTGCGCTCGGGCAGGGTGGTTTCTCGGTGGGTGTTACGAGGGGGTGGTCGTGGTGCCTAGGCCGTGGGTGACGAGGTGGGTGGGGATGACTACGCGGCGGCGGCGGCCGGTTGCGCCGTCGATTCTGCGGAAGAGCAGTTCGGCGCCGCGCCGTCCGATCGCGCGGGCGTCGAAGCTCACCAGAGTGACGGGTCGGGGCATCAGGGGCGCGGCCTCGAAGTCGTCGAAGCCCACGACGTCCAGGTCGGCGTCGGTTCCCATCAATGCCTCGATCACGCCCATGGTGATCCGGTTGTTGCCGCAGTAGACGGCTGTCGGTGGATCCGGAGCCGCCAGCAGTTCCAGTACGGCGGCACCCGCGGCCGCGGGATCGTGCACGTCATCGCGAACCATGCCTGGATCAACCGGCCGACCGGCACTGGCAAGCTCCACCTGGGCAGTCTCCAGGCGGATCCGCATGGTGGCGATCTCGGGTGAGTCCATCAGTACGCCGATCCGCCGATGGCCGCGACTCAGTACGTACTCGATCGCTTGCTGCGTACCGCCCTTGTCGTCGATGACGACCGCGTCGGACTTGAGCCCCTTGGCCTGGCGATCCAGGCAGACGACATGAGTGCCCAGGGCAACTTCCTGCTGCAGGTACGAATGGTCGCTGCTGGTCGGAACGATCAACAGCCCGTTGACCCGGCGTTCGCACATCGCCATCAGCAGTTGCTCTTCCCGCTGCGGATCCTCCTCCGAGCTTGCCGTGAAGAGCAGCGTGTTGTGTTCAAGTGCGACATCTGCCGCACCTGCGGCGATCGCCGAGTAGAACGGATTCGCCAGATCTTCGATCAGCAGGCCGACGCTGGTCCCCAGCTGGGCCGATCGCAGCGCGTGTGCCGTCCGGTTGCGTTGATAGCCCGTCGTCGCGATCGCGGCCAGGACCCGGTTCCGCAGTTCCGGGTCGACCGTCACCACCTGGTTCACGACCCGCGAGACCGTCATCAGGCTCACGTCCGCGACCCGTGCGACATCGGCAACCGTCGGCCGGCGCTGCGTCGGCCGACCGAAGTCGTCCCGCCGGCCAGTCACCATCTCGAGCACGTCAATCGTCGTCCGGACACGAGCCACACGCCATCAACTCTAACCAAGCCACTACACCGTCGCGTGTGAGGTCGGCGAAGTCGCATTGATGGCGGATTGAAGTCGGACCCACCTAGCGTCCCCGGCATCCGAGGGTTCTACGCAAGGAGGGCGGGTCTCGATGAGAAGACTTACTGCGCTCAGGGTGCTGACCGCCGCGGCTGTCGTCGCGGCCGGGCTCACCTCGCTGGGTGCCGCTGCGCCGGCGCGGGCAGAGTCCATCGCCTGGCAGGTATGCGACGATCCCGGCCTGAAGGATGCCGGCGCCCAGTGCGCGTTGGTGCCGGTGCCACTGGACTATGCGAACCCGGCCGGCCCGAAGATCAAGATTGCCATCTCGCGGATCAAACACACCGTGCCCGATGCGCAGGCCCAGGGCGTCATGCTGATCAACCCGGGTGGCCCCGGGGCCTCGGGGCTCGGGCTGTCCACGTGGGGACAGTTGGTACCGAACGGCGCCGGTGGCTACTACGACTGGATCGGGTTCGATCCACGGGGTGTCGGATCGTCGCAGCCGGCCCTGTCCTGCGACCCGAACTTCTTCGGCTTCAACCGTCCGACCTATCTCCCGGTGCGGTCGTCCATCGTGGACCAGTGGACCAGCCGCACCAAGGGCTACGCCGATGCCTGCACGGCGAACGGGCCGATCCTCCAGCACATGACCACGATCGAGAACGCCAAGGACCTCGACAGCCTCCGGATCGCGCTCGGGGTCGAGAAGATCAACTATTACGGCTTCTCCTACGGCACCTACCTCGGCCAGGTCTACAGCACCCTGTTCCCGGCCCACGTACGGCGAATGGTCCTGGACAGCAACGTCGATCCGCGCAACGTCTTCTACCAGGCCAATCTCAACCAGGACGTCGCCTTCAACACGATCATCAAGATCTGGTTCGGCTGGCTGGCCGACTACGACAACGTCTACCACCTCGGCACCACTGAGAAGGCGGTCGAGAAACTCTTCTACCAGACCGAGGCCAAGCTGACGCTGCATCCGGCCGACGGCAAGATCGGCGGCGACGAGTGGGTCGACATCTTCCTGCCCACGGGTTACAAGCACGCGTCGTGGACGCTCCTCGGTGATGCCTTCGCTCGCTACGTGCACACCAACGACGTGGCCAACCTCGAGGACCTGTATCTGCTCATCGACGGCCTCGGGAACGACAACTCGTACGCCGTGTACAGCGCCGTCCAGTGCACCGACGCGCCGTGGCCGCAGCAGTGGTCGACCTGGGCGCGCGACAACTGGGCGACCTTTGCCAAGGCGCCGTTCGAGACCTGGGCGAATGCCTGGTACAACCTGCCGTGCCGATCCTGGCCTGCGCCCGCCCACGCCCCGCTGCAGGTCGACGGGAGCAAGGTGAGCAGCGCTTTGCTGATCGACCAGACCTTGGACGGACCGACGCCGTTCGAGGGCAGCCTCGAGGTCCGCAGACGGTATCCGCATGCCAGCCTGATCGCGTTGCCCGGTGGCACCGAGCACGGCAGTTCGCTGTCTGGTGACGCGTGTCTGGACAACCAGGTCGCGGCCTACCTGGCCAACGGAACCTTGCCGCCGCGCAAGTCCGGTGACCGCGCCGACACGACCTGCGCGCCGCTACCGCTGCCGGTCCCGGAGGCCGCTACCGCCGCCGCTAAGGCACCGGCCCGGTCGGCGCTACAGGTTGCCCGGTAGGTGATCGGGGGTTCGGGCCACGGCCCGAACCCCTCGTGCGCAGTCGGCGAGAAGCGTCTGGACCTGCTCGGCATCGGCGGTCGACACCTGTTCGAAGAGCACCAAGGCGTGCTTCCAGCGGTCGCATGCCTCGTCGATCCGACCGAGCTCGTGCAACGTCGCGCCGAGTTCGCGCAGTGTCTCTGCCTGGCCGTGCAGGTCGCCCAACTGCCGGCGGATGGCGAGGCTGTCGCGCAGTCGCGCCAGCGCATCGTCATGATGCCCCTGACGTCGTTGTACGACACCGATGTCGGTCAGGCAGAAGGCTTCGCCGTCGCCGTCGCCGAGTTCCCCGAAGATCGCCAGGGCGTCCTCTTGGGCGGTCAGGGCCAGGTCGTAGCGCTCCTGCCGGCTGTAGAGCGCACCGAGGTTGCTCAGCGCCGTGGCTTGGCTCCGGCGGTCACCGAGCTCGCGGCTGATCGCGAGGCTTTCCTGCAGTGCTGTCAGCGCTTCCTCGTAGCGCTCCTGCCGCTGATAGATGTCGCCCAGATTGGCCAGGCCACCTGCCGCTCCACGCGGATCCTCGATGCGCCCGGAGATCGCGAGGCTCTCCTCCAGGCAAGCAAGCGCCTCGCCGTACTGGCGCTGCCACTGGTACACGAGGCCGAGGTTGACCAGAGTGGCGGCCTGACCTGGTAGGTCGCCGAGAGTGCGTCGGATGGTGAGGCTTTCCGCCAGACTGGCGACCGCTTCGTCGTACTTCGCGAGTCGCCAGCTCCGTACGCCGAGATCGTTGTGGACCTGTGCCTGACCGGCAAGATCGCCCCGCTCCCGCGCCATCCCAAGTGCGGCCTGGTTGACCTGCACCCAGTCCGAGAAGTCCCCACGCAGCAAGAAGAAGCCATAGAGCATGTGCGCCAGATGCACCGCCAGCTCCTCCGCGTCGGCAGAGCCGGAGGCTGCGGCTTGTTGAACGGCGGCCACCAGATTGATGCGCTCGGTGTCCAGCCACTCGAGGGCCGCCAGGTCGTCGGCGAAATCCAGACCACCGGTACCACCGCCGGCGATTCGCGCGAGGCGGTAGTCGCCGGGGCGCAGCAACCGAAGGGTTTGCCAGGTCGTCGCCAGATAGAACGTCAGGACCCGTACCAACGCGGCCGATCGCACCTGCTCCGGCTCCTGCTCGGCGAGCTCGCGGGCGTAGAGCCGTAGGAGATCGTGCAGGCGGTACCGGCCCGGCGACTGCGTTTCCAGCAGCTGAATGTCCACCAACCGTTCGAGCACGCGCTCGGCGGCGGCATCCGGCTCATCCAGCAGCTTTGCCGCGACCGGAATTCCGAGCTCGGGGCCGTCGAACGCACCGAGCAGGCCGAAGGACCTGGCCGCGGCCCGATCGAGCGGATCCATGCTGTTGCGTGCCTGCTCGGTCGACACGGCAAAGCTGGCGCGGGCGCCGGCCTCGCCGATCTCCAGTTCGTCCAGCCGCCGGCCCGCATCGGCGAGGCGCTCGGCCAGCGTGTCGACGAGCCAGGTCGGCCGGGTCGCCAGGCGCGCACCCGCGATCCGGAGAGCCAACGGCAGCGACGCACACCACCGGATCACCTCGGCGGCCGCCTGCGGCTCCGCGGCGATCCGCTCGGCCCCGGCCAGGCGGCCGAGCAGCTCGATTGCCTCTGTCGGCGCAAGTGCGTCAAGACGCAGCTGTTGCGCGCCTTCGATGCCGGTGAGGACAGGGCGACTCGTCACCAGGACCCCGCAGCCAGGCCCGGCCGGCAACAGTGGATTGACCTGTGCGGCGTTGGCCGCGTTGTCCAGCACGACCAGCAGCCGCCGATCGGCCACCAACGAACGGAACAGCCCGCCGGCCTCGTCTGGATCGGCCGGGATGGCAGCCGCCCCCACGCCGAGAGCCCGCAGGAACCGGCCCAGCACTTCCAGCGGCGCCAGCGGTTGCAGACCCGCGGTGGCACCCTGCAGATCCACATAGAGCTGTCCGTCGGTGAAGCGATCCGCGAACCGGTGTGCCGTGTGGATCGCGAGCGCCGACTTGCCGATGCCTGCCGCACCCGCGATCGCGCAGATCGGCACCGACCGCCGCGACGGATCCTGGCCGCGGTCGAGCCTCGCTTCCAGCCACAGCAGATCCGCGGCGCGGCCGGTGAACCCGCCGATGTCGGCAGGGAGCTGTCGGGGCACGAGGCGCCGAGGGACGGTCCGATCGTCCGGCGCGGCAGGCGTCCGGCCGGCGAGCAGGTCGGCGTGAACCGCCTGGAGTTCGGGACCCGGATCCGTGCCGAGCTCATCGGCGAGCAACGAACGAATTGCGTCGTACGACGCCAACGCCTCGGCATGCCGCCCGGACCGGGCCAGAACCACGAGTCGCCTGACCCACAACGATTCCCGTAGCGGATGGCGGCTCGTCAGCTCGACGAGGTCGGCAACCAGGTCGAGTTCGTGACCGTCGGCGAGATCGAGATCGATCCGTCGTTCGACCCCGGCCAGGTACCGCTCGACCAGTCGTGGCGCCACAGCAGTCACCAGCCAGGCCGAGCCGGTGTCCTCGAACGGCGTACCGCGCCACAGAGCCAACGCTTCGGTCAGCAGCTGTCTCTCCGCAGGCATGTCCTGCGCAGCCTGGTCGAGCAACTGCGTGAGCCGCAAGGCGTCGACCTGATCCGGCCCTGCGTGCAGCACGTATCCCGCCTGCTTGGTGCTGATCATTTCGGCGCCGAGCTCGGCCCGAAGCCGCGCCACATAGAGCTGTACGGCGTTGCGGGGGTCGGCGGGCAGGTCACTGTCCCACATGGCCGTCGCCAGTCGTTCGACCGAGACACGCTCGCCGGCCGACATCGCCAGTACGGCGAGCAGGGTCCGTTGACGATCACCGGTGACGACGATCTGGCGACCCTCGGCGAACACCCGCATCGGTCCCAACAGCTCGACCTTCAGCCCGGGCCCGACCGCCTCGCCGTACGTCACAGCATCACGATACGGCCGGGGGGTTCACGAAGCAGTTGTGCCAGTTAGTCGGGTAAGGCCGGGAGCAGCACGACCAGTGGGATGTTCCGAGCTGTGTGTGCTTGATGGCTGCTGACGGACGGGTAGCGTGCGATGACCTCCGCCCACAGCTGGTCGCGATCCTGGCCGACCGGCTCGGTTGCGCGGACCGGAAGGGTGTCGGTGCCGATCTCAACGGTAGCGACGGGGTGGGCTCGTAGGTTGTGCAACCAGGCGGGATTGCCTGCCGCTCCGCCGTTCGACGCGACGACCACCAAGCGGCCGCCGGCATGCCGCGAGTACACCAGCGGGGTAACTCGCGGAGCGCCACTGCGGGCGCCGGTGTGGTGTAGCAGCAACACCGGCGTATCTGCGAGCGGACCGGTGAGGCGACCGCCGTTCGCACGGAACTCGGCGATCGCCTGATCGTTGCGCGACGCGGGTTCGGCCACGAGATAACGTTACCTCTCCTGGCATCAGGTGTCGTCAGCAGCTTTCTGGCTGGTGTTCATCTCCAGGCGGCGGAGGGATGGGACGAGGAGAGGTAGCAGGAGGGCGACGGCCACTAGTGCGCCGCCGGTGGTGGCGACAGTGGTGATGCCGAAGGCGGCGGCCAGGAGTGGGGCCGAGAGCTGGCCGAGGGGGATGGATACGAAGGATCCGAATTCGTCCCAGGCGCCGACCCGGGAGAGGAGGCGTTCGGGGATGTTGAGATGGCAGACGGTCGACCACACGACGGTGAAGAATTCGGCGGCCAGTCCTGCGGCGAAGGCTGCTGTGGCAAGCCAGCTGGTGTTCGCGCCGGTGCCGAGCAGGATGAGTGGAGCGGCCGCGAGGGTCATCAGGGACATGGCCCAGATCATGGGTCGGTGGACGGTGAGTTTGACCATGACGACGGTGGCCAGGAGTGAGCCGACCGCGCGGGCGCTGAGGGCCAGCCCCCAGCCCTGCGCGCCGATGGTGTCGAGGGCGATGACCGGTCCGAGGATCTGCCAGATTCCCATGTACGCGGCGTTGAGAACGGCGAAAGCCAGTGTGACCGACCAGATCCATGGTTTGGAGCTGAAGTAGAGCTCTAGGCTGGGTAACGCTAACTCGCTGCGGGGGTGGAGAGGAGGACGTGACGGTGGATCATCAGGTTCGCGTGATGACGTGGAACGTGTGGTGGCGGTTCGGTCCGGGCTGGCGAGAACGACAGCCGGGCATCTTGGCGACCATCGAGCAGTTCACGCCCGATCTGGTCGGCCTGCAGGAGGTGTGGAACGCCGATGGGCGCAGCCAGGCCGATGAGTTGGCAGAGTCGCTGGGATTCCACGCGGCGTTCGCGGCACCGTCGTACCCGGCACCACCGAATCCGCCGACTGTGCAGGATCACGCGGGCGTCGAGCTCGGGGTGGCACTGCTCAGCAGGTGGCCGATCCTGCGCCAGCAGGCGGTGCTGATGCCGGCTCGCCACCGATCCTGGGATCCCGTGATCCTGAGCGCTGTGGTCGAACATCCGGCCGGGCCTCTGCCGATCCAGGTGGCATGTCTTGAGCACGCCACCACCTACAGCGACGACCGTCAAGCCCAGGCCGCGCTGCTGGCCGATCTGGCCACGGACCCTTCGACCGACGGCCCATGCCCTGTGTTGGCTGTGGGAGATCTCAATGCGGCCGCCGGGAGCGCCGTGCTCAGGCCGCTCACCGATGTGTTGACCGATGCCTGGATCGCCGGCGGCGGGGCGTACGACGCCATCACGTTGCCGTCGACGCATCCCTCGGCACCACTGGAAGCCGGGCCGGAGTTGGTGGATCAGCGGATCGACCACGTGTTCTTCCGGCCGGGGCACGAGGATCAACTGGTGGACGTCGAGTCGGTGGCGATCGCCGGCGCGGCGGTCGACGGGACGTTTCCGTCGGACCACCGCGCCGTGATCTGCGACCTCCGCTGGCACGACCGCTGACGACCGCGGCTGCCCCTGATAGTTGCTGGAAGCAATGGTCCTGCGGTTGAGCGCGGCCGGCTTCGGCTGTTGCGCGTAGGCGCAAAGGTTCGGGGGAGTTGAACTTCTGAGGCTTTCACCTCGTGTTGATCGAGTGTGAACAGCGTGAAGGGAAAGGGGAGTTCGATGGGCGGCAAAGCATTCTTGGCACTCGGGCTGGTCGTTGCTTCGGGTGTGGTCAATGGTTCGGCGTACGCCGCAGGTGTGGATACCACGCCGCCGTCGGTGCCCGCCAACGTCCACCAGGTGGGGCCGGACCAGTCGTGGAGCAAGTCGTCGGTGGCGTGGTCGGCGTCGACGGACAACAGCGGAGCCGTGTCGTTCTACTGGGTGCGGAACGTGAGCAACGGCGTCAGGACAAAGCCAAGGGCCACCTCAGCGCCGGTCGTGAACCTGCTGTCCCCGTTCTGCGAGGTCCCGGTCGGCACAGTCATCACGGTGACAGTCCAAGCCGTCGACGCCGCAGGCAACGTCTCCGCCCCGAGCACCCCGATCACCATCAAGATCAACTGAGCTTGACCTACCTGCGTGCCAAGGACTGGCCGCTAACGGGATAGTGGGCCCATGGGTTCGGTGGAGGAGCAGGTGGTGGCGGCTGCGCTGCGGCGGGCGGCAGCATTGGCTGCGGGTGATGTGGGCGAGTTGCGGGCTTGCCTGCATCCGGAGTTTTGGTGGACTTCGCACCGTGGCGCCGGGTTCGACCGGGAGGCGTACATAGCGTCGAACACCGGTGGATCACTGCGGTGGAGTGCACAGAGCCTGGCCGACGTAGCGGTAGTTGTCGTAGGCAACGTGGCCGTCCTGCGCTGTGTCGTCACCGATCGGGTCGATGTCGGACAGGGAACCGAGGAGTTTCGGATGCCGATGACACAGACCTGGATTCGTTCGGACGACCGGTGGCTCTGCCTGGCCGGCCACGCCGGTCCGCGGATGACGATAGCTGCAACATCAGTGTTGCAAGTCTGAGTCGCTCGGATCTGGTGAGGTGCTGCCGGGAGGCTGGTTGGTGAACGTCTGTTGGCGGGTCTTCCTTCGGCCGGAGTGGGTGTGTAGCATCCGAGCGTTTCGTCGGTGGGGTTCTTGGGCGGGGGGAGATCGCTGTGCGCCCGAAAGTACGCCGGTTGCTGACCGGTGCCGTTGTGGGTTCAGTCATCGTTTCTGGTCTGGTGGTGCAACCAGCCGCGCAGGCTGCGGGTTTCGCCGCGGGCAACATCGTGGTCACTCGGGTAGGGGATGGTGGCAGCGCGCTGTCCAGCGCCGCTGCTCCGGTGTTCCTCGACGAGTACACGCCGGCGGGCACGCTGGTGCAGTCGACTCCGTTGCCGACCTCGGCGGCCGGTGCGAACCGCCGGCTCACCGTGAGTGGTTCGGCGACGTCTGAGGGCGCGCTGGCGCTGTCGGCCGACGGGCGGTATCTCACGCTCGCCGGGTACGACGCCGACCAGGGGACGGCCTCCGTCGCGGCGTCCTCGACCAGCACAGTCAGCCGCGTCGTGGCCAGGGTGGACGGCAGCGGTGCCGTGGACACCTCGACCGCGATCACTGACGCCTTCAGCGGAACGAATGTGCGTGGCGCGGTAACCGCCGACGGCAGCCGGTTCTGGACGGTCGGGGCGAGCGGAGGCGTACGGCTGGTTCCTCTGGGCAGCTCGGGCACCACGACACAGATCAACAGCGCCGCGCCGACCAACCTGCGGGCGGCTGGGATCTTCGGCGGACAGCTGTCGGTGACCACGGGCAGCGCACCCACCGGTGTGTACGCGGTCGGGAGCGGGCTGCCGGTGACCGGCGCCCAAACGACGGCTCTCACCGTGCCGGCAGCGAGCCCGTACGGATTCGTAGCGCTGGACAGCGATCCGGCCGTGCCGGGAGACGACACCCTGTACGTCGCTGACGATTCGGCCAGCCCGAACGGCGGAATTCTCAAGTTCTCCTTCGACGGCACCGCCTGGACCGCACGCGGCTCGTTCCGTCCCGCCGCCAGCGGGGTGCGCGGCCTCACCGGCTCACTGTCTCCGACCGGCGTGACCCTCTTCGCGACCACCACCGGCAATGCAGTGGTCAAGGTGGACGACACGGCTGCGTACAGCGCGCCGATCAGCGCAACCGCGACGACGCTGTTCACAGCGGCCGCGAACACTGCGATACGCGGGGTTGCGTTCGCACCGACCGGTGGCGGGGGTACGACGGCGCCGGCGATCACCACCCAGCCGCAGGACGCGACGATCACCGCCGGCGGCACGGCGACCCTGACCGTCGCCGCATCCGGCACAGGACCCCTTACCTACCAGTGGTTCCAGGGCACCGCGCCGGACACCGCCAACCCGGTCGGCTCGGACGCTTCGTTCACCACGCCGGCGCTGAGCGCGACTACGTCGTACTGGGCGCGGGTCACCGGTCCGGGTGGGCAGGCAGACAGCAGGACCGCAACGGTCACCGTCGGTACCCCGTGCTCGGGGACAACGGCGAGTATCGGATCTGTCGAGGGGACCACCGATATCAGTCCGGTCGCCGGGCAGACGGTGACCGTCCGCGGCACCGTGGTCGGTGACTACGAGGGTGCGCAGCCCGCCCTGCGTGGCTTCTACCTTCAGGACGCCGGTGATGGTGATCCGGCGACCTCGGACGGGATCTTCGTCTTCGACAACGGCGCCAACCTGGTGTCCCTCGGGGACACCGTGCAGGTGACCGGTCCGGTCTCGGAGTTCCAGGGCCAGACGCAGGTCACCGCGTCGACGACCAACGTCGCCGTCTGCGGGACCAGCACCGTGGCGCCGACCGACGTGACGCTGCCGAGGGCGAGCGCCACGGATCTCGAGCCGTACGAAGGCATGCTCGTGCGCTTCCACCAGACGCTGACTGTCACCGAGCACTTCCAGCTCGGCCGGTTCGGTCAGGTCGTGGTGTCCTCCGGCGGGCGCCTGCGGCAGCCGACGGCGGACATCCGGGCCACCGACCAGGCGGCCGTGCAAGCCGCGCAGCACGCGAACGACTTGAACCAGTTGATCATCGACGACGCCACCCAGGCGCAGAACCCGGATCCCATCGTGTTCGGGCGCGGCGGGCAGCCATTGTCGGCGAGCAACACGCTGCGCGGCGGCGACACCGTCACCGATCCGGTCGGTGTGCTCAGCTACACCTGGGCCGGCAACTCGGCCAGCGGCAACGCGTACCGGCTGCGCCCGATCGGATCCCTTTCCGGCACAGCGACGTTCGAAGCGGTCAACGAGCGGCCGACCGCGCCGCCGAACGTCGGCACGGCCGGGATCCGGGTCGCCAGCGCGAACCTGCTGAACTTCTTCAACACGTTCACCGGCTGCCACCTCGGCACACTGGGTGATACGACCGACTGCCGAGGCGCCACCGACACCACCGAGTACCAGCGCCAGTTGGCCAAGGAGGTCGCATCGCTGCGCTTCCTCGGCGCGGACGTCATCGGCTACATGGAGATGGAGAACGACGGGTACGGCGCGGACAGCGCGGTGCAGGCGCTCGTGAACGCGCTGAACGCCGTTGACGGTCCGGGCACCTGGGCGTTCATCAATCCCGACGCGGCGACCGGGGTCACGGATGTGGCCGGCACCGACGCGATCAAGGCCGGGCTGCTCTACAAGACGGCCGCGGTGACGCCGGTTGCCGGCGACACGTTCGTCGACCAGAACCCGCTGTACGAGCGGCGCCCGATAGCGCAGACCTTCCAGACCCCGGCCGGTGCGAAGTTCACCGTCATTGCGAACCACTTCAAGTCCAAGGGGTCCTGTCCCACCTCGGGTCCGGACACCGACCAGCTCGACGGGCAGAGCTGCTGGAACGCCCACCGTACGGCGCAAGCCCAGGAGCTGGCATCGTGGATCGGCAGCACGGTCGTGCCGGGCGCGGGTGACCCCGACGTACTGATCGTCGGAGACCTCAACTCCTACGCCGGCGAGGACCCGATCGCCGCCCTCGAGGCGGCCGGGTACGTCAACGAGGTCAAGGCGTTCCACGGCCAGGACGCGTACTCCTACGTGTTCGACGGGCAGTGGGGTTACCTCGACTACGTGATGGCGTCGGGATCGCTCGCGGCGCAGGTGAGTGGTGCCGGCGACGCGCACCACAACGCGGATGAGCCGTCGGTGCTGGACTACAACACCGACTTCAAGACACCTGGCCAGGTAGCGTCGCTGTACGCCCCGGATCGCTTCCGTACCAGTGATCACGACCCGGTTCTGGTCGGGCTCAACGTCGACGTGCCCCCGACGATTACCGGTACTCCGCCCGCGGGCGTGGTCGGTTCGCCGTACGCCTTCACGTTCACCGCGACCGGCACCGTGAGCCTGGCGTCGGGGACCCTGCCGCCCGGCCTGAACCTGGGATCGGACGGTCAGCTCAGCGGTATGCCCACGGATGCCGGCACCTTCGCGTTCACCGTGCGAGCCACCAACGCGGCCGGCTCGGCGAACCTGGCCGTCACGATGACTGTGACGCCCGCCGCGACCACGACAACGGTCACGTCGTCGGCCAACCCGGCCACGATCGGCGCCCCGATCACCTTCACCGCAACGGTTTCCGGTGCACCGACCGGTGGCACCGTGTCGTTCACGGTGGACGGTACGGCGCTCGGATCCCCGGTGCCGGTGGTGAACGGCGTCGCGACCAGCCAGCCGATCAGCACGCTCGGGGTCGGGGCGCACGCGGTGACCGCGAGCTTCTCCGGTACGTCGTCGTACCAGCCAAGCACCGGCTCACTGAGCCAGCTCGTCCGGTACGGCATCCGCGTACTCTCGCCGACCGCAGGCAGCAGCGCGAAGGCCGGATCCCTGGTCCCGATCAGGTTCCAGCTCGTCGACGCCGCGGGTCATCCGATCCCTGACCTCACCGCGCTCGTGCTCCTGGTCAACGGAAGGGTCACGGTCTCGGCCGGCGGCGCCCAGTCCCTGCCGCAAACCATCCCGCTCTACAACCCGCTCGACCACACGTTCTTCCTGCTCTGGAAGACGGCCCCACGGCACCCGGGTGCGGTCACCGTCAGCATCACGGTCACCTACCCCAAGGCCCCGACCCAGGTAACGACGGTCCCCATCACCTTGAAATAGCGTGAAGCAGCCCAGGCCACCCAGGTGGCCTGGGCTGCCGGCTGATCCCCACGTCTCAGTTCGTGGTCGAGTCCACCGTGTTTCGTTCGAGGAGATAGTCCTCGACGGTGAACAAGTGGGCAGCCATGCGGATCCGGGCGCGGTCGGGATCGTGGCCGGTGAGCGCGGCGAGGATCGAGAGGTGGTCGCGGTGGGCGGTCTCGTCGGCGCCGGGCTGTGAGATGGATCGACGCAGCCGGTCGCGCATCGTGCGTCCGCCCAGGGCATCGATGAGCGCGCCGAGCACCGGGTTGCCGGCCGCCTCGGCGATGATGCGATGGAAGGCGATGTCGTTCTCGATCACGGTTTCGTGATTCGGCTGCTCGAGGGCCAGCTCGGTCGCGTTGTGGCTCAACAGCTCCTGAGCCGCCACCAGGGCGTCCGCGTCGATCTGCTGCGCCGCCAGCGCGGCGGCCTCGACCTCCAGGATCCGGCGGACGACGTGGAGATGGTGAGGTCCGCTCCCGTGGTGCAGATCCACCACGAATCCCATCGGAGCCAGCAGCATGGTCGAATCCAGCGCGGTGACGTACGTTCCGGCGCCCTGACGCGTCTCGAGTACCCCGATCATCGACAGCGCCCGGACGCCCTCGCGCAGTGCGTTGCGGGACACGCCGAAGGCGGCGGCGAGCTCCTTCTCGACGGGTAGGCGCTCGCCCGGGTGGAGGCGTCCGTCGACGATCATCTGCCGGACACCTTCCACCACGATGTCGGTCTGCGATCCTCCAGGCGGCCGAGTCCGCGCGGTGGCTGCGCTCGAACTCATCGGACCGGTTCCCCGGTGGTCCGCGCGGCCCAGTAGCCGCCGTCGGGGAACGTGAAGATCTCGAGCGATTCCCTGTGCATTTCGGCACTGTAGCCGGGCGCGTCCGGAAGCACGTACGCGCCATCGCGGACCACACACGGCTCGACGAAGTGCTCGTGCAGGTGATCGACGTACTCGGTGACGCGGCGGTCGAGGCTGCCGGACACCGCGATGTAGTCGAAGATCGCGAGATGTTGCACCAGTTCGCACAGGCCGACACCGCCTGCGTGCGGACAGACCGGTACGTCGAACCACGCGGCGAGCAGGTAGACCGCGAGTACCTCGTTGACGCTGCCGAGGCGGGCGGCGTCGAGCTGGCAGTAGTCGATGGCGCCGGCCTGGAACAGCTGTTTGAACAGCACCCGGTTCATGCCGTGCTCGCCGGTGGCGACACCGATGGGGGCGACGGCCTTGCGGATCGCCGCGTGCCCGAGGATGTCGTCGGGGCTGGTGGGCTCCTCGATCCACAGCGGCTCGAACTCGGCCAGCGCCTTCACCCATTCGATCGCTTGTGGGACCTCCCAGACCTGGTTCGCGTCGATCATCAGGTGACCGTCCGGACCGAGCACCTCGCGGGCGATGCCGCAGCGCCGGAGGTCGTCGTCGAGGTTGGCGCCGACCTTGAGCTTGACGTGTTTGTAGCCTGAGGCAACGGCCTCCTCGCAGAGTCGGCGCAGCTTGGCGTCCGAGTACCCGAGCCAGCCCGCGGAGGTGGTGTAGCAGGGATAGCCAGTTGTCTGGAGTTGCGCAGTTCGTTGCTTGCGGCCCGTTTCTTGGCGCGCCAGCAGAGTGAAGGCCTGGTCCGGGGTGAGTACGTCGCCGAGGTAGCGCAGATCGGCCGCATCGACCAGCTGTTCGGGGGACATCTCGGACAGCAGTCGCCACAGCGGTACGCCGGCTCGCCGGGCCGCGAGGTCCCACACCGCGTTCATCACCGCCGCCAGCGCGAGATGGATGATGCCCTTGTCCGGGCCCAGCCAGCGCAACTGGCTGTCCGACTGCAGTTCCCGGTAGGTGCCGCCGAGGTCCTCGCACAGTTCGTCCACGTCGCGGCCGATCAGCGGTTCGGCCCGCTGCGTCGCCGCGGCGACGCACAGATCGTTGCCGCGGCCGATCGTGAACGTGAAGCCGTGCCCGGACAGCGCCGGCGCGTCGGTGTGCAGGACGACGTACGCCGCGGAGTGGTCGCCGTCCTTGTTCATCGCGTCCGAGCCGTCGTGGGTCAACGAGGTCGGGAAGCGGACGTCGACGACCTCCACCGAGGTGATCCGTGGCATTGCGCCTCACTCTGCACAGATAGATGGGATCTTTCACGAACATCTCTGTCGATTAGCAGGAATTATGCGGCACCTGGCGTCCAATTCATAGGATCAATACTAGGCTGAAGTTCGGCGCCGTCGTCTTGGTTTGCTTGCGGGTACCTAGTGGCGATGAGGCGAGTTGGGGAAGTGATCGCGGGCCGGTACCAAGTCGTTGCTCCCATTGGCCGTGGCGGGATGGGAGAGGTCTACCGGGCGACGGATCTGGTGCTGAGCCGTGACGTCGCCGTCAAGGTCTTGCTGCCGATCCCGGAGACGCTTGCCGCGAGAGAACGCTTCCTACGCGAAGCGCGTGCGAGTGCCCGGCTGCGCCATCCCCACGTGGTGGCGGCCTACGACTTCGGTCGGTACGGCGCGGCCTGCTTCCTGGCGATGGAGCTGGTCCAAGGCCGGACACTGGGTCAGGAGCTCAAGCGCGTCGGTCCACTTCCGGCGGACCGTGCCGAGCAACTGATCAGGCAGGCGGCCGCGGGGCTGGCCGCCGCGCACGCGCAGGGTCTCGTCCACCGCGACATCAAGCCCGACAACCTTCTCCTGACCGGCGACGGCTGCGTGAAGGTCGCCGACTTCGGCATCGTCCGGTTCCTCGACGATGCCACCACGACCATGACCGCGGGCGGACAGATCATCGGCACCAGTCACTACCTCTCGCCGGAGCGCGTGCTCGGACAGCCCGCGGAGCCGGCGTCCGATGTCTATGCGCTCGGCTGCGTGCTCTATCAGCTGGTCACCGGACGTCCGCCCTTTGTCTCGGACAACCCTGCGTCCGTGATGTTTCAGCACGTCCAGCGCGAACCGACGCCACCCCGGAAGCTGCAGCCGGAGCTGCCCGCCGAGATCGAGGCGCTGACACTGTGGATGCTCAGCAAAGGCCCCGAGGAACGGCCGACCGCGGCTGAGGTCGCAAGCGGTGTGCGGCCGTCTGTCGTCACGAGGGCCGAAGCCGACCTGACGACCACGGCGGTCTTGCCTGGACGGCGGAAAGTCCTGAGGCCGGTGCTCCTCGGAGTTGCCGCTCTCGCAGTGTGCGCGACGTTCGGCGTCCTCTCCGGAGCGACCGACCTACAGCTCCCCGCCACCTCCGATCTCAGCCCGTCGGACGTCCAACGCACCACGCCGCCGACCGTTCCGCCTTCGTCGAAACCGCCAACGCCGACAGTTGCCCGGACTGTCGTCCGCACGACGACTTCCAGGCCCTCCGCGGCGCCTACGGCCACCGCGAAGCCATCGGCCTCGCGACCAGCGCCGACGAAGCCCCAGCCAGGCAAGCCGGCGAAACCCGACAAGCATGGCCCCTCAAAGCCGAAGAAGCCCAAGCCCTGAAGGCCCGCCGGCCCGACCAGTTCGAGCCGGACGAACGAACGATGGTGATCTTGCCCAGGACGGGTCGCCCGGTGCCGGATGGAGCTAGTTGGCCGTGAATTCGGCGGGTCCGATGGTGCCGTCGATGACGGCGCTCGCGACGACGCGCAGTTGCAGATGGTTGCGGCGGGCGTGGGTCCGCATCAAGACGAACGCATCGTCGACGTTGACGCCGGCTCGTTCAGAGATGACACCCTTGGCCTGCTCGAGCAGGATTCGGCTGTTCAGGGCGGACTGCAGTTGTTCGGCCAGTACTTCGCCTCGTCGTACTGTGCGTTCCTGTAATAGCCCGACCGTCGCGATGTCGCACAGTGCCTGCCCCAAAGCGACATCTGCGTCGGACAGGGTGACGCGGTCGGCGCAGAACAGGTTCATTGCCCCGATCACCTGGCCGCGGAGCCGCATCGGGATCGCGTGGGTCGAGCGGTAGCCGGCGGCGATCGTTGCGGACCAGAACCGCGGCCAGCGATCTGCGACCTCGTCCAGCTCGATGTTCACCATCTGCTCACCGGTCGAATAGCAGTCCAGGCAAGGCCCCTCGTCGTTCTGCAGCACGAACAGCTCCAGGAGCCGCGCCTCCTCGGTCGTCGAGGCCATCACGTGCAGCAGACCGCGCTGATCGGCCAGGATCAGGCCGGCCGCGTCGGCCTGCAGGAGCTCGACGCTGCGCTCGCACAGGGTGTGGAGGAGGTCGAGGACGTCGTAGTCGTCAACGAGAGTGTCGGCGAGCTCGATGAAAACCTCTGCGAGGCGCTGCTCCCTGCTCATCTGCTGCCGCCTTTCGAGGTCGGAAGGTCCCGAAGACACGGGATGGACGTGTTATTCATGATGATCGTCCTCGGGGTAAAAGGTCACCCTCCGGGCGACCACGTCCTCGGCGAGCTCCAGCAGCGACCGGTCATCGGCATAGGCGCGCGCCCGAAGCAGCAGCAGCGCCTCGTTCATGCCGACCGATGCCTGAACGGTGATGATGCCGGTGGCCTGGTGGATCGCCCGATGGTTGTCGGCGGCGTCGGCGAGCTGCGGGTGCAGTCCGCCGGGAACCGCGTCGTACTGCAGGTCCAGCAGCACGGTGGTCGCGGCGGCCGCGTAGTCGAGCGCCTCGCCCAGCTGAAGGTTGTCGAGTGGGCCAGGGGTGTCGCGGTAGAGGTCGAGGACGCCGAGCCGGATCGCACCGACCTGAAGTGGGAACGCGAAAATGGCCGCGATCCCTGACTCGGTCGCGGCGGGCGCGAAGCCTGGCCAGCGCGCTGCAGCCTGGGCCAGGTCGTGTTCCAGGACCGGGCGTCGGTCGTGGAAAGCGTTCAAGCAGGGTCCTTCGCCAAGAGTCTGCTGCAGGTTCTCCATCACCGCGGCCGGCCCGTCAGTGGCTGCGAGCGTTCCGCCGTGGCCGGTCGGTGTCATCAGCGCCACTCCAGCCCCGGTCACCGGGACCGACTTGGCCGCCGACGCGCACAACCTGCGCCACACCGTGTCACCGTGAAGGCCGGGTGGGTCGGGCTGGTCGCCGGCCAGGACCTCGAGGAGGATCTGCTGTACCCGTAGCGATGCCACTGCCTCACATCCGCCCTGGGCCGGTATTCGCGCGCCGTGAACGGTAGACCGTGACACGGCCTTGACGTCGCGTGCCTACGATGCCCGCCGCAACAGCCTCAAGGCAACCGCCGCGCCGAGGCTGCGCCGAGCCCGGCCGGAGATGCGAGGCGTTCACAGGACTGTCCGGGACACGAAAGACCCCCAATTAGGCACTCCGATGAAGAGCCACCGGGGCCAGGGCAGCGGTGATGCTCTGTAGTGACGCCGTACCCGCACCCGTTCCGATGGAAACAGTAGCGACCAGGTCGATAGGCGCCGCCGCTACTGGGTGCGGTCCCAGGCTCGGTGGAGGCCGACGGCGGCGAAGAGGTCGGCGGTGTAGGGCTTGGCGACGGTCTCGCCCAGCACGATGCCGGCTGCGGAGGTGTCGATGCCGGCGGCCGAGAGTACCTGGTCGCCGTCGCCCCAGGCACCGATCACCTTGCAGTGCCGGAAGAGCTCACCGAGCAGAACGGTCAGCTTGACGTCGGCCAGCGCGGGGTTGCCTGCGGCAACGACCAGGGCGTCGTACTCGATCGAGCGAGTGGTCAGGAGCGTGCGATCGACCGTCTGCCGCGACCGACCGCGTTTGATCTCACCACCGGAGGGCGCGAGCAACCGCAGTACGGCGCCCTGGGCCTCGACGGCTCGCCGAAGCTTGGTGATGCCGGCCAGATCGGCTCCGTCGGCGGCGACGACTCCGATCACCCGTCCCGTGATCGGTCCGGGAGTCGTCACGATCTGGGACAGCGCGGGCGACGGGACTGGATCAGCAGTGGGCGTGCCGTCCGGTGCACGGAGGCCGAGTCCGGCCGCGACCGCCGTACACAGCTCGGCGTCGACGTTGGCGAGGACGCCGAGCATCCGTTCGCGGATTGCCTGCTCGTAGCACTTGCTGAGCTCGAAAGTGAAGGCCTCGACGATGTGCGCCCGTTCGACCTCGGTCATGCTCGACCAGAACAGCGCGGCCTGGGAGAAGTGATCCGAGAACGACGCCGGGTTGGCCCGTACCTTCGGGCCGCTGACCTCACGAGGCACGTGAACGAACGCGCCTTCGTCAACTTCCGCAGCAACGGGCTCGCCCTCCTGGCCGAGGCTGTTCGGCAGGTACGGCGCTATGCCGCGGTGTACTGCGGTCTGGTGCATCCCGTCGCGAAGGTTGTCGTTCACCGCGGCATGCGGGCAGTTGATCGGCAACTGGGTGAAGTTCGGACCGCCGAGGCGGGTCAGCTGGGTGTCGAGGTAGGAGAACAGCCGGGCCTGCATCAACGGGTCGTCGGTGACCTCGATCCCGGGCACCAGGTTCCCGGTGTGGAACGCGACCTGCTCGGTCTCGGCGAAGTAGTTCGTCGGGTTCCGATCCAAGGTGAGCTTGCCGACCAGTTGCACCTCGCAGAGTTCCTCGGGCACGAGCTTGGTCGGGTCGAGCAGGTCGATACCTTCGAAGGTCTGGTCGTCGGAATCAGGCATGAGCTGCAGGCCGAGCTCGAACTCCAGTGCTGCGCCGGCGTCGATGCCGTCGGCAAGGTCGCGCCGGTGGAAGTCGGGGTCGGTTCCGGCGGCGAGCTGAGCCTCCTCCCACACCAGCGAGTGGATGCCGGCCACGGGCTTCCAGTGGAACTTGACCAGACACGTCTCGTCCTTGGCGTTCACGAGCCGGAACGTGTGGACGCCGAAACCCTCCATCGTGCGGTACGAACGGGGAATGCCGCGGTCCGACATCGCCCACATCACATGATGGGTCGCCTCGGTGTGCAACGAGACGAAGTCCCAGAAGGTGTCGTGGGCCGTCTGCGCCTGCGGGATCTCGCGGTCCGGGTGCGGCTTGCCGGCATGGATGATGTCGGGGAACTTGATCCCGTCCTGGATGAAGAACACCGGCATGTTGTTGCCGACGAGGTCGAAGTTGCCCTCGTCGGTGTAGAACTTCGTCGCGAAACCCCGGACGTCGCGGACGGTGTCGGCCGAGCCGCGGGAGCCGAGCACAGTCGAGAACCGGACGAAGACCGGCGTCTGCCGGCCACGCTGCAAGAACCCGGCTTTGGTCGCCGCTGCCGCGTTGCCGTACGCCGTGAAGGTGCCGTGCGCCGCGGCCCCACGGGCGTGCACCACGCGTTCCGGGATCCGCTCATGGTCGAAATGAGTGATCTTCTCGCGCAGATGAAAATCGTCCATCAAGCTGGGGCCGCGCGGCCCGGCCTTCAGCGAATGGTCGGTGTCCGGAAGCCGCACACCTTGGGCGGTGGTGAGGAGCGAACTCGTCTGCAGGCGACCCTCCGCTGCCTCGACCGGCCGCTCCTCGGGCTGCTGCGCGGGCGCGGCCGGCGCGGCAGTCGATCGGCGCGGAGCACGGGACGCTTGACGTTTCGGGGGCATGAGACTCCTCAGAAGTGGTGCGGTCAGGTCCCCGGTACCCGCGACTACACCTCCTTGCCCTTCCTGCGTATGGCGCCGCGAGGTGTGCCGGGGTGCTCGCGGTGCGGGTTCGTGGGAGGGTGGCTCGCGTGGGTGATGAAGGGAAGCCGGCGCATCCGGGGGAGCCGCGATTGCCGGCTGCTGTCGGGGTGGTGGCGGCGATCGGGCTGTACGCCTTGCTGCCCAGCAGTTTGCAGATCGGCCCGCGGTTTGTGGTTCCGGGGCTGGAGTTGCTGTTGTTCATTCCGCTGGTTCTGGCCAATCCACGCCGGATGAGCAGGGAGAACCGGCTACTGCGGCGGTTGTCGATCGGACTCGTGCTGCTGATCGCGTTGTCCAACACCACCGCCCTGGTGCTGCTGATCCGGTCGCTGCTGATCGGAGAGGCGACCGCGGGGGCACAGTTGCTGGCCGCGGCCGGACAGGTGTGGCTCACGAACGTTCTCGTGTTCGCGCTCGCGTACTGGGAACTCGACCGGGGCGGGCCGGTGACCCGGTACCGCGTCGATCGGCCCGGCTTGCCCGACGCCGACTTTCGCTTTCCGCAGGACGAGGACCACGACGCGATCAGCGAGGTGTCGCAGCGGTCGTCGGCCAAGTCCGGCTGGGTCCCGGGGTTCGTCGACTACCTCTATATGTCGATCACCAACTCCTCGGCCTTCAGCCCCACCGACACAATGCCCCTCTCGGTCCGAGCCAAGCTCCTGATGGCCGTCGAATCCGTCTCGGCCCTGATGCTCTCGATCCTGGTCGTCTCCTTCGCCATCGGCCTACTCGGCCACTGACTCAGTCGTTCCGGGCGAGTTTGATGGCGGCGAGGAAGGCGAAGACGACTACGGAGAGCAGGTTGATGGTCATCATGGTCTCGTTGAGGGCGTGTCCGTTCCAGCTGGTTCCGGTTGCGTCGGTGTAGGTCTGGTCGGTGGCGGCGACGAAGTACGTCACTGAAGTGAGGCCGAGTGAGGCGTAGAGCAGGACTGGTTGGAGGAGGGCGCCGCGTCCGCCGACCGTGTGCACGGGAGTCTGCGTGCGGGCCAGGTAGAGGGCGAAGATCTGGAAGAAGAGATAGGTGGTCAGCCACCAGCCGAGGTAGTTGGTGAAGGGGACGCCGAACACGCCGCCGCCGTGCTCCCAGATCCAGTCGTGGCTGACGGTGGAGGCGATGGAGTCGGTGCCGAGGTCGTAAACGGCCATCAGGGCGGCGGCGAGCATGGGTAGCGCGACGATGTCGATGCGGTGGCCGGTCCCGCCGCGGAGGCCCAGGCGGGCGTCGGCTGCGTCGAGCAGGGTGCTTGCCACCATCCAGCAGGCGTAGCCGAGGCCGAAGTAGATCGGGCCGATCTGGATGGGCACGTCGATCAGCTTGGGGGTGCCGGTGTAGTGGTAGTGGCCGAACGGGAATCCGGTGCTGATGCTGAGGTTTTCGAAGAAGTTGCTCACGACAAGCGTTTCGACGAGGAAGGCGAGAAGCGCCTTCGTCCCGTACCGGCGGATACCGTGGACGAGCGAGAACGGGACGAACAACAGGAGAACCGTCCCGGCGGCCGACCCGCCGTTCAGCGGCAGGACAAGCGCGAGTGCGACGGCGACGGTTGTGAGCAACCAGAGCACCACCGACCAGCTGGGGTGGCGGCGCCCGCGGCCGGCGGTGGTCTCTGACGATCCGGCGCCCGCGAGTTCGGCGGGATCCTGTGCCTGCGGCTCGGTGGTTTGCATGGTGGCCTCCGGTGGAAATGTGTGGGGCCGGCGTGGTGGCGTCGGTCTAGCTGGTCAGGGCGGGCAGGAAGGAATCCACCAGGTCGGCGACGAAGCCGGCGTCGATCGGCAGTTGCAGCACGGCGACGCGGTGGAAGATGACCGACGGTGGGATCTCGGCCAGGAACGCAATGCGCCGCGGGTTCGCGGTCACCTCGCCGCGGGCAGCGGCACGATCGAAGATCCGCTGCCAGTTGTCGGCTCGGATCGCCGTGACCTCCTGCCGGAACACCTCCGCAAGTGCCGGTTCGCTACGCATCGGCAGGAGCAGTCCTGCCATGATCCGCGCGCGTTCGGGGGTCAGTAACTCGATGATGCTGGTGACGTGTTCGACCAGGTCTGCCCGGAGCGATCCACGGTCGGGGACGTCTCTCGTGATGCCTCGCATCTCGTTGCGGAGTGTCGCGATGACCAGCTCCTGCTTGCCGGGGAAGCGCCGGTACACGCTGGTCGTGGCGGTCCCGGCGAGCCGGGCGACCTGGGCGATGGACAGGCCCTCGTAGCCGACCTCTGCCAGCAGCTCCAGCGTGGCGCGGTGGATCGCGCCGTGAACCTCTTCGCTCATCGGGCGCCCTGTCTGGACCCGAGTCCGCTCCGCAGTCATTGTCGCTCCCTTGCCTGCTTTCGATACGCTACGGTAGCGTAGCGAAAGTATCCCGGCAAGAGTAATCGAGGCTGCGTCATGAGGATCATCGTTTTCGGAGCGACCGGTACGACGGGCCGTGAGGTGGTGCGTCAGGCGCTCGAGGCCGGCCATCAGGTCACCGCCTTCGTCCGCGATGCCGCGCGGCTGGACCTGCGGCATCCGCGGCTCGAGGTCATCACCGGCGAGGTGACCGACGATCAGGCTGCGGTCACCGCGGCCGTCAAGGGTCAGGACGCGGTTGTCAGCGCGTTGGGCACCGAGCAGACGGTGAGGGGAACGCGATCTCCGGGCCTGATGGCGCGAGCGATACCTGTCATCGTCGAGGCGATGACCAGCACGGGCGTGGATCGGCTCGTGTTTCTGTCCGCTTTCGGGGTCGGCGACTCCCTGCGCGAGGCTCCACTGCTTCTGAGGATCATGTACAGGCTGTTCCTCGGGCGCGTCTTCGCCGACAAGGCCGAAGGTGAACGGCTACTGCGTGACAGTGCGTTGGACTGGACGCTGATCTACCCGATCCTGCTCACCAACGGGCCGCAGACCGGGGTCTATCGGCCCGACACGCATCTGACGCCTCGGCGCCCATGGCGGATCAGTCGCGCCGACGTCGCCGAGTTCATGCTCGACCAGCTCCACGACCGGACCTACAGCCACTCGGTCGCCATCATCACCTCCGGTCGGTGATGCGGCGGCCAGGTAGCTCTCGCAAGCCTTCGACGTCGGCGAGGGTGGGAAGCAAGGTGACGGAGGTCATCGGGTTTCGGTGGGGATCGGTTCGGTGTGTGGGGTTGCGGGTCGTTCGGTGCTGGCGAGGTCGGCCAGTTTCTGGGCTGCGGCGAGTTCGTCCTGGGCTGCGGTTCGGTCGAAGCCGGCGACCGGGGGATAGCGGTAGGGGCCGAGGAGAAGGACGACGACCGCGGACAGGACGAGCGCACCGCCGACGTACGGCATGAATCCGGTGTAGGTACCGGTTGTCTCGTATCCGATCCCGATCAGCAAAGGCCCGAACGCGGTCGAGAAAAGCACGGCCGACTGAAGAATACCGAGCAGCGATCCGAATCGGCGCATGCCGAGGTACCGGCTGGTGAGGAAAGCGAGTAGGTCGATTTCCATGCCGAACGCGAGTCCCACCAGGGCGATACCGGCGGCGGCGCTGGCGAACGGTCTGTGCAGGAGGAGCATGCCTGCTACCGGGCACAGAAGAATTGCGGCCGCGATGCGTGGTGCGTGAAAACGGTCCAGGAGGAAACCGCCCGCGAATCTGCCCAGCAGGGACGCCACACCGTAGATCGTCAGCAGTAGGGCCGCCTGATTTCGGTGCATGCCTTGATCGGTCATCATGGGCACCACATTGACCTGAATTCCGATGACCGCGATACCGGCGACGCACAGGACTCCGCCGATGATCCACAGCTGCTTTCCCTTGAACGCTTCGCGAAGCGTCAATCCGGGCACTTCCAGGCTGACGGCCCGATCCGCGTCGGCCGCTCGACTCACCAAGCGGCCCCTGACGCTGCGTTCGGCCCGGACACGGACAAAACTCAGGACCATGCTGATGGACAGGAGCAGCGCGATGAGTGCCATCCACGGGTAGGCCGCTCGCCACCCGACTGTCTCGATGAGCGCGCTCGCCAGCAACGGAGTGAGGATCGCGCCGAGCGCACCGAGAGCTGCCGTGAAGCCGATGGCCCTACCGCGCTTGTTGTCGAACCAGCTGAGCACGGCCTTGGAGAACGGAATGAACGTCCCGCTGGCGAACAAGCCGACAAAGAAGAACGGCACGTAGAAAAGCGGCAGGCTGCGCGGCGCAAGATGGATCGATGCCAGGCAGAGGGTGTAGAGAAGATATGCCGGTACGACGATCAGCCGGAAGGCGAAGCGGTCGAGGAGTTGTCCGACGATCGGTGTTCCGAGGGCGAACCCGACGCCCATGACCGTGAAGGCCACCGTGACCGTGGCTCTGTTCCAACCGGTCTCGGCGGCAATCGGGATGACGAACAGGCTGAAGGTGCTCAGGACGAGCGGCCCGAGGCTGACGGCTTGCGCCAGCCCGGCACCGCCGACCACTCGCCACGGGCTCCGCATCAACTTGGCCGGTTGGGGCTGACGACTCATGGTGGCTCCTTGTGTCCAGCGATCACCAGGTTCGCTATTTAAAATATGTTATAACAGCAGGTCTGGAGTGCTACAAGGGCTCGTGGTCAGTGACTCAGGAGGTCGGTCATGTCGCCGTTGTTGTCCGAGAGGTTGCCGAGCGGATCGGATGGCTCGACGCCTGTCCTGATTGCCGGTGGGGGCCCGGTCGGATTGGCCTTGGCGGTTGAGCTGGGCCTGCGGGACATCAAGTGCACAATCGTCGAACCTCGGCTGTCGCCAACGCGCACCCGACCTCGAGCCAAGACCTTGAATGTGCGCACCATGGAGCACTTCCGCAGGTGGGGCCTCGCGGCACGTCTGCGGGCGCGAGCCCCGCTGCCGGTCGAGTGGTCCCGGGATGTCTCGTTCGCGACGACGTTGCTGGGACGGGAGATCTACAGGTTTCACGGTGCGCTCGGCCTCGAAGACATCGGAGTCTCTCCGGAGCAGGGGCAGCAGTTGCCGCAGTACGTTCTGGAGGATCTGCTCCGGGAGGTCGTGGCGGAGTTGCCGGCCTGCACTCTGTTGATCGGTGCACGGGTCGTCGCCGTCGAGCAGTCCGCGGACCTGGTGAAGGTCACCGTGCGCGCCGCCGACGGCGGGCACCACGAACTCGCAGCCACCTATGTCGTGGGGGCCGATGGTGCCCGGAGTGCGGTGCGTCCGGCCGTCGGCGCGGCGTACGAGGGCAGTCGAGCCGGCGGTTCCAACACCGGAGTTGTCTTTCGCAGCGATGAACTGATGGCGCTGCTGCCGCATCCGCCCGCGGTGCAGACGTGGCTGCTGAACGGCGAGACTCCTGGATTGATGGGACCCGTGGACCGGTACGGCACCTGGTGGCTGATCGCCTTCGGCGTCAACGGCGATTCCGAAGACCTCGACCCGGTGCGGCTGGTTCACGGTGCTGTCGGAGCAACGCTGCCGGTGGAGATCGTCAGCATCGATCCATGGACGGCCCGGATGAAACTGGTCGATCGCTGCTCTGTCGGGCGGGTGTTCCTGGTCGGGGACGCTGCCCATCTCAATCCACCGTTCGGTGGGCACGGACTCAATACCGGGATCGGAGACGCGGTTGATCTGGGGTGGAAGCTGTCGGCCGTGCTCGATGGCTGGGCCGGGCCTGAGTTGCTCGACACCTATGCGGTCGAAAGGCGACCGCTGCATCAGCGGGTGATCGAGGAGGCGACTGCCAACAACGCGGTCCTGGCCCCTTCCCTGGTTGAGGCCGGACTTGACGAGACCGGCGCTGACGGCAGTGCTGCGCGCATCCGGGCGGCCGAACGCATCCAGGCGACGAAGCGAGCCGAGTACTTCAGCTACGACCTGGTGCTCGGGCATCGCTATACGGCTTCGCCGATCATTCCCCTGGCCGTCGGCGAGCCGGTTCCCGATGCGCGTGCCATCGATGACTGGGCCCGGCATGTGCAAGCCGGCCGCCGGATTCCACACGTGTGGATCGGGCCGGGGGTGTCCACCTTGGACCTGGTCGGACGTCGCTACCGGGTCCTGGCTCCAGCGGACGTCGACGTAGCCGACCTGATCGCTACGGCCAAAGGAATCGGTATGCCGTTGGATTCCGCGGAGATTCCCGCGGCGGTAGCGGCCGGATTCGGTGCCCGCGTGACGATCGTTCGACCCGATCACATCGTGGCTTGGTCCGGCGATGTCGTTCCCCGTGACGCCCGGCGCTTGCTGAGCGATCTTGCTGTTATAACATATAATTGATATGTTCCTGTCATCCCGAGGCAGCTGGTGGCCACGGGCCGATCGAGGGAGTTCAGATGACGGCACCGACGTTCGCTCATGTGGTGTTCCGGACAGGTCAAGGCAAGGCGATGTCCGATTGGTACTGCCAGGTTCTCGAGGCGCACGTGGTCTACACCGACGAGGCGCTCACCTTCCTCACGTTCGACGAGGAGCATCACCGGGTGGCGCTGATCCATCCTCCGATCGACACCGTGCCCCAGCCGCCGGCGACCGCGTCCATGCATCACACGGCGTACACGTTCGGAAGTCTCGATGACCTGCTGGAGCAGTACGTCGTACTGCGCGAAAAGCGCATCGTGCCGACCGTGTGCATCGCGCACGGTGTGACGACGTCGATGTACTACCAGGACCCGGACGGTCATTTCGTCGAGCTGCAGGTGGACAACTTCGCCGCACCCGTCGAGGCCACGGCGTACATGAACGGCCCGGAGTACGGCGCTGACTCGGTTGGTCCGGCCTTCGATCCGGAAGCCATGCTCGCGGCCCGGCGCGGTGGTGCGACGGCGGCAGAGTTGATGGATCGCGCCTGGTCGCTGCAACAGAACCGGCCTGCGCCGCTGGGCATTCTGCTCGGGACGGTGTGAGGTGTCCGGCGCAGCCTCCGGTCAGCCGGAGCTGGGCGACGGCGTCGACGCATTCCGGTTCCGTGAGTTCATGTCGGCGGTCTGTGCGCCGGTGACGATCGTGACGACGACCGATGGTGGCAATCCGTACGGAGCTACCGTCAGCTCGTTCGCTTCGCTGTCCCTGGACCCGCCGTTGATATCTGTTGCCTTCGACAACAAAGCCTCCCTGCTGCCACGGTTGCTGGACAGCAAGGTGTTCGGTGTCAACCTGCTCGGGCACGGCCAGGCGGAGATCGCCACCCGGTTCGCGACCCGGGGTATCGATCGGTTCGCGGGCTCGAACTGGCGAGACGATGCAGGCGCGCCGCGGTTGGTGGGCTCGGCCGGCTGGATGCGCTGCAGCCTGGCACAAGTGGTGCCCGCCGGCGACCACACCTTGTTGTTCGGTCTGGTGGTCGAGGCGATCCGGCAGGACAGGGCTCCGCTGATCTACGCGTATCGAACCTTCGGCACCCATTCACGGTTCGCCGACCGCCGCGTCGTCGAGATCGCCGACCAGATCGCAGCCTGTGCCTCGTGAGTGCGACGCCGTCAGCTCAGACGCTCCGCACCCGGGTCGACAAACTGTCCGCACTGATCGCGGACAGCGCCGAGCAGGGCGAACGTGATCGCCGGATCCCCGAGGAGGTCATGTCCGCTCTCACCGGTGCGGGCATCTTCCGGTTGTCCCAGCCCCGGACGTACGGCGGTTGCCAGGCATCCGCGCGGACGATGCTGGAACTGTCCGCCGCGGTCGCCGAAGCCGACGGTGGCACCGGCTGGGTAGTTGCCCTATGCAACGTATGTTCCTGGCTCGTGGGTCTGTTCCCCGAGCGGGCGCAGGACGAGGTCTGGAAGGACTCACCCGATGCCAGGGTCGTCGGTGCACTCGCGCCGACCGCGGAGTCGAGGCGGGTGGAGGGTGGCCACGAGGTGACGGGCCGGTGGTACTGGACCTCTGGTTCCTGGCACGCGGACTGGGCCGTGCTGGGAACTCCGATCACCGACGAGTCCGGCGCGGTCGTGGATCAGGGCTTGGCCCTCGTGCCCCGCGCCGACCTGCATCTCGAGGACACCTGGTTCGCAGCAGGAATGCGCTCCACGGCGTCGAACTGCTTCGTCGCCCGCGACGTCTTCGTGCCGGAACACCGAGTCCTGTCCGTGCCGGCGGCCGTCAAAGGGAGCCATCCCGGCACCGACCAGGCACCCTTGGCCTTCGGGCCGCTGCTTGCTCTTGTCCTGGCCGCGCCACAGCTTGGCCTGGGGCGGAAGGCGTTGGCGCTGGTGACGTCGGCCGCTGCGACCAAGCCCGTTTCGTATACCTACTACACGGCCCAAGCCGACTCGGTCGCCTTCCAGCTTCAGATCGCGGAGGCGGCCGTCCTGATCGACACGGCCCAGCTCCACGCGTTCCGAGCGGCTGACGATCTGGATCGTACGGCGGAAGCCGGAGATCATCCCGACCTCCTGGCCAGGGCCAGAGTGCGCGCCGACACCGCGAGGGCCGTGCAGTGCATCGGTCAGGCCATCGACATCCTCATGTCGGCACATGGTGCGGGCAGCTTCGCCGACGCGAATCCCTTGCAGCGCATCTGGCGTGACTCCGCCGTCGCGGCACGCCACGCGCTCACGATCCCGGCCGTCAACTACGAGATCTACGGCAAGGCGCTACTCGGTCGACAAGACCAGATCAGCCCACTGATCTGAATGCCACCTGCCAGACGAAGGAGTGCAGATGCGATTCGCCAATCTGAACGGACGTGCGGTATTGCTCGCCGCAGACGCCACGGCCGAGAACCTGACCGGCTACGACGTCGAAGCCGGCTCTGGCCGGAAGTTCGGTCCTGACCCGGGCGACGTGTTCGATCAGTGGGAGCTCTTCACGGACTGGGCCGGCACCTTCGAGCCCACGCAGCCGCCGACTGTCTACCAACGGGAGCAGCTCGGTCCGCCGTCGCCTACCCCCGGCCAGATCATCGCGATCGGTCTCAACTACCGCGAGCATGTGGCCGAGTCGGGTCTGTCCGCGCCCACCGGACTTCCGCCGGTGTTCACGAAGTTCAGAAGCAGTCTGAGTGGCCCGATCAGCACGGTTGCACTACCTCGCGGAGGTCACACCGACTGGGAGGTCGAGCTTGTCGTCGTGATCGGACGGACGAGTCGAGAGGTGCCCGAGGCTGCCGCCTGGTCACACGTCGCCGGCCTGACTGTCGGCCAGGACCTCTCCGAACGAATCACCCAATTGCAAGGCACGGCGCCTCAGTTCGGTCTTGGGAAGTCGTTCGCGGGATTCACACCCACCGGGCCATGGCTCGTCACCGTCGACGAACTCGAGTCGGCGGGCCATGTACGTGACGATCTCGCCCTCGGCTGCGCCGTGGACGGTGTGGAGCTGCAACGCGCACGGACCAGCGAACTCATCTACTCCGTCCCGCGATTGATCAGCGAGCTGTCCACAATCCTGACTCTGCAGCCCGGTGATCTGATCTTCACCGGTACGCCGGCCGGCGTCGGCCTGGGCCGGCAACCTCAACGCTTCCTGCGCGCGGGTGAGCAGCTGACCAGTTGGGTCGCCGGCATCGGGGAACTCGAGCAGACCTTCGTCGATGCGTGACGAGCCACAGCCCACCGACCACGGAGCCAAGCACATGTCCAAGCCCTTGCTTCTCGTCATCATCGGCAGTGTCCGGCCAGGCAGGATCGGTCCGGCGTACGCGCAGTGGTTCTGCCAGGTTGCGGCCGAGCACGGCGACTTCGAGATCGCCGTGACCGACCTGGCCGAACTCGACCTGCCGTTCCACGACGAGCCGCATCACCCCAAGCTCGGGCGATATCTGCATGATCACACCAAGCTGTGGAGCCGGCAGGTCGCGGCAGCCGACGCGATCGTCTTCGTCACGCCGGAGTACAACTACGGCTACGGCGCGGCGGTCAAGAACGCCATCGACTACCTGCATGCCGAGTGGGCCGACAAGGCGGTCGGCTTCGTCGGGTACGGCGGTATCGGCGCCGGGACCCGCGCCATCCAGCAGCTCAAGCAGGTGGTCACGACGCTGCGGATGGTGCCGATCTTCGAGGCAGTCAATGTCGCGTTCGCGGCGCAGCAGCTTGCCGAGGACGGCTCGGTACGCCCGAGTGTCGAGCGCGACGGTGCCGCGATCGCGATGCTCGACGAGCTCCGCAGGGTCACCGGCATGCTCAGATCCGCCGCGGTACCGAGCCAAGCCCAACAACTGGAAGGGATTGCAGATGAGCACAGTGATGACGAACTCAGGATTGCGCGAGCCGGCGGAGATTCTCGGGGCGGCCCGGGCGATGGTGCCGGAGCTGCGTCAGCGGTTGGCGGCCACGGAATCGTTGCGCCGGCTCCCTGATTCCACCGTTGCTGCCGCCGTGGACGCCGGGCTCTTCGGCCTCCTCGTACCGCGATCGCTCGGCGGTGCGGGTGGCGGCGTCGAGGAGTTCGTCGAGCAGGCTCGCATCCTTGCGCACGGCGATCTGTCCGCGGCCTGGACCCTCACCTTCTTCACCGCACACGCGTGGATGGCCGCGCGCTATCCGCGATCGGCCCGGGCCGAGCTGTTCCGCGACGGCGAGGTCCCGAGAGTGACGTTCGTCGGCCGGCCGCCGGGCACCGCCGTACCGACCGACGGTGGATACCTGGTCAGCGGGTCCTGGGGCTATGCGACCGGGGTCATGAACGCGGGCTGGGTGCAGGTGCCGGCCATCATCGAGGGAGACGAGGAGATCACCCTGTTCCTGGTCGAACGTGATCACGTCGACGTCCAGGACAGTTGGTACATGGCCGGAATGCAGGGGACCGGCAGCCAAACCATCAGCATGGCCGGCCAGTTCGTACCCCGAGCGCGGACCAGGCTCTTCGACAGCTTCAACTACCGACCGAGGCCGGCGGAGGTCGAGCATCCCGAACCCGTGCACTCGGACGCGATCGGCGACCTGTTCGTGTTCATCTTCCCGGCGCTTGCCGTCGGCGGTGCCGAGGCCGTCCTGGATGCCTATCGAGAGCGGCTGGATCGGCACCGGGCCGCCTTCCGGCCGGAGTTGTCCGGTGACACCGAGGCAGGCCAGCTGAGGTACGCCCGGGCGCTGTCCGCGCTGCGGGTCGCCCGAACGATGCTGCGGCAGGCCGTTCAGGACTCGGTGGCGGTCAACGCCGCGAGACCGGACAGCAAGTCCGCCGAGACACGCGCTCTGCTCAAACTGGACTGCCTCAGTGTCTGCCGGGCCGCCTGGGAGGCCGTGGAGCTCGTCCGCCGGGGATCCGGCAGTGCGATCTTCCGCTCCGACGATCCGACCCAGCACTACCTCCGAGACCTGCAGACGCTCTTGAGCCACGTGACGATCGACGAGGACGGCATGCAGGCCAAGGCGGGCCAGATTCTGCTCGGCCGGGCCACAGATCCCGACCCGGCCAAATTCTTCGTCTAACCTGCCGTCGACGGGTGGGTGGCCAGCCGGGGGAAGAGTTGCTCGGCATTGCCGCGATCGATCGCGTTCCGCTGGTCGTCCGTCAGCGCGAACGCGTCCCACCGCGCGGTGAATGCCGCTGACTGGTGACGGCGGAACTCGTACGGCCAGTCGGATCCGAACGTGAGGCGACGCGGGTCGGCGAAGGCCAGCAGCGAGTGCGGTGCGTAGGGTCCGCCGACGAGGGCGGTGTCGAAATAGAAGCGTCGTAGCTGGGCGATGACGGCGTCCTCGTCGGCCTCCGCGGAGATCATCGCGGCGATGCGGGTGGCGGCGTACGGGACGTAGCCGCCACCGTGAGAAAGCAGGAAGCGGATCCGGGGGAACCGGTCGAGACAGTCGTTGCGCACCAGCGTGGCGGCGGCCCGGCTCGTGTCGGCGAGGAAGTCGACGACAGCGGGGGACAGGCCCGGCGCAGGTGGGCCGGCGAGGGCGGTCGGATGCACGAATACCACGGTTTCCCGCTCGTCGAGCAGCTCGAGGAGCGGATCCCATTGCGGTGCGCCCAGGTAGACGCCCTCGGCATTCGCCAGCAGGATCACGCCATCGGCGCCGAGCTCGTCCAGGGCGTGGCGGGCCTCGCACAGCGATCCTTCGAGGTCGGGCAAGACGAGTGATGCGAAGAACCCGAAGCGTTTCGGACAGGCTCGGACCACCTCGGCGCAGTACTCGTTGACCCTGCGAGCGAGCGTCCCTGCGGTGGTGTCCTGTCCGAGGTGCACTCCGGGGCTGGAGATCGAGAGGATCCCGGTCTCGACTCCCAGGCGGTCGAACGCCTCGAGCGCGGCCTCCGAGCTCCATTCCACCAGCGCGCCGGCATATCCCGGGGTCGATCGCAGCACATCGAGGTAGAAAGGCGGTACCACGTGGGTGTGGGTGTCGATCCGCCGTACTCCGGTGCGCGGCTCGGGCCGGTGCATGCTGGTCATCGGTACTCCGTCCGGGGCAGGGATGTCGGCACGTGCGGCCTCAGAACACGGCGAGCGGATTGACCGGTACGCCGGTGCACCCGCGAACTGGCATCGGCGCCACCACGAACAGGAATTCCCACCGCTGGAGCTCACTGCACGTCGCGGCCAGCGCCGAGACCGCCGCGCCATCGATCAACGGGAGACCGAGGCGGGCCAAAGCGACCTCGTGCAGCGGGAGCGTCCCGCCCGGCCGCGGCGGCCGGTCGCCGATGTCGCCTGCCAGCAGAGCGACGTCGTGTTCGCCCAGCCAGCGAACCGCGTCCAGACCGAACCACGGCACCGACTCCTCGGCGTTGCCGGACACGGTCCAGCCGGCCCGGACGACGACGGCGTCGCCGGACTCCACCTGAACGCCGGCGCGCTGCGCGGCCTCGTCCAGATCCGCGGCTGTCACGGAGTGGTCAGGTGCCAGCCTGCTGTCCGGGGCCAGGTCGAGGAATACCCCTCGCGTCGTGATTCCGTCGGCGAACGCCGTTGTCGAGCCGTGCCGGATCGTGCCGCCGGCCGCTGCCTGACTGATCGGCACGCCCGGGTAGACCAGTCCGTCGACGCTGATGTGGGCGAGCGCGTCGATGTGGGTGATCCCGAGGTGATGACTGTTGACGATGAGAACGTCGGTCAGCGCCGGCGACGGACCGGTGTAGTTCATGATCTGCACGATCGGGCTCGGCATCGGATACATGCCTTGTGCGGCGGGTCCGCCTCCTGCCAGCGGGACCGTACTGATCGGCCGAGCCAGGGAGACCGTCCGTCCGATCCGGGCCAGGTCGACCCCGCGCCGCCTGGCCTCAGCGGTGACGAGATTGAGGGTGCCGCGCTCATCGTCGAGGCCCCACCTTCCCCAGTTGCCGGGCAGGGCAACCGGGGGTGGGGCTGACGGTGTCGCCGGTTCGGTCATGGTTGATCTCCGTCGGACGCGGCTGGACGAGTTGGATCCCGCCGGATCTACTCGATGATGGACGCGAGAGCTACCTGCCGGCTGTAGTCGAGGTGATCCAGAACGGCGCGTTCCGCGGTGTCGGCGTCGCCACTGCGGAACGCCGAGACCAGGCCGTCGTGTGCCCGCACGAGCCGCTCATGTGCGTCGGCGTCGGACTCCAGCCGGTCGAATCCGGCCCGGAAGTAACGCTCGGCCGCCCGCCAGAGTGAGCTGATCAGGCGCGCATCCCATGGGGTCGCAGCCGGGGCGAACAGCCCCACGTAGAAGTCGTGGCGCGCGTCGATGGCTTCAGGGCTGCGCCAGTCGTCGCCGAACGGTTCGGAAAAGGCATCGAGACGGTCGAGCTCGGAAGCAGTGATCGCGACAGCGGACCGCCGTGCCAGCTCGGGCTCGAGGATCCGCCGCAGCCGGTAGATCGCGTCCAGGTCGGACCGGTCCAGTGGGGCTACCGTCGCGCTCTTCCCGGGCCGCGTGACGACGAGCCCCTCGATCTCCAGATCCCGCAGCGCCTCGCGGACCGGGATGAAACTGACGTTCAGCTGACCGGCGAGATCGCGCAGGGAGAAGCTCTCTCCCGGTGGCAACGCTCCGGACAGGATCGAGCGTCGGAGCTCGGCGATGACCTGCGTGGTCACCGAACGGTTCTCGACCGGCCGGACAGCGGGCGACGGCACCGCAACCGCCTCATTTCCTGGAGAGAGCAACTCGACAAGATCAACTATAACGGCAGATGACATCAGTTATATCAGTCGCTGGCGAGAATTCATCCGCGTTATTCACCTCCCAGGTCCTGACGCCGACGCTTGCAGATTGAGGGCGATGTCGATGAGTTGGTCTTCCTGGCCGCCGATCAGGTGTCGGCGGCCTGCTTCGGCGAGGAGTTGGGGGCCGGAGACGCCGTAGCGTTCGGCGGCGGTACGGGCGTGTTTCAGGAAGCTGGAGTAGACACCGGCGTAGCCCATCATCATCGTCATCCGGTCCAGCCGGCATTCTTCGCCCATGACCGGGCGGACGACGTCTTCGGACGCGTCGATGATCTTGAGGAAGTCGACGCCGGTCTTCCAGCCGAGCTTGTCGCTGACGCCGACGAAGGCGTCGAGCGGGGTGTTGCCCGCGCCGGCGCCGAAGCGGCGTACCGAGCCGTCGATCTGGGTCGCGCCGGCGCGAACCGCGAGCACGGTGTTGGCGCAGCCGAGGTCGAGGTTCTCGTGGCCGTGGAAGCCGACGGTCGCCTGGTCGCCGATCTCCGCGACGATCGCGGCGACCCGGTCCGACACACCTTCCAGGATCAGCGCGCCGGCCGAGTCGACGACGTACACGCACTGGCAGCCGGCGTCGACCATGATGCGGGCCTGGGTAGCGAGCACGTCCGGTGTCTGGGTATGGCTCATCATCAGGAAGCCGACGGTTTCGAGTCCGAGTTCGCGGGCCAGGCCGAAGTGTTGTACGGCGACATCGGCCTCGGTGCAGTGGGTGGCGATCCGGCAGATCGAGCCGCCGTTGTCCCGGGCCTGCCGGATGTCGTCCTTCGTACCGACTCCAGGCAACAGCAGGAACGCGATCTTGGCGTGGCGGGCCGTGTCCGCGGCGAGCTTGATGAGGTCCTGCTCGGGCGTCAGGCTGAAGCCGTAGTTGAACGACGACCCGCCCAGCCCGTCACCATGGCTCACCTCGATCACCGGTACGCCGGCGTCGTCGAGTGCGCCGACGATCGCCCGTACGTCGTCGGCCGTGAACTGGTGCCGCTTGTGGTGGGAGCCGTCGCGCAAGCAGGTGTCGGTCAGACGAAGGTCGAGATCACCCGCAGGGTCGGTTTGTCGCCAAGTACGGTTCAGCATCCGAGGACCATCCCTTCGCCGGCTCTGGTGGCAGCGGCAGTCATGATGTCGAGATTTCCCGAGTACGGCGGCAGGTAGTCGCCTGCTCCCTCGACCTCCACGAAGATGCTGACCTTGGTGGCGCCGCGGGTGAGTGGTGACGGGTCGTCGAACTGCGGTTCCTGCAGCAGCCGATAGCCAGGGACGTACTTCTGCACAGCGGTCTCCATCTCGCCAACCGAAGCCGTGATCGCCTCGCGGTCCGCGTCCGGCGGGACGGCGCAGAAGATCGTGTCCCGCATGATCAGCGGTGGATCGGCGGGGTTGAGGATGATGATCGCCTTGCCACGTTCGGCACCCCCGATCGTCTCGACCGCCCGGGCCGTGGTCCGGGTGAACTCGTCGATGTTCTGTCGGGTACCGGGGCCTGCGCTCAGTGAGGCGACCGAGGCAACGATCTCGGCGTACGAGACCGACGCGACCCGGGCCACCGCGGCCACCATCGGGATCGTGGCCTGTCCGCCGCAGGTGACCATGTTGAGGTTCGCGGCGGTGGCATGAGCGTCGCCGTTGACCGCCGGGATGCACGCGGGGCCGACCGCGGCCGGCGTGAGGTCAACTGCCCTGATGCCGGCCTCGGCATAGCGAGGTGCGTAGCGCCGGTGAACGTACGCGCTCGTCGCCTCGAAGACGACATCGGGCAGTTCGTCCTGGCCCAGCAGCCACTCGACACCTTCAGGACTGGCCTCGAGGCCGTGGTGCCGGGCGCGGGCGAGTCCTGGGCTGGCCGGATCGACGCCGATCATCCAGCGCGGTTCGATCGCCTCGCTGCGGAGCAGTTTGTACATGAGGTCGGTGCCGATGTTGCCCGGGCCGACGATCGCGGCGGTCAGCATGAGAAGTCCATCGACACGGTGCCGAGTCCGTCGAAGACAGCCTCGAAGGAATCCCCACCTCGTACGTCGACCGCGCGATGCACCGCACCCGGCAGGAACACCTGGCCGGCCTCGAGCGTGACTCCGAAGGAAGCAACCTTGTTGGCCAGCCAGGCGACGGCTGTCGCCGGATTCCCGAGCACCGCATCGGAGCGGCCTGCAGCCACCTCGTCGCCGTTGCGGAACAGTCGGGCCTCGATCCCGCGGAGGTCGAGCTCATCGGGTTTCGCGCGATCCCGGCCGAGGACGTAGCCCGCCGAGGAGGCGTTGTCCGCAACGGTGTCCACGATCGTGATGTCCCAACCAGCGATCCGGCTGTCGATCAGCTCGAGAGCCGGTACGACGTAGTCCGTGGCCGCGAGCACGTCCTCCTCGGTGCACGAACCACCCGGCAACGCGCTACCGAGCACGAAGGCGACCTCGGCTTCGATCCGTGGAGCGCAATAGCGGGCGGCAGAGACGGGGCGATCGGAGGACAGCTCCATGTCCGCGAGCAGATGACCGTAGTCGGGCTCGTCGACGCCGAGCAGCTGCTGCATGGCCTTCGAGGAGAGTCCGACCTTGTGGCCACGGACCACTCCGCCGCACGCCAGCCTGCTGCGGACGGTGCGCAATTGGATCTGGTAGGCATCGACAACGGTCAGGTCCGGCCAGGTCTCGCGCAGCGGCGGGATCGGCCGGCTGTCGCGCTCTGCTTGGCCGAGAGCGTCGACAACGGTGGCAAGGTTCATCGTTTCTGTCCTCACGCGATCTCGAAGGTTGTGCCGATGCCCATGCCGGTGATCCACTCCGGGACGGCCTCGTAGCTGGTCCAGGTCACCGGCAGACCGACGGCCGCATGGCCGACGAGCCAGCAGCGGATCTCGTGACCGCCGCTGCCGGCGTTCTCCTCGAGCTGGTCGTGGCCGAGGGCAACGACCGGTTCGAGGTCCGGGTTCCGCAAGGCCTCGAGGAACCAGGTGTCCCAGTCGCGGTTCACCCGGGCGGCCGGGTTGCCGCCCATCGCGCGAACCCGCGGCTCACGTTCGGCCGAGAACGCGGCGGCGTCCAGCCGGCCGTGGATCAGCGCGGACCGTTTGGGGTCGGGGATGGACGGATCGCGCGGATCGTTCGAGGGCAGCCAGTGCGACAGCCCGCCGCTGGCGACGACCAGGACGCGGCCGTCGTACGTCGATGCCCGCAGCACCTGGCCGAGTGTGTGGCCGAGGTCGCGACAGCGGCCCAACGAGGGCAGGGGAGGGGCCGCGGTGTTGAGCACGATCGGCACCATCGGGATGTTCGCGCCGCCGGTCACCATCTCGTAGCCCTGCACGATGCCGTGATCGACGGTGAGCGAGTACGACAACGCGGGGTCGAAGCCGGAGTCGCCGAGACCTGAGTAGACCTCCCAGGCCAGTGTGGATTCGACCGGCAGCGGCCCGGTGCTGCTGCCGAAGTCGCCGAACCCGAGCGCGGTCTCGACGCCCACGACGAACGGCGGCATCACGTCGTAGAAGTTCGCGTGGAAGTGATCCGGCCCGATCACCACAACGGCATCCGGGGCCAACTCGGCAACGGCCTTGGCGACCAGTTCGGCGTCGGACAGGAACTGTGCACCCGGTTCGCCGGCGCCCGGTGGGGCGAGCAGGGTCGCGAACGGCGAGTGCGAGATCCCCACAAAACCGACCAGTTCGCTCATCGGACCGCACCGTTCGTCGATGGCGCCACCGAGCGAAGGAACTCGACATGCGCGGCGAGGAACTCAGCGGGCTGCTCCCATTGCGGCCAGTGGCCGGCGTCGTCGATGACGTGCAACCGCGACCGCGGGATCCAACTCTGGAGCAGTTCAGCCTCGTCGAGTCCACCGGTGGGATCGTGGCTGGTCCAGAGCAGAAGAGTCGGGGCGGCAATGCGGCTGACCCACGACGAGTCCCACGCGTAGTCACGGCGTACGGCGGGATCCTGCAGGACCAACGTGTTCTCGATGGCTCGCAGGTAGCCGGGTCGGGTGTAGACGGCCTGGCGGAGTCGGACCAGTTCGTCCGTCACCTGGCTCTTGTCGTGGAAGAGCCATTCGACGCGTCGCCGGACGGTCTCGTCGCTGGGGTCGGTGACGGCGGCCATTGTGCTGGCCTTGAGCCGCTCCATCACCTCCGGCTTGTTCGCGATGTTGCCAGGAGTATTGAGGATCAGCCCGTCGACACGGTCGGGATGGTGGGAGGCAGTCCAGGCCGCGACCCAGCCGCCGAGCGACTCGCCGGACAGGTGTGCGCGGTCGATCCCGAGTACGTCGAGGAGACCAACAAGATGCTCGGCGAGGACGTCGATGGTGTACGGCTGGTCCGGCAGGTCGCTCCAGCCGTGGCCGACCATGTCGTACGCCGTCACCGTGAAGTGTGCCGCCAGCGGTGCGAGGTTGCGGGCGTAGGCCTCCAGGTGGCCGCCCGTGCCATGGAGCAGCACCAGGTGTGGCCCGCTCCCGGCCTGGACTATCCGCGTCCTGACACCGGCGACGTCGACGTACCGGAGTTCGTGCGGGGTGTTGCTGATCTCTGCCCAGATACTGGTGTGCGCCACCGTCTGCTCCTTCTGATTTGTCAGTCGGGGAAGGCCGCGCGGGCCTCCGCGACACTTGCCAGGCCGGCGCTCTGGCGGCGGGTGAGCCCGAGTGCGGCGACCAGCCGTGAGCCTTCGATCGTGAGGAAGACGACCGGCTCGGCCGGGGCGTCGTTGTAGTGCCGGTGCCAGGTCCACGGCGGCGTGTAGATGCACGCGCCGGTGGCCCACTCGACGGTGTCGTCCTCCACCTCGCTGTGGCCGCGCCCACTGATGACGTAGTGGACCGTCTCGTGGTGGTGACGTTGCATGTCGGAGCTGAGCCCGGCCGGAATCACCTGGTGGAAGATCTCGAACCCGAACGTCGGCAGGCGACCGGCGATCGCCAGCTCCGACGGGTTGTGTACGGCGGCCGCCGGCAGCGGCTCGAGTTCGTCCGCCCGGACCACCAGCGGCCGCGCCTCGCCCGGCACCACCCGGTCGGTGAGGCCGGCCAGGAAGTCGGTGAGCTGAAAGGTGTTCATGGGGTCTCCGTTCGTCCGCCGTCGACGGTCACGACTGTGCCGTTCACGAAGGATGCCCGGTCCGAGGCCAGGAAGCCGATGACGTCGCCGATCTCGGTCGGCCGCGCCGGGCGGCCCGCCGGGATGGCCGCGTTGTCGCTCCGGCCGTCGGCGTCGCCGCGGGCTGCGAGGACCTGGCGACGTCGGGCGGTATCGGTGGCGCCCGGTGCGACGCAGTTGACGGTCACGCCGCGGTCGGCGTACTCGTGGGACAGCAACTTGGCGGCGCTGGTCGTCGCGGCTCGCAGGACCGTGGAGAGCGCGAGCTCGGGCTGGGGCTGACGGACCGCGTTCGAGGTGACCACGATGATCCGGCCGAAGCCGCGCTCGGCCATGGCCGGCAGCGCGGAGCGGGCCAGCCGGAGTGGCCCGAGCAAGAGCAGCTCCAACGCCGCATGCCATTGGGCGTCGCCGATTTCCAGGATCCGGCCGGGCGGGGGACCGCCGGCGTTGATGACCAGTACGTCGTACTGCGTGGGGTTCAGCTCCGCCGCCGGGTCCGCAAGGTCGGCGACGATCGCCTCGGCCGACAGCTCCTTGGCCGCCAACTCGAGGGCCTCGGCGGCGCGCCCGGTGATCGTGACCCGGTGGCCGTCGGCGACGAGTGCCTCGGCGGCGGCGCGGCCGATGCCGGCGGCTCCACCGCCGACGAGCGCGGTTCTGGCGTTGATGGCGACCTCCCGGCTGCGGTTGTAACGTGTGTCGCCCAGCGTGAGGGGAAGTCATGACGCCACCAACGATCAGTCCCGCTGAGCGGGACTCGGGTGCAGGCGGACTCGATCGCGCCGCAGCGATCCTGGACGCCTTCGACGCCACCCACCGCGAGTTGACCCTGGCGGAGCTGGTCCGTCGCAGCGCCCTGCCGCGGTCCACTGTGCACCGGACGGCAAGCACGATGATCCGGCTCGGCTGGCTCGACAAACCCGGCGAGCGGTACCGGATCGGGAACAAGCTGTTCGAGGTCTCCGGACTCGCCCCGGTCCGGCACGAGTTGCGCGAGGCGGTCCTCCCGTTCCTGCAGGACCTGTACGCCGCGACCCGCACGACGGTGCAACTCGGTGTCCTCGACGGAGTGAACGTCCTGGTCGTCGACAAGATCACCGGACACCGGCGGATGCCGATGCTGTCGCAGGTCGGCGGCCGGATTCCCGCGCACTGTTCGGCGCTTGGCCGGGCGATTCTCGCGTTCTCCCCGGCCGCGACCGTGGACGCCGTACTGGCTGCGGGTCTCGAGCCGCGCACGCCGCGGACGACGACATCGCCGGATGCGCTGCGCCGTCAGCTGGCCTCGATCCCGGATCGGGGCTGGGCCGCTGAGCGCGAAGAGGGCAACGTCGGTGTGGCTTGTGTCGCCGCGCCCATCTTCGGCCCGCTCAACGTGATCGTGGCGGCCGTATCGGTGACCGGTCCGATGGCTGGAGTTCGGGAGGACCGGATGGCTCCGGCGGTCTGTCTGGCCGCCTCCGCTGCTTCGCGTGCGTACTCGCAGCGTCGCTGACCGGGGCTGAGTCCCGCTCAGTGGGACCAGCTGTTGTCGGGTGCCCGGCCGGACCGCAGGCTGTGAGCCAAGACACAGGGAGGTCCGATGAAGATCGCGATCATCGGGGCCGGCGTGGCCGGCCTGACAACGGCGAAGGTGCTCGGCCAGGGCGGCCACGAGGTCGAGATCTTCGACCGGGCGCCCGATGTCGGTGGTGTCTGGAGCCGCACGCGCCGCTACCCCGGGCTGACGACGCAGAGTCCGGCGGCGCAGTACTCGTTCTCGGATTTCCCGATGCCCAAGGGGTTCCCCGAGTGGCCGACCGGCGCGCAGGTGCAGGAGTACCTCGCGTCGTACGCGACTGCGTCGGGATTGGACCCGCTGCTGCGGCTGTCGACCACAGTGACCAGCGTGGTTCCGGCGTACGACGGATGGATGGTCGGCACCGACTCCGGCTCGGCCCGCTACGACCGGGTCGTCGTCGCCAACGGCGTCTTCTGTGAACCGGCGGTGCCGGACTTCGACGGCCGGGCCGAGTACGCCGAAGCGGGCGGAAAGGTGCTGGCGGCAACGGAATTCCATGACGCCGAAGAAGCTCGTGGCAAGCACGTGCTGGTGGTCGGCTACGGCAAGTCCGCCTGCGACGTGACCGTCCCCATCAGCGCCGTCGCGGCCAGGACCGATGTGATCGCTCGGCAGCTGCTGTGGAAGGTCCCGCGCAAGGTCGGCGGCGTACTCAACTTCAAGATGCTGCTGCTGACCAGGCTGGGCGAGGCGCTCTTCCGGTATCTGCGGCTGCGCGGCATGGAGAAGTTCCTGCACGGGCCGGGCAACGGGATGCGCCGTTCGATGCTGAATTCCATCGGCTCGGTGTCTGTCCGGCAGTTCAAGCTCGCGCAGGCCGGTCTGGTCCCGCCGGGGCAGATGGAGGACATCGTCAAAGGCGCGATCGGGCTGGCGACCGAGGGGTTCTTCGAGGGCGTGGCGGCCGGCAGCATCGTCGTACACCGGGACATGACGATCCGGCGGCTGCTCGTGGTCGACGGGCAGCCGAGCGCGGAGTTGGCCGATGGCAGTGTGCTGCCGGCCGACCTGATCGTGTGTGCCACTGGGTTCGTCCAAGGAGTGCCGTTCCTCGGTGCGGAGCTGCAGCAGTCGCTGTTCGATGCTCGCGGCAACTTCATGCTCTACCGGCAGATCCAGCCGATCGACGTACCGGGCTTGTATTTCAACGGCTACAACTCATCGTTCTTCTCGCCGCTGAACGCGGAGATGGCCGCGCTGTGGATCGCCGCGGATCTGGCCGGTGCCCTGGAGTTGCCGCCGGTGGAGCAGCGCAGACAGGCGGTGGTGGACCAACTCGCGTTCATGGATGACGCCACCGCGACACACCATTGCCGGGGAACCAAGATCATCCCGTTCTCGCTGAAGAACGTCGACGAAGTGCTCGGCGATCTCGGCCTGCAGATTTCCAAGGCGACCAGAGCCTCCCACTGGCTCAACCCCGTCTCGCCGGCGGCGTACGGCAAGCTCACGCCACGGCTGCTCCAGCGCCTCGCCACAACTCACCCAGTTCATTCGACTGAACCCGCCGTACCGGAGGACGACCATGACCGAGACCCAAGCACCCAGCCAGCACCGAGTGATGCATCCCGATGACGGTGTCAACGTCGGAGCGATCGGCCTGGGCATCCATGTCCGGCTGACCGGCGAGGACACCAAGGGCGCGTACTCGCTGTTCGAGTACGTCGTACCGCCGGGGCTGGGTGGACCGCCGACCCATATCCACACCCGCGAGGACGAGCTGTTCATCTGTACGGCGGGCAAGGTCCGGGTCGAGCTGGACGGCCAGGAACACATTGTCGAGGCCGGTGCGTCGCTGCTGATGCCGCGTGGGGTGCCGCACATGTTCCACAACCCGTTCGACCTGGAGACCCGAATCGTCGCGGTGGTATCGCCCGGTGGGCTGGAGAACTACTACCGGGCGCTGAGCGAGCTGCCGCCAGGGCCGCGGGACATGGCCCGGATCGGCGCGATCATGACCGAGTTCGGCCTGCAACTGCAGAAGAAGGGCTGACGCGTGCCGTCTGCACGGGAAGAGATGGTGCGGACGATGTGCGCCCAGGTCGACGCGGGCGATGCCGCCGGCTTCGCCCGCTGGTTCGCGGCCGGCGCGACGTACACGTTCGCCAACGAGCCGACGCTGGTCGGCCGGCAAGCGATCGAGGCCGCAACCGCCGGTGCCGCCGGAGCCCTGCCCGGGCTCCGGCACTCGATCGACCAGGTCGCCGAACTCGGCGACCAACTCTTCTGCCGCTTCACCATCCACACAGAAACCCCCACCGGCACCCCAGTTGCCCTTCCCTGCGTCACCGTCATCGAACTACACGACAACGAAATCACCGACTACCGAGTCCACGTCGACCTCACCCCGGCACTCGTCGGGCGTCCCGCGTAGCTCCCTGTCAATGCGCTGGACCGGGACTTGAGGTCCGACTCAGGCAGTCGCCGCCGAGCTGGTGCAACGTCGTGTAATGGGTTGTCAGCAGATCGTCTTGCTCGATGGTGAATTCGACCGAGTAGGTCGTCGTACCCTCGTCGTCAGTCAGTCGCTCGATCACAATCCCGGGCGTACCCGTCGCGACCCGGCCTTTCACCAATCCGCCCAAGTCGACAGCGGCGGTCACAGCCTCAGCGATCTCGAACATCCTGAAGCCCCCTTCCTCACTGAACAAACAAGCCCGGAGGCTCCAACCCCTCCGGTACCCAGCCCCGCACCAACGACGCGCGAGAGTGGCGGTGAGCGGCTGGTCAGGCGTGGGCCAGCTGCTTTTTGGGGTAGCTGGAGATGTAGCCGAGAGCGGAGGCGCCGACCAGGCTGCCGGCGATCACCAGGAGCGCGGTGTGTGTGCCGACCGCGGGGACCAGCACGCCACCTGCTGCCTGGCCGAGCGCGGCCACTCCGACCCGGAGGCTGGCGGCCGTCGTGCTGACCCGCCCTTGAAGTTCCAATGAGCTGTACTGCTGGCGAGCGGCGAACATCGCCGGGATCATCGGCCCCTCCAGGAGGCCGGTCGCCGCTGCCAGAACCACGAGGACGGCGAAGTTGGTGACCGCCGGCCAAGCCGTGAAAGCCAATCCGTAGGCGGCAACCGCGAACATCACCACATGCTCCGGACGCCACCGGGTCGAGAGGCGGCCCAGAAGCAGGGCCGTGGTGACGCTACCCAACTCCAGGGCAGTCCAGAGGTAGCCGGCCGCCGAGCGGGGCATGCCGAGCGATGCCATATGGAGCGGCAGGGTGATCAGCAGCATCCCGATAACGCCCATCAGGAGCGTCGACGTCACTGTTGACGCCCGCAGTCTCGGATGCCGGGCCAGGTGAACCAAGCCACCAACCACCGAGCTGAGGAAAGGATCGTGGCCGCCTCCGGCCGCCGGGAGCACGGGGAGTCTGCCGATGGCAAGAATGCTCGAGGTTGCGATGACGACAATGACCACCACCGTCGTCTCGACCGAGGCCACTGCGGCGATAGTGGCCGCAGCGGCAGGCCCGGTGATCGTGGCGGTACCGAAACTGGCGGCTTCGAGCGAATTGGCGCGCGGCAACTGCTCTTGCCGAACCAGGCTCGGCAGCATGCTGGTGAATCCTCCGCTCACCAGCGGCAACGTCGTACCGGCGATTGCAGCGAGGCCGGGCGCCATCCAAGCAGCGCCGTGGCCGACCACGGCCAGCATGGAGACCATGACACAGCCCAGCACGGCCTGGTTCAGAGCCAGCGCAGTGCGCCGGTACGCCGTTCTGTCGAGCCATGCGCCGAGCAGTGGGCCGGTGACGATGGCGGGTAGTGCGTAGGCGGCGCCCGTGAGCCCAGCAAGAGCGGGACTGTCGGTCCGCTCCAGCACGAGGAGGACCAGCGTGAAGGCGACCATCTCGTCCCCGACCCGGGCGAGTGTCGCGGCGGTCAGATAGCGAGTCAGCATGGAACCTCCTGGGTAACGCATTTATTGCCGTTACGCGTTACCGTAACAAATGCGTTACGCTACGTCGAGTGGAGACAGTGCTGGCGCCGGAGCGGATGGTCCGGATCGCTGTGGACCTGGTGAACACCAAGTCCCGCAATCCGGAGCGGCTGACCTCACCCGAGGCATTGGCGGAGTTCCTGCTCGAGCACGGTGAGCCGACGGCGACCGTCGACGAGCATGACCTGACGCAGGTGAAGGCGATCCGCGAGCGGATCCGCCCGGTCTTCCACGCCGGGGCGGCCGAGGCGGCAGGCATCCTCAACGAGCTCCTGACGGAGTACGCCGTACGCCCGTATCTGTCGGATCACGACGGGTCGCCGTGGCACGTCCACGTGGCCAGACCCGAGGCGTCCTGGGCCGAGTGGCTCGCGGCCGGGGCGGCGCTCGGGCTCGCGGGATTCGCCGCCGGGCACGGGTTTGAGGCGATTGATGCGTGCGCCGCAGCCGACTGCGATCGCGTCTTCGTCAATGCGGCCCAGCGTCGCGTCCGCCGGTTCTGTACTCCGACCTGCTCCAGCCGCACCCGCGTCGCGTCCTACCGGGCCCGCCAATCGGGCGGATCCAGCACCTAGCCGGTGGCCGGTTTCGCGTGGCTGCTTGCGGGTACCAGGCAGTCCCCCTGTTCGGCAGTGAGCGGGTCGCGACGTTCTGCCTGACGAGGGAGAACTATGAAGGGAACGGCGAGCTGCCGATGAGGTTGAAGCGCAGCGATCCTGACGGGCCCGGCCTTGGTCGGCGTGGGCACGGTAAGGGGTTCAGTTACTTGGATGCCGATGGCAACGTGATCACGGACGCCGCAACTCTGGACAGGATCCGGGCTCTGGTGATTCCGCCCGCTTGGAAGGACGTGTGGATCAGTCCGCAGGCGAACGGTCACATTCAAGCGGTCGGGACCGACGAGGCAGGGCGCCGGCAGTACCTGTACCACGTGGAGTGGCGCAGTACGAAGGATGCCGACAAGCACGACCGGGTCAAGCGGCTCGCCAATCGGCTGCCGGCCTTCCGTACGGCCGTCGAGCGTGATCTGTGCACCAAAGGTCTGACCCGCGAACGAGTCCTGGCCACTGCGCTCAGGATGCTCGACCACGGTGTGTTCCGGGTCGGCAACGACCGGTACGCCGCAGAGTCGGGCAGTCGGGGAGCCGCAACGCTGCTGCGAACCGACGTGGTCGTGCGCAAAGGTCTGCTCGTGTTCGACTACGTGGCCAAGGGCGGTACCCGGCGGACCTTTGAACTGGACGACGACAAGCTCGTGGTCGCGGTGTCCGCCCTCAAGCGCAGTCGGCACGACAACCCGCGGCTGCTTGTCTATCGCGACAAGGACGGTTGGCACGAACTCAACGCGGGTCTGATCAACGAACGCTTCCAAGAGATCGTCGGAGACCAGTACACGGTGAAGGATCTGCGGACGTGGACCGCCACCGTGCATGCCGCGGCCGATCTCGCCGAGGCCGATCCGCCGGATACGAAGAAGGCGGCGAAGAAGGCTGTCAAGGAGATGCTGACCGAGGTCTCCGACCACCTGGGCAACACGCCTGTCGTCGCGCGCAGTTCGTACGTCGACCCACGAGTGATCTCCCAGTACGAGGAGGGCCGGACGATCGCCCGTGCGATCAAGCAGACCGGCTCCGACGACCTCGACACCCAGGCAGTCCGTGAAAAGCTCGAGCCATCAGTTGCCCGCCTCCTCAAGGACAACGACTCCTGACGCCGCCACGGTTCTGAACTGTGACGCGGTCGATGACCTTCTGGCGGCCGGTGCGGCATCGCACGGTGGTCAGACCTGGGTCCTTGGGTGGCTGTCCGTGGAGATTCGGTTGGCCGGTAACCATTCGGTGGCTTCGGACGAGTCTCCGTAGTGATACTGCACAAGGCCGTGCCAGCCGAGCGGCAGATTCTCACGCCCTATCAGCCAGCCCGGCCGCCAGGTGCCGTACGCCCACACCTGGACGTGCGCGGGAAGCTGCAGGTGATCCAGCCGGCACGGTTCATCAGGCCCGGCAGGAAGAGCACTGTTCAATGCCATGAAGATCTCGAATCGTAAGGGCTGGAGCCGGCCGAGGACGCAGCCGGATGGGGTCACCTGAGAGACGGCGGGACGGCGGTCCAGGGACCGGGACATTCAGGTCTGGCGACAACGCCTACCGGTACCCGGGAACCGCGCCGCCAACCTGCCGACGAATGGCGTCCGGCTACAGCACAGCGGGTCGGACATCGTGCGGCTCCAGCGGATGCGGAATCTGACGCGCACCTGGGAAGGAGCTGGCTAGGGGTTTCCGAGGCCGGCGGTGCGGGCTCGGATGATGGCTTCGGGGCGGGTGGCTACCTGGAGTTTGGCGAAGATGCTGGTGATGTGGTTGCCGACTGTTGGCGGGGCCAGGGCGAGGCGGTGGGCGATCGCGGCGTTGCCCAGGCCGGTGGCGATCAGGTCGAGGACCTCGCGTTCGCGCGGCGTCAGCTCGGGGAACGCGGGCTGGTCGGGGTGTGGGCCGGACAGGTAGGCGAGCGCTCGGCGGGCGATCCCTGGACCGAAGATCGCCTCGCCGGCGGCGACCGCGCTGATCGCCCGGATCACGTTGTCCGGCGCGGCGCCCTTCAGTACGTACCCCCGTGCGCCGGCCCGCATTGCGGCGAACACCGACTCGTCGTCGTCGAACATCGTCAGCATCAGCACCGCGACCTCGGGCGCGACCTTCGCGATCTCACGGGTCGCCTCGATCCCGGTCAGGTCGGGCATCTGGATGTCCATCACCAGCACGTCGGGGCGCAGGGTGACCGCCGAGCGAACGGCTTCGGCGCCGGTGGCGGCAGTGCCGACGAGTTCGAAGCCGGCGTGGGCCGACAGCAACGCGCCGAGGCCTTCGCGGACGATGCCGTGGTCGTCTGCGACCACGATCCTCAGGTTCATCGACGAGCCCCTTCCAACGGCAGTACGACGTCGACCGTGCAACCGGTGCGGTCGTACCGGATCTCGCACCGCCCACCTAGTTCGCTGGCTCGCTCGCTCATCGAGGTGAGCCCGACTCCTGCCTTCCACTCTGGGCCTGCGTTCGTCCCGTTGTCGAGGACGCCGAGCCGCAGTACGTCGGTGTCGACACTAAGCCGTACGGCGGCCGTCGTCGCCGTCGAATGCCGGATGACGTTGGTGAGTGCCTCGGTGGCGATCCGGTAAGCGGCCACCTCCACGGCGGCGGGCAACTCCGCCAACTTCGCCGGGGCATCCACGGTCACCGTCAGCGCGCCGCCATCACCGCGACGCGACGCCATCGCCGCGTACTCGCGCAAGGCTCCCAGCAGCCCAAGCCCGTCCAACGCAGGCGGCCGAAGCTCATAGACCAGCCGGCGGATCTCCTCCACCGCACCGATCGCCTGGTCCCGCAGTTCGGCGAGCAAGGCCGACGAGCGCTGCGGCTCGGCCTCGATCAATCGCCGAGCCGCGTCGGCGTTCAGCACCACCGCGGTCAGTACCGGTCCCAGCCCGTCATGCAGATCCCGCCGGATCCGGCGGCGCTCCTCCTCCCGTCCGCTGATGATCCGCTCGCGGGAGTCCCGCAGGTCATCAGCCAGCCCTTTGGCCTGTACTGCGACCGCCAACGGTGCCGCGAGCAACGAGAGCACTTGCTCGTCGGCCGCATTCACCCGCGACTCACCCGAGCGCAGCCCCACCACGAGTTCCCCGAATCGGTCCTCCCCAGAGCGTAACTCGATCGCATGCCGGGCCGCGGGCAGTTCGCCGTACGCCGAAAGCTGCTTGCCCTCGACAACGATCGTCGCGGCCGGGAAGCGCATCACCCGGCAGAGGGCGGTCAGTACGCCGGGCAACCCCTCGCCCGACCCCATCTGGGCACCGACTTCCGCGATCGCCCGCACCGGATCCCGCCGGGCACCGTAGAACGCGCGATGAATCAGGCGTTGAAGCCAGACCCGGACCGGGTTGAACGCGAGCGCTATCACCAGCGTCGCAAGTACCGACGCGTTGCGGTCGAGCAGCGCGATCAGACCGAAGTAGGCGACGACGACCCCACCGACCAGGATCAGATAGAGCAAGGACCGCGACACCACCAGCCGGATGTCGAGCAACTGGTACCGCAGTACGGCGATCGCGATCGCCAGCGGAATCAGCAGCAGCGGCAGAACGCCCAGCACCAGCGACTCGGACGGCACCAGGTTCTCCAGCCCGAAGCAGGCCACGATGATCAGCAGCGCGAGCAGCAACCACAGCACCTGGCGGCGGACCTGCTCCGATCCGCTGCGATAACGCAGTACCACCGCCACAAGGGCCGCGACGAAGCTGACCAGCAACCCGGCACTGCTGATCGCGCCGAACACATCAACCGCGGCAAACCCAGTCCAGTGCGGGTACCCCGGGATGCCGATCTCGGCCGACAGGCCACCCTTGCGATCCAGGACGCCGGTAGCCGTCCACAGCACCGCATTGACCACCAGCCCCGCGACGAGCCAACGCCAGCGACCCGAGAGCAGGTGTCCGTCGGGGAACAGCACGAGCGTCAGCGGAATGAACAGCGCCAGGGCCGGAGCCCAACCGCCGTTCGTCACCGTCGCAAGAAGCCTCCACCCGACCGTGGGTTCGCCCAGCCAGGCGAGCACGCTGAGGCCGGTCGCGGTCGACGCGTAGCAACAGCCGCCCACCAGCAACGACCAGCCGATCGGGTTTCTCGGCCGGTAGTACGCGATCGGCCACCCGGCGAGAGCCAGACAAAGACCGATGGCTGCGTTGGAGACGACGAACAGGTCGGTCAGTCTGGCCCAGCTCAAGTCGGAGGCAGGCGCAGCCACGGCGGTGACGAGGGCTTCCAGCAGCGCAACGGCGAGCAGGACCGATGCCGCCGTACGGCGTCGGTCGCTCGGCCCGGACTCGCTCATCTGCTCATCATCAGGCCGGTCGCCCCTGATCGAGTAGGGGTCTGCCCCCAGATCACCCAGGAACCTTTCTCGCCTGGGCCACAGGCCGCGCACCTGCCGGTCGGGGGCGGTCGCGGCCGACGCTGAAGCCAACACATCCACTTCAGCGGTTGGGAGCAAGTCATGTCAGAAACGCAAGTCACCACCCCCGCAAGCAAGAAGGCCGTCCGCCGGCCACGCGATGTCCGCGGCTTCTGGCGGGTGTTGCTCGCCGTGGTCGCACCGCTGCCGATGCTGTTCATGGGCCTCTACTACCTGGTCAGCCCGGTCGGCGGCGATGCGGCCTTCAAAACCACAGTGGACGCGGTCGCGGCCGACCCCGGCCGGTTCGAGTTGATGCAGTGGCTCCAGGTGCCGTTCTTCCTGCTCATCCCCGCGATGTTCGCGGCGGCGTGGGTGTCCCGGCGTACGGCGCCACGACTGGCCACCGCCGGCGGCCTCCTCGCGGTCGGTGGGATGAGCGCCGGCTTCTTCCTGTTGCCCGGCGTGGTGACGCCCGAGTTCCTCACCGTCCACGACGGGCTCGACGCCGGGGTGATGGAGAAATTCGCGGACGTCTACGAGAAGCAGGCGACCGTGCAGATCGGTAGTCTGCTCTTCATCCTCGCCGTCACCTTCGGACTGCTGCTGCTCGGGATCGCCTTGTGGCGCAGCAAGGTCGCGCCGGCCTGGATGGGCATCGCCCTCGCCCTCGGCGGCTTCACCCACCCCTTCATGCCCGGTCACCTCGCCGCCGGCGCCGGCCTGGTCGTCGCCGCCATCGGGTTCGCGGGCGCGTCGGTCGCGCTACTCAGATCCTCCAACGACAACTTCGACCTACCACCGCTGCAAAGGTAGGCGCAGAACTTAGTGCATTGGGTGGTCGTCTGGTCGGGTGAGGCGTAGGTGCCCGACGTCGAGGTAGGCGGACGCGAAGCCGGCCTCGCTGTAGGCCAGGTAGTACTCCCACATCCGCCGGAAGGTTTCATCGAATCCGTCGGCGTGGATCGCCGGCCAGTTCGCGATGAACGTGTGCCGCCATCGCTGCAGGGTCTCGGCATAGTCCGGCCCGAAACGGTGATCGACGTCGACGGCGAGTGAGGTATGCGCGGCGAGGGTCTCATCGATCGCGGTTCGGGACGGAATGATGCCGCCAGGAAAGATGTACTTCTGGACCCACCCGAACGAGCGTCGGGTGGCAAGCATCCGATCGTGGTCCATCAGGATCGCCTGTAGTGCGACAACTCCACCGGGCACCAGCAGTTTGTCCAAGGTCCGGAAATAGGCGGGCCAGTATTCTTGGCCGACCGCCTCGATCATCTCGACGCTGACGATCGCGTCGTACGAACCGGTGGCTTCCCGATAGTCCTGTAGGCGCAGGTCGATCACATCGGTCAGCCCCGCGTCGGCGACGCGTCGCTCGGCCAGGCTGAGCTGCTCGGTCGACAAGGTGATGCCGGTGACCCGCGCGCCTCGGCCCGCCGCGGCGATCGCCAGCGTTCCCCAGCCGATACCGATCTCGAGCACGCGACTGCCAGGCCTGACCTCGGCGAGGTCCAGGATGCGATTGATCTTGCGTGCTTGCGCGTCCGCCAGCGACTGTGCGGCCAGGGGTACGTCGCGGTCGAACATGGCGGAGCTGTAGGTCATCCCCGGATCAAGGAAGGCCGCGAACAGTGCGTTGCTCAGGTCGTAGTGTGCGCTGATGTTGCTTCGGGCACCGATCATGGTGTTGCGCTGGCTGCGTGGACTGCGTTGCTCGACCAGGCCGCGGAGGTGGAGCAGCGGTCGCGGTAGCAGGCCGGCGACGCGAGCCGCGAACGGAGTCAGGAGGGCGCCGAGGTCGGTGCCGTCCGCGGCCGTCCAGTCGCCCGCCATGTAGGCCTCGCCGAGCCCGATCTTCGGGTTGTGCGCGAGCCGCTCGAACAAGGCGTCCGGCCGGACGATCCGCAGTGTCGGACCATCGGTCGGGCCGCCACCCCAGACGGTCCCGTCAGGATGAACGGCACGCACCGGGACCTGATCGAGGATTCGGCTGACGATGAGCCGGGCGATCCGGGCTCGGACGCACAACGGCCGAAGGATGGGATGCCGTACGCAGAGCGGGTCGGCGATCGTCAGCGTGCTCATTGGATTCCCTTCTGGACAGCGTGCACGGGCCGGCTGACGACTGGGAGGCGCCTGGCCCACAACCACACTCCGTGCAGGCGGATCAGCGCTGAGACCCGTTGAGGCATCAGTGGCATCCGGACCGCGGTCGCAAGGACAGCTCGCCGGGTCGCGGGCCGGGGCACGCCGTCGAAGCCGGCGCCGAAGAACTGCTTGCCGTGCCGCGACAGCGAGATCGACACCCGGATCCGGGTCGCGTCGAGGTGGAAGTCCATTCGATACCGGCCGGATACGTCGTTGAACGGCGAAACGTAGAACTCTTTGTCGATCTCGGCTGCACCGCTCTCGTCGAGGTCGAGCAAGTAGACATGCCGTTCGCCGTAGGTGTTGTGCACCTCGGCGACCACATGCAGCGTTCGGCCCGCGTGGTCGATGCACCAGAACACGCTCAGTGGGTTGAAAACGTGCCCGAGCACTCTGGCATTCGCGAGCATCACGACTCGTCCGTCGAAATGGACGCCGTGGGCGGTGAGAAATCGGCGAAGGTCGTCCTTGATCGCGGGGCCGGTTCCAGCAAAGTGGTCCCGGACGTCGAACCGGGCAAGATGTCTCAGGTACCAGGGCAGTCGGGGCAGGTCGTCGAGGTCGACCAGCCACTGGTAGACCCCATGCCGGAACGCGTGCCGCACGGGACCGGCTCGGCCGTGCCGCACCGTTCCGATCACCAGCGCAGGCACCGCCGGGACGCGCGTCACCACATCACTCCGAACGAGGCGGCGGCTGCCACGCCGGACTTGCAGCCGTCCTCGTGGAAGCCCCACCCGTGGTAGGCCCCCGCGAAGGCGGTGCGCCCCGTGTTGAGCGACGGCAGCCGCCGCTGCGCGGCCACTACCTCCGGCGTGAACACGGGGTGTCGGTAGTCCATCCGGGCCAGCACCTTTGCCGGGTCGATGCCATCCCCGCCGTTGAGGGTCACGAGGTACGTCTCGTCGGTCTCCAGGCCTTGGAGGCGGTTCATCCAGTACGTGACCAGTGGGGCGTCGGGGGAGCGGCGTACGACGTAGTTCCAGGCCGCTCTCGCGTTATTCGTTGCTGGGAGCAATGAGGTGTCGGTGTGCAGCACGACCTCGTTGTGGCTGTACCCGAACGGCGCCAGCACCTCCTTCTCCGCCGGGGTGGCATCGGCCAACAGGGCGAGGGCCTGATCGGCGTGCGTCGCCAGGACCACCCGCCCGAACGTGCGCATCCGTCCGGACGCGTCGGTGAGCCGTACGCCCTCGGCGTGCCTCTCCACCGTTCGCACTGGGATGCCGGCTTTGACTGCGTGCAGCCGTTCCGCAACGTCGTCGACGTACCGGTGCGATCCGCCGGTGACAGTGCGCCACTGGGGCGCGCCGCCGATCGAGAGCATTCCGTGGTGGTCGAGGAAGCGGAAAAGGTACCGCGCGGGGTAAGACAGTGCGGACCTGCCGCCGCAGGACCAGACACAGGACACCACAGGTACTGCGTACAGCCGGACGAAGGAACTGCTGAATCCTTCGGCGCGGAGGAACTCGCCCAAGGTGGTGAGGTCCTCGTCCCCGCTGCGGTCGACGTACGCGGCGGCGCGGTGGTGGAAGCGGCGAATCTCGACCAGGAGCGCAAGGAACTTGTGGTCGAGCAGCCGCCGGCGCTGCGCGAAGATCCCGGCGGCGCCACGGCCGCCGGCGAACTCGATGCCGGTCTGAGCATCGCTGATACTCATGCTCATCTCGGTCGGCCGGGTCTTGACGCCGAGTTCGGCGAACAATCGGCGTAGGAGCGGATAGGTGCGGTCGTTGTGAACGATGAACCCGGTGTCCACTGCCAGCCGGCGGCCGGCCGGGTCGGTGACGTCGTGGGTGTCGGCATGGCCGCCGAGTCTCGGATCAGCTTCGTAGAGGGTCACGTCACAGCTGCGAGCCAACAGGTAGGCGGCGGTCAGCCCGGACACGCCGGCGCCGACGACCGCAACGGTCTCGTTCATCGACACCTCCCGTGGGCTGAACTGCTGTCTAAGGATTGTCTAGAGTCTAGGCAGCTGATCCAGCGCGGATCAATGCCAGTGTCGAAGGTCTGTAGCATGTGAGCATGGACACCTCCAGTCAGCAGGGCGGTCTGCGGATCGGCGCGCTCAGCAAGCGCGCGGGGGTGACCCCGCACGTCTTGCGCGCCTGGGAGACCCGCTACGGGCTATTCGCACCTGATCGCTCTCCGGGTGGGTTTCGGCTCTACTCGGATGAGGATCTGCGGAGGGTTCGCCGGATGCGGGCGTACCTCGCTGATGGAGTTTCCGCGGCCGAGGCGGCACGTGCGGTGCTGGCCGAACCCTCATCCCGCCGGGTCGACGACAGTGCCGAGCCGAGCGGTACGTCGACCCTGCAGCAGGCGCTCGACGAACTTGACGAACGGGTCGCGCACGTCGTTCTGGATCAACTGTTCGGCTCGCTGACCATCGAGGCCGCGGTCCGCGACGTACTCCTCCCGTACCTGCACGATCTCGGCGAGCGCTGGGGACGCGGAGAGGTAACTGTTGGCCAGGAGCACTTCGCCAGCAACCTGATCAGGTCCCGGCTGGCCGGGATGTCCGCCGGGTGGAGCACGGGCCGGGGACCGCGCGCACTGCTCGCCTGTCCGCCCGGCGAGTTGCACGACATCGCCCTGTTGGCGTTCGGGCTGGTTCTGCGGCGCGCGGGCTGGCGCGTCACCTACCTCGGCGCTGATTCGCCGGCCTCCGACATCGAGCAGACCGCGGCGCTGCTCGAGCCAGACCTGGTGATGCTTTCTGCCGCTGACCCCGCCCGGTTCGAGGCGATCAGGTCCGATCTGGTCCGGCTCAGCGGACAGAGGTCGGTCGCGTTGGCCGGCCCTGGCGCGTCTGCTGAATTCGCCGATGCGGTCGGCGCCGAACACGTCGCGGAGGATCCAGTCACCGCGGCCGAGCGATGGGCCGACCGCTGATTCCCTCACCCTGACCACCGCGGACCACGCGGACCCGATCGAACGGAGGACGCAGCCATGATCGTGATCGAGCGAGAGGTAGTCGTCACCGCACCAGCCACTCAGGTGTTCGACTATCTCGCTGACTTCGAGACAACCGAAGAATGGGATCCCGGCACCGTAAGAACAGTCCGGACCGACGGCGATGGCGGGATCGGTACGACGTACCGGAACACGTCGCGCTTCGCGGGCCGGGAGAGCGACTTGATCTATGTCGTGCAAGAACTGGCCAGACCGCTCCGGGTTGTGTTGCGCGGGGAGAACAAGACTGTCGTCGCCCGCGACACGATGACATTCCGCGGCGATGATCGTGGCACCACCGTCAGCTACCGTGCCGAGTTCCGGCTCAAGGGGCTGGCGCGGTTGGCCGAGCCGTTCCTGCGTCCGCAGTTCAAAAAGCTCGGTGACAACGCCGAGCAGGGGTTGCGCGATGCCCTTGGCCGACTGCCATGATCCCGGGGGTCCTCGGTGACGCCCTCGACACAGCGCTCGACCGAGCCGTCGTTCCCGGATACACCCGCATCGGCTATTGGGTGCGCAGCCGCCGGTGGCCCGCCGATGATCCGCGGTCGGACGCCCTGCGCGGAAAGACCGCAATCGTCACCGGTGCGTCATCGGGACTCGGCAAGGCTGCCGCGACCGAACTCGCACGGCGCGGTGCGCGCGTGCGATTGGTGGTCCGCGACGTCGATCGGGCTGCGTCCGCGGTCGGAGAAATCCATCGAGAAGTGCCCGGCGCGCAGCTCGAGGTCGACCGCTGCGACGTGTCTGACCTGGACGACATCGCGCGCTACACCGCGGGACTCGAGGTGGACCGGCTGGACGTCCTCGTGCACAACGCGGGCGTCCTGCCGCCGCGGCGAAAGGAGAGCGCCCAAGGGCACGAGCTCACGCTGGCGACGCACGTCCTCGGGCCGCTGCTGCTGACCGAGCGACTTCGGCCTGCGCTGGCGTCTACTGCTGGGCGGGTCGTCTTGGTCTCGTCCGGAGGGATGTATGCCCAGCCGTTGCCGGCAGACGATCTGGAATACGTGCGGCATGGGTATCGCGGTGCGACGGCGTACGCACGGACCAAGCGCGTTCAGGTCGAGCTCACACCTCTGTTGGCGTCTCGGCTCGCCGACGATGCGATCAGCGTGTACGCAATGCACCCAGGCTGGTCGGACACACCAGGGCTGACCTCGTCACTACCTGGCTTCGCGAAGGCAGCCAGGCTGCTGCTGCGGTCGGCGGACCAGGGTGCCGACACGATTGTCTGGCTCGCAGCCACGGAGCCGCCGCCACCCACGGGCGGTTTCTGGCACGACCGCAGGAAGCGCCCGACCCACTACTTGCGGCACACCCGAACAACCGAAGCAGACCGCCTGCACGCCTGGAACTACTGCCTGAACGCAGCCGACCTCACCTGACCACGATCCCGCCGAGCCGCTGTGGTTCCAGAGTCGGGTGTGTCGGTCAGATGGGTGTGGACGATGCGGGTGATCCACAGCGTGGGGTTGTCGTCGGGGAGGTTGAGGATTTCCAGGGCGTGGGTGCTGCGCAACGTGGCCAGGCCGTGAAGGTTGGCCCAGAGCGCGAGTCCGCGTTCGCGCGCGTCGGTCGCTTCGGGACGTGCTTCCTGGATCAGTGTTGTGACGGTGTCGAAGAGCGGGAGCGAGGTCTGCCGCAGATTGCCGCCGGCGCCTTCGAGCAGGTCGTGCCGGAAGATGAGTTCGAACATCGCCGGCCGCTCGTTCGAGAAAGCCAGATAACTCACGCCGAGTTGGACCAGCCGGTCCTCTGCCGGCGCGGCGGTATCGCCCGCGATCGGCCCGAGGCGCGACGTGAGATCGGCCAGCCCGGTTGCGGCGATCGCCGCCAGCAAAGCGTTGTGGGTCGCGAAGTACCGGCGGGGTGCGCCATGGGAGACGCCCGTACGCCGGGTGATCGCGCGCAAGGTGAGCCCTTCCAGGCCCTCCTCCTCGAGCAAGTCGATGCCGTCCCGGATCAGTCGATCGCGCAGCGAGATGCTGTCCATGGCGACATTGTCCTGCACTGCTCGCGCCTCCAGCTGTAGCGACCGTACGACGCCCGCCCGCCGCCGTACGGTCGATGACGTTCCTCAAGCGACTCGGGGCGAGTAGATGTCGAGGTATTCCTGACCGGAGTGCTGCTGCACAACGCTCATCAGATGGTCGGTGGCCTGGCGGACGACTTGCTGAGTGATCCGCTGGCCGACGTACGGCGCGAGGTCGAGTGGCGGGCAGATAGTGATGTGGACCCGGCCGAAATGCCAGCGGCGGCTGTCGGGTGGGTTGACCTGGTCGGTGCCGTGGACGATGACCGGGATCACCGGCGCACCGGTGGCGAGGGCGACCCGCATCGCGCCGGTCTTGCCGCGGTACAGCCTGCCATCACGCGATCGGGAGCCTTCTGGATAGATTCCCCACAGTCCACCGGCATTGAGGATCGCGGAGGCCGCGTCCAGAGCACTGCGTGCGGCCCGGCCGCCGGATCGGGTGATCGGGACCTGACCCGTTGCCGTGAAAAACCAGCAGCGGACCCGGCCCTTCACGCCGCGGCCGTCGAAGAACTCCGACTTGGCGACAAAGGTGACGCGACGACGGACGAGCAGACACAGGTACAGCGAATCGGCCAGCGCGAGGTGATTGCCGGCCAGGATCGCCGGACCGTGGCGCGGGATGTGTTCCAGCCCCTCGATCGATGGACGGCCGATCAGCCGCAGCGCAGGGCCGGCGAGAACATGTTTGAACAGCCAGTACCACATGTGACCCCCACGAAGTAGACAGTGTCTACGGCAATAGTAGACGCTGTCTACGCGGTCCGCATCCGATGCGTCGTGGGTGGGTCGAGTGGTGCGCGATTTCGGGATCGGACCCATCCGGGTCGTCGGGTGCTCCGAAGTCTCCTCAATGATTCTCGTGAGGAGCTGATCGGCAGTGCCGGAAGTCGAAGGTCACGCCCACTCCATCTGCGGTTCTGTCGGTGCGGGCCGGTGAGAGGCTGGACGCCGGTCTGGCGCTGGCTTGCCGGCAGTGTCGGTTTTGCTGTCCTGGTGGCGTTCGCCGTCGTTGTGTTCGGCCCCGACGGAGGCAAACAGTCGGCCAACGCCCCGGCGCAGGCGGCTGGTGCGTCGACGTCGGCGCGGCCGTTGGCTGGGGCAACTACCGATGATGCGTTGGTCAACCGGATGCTCGAGCAGCTCCGGGACGGCAAACCGGTCGAACCGCAGTTCAGTGCCGGCGACAACCCTGCAGAGGGTGTCCCGATCGAGGCGATCAAGGCCAAGCCCGGCGAACAGTTGCGACTGGGTGAACTCGAGATCCCGCGGCTCGGCGTGAAGCAGCCGCTGAACAACGGGGTTGACGAGGCGGCGCTGGTGGCGGGCGTCGGGCACTGGCCCGGTACGCCGTTGCCGGGCAGCCCGGGTAACAGTGTGATCAGTGGTCACCGCAGCACCCACGAGAAGCCGTTCCTGTACCTGGACAGGCTTCGTCCGGGAGACCCGATCATCGCAACGGTCGGCTCCCGGCGGACGACGTACAAGGTCGTGAAGACCACGATCGTCCCGCAGGCGCAGTACGTGAAGTTCATTCTCCAGCAGCCCACTGACCCACGCGCCAAGGTCATCACCTTGTTCGCGTGCAACCCGATCACCGCCCATTACCAGCGCATCGTCGTCCAGGCGCGCGCCGGTTGAGGAGGCGATACCCCGGCTCTTGACCTGTTCGCACGGTGAATTGATCCACCAAAAGGAGAATCATGGGTATCAAGCAGATCTTCGGGGGCCGTCCGGTTCTCGAGTTCCGTGACGAGCAGAGCCGGCGCAGCTTCCTGCGCAACGCGGCCCTGATCGGCGTCGGTCTGACGTACGTCGCCACCCGCGCCGGCGATCCAGTTGCCTTCGGCAACGCCGACCGTGGCTTCGGTGCCGAGGTCGACAAGAGCGATCTCGACATCCTCAACTATGCGCTGACCCTGGAGTACCTGGAATCGGCGTTCTACACAGCGGGTCTGAAGGCCAAGCTGCTCAAGGGCCGCGAGCTGGAGCTGGTCGAGCCGATCCAGCAACACGAGGCCAACCACGTCACGGCGGTCAGGACGACCATCCAGGATCTGGGTGGTACGCCGGTCGCCGCTCCGAAGGTGAAGTTCCCGACCGGCACGTTCTCGACCCGGGCCGCGTTCCTGAAGACTGCGGGCATCTTCGAGGAGCTCGGGGTGAAGGCGTACCACGGCCAGGTGCCGCTGGTGAAGAACGGCGACATCCTGGCCGCCGCCGCGTCCATCGCCGGCGTCGAGTCCCGGCACGCCGCCATCATCGCGCAGATCTCCGGCGGGAATCCGTTCCCGGCGCCGATCGAGGCTCACCTCGCCATGGCACCGGTGCTCAAGGCCGCCATGCCGTTCATCGCGAAGTAGGGAGAACAGCACATGACTGACACCGTTCGCGACTTGGTGCACGGCAATGCTTCCGCCGTACCGGCGGGGGCTGCGCTGGGCGCACTCACCCACGGGTTCGAACTGGCCGCTGCGAAGGACTTCGGCAGCGACATCGACGTACTGAACTATGCGTTGACGCTGGAGTATCTCGAGGCAGAGTTCTATCGGCAGGGCAACAAGGCGGGGTTGCTGTCCGGCCAGGAGAAGCAGTACCTGATGCAGATCGGCGCCGACGAGGCGTCGCACGTCGCGACCATCACCGCGACGATCCAGAAGCTCGGCGGCAGTCCGGTCGGTGCGCCTGCCGTCGATTTCGGTGGCGCTTTTGCCAACCGGAAGAGCTACCTGACGACGGCACACATCTTCGAGAACAAGGGTGTGGGCGCGTACCTGGGTGCGGCCGGCTTCGTGAAGGACAAGATGATCCTGCAGGCAGCGGCCGGCATCTTCGGTGTCGAGGCCCGACACGCGGCCGTCGTCGGAAACCTGCTCGGGCTGAAGGCCGAGGGCGGCGTGTACGCAGGCTCGACCGAGGTAGGCATTCCGAAGGCCGACGTCCTCAAGGCCGTGGCGCCGTTCCTGCAGGACCCTGCCAAGGTCGTTGCCGCGATCACCCTTTAATTCTGTCGCCGAACGGCCCGGTCGTACTCGGGGGCGACCGGGCCGTCATCGGGTTTGCTCGCTCTGGCCCGCGATGAGGCGGTGGGCTGCGATCATGGCCTTCATGCGCGAACCAAACGATGAGGTGGCAGGCGCCGACGAAATTTGGGATCGATTCGTCGATCTGGTGCTTACTGTTGGTGCGGTCGAGGAGTGTCGGTCCCGGTACGGCGACAAGCCGGCCATCCGGCTAGGTCAACGCGAGATCGCACACAGCGAAGCGCCGGGACGCATCGACATCCGGATCACTCGCGCAGGGTGGCGAAAGATCCGTGCGGACTACGCGGATGACTCCGCGATCGTCAAGGAGCCGACCCGCACCGACTGGCTCGAGCTCCGGTTCGCCACGCTCGAGGACCTCGCAGGGTATCGGCCGGTCTTGCATACGCTGATCGAGTCGAACACGTGACGAATAGCGGCTGGTGGACGATCGAGAAGGAGACAGGATGGCGTCGGCGGCAGACTCCAGCGCGCGGGCACGGCGGGCGCAGGCGCGGGCGAGGCAGGCTGTGCAGGATGGTCGTTGGGATTCGGCGCTGAAGCAGAGCAAGCTCGCGGTGGCCGCGGCCGAAGAGGCTGTCGCGTTGGCCGACCGGGACGACGACGTCGTACTGCTTGCGCAGGCTTTGGCGGTCAAGAGCCAGGTCCATGATTCGCTCCGCGACGGCGACCAGGCCCTGTCCGCAGCACGTGAGGCGATGGACGTCTACTCGAGACTCGATCGCGAGCTGAACAACCCGCAGCGGGTCACCCGTCGGCTGGGTGATGACTCAGTACTGTTCTCGCCCGGCCAGGGTGCTCTCAAGGACCGATTCGCGGCGTTGTATGCCGAGACCGCGAACCTGCAGCTCGATCTGGCCGAGCTCATCGCGAAGTACGAGGCCGAGACCGGAGAGGTCGAGGCGCGGCGACTGGCGGAGGTTGCGTTCAGGACCTTTCAGGAGTTGGCGCAGCACAGCAGCGTGTACGTGGCGAAGGTCGATGAAGCGGCAGCCCGACGCGAGGCAATGCTCGGTTCGGCTCCCCAGGCGATGACGACGGAAGAGCTCACCCGACGGGCCGCCCAGAGTGAGGACGAGAAGAGCACGCACCTGAAAGCCCGGGAAGCACAGGCGGAAACGTACGCGGAAAGGGCGCGGGACGACTACGCGGCACGACGCTACGCCGACGCGGTCGAGAACATGCGGGTGGCTGTCGAGGCCTACCGGGAGCTCGCTGCGCATGTCCTGTGGCACAAGCGTCAACTGGCACGCGCCCTGTTCGACTACGCGCACCACCTCGAAGCGCACGGGAGCAGGAGCGCCGCAGTGCGGGCGATGCGCGAAGCCGGTCTCCTCTTTTCGCAGGTGCACGAGCAGAACGACCATCGCTTCGCAGGCAAGGTGGCGCTGTGCTCCCGCGAGTTGCGCCACCTGCGGCTGATGCGGCTCGGTCTCCGCCCGCGCCGCCGCTTCGTGGCACCTCTCGCGCTGTAGCCGACCTCGCCCGTACGGCGTGTGATCGCGGCCGACCACGACCGCGGTACCCCAGCGTCCATCCCCCTGACGTTTGAGTCGATACGCCGGCCTGCCGGTCGGGGTGAGCCTTACCCGGCCTGCCAGCGCATGACGGGCGAGTCCGGTCCAATCGCCTGCTAGTTGGGACCGGGCGCTGGCGGCCAGGCCGTTTGGCTTCCCCCGAGACGACTCTCCGATGCTCACACCGAATCTATTCGGCCTGGTCGTGTCGCCGCTGCCGGTCCTGTTCCTTCATCTGCTCGTTGAGTCGCAGAGCCTCGGCGAGTTGGTCTTCCAAGATGATGATCCGGCAGGCGGCCTCGAGGGCTGTGCCTTGATCGACGAGTTCGCGGGCCCGGGCGGCGATCCGCAACTGGTAACGGGAGTACCGGCGGTGGCCCCCCTCGGAGCGTTGTGGGGTGATCAGTTTCGCCTCGTCCAGGCTGCGCAGGAATCCCGGCGTGGTGCCGAGCATCTCGGCCGCCCGGCCCATCGTGTAGGCGGGGTAGTCCTCGTCGTCGAAGTTGGCCGTCCCGGTCGTCGGGGGTGAACTCATTGGTGTCTCCGTGTGCAGGTCTGGGGTCATCGAACCTCCATGTCGAAGGGCCCCGGTGCCGAAGCACCGGGGCCCAGGGGTTGTGGATTGTCACCATCTACCGGCCGTGAGGCCGACCTTGCCTGTCCGCAGCACGCCACGTGGGGGCTGTTCCTGCGGGGATCGCTGAATGCGTAACCGAAGACCACCTTCCCATCTGATGGAACTACGGCACCCGCCTGGCGAAGTACTGGCACTGGCGGGCGATCCGACGGTGTAATCCCTTCCCTTCTCTCTCGAACAACAACTACCTACTGCTACCTCAACAACAAACAGCAACTGCGAGTACGGAACTGCGCACTACCTACTGCTACTGCGATTACCAACTGCGACTTCACCAACTACTTCCATCCGTCAAGCGTGGAACCCTTTGCGACCACTGGCTCCAGTGACTCTGACCGGATCTTGGCGGAACCCGAGCCCCTTCACTGATCGGCCCGGCGGAACCCGCCGTCGTGCCACTTCACAACCTTTGGACAGATCGGTAGCTGTCCACGTCAGCTTCGCTGTTCTTCTCTGTCAACACGAAGAACACTACACAATCAGTCTGGCAATGTCTAATCCCGCCACCACAGATTTCAGCAGCTCCTCGAGAGAACTTCCCTCACCGCACGGCGCTCGCTTTGGCCGAGTTACCACTCAGCTGTCCGGCCACGCGGCTGGGGTACGGGAACTGCAGCGGTCGCTCTCCACACCCCACGCGGTGGCCGCGGGCGATCCCCGGTCTCGGCCTGGGGCTGAGAACTGCCGCCGTCGAGCGATGAGCTGCCGGTAGCTTGCGGAGGGGGAGAGGCATCGAGGAAGCGGCCCCGCCGCTAGCGGTTGGTGGCGAGGGGTTCAGAACTGTGGCGCCAGCGGGGTCTTCCAGACGCCGTTCTCGCGGTGGGTCCTGGTGTCGTCAGCGGGTGCCATGGTGGGTTCCTCCTGATGCTGCCGGTTCCCACCGCACTGGGCCGATCCGGATCGCTGGATCGAGTCGGATCGGCACGGCCTGGGCGCCCCGCGTCGGCAGCGCAGGAGTGCTGGGTGCGGCTGCCTGGGCCAGGGCGCGGTCGTGGGCGGCGCGGCGGATCGGGTCGCGCAGGGTGGCATAGGCGTTGAGGAGGTCCTGTAGGCGCCGGTCGGCGTCATCGGCGGACTCTGGGGTGCGGGTGTCGGGGTGAAGCTGACGGATGAGTCCGCGGAAGGCGTGGTCGAGGTCGTCGTCGGAGGCAGCGGCGGTCACGCCCAGGATCGCGTACGGGTCGAGCGATGGCGCGGTCATGGCAGGTGCCCGTCAGGAGCGTCGGCGTCGATGAGGTAGATCGAGGGGCAGGGGTGGGTTTTGGGTGCGTGGACGGTGAGTACGCCGTTGGTCAGGGTGGCGGTGATCTTGTCGCCCCGCACCGGTCCGGGAAGGGTGATGAGGTGGCGTACAGGCCCGGTCCGCCGGGTGTGCCGGCGCAGGGGCCCTCTGTGGGGGCGCTGCGGGATCTGGGCGTGCACGATGAGGTGCCGGTCGTTCCATTCCACGATCACTTCGGTCGCCGCGGCACCGGGTAGGTCGAGGTCGATCACGAACTCGTCGGCGGTTTCTTCGACATCGACCCCTGGCGACGATTCCCCGCCGCAGGGTGCCGCAGCGGTGAGCGCGCGCAGGCCGCGACTCGTCCGGTGGTGGATGTCGTCGAGGTGAGCGAGCGGTTCGGCCGGCAGCCACCGCACGGCCGCTGAGTGCCGGATGGCGTCGATGGTCATCACGCTCACCTCTGCATCCTTGTTGAGTGAATAGGGCTCGTGGACCGGTGGTGATGCGGCAGCCCGCTGTGATGTCGTCCTAGGACGGACGGTGCGGCGGAGGGTCAGGTGTCGCCGCGGGTCGAGTGTGTGTCAGCGCGGGCGGCCGCATCACCGGGTCAAGAAGTTCGATCGGGGCCGGGCTACCACCTCCAACAGGCTTTCGTTGCCATGGGCAACATCTTGATCTGGGGATCGTGAGAGATCATCGCCTTCGCGCCGGTGGAGGGCCGCGCTCCCTGCCCAGTGGCCGCGGCGCCGGGGCTCTGTCGGTGAGCGGGGACCGGTGCCGCCGCGGCCATCGCCGCGGCGGCCGCCCGGCCTTCCCGCCGCCGGGTGGTGACAGCTTCCGGCGCGGAGGCTCTGACGGCGATTCCCAGCAGGCCGCGATCAGCGCGTCGAACTCGGCGCGGACGAGATCGTCATCGCCCAGGACGAGGTCGATGAAGACCTCGGCCTCGGCGAGTGTCTGCTCCTGGTTGGCTGCCGTCATCGATCTCACCTCTTCGACAACTTGCTGCACCGCTTCACCGGGTGGTGTGCGGTTCGGCCCCGGGTCAGGCGTCGATCTGCTTGCGGTCGTCGCTGTCCGCGGCGCTGATCGCGATCTTGCGCGGCTTGGCCTTCTCGGCGATCGGGATCGTCAGGGTTAGCACGCCGCCTTCGTAGGCGGCCTCGATCCGGTCGGCGTCCAGGGTGTCGCCCAGGAACAACTGGCGCGAGAACACCCCGAGCGGACGCTCCGCGACCTGCATCTCCACGCCGTCGCCGAGCTCGAGCGGCCGGCGCTCGGCCTTCACCGTGAGCACATTGCGCTCGACGTCCAGGTCGATCGCGTCCGGCGAGACGCCGGGCAGGTCGAACGACACGACGTATTGCTCACCTCGCCGGTAGGCATCCATCGGCATCGGGGTCGGGCGCGACCACGTGCCTGCCGCCTGGCTGCCGAAGAACTGCTGGGCCAACCGGTCCAAGTCCCGGAACGGGTCAGTGCGCATCAACATCGTCGTACACCTCCTGAAAGTTCTCATCCAACAGTTGTGTCAATACGCACCTCTCTTTTAACATGTCATCGAAACGATGACAAGTAGGAAATGTCAGCGGATCGCTGACGTGATGGAGGTAAGAGAAAGTGATCCTGACGGCCACCAGTCCACCGGACGAGGCGGAGCCCTCGGCGTCAGCCGCGCTCGCCGCCGTCGAGGAAACCGTGCATCAGGTCGCCCACCAGGGAGACACCGCGCCGACCGGGCGTGCGGACACTGCCAGTACCGCCAGCTCGGCCGACGTGCTGACCGCCCTGGCCGGACTGCGGGCCGTCCAAGACCGGCTCGCGGCCTGGGAGCCGCTGCTCATCGGCGCAGCCCGCGCCCACGGAGCAAGCTGGGCCGCGATCGCGCCGGCTCTCGGAGTCGCCAGCCGGCAAGCCGCCGAACGCCGCTACCTGCGGCTCAATCCCCACACCACCGATCCCGCCGGCATGACTGGCGAAGAGCGAGTGCAGGCGGCCCGCGATCGCCGCGCCGGTGACCGCTCCGTCAACCAATGGGCCCGCACCAACGCAGCCCGGCTGCGCCGACTGGCCGCACAGATCACCGCCCTCGACGGCCTCGATCCCGCCACCCAAGTAGCCGTCGACCGCGTCTTCCACGCACTCGGCAACTCCGACACCGCGACCCTGCTGTCACCGCTTGCCGACGCCGGGACCAAGCTCCAGCACACCCACCCCACACTGGCCGAACAGGCCGCCGACATCACCACGACCACGAACCAGTTACGCCACGCCACCTGACCTGACAAGGGCGCTGCCCCGGCGGTCCACGAATGCGCCGACCGCGCGAAGGTTCCTGCGGGGTACCTGCTCGTCATCGCTCACAGAGCTTGATCAACCCGACGTGGATGCATGTCGCCAGGCCCGTCGGTTACCCGAGTCCACCCATCTAGTCCACAGTCAACTGCTCCACAGGTCAGAGCGTGGTGAAGTCGGGGAAGATGTCCGATGGTTTTGCTGCCGTCCTCAGTGCATGGCTGGTCGCGAGTGAGGCGCGTTGGACCTTCTGTGCTTGGGGTTTGCGGATGTGTTCGTAGCTGGCGAGTGCGTGCGGGACGGGCATGTGGGGCAGAGTCAGGAGGTCGGCCAGCAGTGCGGCATCTTGCAGCCCCGCGCCTGCGCCTTGGCCCAAGATGGGGGACATGGCGTGGGCGGCGTCGCCCATGACTGCGACCCGATTGCGCGACCATCGCGGTACGAGGGCCTGGTTGATGTTGGTGTAGTAGCTGTCTGGTTCGGTGCGCATGGCGTCGCGCACGCCGGCGAGTGGCCCGGTGACGTGGGGGAACAGGTCGGCCAGCTGGGGCAGGCTGAGCTCGCGGCGGTTGCCGGCGTCGCCGGAGAGGAACACTATGCCGTGGAACTTCTTCCCTCCGTCCAGCAGTAGGTAGCCCAGGGTCGCGTCGTCGCCCACGGCGATACAGTTCACGTCGAGGTTGTCGACGTTCGGGGCGTGGAACCGCACGACCGCGCATCCGGTGAAGCCGGTGGTCGAACCTTCCAGGGCGTGCTGGCGTGTCCAGGAATTGATGCCGTCGGCACCGATGACCGCGTCGAAGCTTTCCGCGCGGCCGTCGTCGAATCGGACCTCGACGCGGTCGCCGTGGTCGGTGAGCTCGGTGGGCCGGACTCCCGTGCGCACCAGGTCTGCGACGGGTTCGAGTAGCGAGAGTTGCAGTTCGGTGCGGGAGAAGACGACCGACCTACCCTCCCGGATGTGGTCGAGCACACCGGTGCGGCCGTCGAAGATCAGGACGTTCTTTGTCTGCTGCCCCGGCCAGACGCGCCAGTCGATGCCGAGCTCGTCCAAGGCGCCGAGATGACGGCTGGACAGGCCGATGGCCCAGCCGGCCTCGGTGATGACCGGCGCTTGTTCGACCACCACAGGCTCGGTGCCGCGCAGGCGCAGCCCGGATGCCAGCGACAGACCGGTCAGCCCAGCGCCGACGATGAGAACTTTGTTCATGCTGTGCTTCCTTCCCGGTGGAGGGTGGGGCTCAGGCGACGGCCATGCCGCCGTCGGCTGCGATGACCTGACCGGTGATCCAGCTCGACGCCGGTTCGGCCAGCAGGTAGATCCAGCGCGCGACTTCGTCCGGCTCGCCGCGCCGCTTGAGCGGGAGCTGCTCGGCCTCGAGGCGCTTCATCTCCGCCAACCTGTCGGGTGGAAGCACCCCGGAAAGGATGGGAGTCTCGGTGGGCCCGGGTGCGACCGCATTGACGCGGATCTTGTCTCCGGCCAGTTCCGCGGCCCACGACCTGGTCAGGTAGTCCAGAGCGGCCTTGCTGGCGGCGTAGACCGCGCCGCCGCCCGGTTGAGGGTTCTGCGCGGCTGCGCTACTGACGTTGACCACTGACCCCTGACTCGCCCGCAGGTGCGGGATCGCGGCGCCGAGCAGGTAAGCAGGAGCGAACACATTGGTCCCGAACAGCGCCGCCAGTACGGCGGGATCGACGTCTTCGGTGCTCGTCGTACCGAACATCCCGGCGTTGCTGACCAAGGCGTCCAGTCGGCCATGGGCCGCGACGGCGCGCGCGACGAGTTTCCGGGCCTGGTCCGGTTCGGTGACGTCGGCGACCTCGAAGGAAATGCCGGCGTGCAAGGCGGCGGTCTCGGCCAGCGGCGCCTCGCGACGTCCGCTGATCACCACCTGCCAGCCGTGCTGGGCGAACAGCATCGCCGCCGCTCGTCCGATCCCCGACCCTCCGCCCGTGATCAGCGCGACCGGTGGATGTGCGGCGTCAGCCATGAGTTCTCCTATAAAACGAATGATCTTTCTTCTAGGAAAGCGGACCGCGCTTCGGAGGTCAAGGCGAATGATCGTTCTATAATGTGACATGCCACGCGTCACCCAGGAGCACCTCGACGCCCGCCGCCGGCAGATCCTGGACGCCGCGGCGAGCTGCTTCGCACGCAACGGCTTCCACGCCACCTCGATGCCCGACATCTTCGCTGAGGCCGGCTTGTCGACCGGCGCGGTCTACCGCTACTTCCCCAGCAAGCAGGCGATCATCGCAGCGCTGGCGGACTCGGTGATGGCCCCAGTGGTCCAGGCTGTGCGCGAGGCGGCCACAGCGGAACCGGCGCTCGACGTACCGGAGATCATCGATCTCATCCATCGGGAGCTGATCACCGTCCCGGAGTCCGACGGCTCCGCAGCATTGGTGATCCAGGTCTGGGCCGAGGCTGCTCGCGCACCGGACACCTTGATGTCCCAGCGCCGCGTCGGCGCCGAGCTCCACACCGCGCTGATGACGCTGATCGACCGCTTGGACACTACGCCGGCGACGAACACTTCTGACGCCGCATGGGCATTGATAGCGCTGAGTATGGGCGTCTTCCTGTGCCAGAACCTGCTCCAGGACGCCCCTTCAACCACCGCGTCTCTGATCACCCAACTGCACGCACTACTGCCCCCAGAGTCGAGATAGGTGGTCGTATGCCCGGCCTTCGGCAGTTGAAAGCAGGTCGTGCGCACGGGCGAGGGCTTCCCTGCCCTGGGCAGTAGTCACGATCTGCTGTCCCAGGTCCGCGAGCCGCGGCTACGCCGGATGGGTGGTCCTGCGGTTGGGGCCGAAGTCCAGGGGTACCGGATGCCATGGCCGACTCCATCATTGCCGTCCTGGACATCGACGGAACGTTGATCGATTCGAACTACCAGCACGCGCTCGCGTGGTACCGGGCGTTGCGTTCGGTGGGGGAGACGTTTCCGGTCTGGCGTTTGCACCGGCTGATCGGTATGGGCGGCGATCAGCTGTTGACCGCGCTCGGCGGCGAGGATCTCGAACGCCGGGTGGGTGACCAGGCCCGGGAGCGGCAGGGTGCGGAAGTCAAGGCGATGATCGAGGAGATGGCGCCGCTGCCCGGTGCGCGCGATTTGCTTTTGGCAATCAGGGAGCGCGGCCATCGGCTGGTGCTGGCAAGTTCTGGCCGGCAGAACCAGGTCGAAGTGTTCGTAGACAAGTTGGATGCCCGCGGCATCGTCGAGGACTGGACCAGCAGCGCCGACGTGGAGAAGTCCAAGCCGGCGCCGGACCTGTTGCAGGTGGCGCTGCGGAAGCTGGGCGCACGATCCGATGCGCCGAGCGTGCTGATCGGTGACTCGGTATGGGACATCAAGGCAGCAAAGAAGGCCGGGATGCCGGCGATCGCCGTACGGTCCGGTGGTTTCGGCGACGACGAACTCCAGGAGGCCGGTGCGATCGCCATCTACGACACCCCACGCGACCTCACCCAAGCCCTGGACGAAACTCCCCTTGCCTAAAGCCCAGAGCGTCATGGCCACGCCGGTAGCCAGCTTTCATCGGCGGCAACCAGCCGTTTCAAGGTCATACGGCGTGCCCTGCACGCGGGCGGGGCGCCAGCGACCGCGATGTTCCTCGGTCCGATCCTGCTCATCGCCTTCATCCGCTTCGCCCGCCGCAACCGAACCGCGGCGGGCGACGACGAGGACGGGTGGTACGCCGACCTCGACGAGCTCACCACCCCAGGTCAGGTCACGCTACGGGCAGCGCGCCTGTCGATGTGTGCAGTTCGCCCAGAAAGTCCGAGTCGGTGGGGTTCAGCCGGTAGACGTTGAGGCGGACCTTGTGACCCTCGGGAATGTCGACCGAGCAGACCTTCCAGCTCACGCCGCTGGTCGAGCAGACGGCCTTGCGACCCCCCGCGGTGGCGTCCCAGACCTCGACCCAGACGTAGTGGTTGTCCGCCATCTGATCGCCGACCTCGACGACCTCGGGTCCGCCCGAGTCTCTCGACTCGAAGATCACGTACGCCACTTCATGACCGTTACGGTAGAACGCTTCGCCGGTGTTCCCGGTACCGGCCTGGGCGGTTCCGGCGCCGAGGGTGGCGGCGACGATTCCCAGGGCCGCGACCGCCGTCGCGGCTCTGCCGATCTTGTGCCTCATCTTGCTCCTCTTTAGTTACCAAGGAATTTTGATCGGCATTCTACGATCGCCGCGGTTAATGGTTGCCTCCGGCACCGCTGATCAGCGCGGCGACGGGCTGGCTCGATCCGGACGTCGCCGAAAGCGACGCCGCGGGTCCTCGGAGGTTCAGGAAGTCATGCGGCAAGCTACCGAGGAGTGAGGGGTAGTCGCACGGGTGGCGGTAGTGGTGCTGCGACTGGCTTGGCCTGGAACGACTGGAGGATCAGGGCGGCGAACCGCCGGGTCGCTGCCACGCGCTGCTGGGATGAAGCGGCCCGGATGCCCTCGTTGGCCATCATGGCCAGGCTGAGGTCTTCCAGGACGAAATCGTCCCGCAGGTAGCCGGCTTCCTTGGTACGACGGATGAGCTCCAGCGCCAGCCGGAGTGAGCGATCGCGCTCGGCGGTGAAACCTGACGCGCGCGGGAGCTGCGAGGTGAACGCGCGCGCGAAGCCACGATCGAGCGCGTGCATCTCCAGCAGTTTCTCGACGACCGTGCTGAAGCCGGTCCATGGATCATCGGCGGCGAGTCCCTCTTCGACCAGCGAGGAGCACAGCCGCACCTGCTCGGAGAACGCCTCGGTCAGCAGTTCGTCCTTGGTTTCGAAGTGCCGGTACACGGTCGCGACGCCGACCTCTGCCCGCCGGGCGATCTCCCGGATCGACACATCGAGTCCGTCGGCGGCGAAGGCCAGCCTGGCCACGGCGAGAATCCGGTCCCGGTTGTCGCGGGCGTCGGACCGGAGCTTCGTTCCCACTTGTGCCGTCACCTCTCTCACTTTAGCTAAGCGGACGGGGTGTTCCGTTACGTTCGGCCGCATGAGAGCAATCGAGTTCAGCGAGTACGGTCCGCCCAGCGTCCTGCGGGTCGCCGAGGTGGAGGAGCCACAAGCCGGTCCGGGTGAGATTCGCATCGCGGTGCGGACCTCCGGGATTTCGCCCGGTGAGACGTACATCCGCGCGGGGAAACTTCGCGATCTGGTGCCCACGACATTCCCGTACCTGACCGGCTTCGACGCCGCGGGCGTGGTCGACCAGATTGGCGAGGGCGTTAGCGGCGTACGGGTCGGTGACGAGGTGTTCGGCGTGACGTCCATGACCGGTCGCGCGGCCAACGCCGACTTCGCCGTTCTGGGCGGCTGGGCGCCGAAGCCGTCCGCGTGGAGTTGGGAAGAAGCGGGTGGTGCCGCGGGCAGTGTCGAGACAGCCACGCGGGTTCTTGATCTGCTCGCGGTCAAGGCCGGGCAGACCGTGCTGGTGCAGGGTGCGGCCGGAGCTGTGGGGACGGTCGCGGTCCAGTTCGCGGTGGCTCGTGGCGCGCGCGTGATCGGTACCGCGAGCGAGCGCAACCACGACTTCCTGCGGTCCCTTGGTGCTGAGCCGACGACGTACGGAGCCGGGCTTGTCGAGCGGGTCAACGCGTTGGCGCCGGCCGGTGTCGATGCGGCGTTCGACTGTGCAGGAGGTGCGTTACCGGACCTCATCGCCATCGTGGGAGACCCGGCAAAGGTGGTGACGATCGCCGATTTCGAGGCGGCAGCGCACGGCGTACACATCTCGCACAGTGCGCCGGCCGACGAGACGGGGACCTCTCTGGGAGCGGGTGCCGACACTCTCGCGGTACATGGGCTTGCGATCGCTGTCGCGCTCGCTGCCGAGGGCAAACTGAGCGTGCCGGTTGCCGCCGCGTTTCCCCTCGACGAGGTCGCGGCCGCCCATGAGTTGAGCGAGACCCGGCACGCTCGCGGGAAAATCGTGTTGGTGCACTGACGGTCGAGACCCTGATCTGTCCGTCTACGTTTGGGACTGCAACAGCAGCGGATCCAGCTGGCGCCACCGATCCAGCTCAGATCGATGAGCGCGTGGATGCCGAGCTGGAGCAATCGATGAGCCTCAGATTTGGGCCGACGCCTACTCTGCCGAACCGGGGTGCCTCGACGAGGATCTGGAGGCCGCGGGTATGCCTCCGCTCCGGGAGTTCTCTCCCGGGCACAACTGACCGCTGAGCTCTGCATGGCTTGCCGAATCTCGTGGCAACGGGATCGAGTCGCAATTCTTAACGTTGTGCTTGGCGACGGCCTCGACGGTCAAGTTGTTGTTAGGCCGACGGCGGTGGCGTCGTCGGAGCGTTTGTTGCGGGGGAACTTGCGGCCGGATTCGTCCGATTCCTCGGTTTCGCGCACTTCTTTGATGAGGGCCTGTGGTCCGTTGGGTTCGGTGACGCGGGTGAGTACCTGTGCCCAGTTGGCGAGGCCGAAGGTGTGTGCACGGGCGGCGCCATCGGTGAGGAGGGCGATCCGTGCTACGTCGTTGAGTGTTCCGACGATTGCGTGCTCTGCGGCGGTTGGGTCGGCGGCTGCGGTCCAGTAGGTGCGGTTACGTTCGCTGAGCTCGGCGTGCTTCATCTTGACGAGCGCGATCGTCTTCTCGGCTGTTCCGATCGGGAAGCGGTCTGCTGCGGCTCTCTCGGCTGTGGCTGCGGCGTTGATGCGGAGGTCTTCGATCACGGTCAGTCCAAGTTCGTTCTGGACGAGCAAGGTGATGTCGCCGAGGACGAGGTACTCCCAGGTGTCTGCTGTGTGTCTGCGAACGATTCCGACGGCCGCCGACGGGGTGGCAGGGTGGCTGAGGTCGCAGGTGGCGCGGTGTTCGGAGGCCACTTGCTCTATTGCCGAGTGGAGGATGTGTGGGAGCGGTCCGGTCGGGAGGCGCTTTCTGAGAGCTGTACCTAATCGGGACGTAAACCAGGCCACTCCGTGGCGGCACCCGGTGCCCGTGCGGGCGGTGCCGCCGTCCAGCAGGACGACTCCTGGGATGTGCTGGTCGACGAAGTGCCAATCCTCGTTGGGCTTCTCTGTATCGCCTGGTTCCGTCCAGACTTCCACGGCGAGGGGGCCTGGGATGCCGTCTTCTGCCACGTCCTCATCCTTCCTCGGCGTTAACTGTCGTCAAGCCAGTGGATGCAGTCGCTGAGAGGTTTCGGGTGAACCTTGCTGCACACTTCTTCTCTGCGACTTGAAGTCATCCTCCCATCAGCGTCAATCATTTGCTCCTGGCCGGCACCACCGAGTTCTCTTCATTGAGTAGACAGTTGGCTGTGTATCGGGCACGGTGAGGGGCGGTGACGCGCCGTAGTCCTCGCGGCGCGCCGGTAGGGGGCTGCGGTGACTTCAGTTGGGTGGGTTCTGGGCCTGGTTCGGCACGTTTCGGTACAGGCGTCTTCTGCGACGTCGTGCTCGAAGCATCGGATCGTGGAACGCGAACCTCGTGGCCGGATCGCCGCGACTCCCGCAGCGGATCGAAGCAGGTACGCCGCCGTACCCGAAGTCGGCGCCGACAGAAGCGTTCTGCGGAGGGGCTGGCAATGAACGGGCCTACCCGGCGTCGCGCCGGCGCGGTGTTGGCGGCCGCGGTTGTCGCCCTCGCCGCAACGCTTGGGATGGCGACCAACATTGGTACGGGGATGCTGCCGGCTTGGCGCTGGGTCCACAACCCTGCGGTGATCTGGTCGGCAACAGCCGGGGTGGTGATGCTGCTCGTCGTGTCGGCTGTGGTTCAGGACCGTCTTGCGGGTGGAAACGGAGAGTCCGGGGTCGGTGCGACGACGGCTCCGCGTAAACCCGACCGGCGAGTTGGATCTGCACGGGCCTCGATGGCGTCGCTTCGCCCGCCGGAGGTAACCGACCCGGACATCCGGGGACGTGATCGACTGGTTGAGCAGCTCATCGCTCTGCACAGCTGGCGCGGCCGTCACCAACCCCGGGTGTGTGTCCTACACGGCATGGGTGGGGCGGGGAAGACCACCGTTGCGCAACTGGTCGCATGGAGCCTGGGCCGCGCCGGAGTTCGCGTTTGGTGGGTATCCGCCGCCACAGCCACCCAGCTCGACACTGGAATGCAGCTGCTTGCAGCGGAACTGGGGGCCTCTGACGCCGAGATCGAGGATGCCTGGTCCGACACAGGCAGCGGCCCTGATCTGGTCTGGCGTCTCCTGGACAGATTGACCCAACGGTGGCTGCTGGTCATCGATAACGCCGACGATACGAGGCTCCTCGCTGCGCCCGGCGAACCGGTGATCGCCGGACGTGGGTGGATCCGTCCCATCCGGTACCGGCGAGGCATGATGGTCATAGCAACGCGCGACGGTGACGCTATGACGTGGCCCGTCCGAGGGCGCCACGGCGACAGAGATCACAACGGCTGGTACGAGCTGCTCCCGATCGAGACTCTTAGCCCTGCCGATGGGGCCGCCGTCCTGATCGATCATGCCGGGGCCGCAGCTGGCACTCTGGAAGACGCCATGGCCCTGGCACAGCGCCTCGGTGGACTTCCCCTGGCCCTTGGCAATGCAGGGCAGACCATCCACCAGGCTCATCGCACCGGCGCACCTGGATCGCCGGCCACATTCGCTGACTATCGTGACGCCCTCGACAGTGGTCGGGCGCCCTCGCCGGAAGGTGCGTCCACCGAGGTGCAAGCGCGTCGTACGATCGACCGGACCTGGGACCTGTCCCTGGACCTACTCGACGATCGAGGCATGCCGCAGGCTCGGAACCTGCTGAGGTTGCTGGCCACGTTCGCCGATGCTCCGATCCCCACATACATCCTCGATCCCGCCACTTTGGCGAACTCACCCGTACTGGCCGAGCTCACCGGAGAGCAGCTCGCCGCTCTCCTGCAAGCTCTGGCCGGCGTCGGATTGGCGACTCTCGGTCGGACCAACCCGCCGGCGGTCGCGACCGTCGTACGGCTCCATCCCCTGATTCGCGACACCAGCCGCCGCCCTGTTCGCGCCGCCCAGCCGTACGACACCTACATCGGTCTGGCGATCAGACTGCTCCACAACGCCACTGAGCTTGATCCACAGGACCCCACGACGTGGCACACCTGGCAGATGCTCGCGCCGCACATCGCCGACATCTTCAAACAGGCCACGGGCGGGACCGAGACCAGCTACGAAATGCTTGCCGAGCTGTGCGGTATGACTCACCAGACCGCCCGCTATCTCGGACTGGTCGGCCTGCACCGGAGCGCGCGGGATCAGTTGGCTGTGTTGTTACCTGTGACTGAGCGAGTCTTGGGTGTTGAGCATCCCGAGACTTTGGCCACTCGCCACGACTTGGCGTCTTGGACGGGAAGGGCAGGGGATTTCGATGGTGCGCGCGATCAGTTGGCTGCGTTGTTACCTGTGACCGAGCGAGTCTTGGGCGTTGAGCATCCTGAGACTTTGACAACCCGCCACGACCTCGCGTCTTGGACCGGGAGGGCGGGAGACCTAGTAGGCGCGCGCGATCAGCTGACTGCACTATTGCCTGTTGCTGAGCGAGTCTTGGGCGCCGAGCATCGGGACACCCTGACCACTCGCCACGACTTGGCATCCTGGACGGGAAGAGCTGGGAACCTCGACGGTGCCCGCGATCAGTTCGCCGCGTTGCTACCTGTCATCGAGCGCGATCTAGGGGTCGAGCATCCCGACACGCTGGCCACTCGTCATCACCTCGCTCATTGGACAGGGGAGGCTGGTGACGCCCTAGGTGCCCGAGACCAGCTCGCAACCTTGCTGCCCATCCGAGAGCGGGTACTGGGGACGGAACATCCCGACACCTTGGCCACTCGTCACAATCTGGCTCTTTGGACCGGACAGGCGGGTGATGAGGCGGGCGCTCGCGACCAGCTCGCTGCGTTGCTACCTCTCCGCGAGAGTGTTCTGGGTCCCGAGCATCCACACACCTTGGCTACTTGGCACCACCTCGCCCTCTGGACCGGACGGGCCGGTGATGAGGACGGCGCTCGCGACCAGCTCGGCGCGCTGTTACCCGTTCGCGAACGCATCCTGGGCGTCGAACACCCCGACACGCAGACCACACGCCGTGAGCTCGCGGAGCTAGACCGGTCCGGTCGCGCCGATCGGCAGCTACCTGAAGACGATGTCTAATCCGTCGACAGTGGCAGTTGATTTGCCCAGATCGGCCTCGACCGCGATGAGTGAAAATGTGGGATCACGCCAATGCGTTCATCCTGATGATGAACGACGTGGTGCGGGACTGCGACGCGTTCTTGGTATGCAGGGTCATGATGGATAGGTGGAGGAAGCTCGCGACCTGCTGGAGACGCAACGACGACAAGCGCTCCGACGGCTGGCCAGCCTGACGGGCGACTTTGACGAGGTGGTCGCAGCCGCACGAGACTCCAATGCCGACGACGAACACGACCCCGAGGGCGCGACGATCGCCTTCGAGAGATCCCAGGTCTCGTCGCTTGTGCAACAGATCCAGAAGCAGTTGGCGGAGATCGACGCAGCATTCGACCGACTATCAGCTGGCACCTACGGCACGTGCGAACACTGCGCCCAACCCATCCCCCCAGCCCGCCTACAAGCCAGACCCACAGCCCGCACCTGCATCACCTGCGCCCAGCTCAGGACCACGTGAACAGCACCTTGAGGGCGACCTCGACCTTCGTGTCCCCGGGATGATGTGGGTTTCGGACTTCTCCTGCTGCCGGAAGGCCAACGCGTGAGCCTTCGTCGACGCCGTCGCTGGTTGCGGCTCGGGCCAGGGTCGGGCCCAGCGATGGTGCCTGCTTGAAGAGATTGTGACCGGCGACGAAAGGGATCAGGCCCGCCTCCCAGACAGCCGCTCCACGGGAGGTCGGTCAGGGACAAACTCACGCGCGGCTCCGGGTCGAGGGCCGGCAGGGCGCCAGCGCCACGTACTCGCGTGCGCGCTCGTCTAGTGATCGAACTGCTGCCGGGTCGATGAATGTCCCGTCGTTGCGGACGCCGACAGTCTCGCTGAGTCCGACCTCAAAGCGGGAGTTGCGAGGCAACCCCGTCGCGTAAACGCCGAAGTCGCCGCTGCCGTCGAGTGCCTGGCCGACGCCACCCGACAGGTGGGTTTGGCGGGCGTCGTCGGGGAACATGTCGAAGATCCCGAAGGTCGACTCGTCGACCTGCAGAGCGACCCAGGCCCGTGTCCTCTGCTCCTGCTCGACGACGGAGTGCGCGCCGCGGAGAAAGTCCGCGACCTCCTTTCCCTTGTCGGGTTTGGCCTGCACGATCACCGCCAGCGCGGCCTCGATCAGGCTCTCTCACCCGCCCGGATCGGCCGTGCCGCCTGACCGAACAGTTCGACCATCGCGCCACAGAAGGCCGGGAGATCGTCTGGTGAGCGACTGGTGATCAGGTTCCCGTCGTGCGCCACCTGTTCGTCCACGACGTTCGCGCCGGCATTGCGCAGGTCAGTGCGGATGCTTGGGTACGAGGTCAGGGTCCGGCCCGCCGCGACGCCGGCCTCGATCAACGTCCACGGTCCGTGGCAGATCGATGCGACCGGCTTACCGGTGGCCATGAAATCGCGCACGAAGCCGACCGCGACGGGGTCGACTCGCAGCTTGTCGGGGTTCACCGTGCCGCCGGGCAGCAACAAAGCGTCGTAGTCATCGGCAGAGGCCGACTTGACCAGGACATCAACCGGGAACGTCCCGGCCGCCTCCAGGTCGTGATCGCGGGCCTGGATCTCTCCGTCGTGCAGTGACAACAGTTCGGTCGTGGCCCCGGCATCCAGCACCGCTTGTCGTGGTTGTTCCAGCTCCACGCGCTCCACGCCGTCCGCCGCCAGGATCGCAACCCGCTTGCCGTGCAACTCGCCTGCCATGTCTGGCTCCGTTCTGTGAGAGTGCCGGCTTGCCCGCGTGGGCAGGCCGGCTGCTTGCCTTCGGGTCAGAGTGGGGGGCGGTCAGCGGGCCTTTGCTCCGGCTTTGTGTTGGCCGGAGCCGTCCGGGTGCAGCACGACCTTGGTCCAGCCGTCGTCGCGGCTGTCGAAGTGTTCGTAAGCGTCGACCGCCTGCTCCAGGGACAGGTCGTGGGAGACGATCCAGGAAGGTGTGGCCTTGCCTGCGGCGATCAGGTCGCGCAGCCGCCGGTTGTACTTCTTGACCGGGCACTGTCCGCTGCCCAGGGTCTGGCCCTTGAACCAGTGCAGGCCGTAGTCGAAGGCCACCTCACCCTGCTTGGCCAACTTGTCCGGGCCGCCGGGGTCCTGTGGGACGTAGACCCCAACCGAGCCGATGCCGCCGGTGAACCGCACCGACTTGACCAGGTTGTTCAATGTCATGTTCGGGTGCTCGGTGCCCTGAGGGTCATGCGCCTGATAGCCCACGCACTCACACCCTCGGTCGGCCCCCAGGCCCATCGTCTGGTCCATCACGAACTCGACAGGATCGACCTTGGAGTCGTCGATCGCGATGGCACCGATCTCCTCGGCCAGCCGGAGCCGGTCCGGGTGACGGTCGACGACCATCACCTTGCCGGCACCCTTGATCGTGGCCGACAGAGCCGCCATCAACCCGACCGGCCCCGAACCGTAGATCACCACGGAATCCCCAGGCACCACCCCGGCCAGCTCGGTGGCGTGATAGCCGGTGGGGAAGATGTCGGCGACCATCACGTAGTCGTCCTCCTTGTCCACCGAGTCCTCACCCAGCCGCAGACAGTTGTGGTCGCCGTACGGAACCCGCAGCAACTCAGCCTGTCCTCCCTGCCAGGGCCCCATGTCGGCGAATCCGTAGGCGGCGCCGGCCATCTGCGGGTCCGGTTGGGTGGTCAGGCAGTAGTTGGTGAAACCTCGCTCGCAGTTCTTGCAGAACCCGCAGGAGACGTTGAACGGCAAGACGACCCGTTCACCGACCTTGACCTTGTCGACGCCCGCACCGACCTCGACGACCTCGCCGAGATTCTCATGCCCGAACGTGCGGCCGGTCTCGAAGTCGGTGCGTCCCTCGTACATGTGCAGGTCCGACCCGCAAATGTTCGTGGCCGTGATCCGCACCAGCACGTCCGTCGGTCGTTCGATCTCCGCGTCCGGTACGTCCTTCACGCTGATTGTGCGCGGTCCGTCGTACACGACAGCTTTCACGGTAAGCCTCCTGGATCGGTGCTGCGACAAGGGATGTGCGGGCCGAGTAGCCCGGTCGCTCCAATGCGATCTATCGAGGAGCGAGGCGACGCCTACTCACCCTCGCAGTGACCACCGGCCATCGCCAGGACGAGGATTCTTCTGCACATGAGCCGGGGCCTAACGTAGATCTGTCATCTGGGCTAACGTGGCAGGCGATGGAGCTTCGACAGCTCCGGTACTTCGTTGCTGTAGCCGAGGAACGACACTTCGGGCGAGCTGCCCGCAGGCTGCGCATCGCCGCGCCGTCGCTATCCCAACAGGTTCAGGCCCTGGAACGGGACCTGCACGTCACCCTGCTCGAGCGCAGTCCGCGCAGCGTGCACCTCACCCCCGCAGGCCAGATACTGCTCGAACACGCCCGCGTCCTCCTGGCCCGAGCCGAACGCGCCCGCAACGAGGTCCGCTGCGCCAACGGCCGCCACCAGCACTTCACCCTGCACGTCGTCTCAGGCATGGAGCACGTCCTGGACGGACCCCTGCGCAACCTGTCCGGAACAGCCTCCGGCCTGGAGGTCACCACGGCCACCAGCACCGACCACGAGGCGATCCTCGCGGTCCGCGAAGAAACCATCGATGCTGCCATCGTCTGGGTCCGCGCCACGCAGGACCACGACCTCGCCGGGACCATCCTGCAACAGGTCTCCGTCCATCTCGCCCTGCCTGCCGGGCACCGTCTCGGCGACGCGGAAGCAATCCGGGTCGCCGACCTCGCCGCTGAGACGATCGTGATGTTTCCCCGCGACCTCTTCCTCGGTATCTGGGACCACATCATGGGCCACCTACTCCCTGCCGGGCCTTCTCGCCTGGATCAGGTGCTCACACAACCAGACCTCATCAACGCCCCCGAAGCGCTGCTCCGCTCGGTCGCTGCAGGCGACGGGGTGGCACCGGTCGTCCCGCAAATGGCCGAGCACGTCCCGGTCTCCGGGATCGTCGTCCGACCTCTCGTCCCGCCCCTGCTGGCCCCCGTTGAGCTGATTTGGCACAAACCCGCCCACCCGGCACTCGACGACGTCGTTGCTCTCCTCGCACCCCACGCACCACCCCCGGCGGCCTGACCCGACCAGCACGGAACCGACAACCCAACCAACCGAACAGGAACCCAAGTCGGCCCGGCGGCGCTCGAAACGCTGCCATCAACCGATCAGCTGACCGCCGACGGCGGAATCGGCCCGCTGGCGCCGGACGAGATCGGACCGGCCGGCAGAGCGGCATCGCGGAAGCGGGCCTGTGTGACATGACGCACAGTCACGAACCGACGCGGGGCGCCGAGCCCGACAGAGGGGCAATCTGGTGCGTTTCTCGGGCGCGCCGGACATGAAGAAACCCAGGCCACCTAGGTGGCCTGGGCTGTTGTGCGCCGCCAGGGACTCGAACCCCGAACCCGCTGAATTCCAACTGAAGCTGATCATCGTTTCTCAATGATGCTCGGGATCCCTTACAGGTAACGGATTTCGCGGCCGCTCGTTGCGCGTAAGTTCTCATCGGCAACCATCCTCTCGCGCTGATTGAGGTGCGTAAAGAGGTGCGTCGTGGGGTCGGCTGATCGTCGATGACTCGTCGGGCAGTTCTGCGATCGGCGGTCCTCAGCCGGACGGTGCTGAAGTACGGTTCGGCGTGAGTGCCCAGGAGTTACACCGGTGGGTACAGGCGGCAGCCGCCAGAGGCGCGGACGCCGACAGCTTCCGAAAGCTCGCCACGTTCGTGGAACGCTAGCGGCCTCGGACGAATCGGGAGTCGTTCGCGCGCAATCGACGCCTGACGACAACGGGCGCCGGCTGAAGCTGTCGGCAGAGGTCCAGAGCGCCGAGCGCAGTTCGTCTGTGATGACGGATGGGAAGAGTCGATCGATCGAGGCGGGGCACCTAAGGCAAGTCGGCAGTGTCGGTCACCAGCCGGTGACCGTCCCAGGTGAATCTCGCGGTGGTGACGGCGTCGTCGCCGTCGGCGGCGGTGACGAGTTGGTGGATGCCGATACCCGGCAGTTCGCCGTACGTGCACCATTCGTGGTCGGACGTCAGCATCAGGTCCAGGTCGAGGGCGGCGAGGAGCGCGAAGATCTGGCCGCGGTTGGCGGTGTCGACGCCGACGAAGACCTCGTCGAGGAGGATGACCCGGGGCGCGGTGGGAACGGACTGGTAGTGGGCGGCCACGACGGCGAACAGAGGGAGGTGCAGAGCGATCGCCTTCTCGCCACCGGACAGCGCTCCGTGCAGTTTCCTGGTCAGGGGTTGCCAGCCGTCGCCCGTGCCGCGGTCGACCTTGACGACGAAGTGGTGCCAGGCGGTGTAGTCGAAGACCTGGGCGAGTTGTTCGGCCCAGGTGGTTGCGGTGTCGTCGGCCCTGGCTTGCTCGACTCGGTCGCGGAGGAATCGGTGCAGGGACTCCCGGTCGTCTTCGGACAGGTTGGCCGGGTCTTTCAGCAGCAGGTCGCGCGCCGTCTTCGTGCCGGCGGGCAGCTCGGGCGCGACCTGCCAGACCAGTTGTACGGCGACCCTCGAAGCGGTCCGGACCTGCTGGAGCCGGGTGTTCATCTGGTCCACCAGGTCGTTGGCTTGCCGGATCCGGTTCGCGAGGTGGCGACGGGTGTCGCCGGTGAGGGTCCGGTCGAATAGTTCTCGTTCCTGGTTCGTGATCTCAAGGCGGCTCTGATCGGCGTCGCGGCGCAGAATCTGGAGGAGTTCGGCCGCGCCGACGCGCAGCCCGTCGACGATCGCGGTGAAGACCTGGATGTCGTCGTCCGTCTCGAGATCGAGGTCGGCTCGGGATCGCAACGACTCGCGGCACTCGTGCACGCTCTCCGAGAGTCGCCGGACCGCGTCGGCAAGATGGCTCGGTGCGTGCGGGATGTTCGGCCAGGCTGCCGCCACCAGACGGGCCGCATCCAGGCTCGCGCGGACGCCGTCCGACGCTGCGAGACCTTCGACGAAGTCGGGAAGGTTCGGGAGCTTGCTGTCAGCAGGGAACGTGCCGATGGCGAGCTTTCGGAAGTCGGCGGCAGCCGCGTCTCTCGCGGCAGCGGCCTGCTCGTGGGCCGCCGTCGCCGTCTCGACACGGGTGCTCAACTCTCCGATCGTCCGTGCGAGTTGGGTCCGGAGATTGCGGGTATCGTCCTGAGCGCGGCCGAGCTCCTCGAGCGTCGTGCGCAGTCGACTGATCTCGTCGAGAAGCTCTCGGTAGTCCTGTCCGACGCTCGCTTCGATGGTTTCCAGCCGTACGGCGAGTTCCTCGTGAGTTGCCGCGTTCTCGGCGGCCTCGCCGGCGCGTTCACCGGCCTCGGCCGCGGACCGTCCCGCCCGTGTCCGCAGTTCGTCGGCTTGTCGGCGGGTCGAGTTCAGCTCGGCCTGGCCGTCCAGCCAGCTCTCGGCGAGATCGGAGAAGGACCGCAACGCATTCCTGACCTCGGCCAACGCCGATCGCTGCGTCGGCAACCGGGCTTCTGCGGCCAGCTGCGTCAGTGAACGTAGAGCGGCAGCTACCTGGGACTCTCGCTGTTCGACGGTCTTCATCCGGCCGTGAACGATTCCGTCGGCGGAGTTCGTCTCGGCCTGCCGCTGGGCCAACAGCCGGGTTGCGTCGTCGAGCATCTCACGGGACGGGACAGACGCGAGCTCGGCGCCAAGGACGTCCAGACGACGCTGCAGAGCGCGCAGGTCGGCTGTGCGGGAGTCGCTGTCCGCTGCGATGGCTGCCAGTTCGGCGCGGATCTCGGTCGCGCGCTGCTCACGTGCCTGTTGCCGCGCCGCTGCGCCGATGTGCGCCGCGGCCTCCTTCTCCCAGCTCCCGGTCAGTGCGCCCATCCGCCAGGTGCCGTCGAGGCCGATCGCCACGAGCCCGTCGGCGGGCAGTTCGTTGGCAACGGCAACGACTGCGAGCAGACCTCGTACAGCGTCCTCGTCCACAACGCCGTCGCGCTCGGGCGTGAGTACGTCGGCCAGCGACGGACCGGCCACCGGCTCGAGCCCGGCCGGATCGGCGTATGTGTCGTGCTGGCCGACGGGACGAAGCCAGGACTCGTGACCGTCAGCCGCGTGGTGAATCCGGGCGTGGCCGGACGGAGTGATCCAGGCGTCGAGGAGCCCCGAAGCCTGCAGCGCGGCCTCTAGCCGGGGACGTATGTCTGTGGGAACGGACGCGGCGAAGTCGACGAGCCGCCACAGCGGAGCGCCTTGCGCCGTCGTGCGATCCGCCGTTCGGTGCGGCGGGGCCGCGGGTGGGAGCTCTCCGACGTCGAGTTCCACCAGCTCTTCCTGCAGCGCGGCTCGAGTGCTGTTGAGTGCATCGAGCGCGGCCTGGGCTGTGGTCCGTTTCGCGGCGACATCCGAGGTGACGACCGTCGCCGCGGCCGCGATCACGTCGTGCAGCCCCGACTCCGACTCGGCCTGTTCCTCGAGCACCTCCGGACTCGTGAACACCAGTTCCCGGCAGTCGTGTGCCCAGGTGGCCAGCCTCGACACCAGACCGGCAAGAGCCAGGTCACGTTCGTCGTCTGCCGCGGCCAAGTCCTGCCGAGCCTGGTCCAGTTCGCCGCGCGCGAGGTCGAGTTCCGCTTCCGCCTCCTGACGGCGTACGACCGCACGCTCGTGCGCGTCGACAGCGTCACCGAGCTGCTGGATCTCGGTGTCTCGGCTGCGAACAGTGGCCCGCAACAGACGTTTGGCCTGTGGGACGTCGACCATCGGCTCCGGCAGGAGCTCGTCGGTCAGCATGAGCAGGTCGACCCTCGTGGCGGCTTGCCGGACTTCGTCGCCCTGCCGCCGTACGCCGGACTCCGCGCGCTGCACGCCCTGCGTCGCGGTTGCAAGAGCTTGTTCGTCCGCCGCGGCCTGTTCGGCGGCACGGGTTGCCAGACCGGCTGTCCGTTCGGCGTCGTTCCGGGCGCGCTGTGTCTGTTGCCGCAGGTCGTCCAGCTGCCGACCGGCCCGGTACGTGTCGGAATCGGTCAACCCGTCCCGGCGAGCCGTCGTACGGCGAATCTCGCCTCGCAGTTCGTCCTGTCGCCGCTCGAGCTCGGCCTCCCGGGCGATCGCCGTCTCGTACTCGTCTGCGGTCTCCTTGGCCTGCTCGCTCAGTCTGTCCAGCTCGGTGGTCGCGCTGATCAGCTTCCCGGCGCTCGCTCGCAGGACGCGCTGGGCATAGGTACCTTGTCGACGAGCCAGATCGCCGGCCGCGTCAACCTCGGCGTCGAGAGAGCGCAGCCGCTCTCGCTGTGCGTCGAGCCGCTCGAACCCTTCGGCGAGGTCGGCGATCTCTTGCTGGTCGAGCGGCGGCAGCGCCCGGGACAGCAGAGTAGACAGCAGCGCCGGGTCGAGTCGCTGGGAGAGTTTCGGCGTACGGAGTTGGAGCAGCGCCATGATGAGGGCGTCGTACCGCTGCTCACTCAGGCCGGGGAACAAGGTCGTACGGATCGTCGAACGGTACGCGGTGGCGCTGTCGTGCACGGTGCCGCGCTCGCCGAGCCGCGCGGTCAAGGCACTGCTCGTCAGCGGCATCCCGAGATCGTTGACCAGGGAGAGACCGCCGGGCTCGATCCGCAGATCCGTGGTGAAGTAGTCGGGATGGACTGTGGTCGTGTGCGACCCGGCCTGCAGCCGCGCGCCGCAGGTGAACCAGCCGGACGGACCGGCGAACTCGAGCCACACATAGCCGACCCGCGTCGTGCCCGACGCGCCTTCGCCCATGAGGTTCCAGTGCATGGTGCGCTCGCCGGTGCCGAAGGTCGACAGGCGACTTGCCCGGAGGCTGGCGTCGAAGAGGAACGGCAGTAGCAGTTCGAGCGCCTTGGACTTACCGCTCCCGTTCGGTCCGCGGAGCAGCAGCCGTCCGTCGTGGAAGGTGAAGACCTCGTCGTAGTACCGCCATACGTTGAGGATGCCGGCGCGACTGGGCATCCAGCGGTCCTCCGGAGCTGCCGGCGCGTGCGGTGGGTGCTCAAGTCGTGTAACTGTCACGGATTCGTCTCCTGACCGGATGTGCGCAGTGCTTGTACGGCGTACCGCCCGGCAGCAGGCAGCGGCCTGACGACACCCCTGGAGATCTGCGCGAGGCCGAACATGGTCAGCTCCGCGAGCGAGTCGTCGACCAACCTGGCCGGTCCGTCCGCGTCGCGGTAGGCCTTCGCCCAGGACGGGTGATCGCTCAGCAAGCGGCTCGTGGTCAGGTGAAGCTGCTCGACGGTGGCCGGTCCGGTGAGTGTGTCGAGGAGCAGGAGCGCGGTGATCTTCGCCGTACTGACGTCGTCAGGAAAGCGGCTGTCCGTCGCGAGGCCGTCGGGATCGACGAACAGCACGCCTTCGGCCCGTTCCTCCAAGACGAACCCGCCCTGCTCGGCGGCGCGCCGCAGCAGCTGCCGCCCGGTAGGTGAGGTCACGTAGGCGTGTTCGGCGGGGGACATGTCCGCGAAGTACACCACCGGATCGTCCACCAGCCGCCGGAAGATCGAGTGGCGGAGCCACAGGTTCTGCTGAGTGGGCGAGATCTCTGACTCGCCGGCGAGCGGATCGGCAGCGAGGCCATAGCGGCGCTCACGCGTGATGGTGACGAGGAGCTCCTCGAAGCGATGCGGCACTTCTTCGATCGGTACGGCGAGAGTGGACGGCCCGACTGGTGTGGCGAGCAGGCGGATCAGCAGCGTGGTGTTGACCTGATAGAGGACCTTCGCGTCCTCGCTGTCGATGTAGGCGTCACTGCTGCCATCGACGACGGCAACGGCGCTGTAGCTCTCGAGCAGCCGCAGTACGTCGACGAAGGCTCGCCGTTCGGTCTTGCTGGCGGTGTCCAGTGTCGGGATGACCTCGTCGACGGCGGTTGCCTGGCGGACGCGTTCGGCCAGCTGGCCGATGGTCGTCACGGGGACGGTCAGCAGCTCGGCGATGACGACACACAGCACGGCGTACCGGCGCCGGTCGAACGGTGCCCGGCCGGATCGGCGGCGCCGCACAGGCCGGCTAGGATCCGTCGACGGCTGAACTTTGACCAGCCGTGCGTAGCCCAGGCGGGGCTCGAGTCTGAGGACCCACCCGCAGTAGTAGTCGAACCATTGGCGGATCGGCTCCTGCCGACGGCGGATGAGGTCGAAGAGCTCGGGTGCGGTCTGCTGGGTGACGAGCGGGACACCGAGTACGGCGCGGATACCGCGGGACATCTCGTCACGCTCGGCTAGTGCGAGTTGATTGGCGAGTTGGCTCATCCGGAGTCTCCCGACTCCCCGACCGCCCGGTTCCGAACTGCCCGGATTTCGATAACGTAGTCGGGGCCGTTGAAGTCGCCCCGAGGGGTACGGATGGTGGCGATGGCGTCGTCCGACGGAAGCCACAGCACAATCTCTGCCCTGCCGTCCGAGGTCGTCGCCCGTCGATGTCCAGAGCGTCCTGGGACGCTGTCCAACGCCCGTCCGAGCAGCTCGCGGAGTCGCTCGAAGAGCTGGTCGTCGAGCTTGGCCATCAGCGACAACCGAATCGGGCCGCCGGTGTCGAGGAACTCCCAGGCGGCCTCCAGTTCCGCCCGCTCCGCCGCGGCGCGCTCAGCGCGGGCGGCCTTCAACGCCGCGACGTCGCGGACGCGTCCGGTCCGGCTGAACTTCTGGACCTGACCGGACGACCGCAGCAGCGGTGAGACCGGCACCGGCGGCGCATCCCTCCAGGACACCGACGACGCGATGAGCTCCGGATCGTCGACGGCCAGGTGTGCGTGTCGCGCCGGGGCGAGGCCGAACGCTGTCCCCCAGAGCCGGTGCAGATCCTCTTGCGCCGGGACAACGGTGAACCAGCGCGCGAGCTCCCGGAAGTCGGCCACGGCGCTGCTGGCGCGGCGTCTGGTCTCAGTGATCCGGTCCAGCACCTGTAGCAGTGTGACGATCGCCTTGCGTCCGACGGTGTGCAGCTGCTCGACCCGTGGCGGCGCCGTCTCCGACCCCACGAACCAGGCGAGCAGGCCCTCCCATCGGGCCTGCCGGCGTTCGAGCCAGGCCGGACCGGGATCGACACCGCTGAACCGCGGCAGCTCGGCGCCGATCAGCGCCCGGCGCTGCATCCAGGCGACCCCTCGATCGAGAACCGCCTCGATCCGGGTCCGGATGAGGTGCGCGCGGTGATCGAGATTGGTCAGGAACTCCTCCAAGTAGGCAACCGTCGACACCTTGACGTCGTGGAACGTCGCGATGTCCACGCCTTCCACCCGTAGCAACCTCTGCAGCTCGCCGTTGAACTGCTTGGTGTTCGTGCGCAAGGCCTCCAGATGCGATTCGAGCTCCATCAAGGCGGTGAAGACACGCCGATCGGAGACTCCGTCGAGCTCCACCACGAGGTCGGCCAGCCGGTCGCCGATGGCGTCGAGGACCGCGGTCTGCAAGGCGCCGGTTGAGGCCAGCACGCTCATAGCGTGTGTGACGCCCGCGAACGCGGCCTCGCCACGCCTGCTGAGCGAGTAGCGGACGTTGTTGCGCTCGTACTCTAGAGCAGTCCGGTAGTTTTCCGTGTGGTCCTGGATGAAGTCGACCAGTTGCCACGCGCGCAGCTGCTCGAGAGCACTGCGCAGCGTGTCGTCGGACGCGGCCGGAACCCAGCCGAACGTTCGCAACCCGGCGGTCAGGTCGTCGATGCCGAGGGTCGTGTCGAGCCGTTCGTTCGCCTCGGTGAAGGCGTGCAGGATGGCGACGTACAGCTCCGCGCGATCTCCCCAGGTGAACCGGAACAGCTCGGGCGGTATCCGGATCGAGTCCACACCGCCTCCCCTCTGGACCTGCCGAACACGCGCGAATCAGGCTAGGGCAGACTGCCGACAGTTTGTACAGCGAGCGTGTCGAGAAGCGCTTCGGCCACTCGTTCCTCCGGCACGGAAGTTCCACGCCGGATCAGTTCGGCACCGAGGTCCGCGTCCCACGGGACCGGTGTCACGCGTCCGACCGGAGGTCCCGCCCCGCCCGCCGCATGGATGTAGTCGGCGGTGGTCAAGAGCCAAGGGGTCGCGCCGATCCGCGCCACCACGGAGGCCGCGATGCGCAGGCCCTCGCCGTCGAAGTCACCGTGGTAATAGACCACCGTTCCTGCGTCGCGCAGTTGCTCCAGGAATAGGATCCCGGCGGAGCTGGGCCAGCCGGACGTACAGATCAGTGGCGGACATGTACGCCCGAAGCGCTCGACTGCCAGGGCGAGGATGCTCGGGTTCTCGAAGACCCAGACCGCCTCCGTTACGCCGGTACGCAGCCGGCTGCGCCGCAGTTGGCGCAGCGTCAGCGAGGCCGCATCGCCGGCGTCAGCGCACGCCCGCAGTACTGTCGCCACCAGGCTGGCGCCCGCTGGACGGAATCCGGCGACGAGCACGGTGGACGACAGTTCGTCGTCAGACACGCCGGCTTGTGCCCACAGCGTTCTACGCGTGATCGCATCGGTCGGCAGTGGTACGTCGAAGATCGAAGCCATGGCCTTGAGAACCAGAGTGGCGCGTCGCGTGCCTTCGTCCAAGGCATGCGGATCGCCCAGCACCGCGTCGGCGAAGACGGGCAGTGGAGCGCCGGTCGCGGGGAGTTCGCGAATGACCTTGAGCACCTTCGCCAGTTCAGAGCGGGTCTTGTCGACCGAGCTGAAGACGCCGGTATTCTCCACCGCGGTGACCCAGGGCTGCAGAGCCGGCTGGGCCTGGACGACGGGATGGGCACGCAGCCAGCTCCAGAGTTGGGCCTTCACGGCCTTGTCGTGGCGGATATCCTCGGCTCGATTTCCCAGCGGTCCGAGGAGATCCGTGACGACACTGTGGATGCTCCCGCCAACCGCCCGCTCCAGTGTGTTCAGCGAGACGGTCGCATACGAGCCCGGGAGACGGTCGAGCCCCAGCAGATCAGCGAGCGCCTCCCGCTCGGCATCACTCAGTGGCCCGACCCGCACACGACACACCGTCAGCCCGCTCGACAGTCGTCTATGCACCTCCTGCCACACCGGCAACAGCCTCGACGAGTACGAGCCACGAGTACTCACACGCCTAAACTTACCGTCCCGCCTCCTCTAGACGTTCCGAGACGGAGCGGCGCTGGTCGGATCCCGCCGCCGCGGGTGACGGCGGCCTACCTCAGCAGCGCCGTCGTCATCGCTACCTCGGAGAGGCGTCGAGGGTGATCGCGGCGCGGAACGAGTCTGCCCATTGAATGCTGTCGTGGGTCAGGACCTGGCGGCGCAGTGCGCGCATTCGGCGGTGCTTTTCTGCCGGATCCACGCTGATCGCGTCGAGGATCGCGGTCTTGACGTTCTCGATGCTGTAGGGATTCGCGAGAAACGCCGAAGTCAGTTCCGGTGCGGCGCCGGAGAATTCGGACAGTACGACGGCGCCGTCCAGGTTGTGGTGGGTCGCGATGTACTCCTTGGCCACCGAAGTCATTCCATCCCGGGTCGGCGTGGCGATGAGCACGTCGGTGGCGAGATAGATCGCTGTCAGTTCCGCTGGGCGCATCGACCGTTGCAAGTAGTGGACGACCGGACGCCCGAGCGGCGCGAAGAGCGAGTTGATGCGAGCGATCGAGTCCTCGATGCCTCCGCCCAGGTTCAGGTACGTGGACGCGCCGTCCTTGGCGACGAAGTCGACGAGTAAGACGACGACGAGATTCGCGGCGTCCACTTGTCCGTCGGCGAGCAGTTCGTACAGCGCTTGCAACTGTCGATTCATACCCAAGGTCGAGTCGAGATCACGCATCCCGTCGACGTGGCCGAGGCGTTGCACGCTGAGCAGCACCGTACGCGGGTGTCCGAGGTCCGCACGGATCTGACGGGCGCGTTGGATCGCTTCTGGTGCTCTGGCGGCCGCCTCGATGCCGACCGCGTCGACGGACCCGGGAAACGCGCCCACCGTGATCTGCCGATCCTCCATCTGGAGCGTGCTCGCCTCCGGCCGGTGGCCGGTCAGGCTGGCGGCCGCTGACAGGAAATTCGTCGCGCTCCTCGCATTGTGGAACCCGATGGCGTCGGCGCCGAGCAATCCCCGCACGATCTCCGTCCGGGACGGTAACTGCATGAACGGCTCGAGCGGTGGAAACGGGATGTCCAGAAAGAACCCGATCCGGAGATCGGGCCGCAGTCTCCGAAGCATGGCGGGCACCAGTTGCAGTTGGTAGTCGTGGACCCAGACCGAGGCGTTCTCGGCCGTCACCCCTGCCGTTGCCTCGGCGAAACGGCGGTTGACCACGACGTACGCCTCCCACCACGAGCGGTCTTCCGCCGGACGGTGGGTCGCATCGTGATACAGCGGCCAAACGGTGGCGTTCGCGTAGCCGGTGAGGCTGTCATGGATCTCGTCCTTCGCGACCGGCACAGGCACGACGGTCAGTCCGGTGTCGTCGAACGGCTCTGGCTTCTCGTCCGCCAGACCAGGCCAGCCGACCCAGGCTTGCTGTTCGGCTCGCTGGGATCCCGGTTGTTGTCTGCGGAGCGCAGCGCGGAGACCGCTCGGCCGTGGGATCCACTGCGGCGGCGCGTCAGTGGGCTTGTCGAGATCGAACGGCAACTGCGCAGTGACGACGACGAACTCGGCGGCGACCGGTGCGAGATCGGCCCCGGCGCGTGGGAGGCCGCGTGTGCGGGTCGATATGGAGCGGTGCTGATTGCGTGAAAGCGCCAGTTGCCCCGCGGTACCCGTGCCGCGACGTTGAGGGCGGGGGAGGCCGCGAGCGGACAACGTACGTGCGAGGTGAGTGTAGATCTCGTCGAGCGTGATGAAGGCAGCGTCGTTCGGGAGACCGCTTCCGAGCAGGTTCAGCAGTTCACCGGTGAACGCCGTATGGCGAGCGTCCTTGGGAGCGTGTGATGTCTGGGTCGCCGCAGAAGAGGTCAGAGTGTAGGTGCCCTCGATGTCGACCTGCCCGGACACCAGCGAGTGTGGGTCGCTCATGGCCTCGATGGCGCGACCGGAGAAGCAGCAGTCGAGAATCAGCACCCGATTGGTTGCTGGGCTGTCGAGGAACGCGTGACGGATGAACTCGAAGGGCATCGCCGTGTAGTTGACGTGCCCTGGCTCGGTCGTGGAGAGACCGAGGTACAGCGCTCCGTGTCGGTCGACGAGGCCGTGTCCCGCGTAGTACACGAGGAATGTGTCGGTGGCAGCGTGCGCCTCGTCACCCAGGAGCACGCCGACGGCGCTGGAGCGGTGCGGGTTGTGGACGGTCTGGAGTTGCTGGAACGACCCGTTGTGCTCGTCGCCCAACTGCCGTTCGAGGTCGGTGATGTTCGCGTGAACGCCGGGTAGATCGTCGAGTCCGGAGTCCTCGTACCGCCCGGTGCCGATCAGCACGGCGCGCGAGGCAGCCGGGTCAGGGAGTCGCATCAGCTGTCACTTGCCCCCAGGACCCCACGGATCGTCGCCTCGGCGTCCTTGACCCTATGGGCGGTCACCTTGACCGTACGCTGATGAGCAGATTCGACGATCTCCACCGTCACGTCCGATCGGCGGGTCCGCAACCAGGTGGCGATCGCGCCGGCCAGGACCGTTGCGGCGCCACCGCTGCCGGCGGCGACGACGAGCAGGTCGATCACCGCTCCCATGTCCTCTGGGCTCCGGTGCGACGTCTCCATGGTGACGCGTCCGCGGAAGGCGTCGTCCGTGGCCAGCCAGTCCCGGAGGGAACGCAACTCGTCCTCGGAGTCCTGTCCGGACACCCGAACCGTCACGTTCATCGCGGAACCTCCCCAGTCCTGATCTCGGCGCCGGCCAATCGTAGGGCCTATCCGGTGACCGAAGCCACCGGAGCTCTAGCGGAGCGTCGTTAAGGTTTCTGCTGATGCGGCGAGGCACATGTATGCAGGCGTGCCCTGCTCGACTTCAGGTGACGTGTCGGTGTGTTCGGTGAGTGACTCCGGAGATGCAACCGCAATCCGCTCCCCGGTACAGCCTCAACCGGGTCGCCCAGGACGGTGCTCGCGATTGAGCCATAGGCTGCGGAGTCACCGCCAGAACTGCGATTCCGATCTGCCGACGTCGAAGACGTCCAAGCAGGCCCGTGTGCGGATGAACGAGAAGGCGTCCTGCACGGATAACAGTCGGCCCAGATCGCGGTGTTCGATGCTGCCGACTGGGGAGAGAGCAGTTCGACAACGTTGTCGTCGCGACAACATGCTGTGGTTGCGGAAAATCTGACGCAAGTGCGGTTGCGGGCTCCGTAACGCTCTGTGTCGACTGTGCGATGGAGCGGGTGGTGGGGAAAAAGCCGCACCTCAGCCCGTGGATCGCGGAACAGTCGTAGGGCTGAGTGCGGCGCTACGTGCGACTGAAGCATCAGATGCGAGCAATTGCGTCCTTTCCCGCCTTGGTTCGGCAGTTTGTCGCTGCCGTTTCGTCGAGGGCTTGGGGGACAGATGGTTGGCTACCGAAGTTTCTTCGAGGTCGGTGACGTCGAGGATTTTGAGCACGAGATCGATAGGCAGCTGCATAGTTGGCTGCTGAGCAAGAGCCTCCGCCTCGAGGCGCTGCCGACCGGACGCCAGATTGTTGCTGAGGGCACCTTTTTGGACGTGGTTCTCGACGCGTCGCCCGATGGTTCGAGGCGGCGGCGAATCCGGCTGAGCGAGCCGTCCGGATGGACGACGCAGCTCACAACAGAAGTAGGACCGCATCAGCCGTCGTCGGTTTGGCTCGAGATCGATGCCGCCGAGCCGGGCAGCTGGACTGCGACTCCAGGTCTCGTCAGGCGGCTGGTGGACGCGTTTGATGCAACGGACGGCCTGGGGATGCTGCGCGGTCAACCGGTAATCGTTCGCGAGGACGACGTCGACGACCTTCTCGACGTCGTATGCGATCCGGACCGCCGAGGGTTCGTGTTCGTCGCGGGTAGTTCGGATCTATTGCCGTGGCAGGCGTGGACGCAGCAGGTAGGCGCGGTGCTTGCAGAGACAGTTGGCCTGGCCGGCGCGTATCTGATGGATCCGCACGCTACCGTCGCCTTCGCGGATCGAGTCGGGCATTCGCATGCGGTTCCAGCAGGCGGTATTCGGACGTTCCTGCCGGAAGCCGATCCGGCTGTCCGCGTTGACGGGCGAAGGCATCGCATCCTCGGGCCTGCGCGGATTGCCGCCGAACCTGACTGGAAGCTCAGGCGCATGCTGGGCTGGGCGAGTCGGGAGCAGCTTCTGGGCCAACAATTGCCGCCCAGGTTCAGCCGAGTCGACCGGAGTCTTCAGAGAATCGAGACGGAGACGCTGGTCGAGCAGCTCTCCGCTGTGCAGCAAGAGATCTTCCTATCCGACGGTCCTTCTGAGGAGACCTCCGCCAGCGAGGTCAGCTCAGACCCCGAAGATGTCCTCACGATAGAGCCGGCTGGAGTCGCCGAGCCGAGGCCGCACGCTGCGTTGGACGTCGCAGTTGTCGATGCTCTTCAGGACCTGACACGCGAGCTGCTGGGCAGCGCCGACCTTGGGATCGAATCGATTGCCGCGGTTGCGCGACTTGCAGAGCATGGGCATGCGACACGCGAGAGTGTTGGCGAGCTACGTACCAGGCTCCTGTCCGACCTCGAGCAGATCGCCAGGCTTGAGGACACGCAGGCGCGTCTGCAATCGGAGCTCGAAGATGTGCAGTTGTCCTGGGCAGAAGAACTCGAGGCGACTGGTCGGCTACAGGACCAGGTCCGGCACCTCCAGCGCGAGCTCATGGAGGCCGGGTTGGGCGACGACGCGTGGTCCGAGCTGCCGCTCGAGGATCGCACCAACCCACCGGAGAACTTCACCGAGCTCTTCGAGCGGCAAGACGAACTGAAGTACCTGGTCCTGACAGCGGATCAACGCGTTGCGGAGGAGTTGAATGGCCACGACTTGCTCGGCAACAGTGCCTCCAAGGCGTGGACCGCCCTACTCGCCTTGAACGATTACGCGCGGGCTCGCGAGTCGAAAGCGTTCAACCAGGGGTTCCACGCGTACCTGAAGGATGTTCCGGCCGGCTATCGCAGCTATTCGGCTCATGGCCACAGCCCGGTGGAGAGTGACACTGTGAAGAACAACGGCAAGTTTCACGACTGCCGAGTGTTTCCGGTTCCAATCAGCATCGATCCATCCGGCAGCCGGTACATGGATGCCCATCTCAAGCTCGGGGCGAAGAAGTCGATCAGCCCGCGCATCCACTATCTCGATGCTGTCACGATCGACGGCAAGATCTACGTCGGCTACATAGGCCGCCATCTCGCCAGTCCGAAGACTAACTGATCACAGCAGAGGGAACGGGCACTCTGCTCGGCCCCGCAGGTCGTCGAAGCCAAGCATCGCATGCAGGCGTCGCGGCCCGCGGCTACACCCCCAACCGAAGTCGCTTGGGACTTTCGGCTCATCGCTCGGCAGATGTAACAAGGATAGGCGGGCACATCGACTCGGATTCCTGCGCAGTGCTGCTCGCTGATTCAGATGCGTAAGGCTGCGCAGCCCGGTTGGCCAGCCTGCTGATGGACGTGTCGAAACCTCGACCTCGCGGTCCGGGGTTGACGCGTTCGTCAGGTCGACCGGGCGTTCTCTGGATCCCATTCCATGCCGCGAGCCTTGCCGCTGATGAGTGGGTCTGCGAAGGCTGTGATCACGGCGACTGCGTTTGCGAAGCTGATTGGATAGCCGGTTGCAGCGCGGCCTTGACGTCGTAGCCAGGCGGAGTAGGACGGCTGTCGCTGCTGGGGGAGATCGGTGATGCTCGAGCTGAGCGGTCGCAGGGTGATCCGTCGGTACGCTGCGGTGGCTTCGAGGGCGGTGGACACTTCGTCGGCGCGGAGGGTGTTGGCGCGTAGCAGGCGGTAGAGATCGCCGTAGTCACGGTCGCGGGTGTTGAGGTCGCCGAGTTCGATGGCGGTGGAAATCTTCTCGGCGATGACGGTGGCGAGGGGATAGCCGAGAATGGTAAACGTCCCGGCCTCGAGCAGTTGTTGGTACTCGATGAGTTGGGGCTCGGGGGTGATTGGGTCGCCGACACTGACATCGAGTTGAAGCTTGAATTGTGCGCGGGCAATCGAGGCGGTCATCACGAGTCTGAGCCCGTGATAGCGGCCGTCGTCTCGAATCGGCGCGGTTCTCAGGCTTGCGCCGTCGAACGCGACGCCGCTGCGTCGGAGGCAGACCAACATCGATTCGTGCCCGGTACTGGCCACGGGTAATCGCAGGTCAAGGGCCAAAGCACAGCCGGAAGTTCCTGACAACGGTCGTCATCAGCAAGATTTCATGGTTCGGTCCGCGCCGAGAGCGCCGCTCATGCCAGATCGGGGTCGTCGAAGGCGTGTTCGAGGGCTTCGGCGGCGGCTGAGTTGGCGGGTTGGCGGTGTAGGTAGGTGTCTTGGGTGATGGAGATTTGCCTTGGCCTAGTTGGTCGGCGATTTGGCGGGCGGTGTGGCCGGCTTGGTCGAGGGCGGTGGCGGTGGTTTGCGGAGGGCGTGGGTGTGGATCCAGGCGAGTTGGTCGGATTCGGCGGGTTGGGTGGCGTCGGTGAGTTGGGCGAGCAAGGCAGGGGTGTGTTTGTTGTCGGGGTCGATGCCGTAGGTCTTGGCGAGGGCGGAGATGAGGCGGTGGTTGGGTTTGAGGCGGCCGGTTTCGATGAGTTCGAGTCTGGTTTGGGGCCATCCCAGGGTGTGTGCGACTTTGTTTGCGGCTGAGGGGTTTCTGGCGGCGGAGGGCTTGGAGGGTTTGTCCGAGTTCGCGGCGTGCGGTGCTGCCGATGGGGAAGGCGTCCCAGGCGTCCCCGCCCAGGTCACGCCTGGGACGGCTTCAAGCTCTGGGACGGCTCAAGCCGTCCCACCACCCCAAGCCGTCCCAGAGCTGACCTGCGATGCAACGCCTGGGACGGCTGGGACGGCTTGGGGACCAAGGCCTGTTCCGGACCTGTCCACCGATCACACCAACTGCGCCTGACGAGGAGGCATCACTAGTGAGCGAAGGAATCGCAGAACTCAGCCTGACGCACATCGGTGACCACGCGCCCCGCTGGACCGTGCGCGACGTGGCCGACTACCTCCAGATCTCGGTGAAGACGATCTACAAGTGGCGACTGACCGGCGACGGGCCAGTTGGTGTGCGAATCGGCAAACACCTGCGCTACGACCCGGTCGATGTCGTGGCCTGGTTCGAATCCCTAAAGACCGCAGCCTGAGAGGAATCCCGACATGGCACGCAAACCCCTCCCGCTGGGTGGCTGGGGCAAGACCCGGACCTACGTTGATGCGACGAATGAGAAGGGCAAGGCGACGTCCTACCGGTCGGTCGCCTACTACCGCGACTTCGACGGAAAGGTGCGGCAGGTAGAGGCGAACGGCCGAACCAAGACGCTCGCAGAGAACAAGCTGTTGGAAAACCTCAAGAATCGACGCCGCGCTAACGGAGGTTTAGGGCTCGACGCGATGGACCGATTCTCGAAAGCCGCCCAGATGTGGTTCGAGAAGCTCGAAGAGAAGGTGCGGGACGGTAAGAGATCGCCGGGCACCGTAGACACCTACAGGCGCCAGCTCGACAATCACGTTCTCCCAGTGCTGGGGGAGGTGCGCCTCGGGGAGCTGACCACGCCACTGCTCGACAAGGTGATCGGCAAGATCAAGACCGAGGTCGGCCCGCCAACTGCGAAGACCTGCAGGAGTGTCGTTTCCGGAACGCTCGGCTTGGCTGCCCGGTATGGCGCCCTGGACTTCAACCCGATCAGGGATGTGGACACGATCGAGAGCGTATCGAAGCGCAAAGCACGTGCACTCACCGATGAGGAGCGAGACGCCTGGTTTGAGCAGTTGCGCGCTGATCGGGGCGCGGTTGCAGCTGACCTGCCGGACCTGTCGACGTTCATGCTCGCGACCGGCGTACGGATCGGTGAGGCGCTGGGAGTGCACGGGGACCAGGTCAACCTCGGTGCGTGCGAGGTGGAGATCACGCACCAGATCATCCGTGTGAAGGGTGAAGGTCTGCTGCGCATCAAGACCAAGTCGCGCGCGGGGGAGCGGGTGCTCAAAGTGCCGGCATGGGGACTGGTGATGCTCCGTCGCCGACTGATGGACGGCGGCCGGTTGGATCAGCCGATCTTCGCGAACCGTGATGGTGACTACCGCGACCCGACGAACGTACGGCGGGACCTGCGGGAGGCGCGATCGCCGATCGGCAGCGAGACACGCCGCGAGCTCGGGAAGCGGCTGCGGAGCGCCCGGCGCGATGCCGGGCTGTCCCAGACCGACACGGCAGCCAAGCTTGGCTTGCCACAGTCGCGGGTTAGTCTGGTTGAGACGGCTCGTGTACGTCTGAGGTGGTTGAAGCACAGGAGCTGCTCGACCTCTACCGAGTGCGCGGCAGCGACCGTGTCGACCTGTTGGAGCTCGCGACCGAGGCCGCTGAAGGGAGCCAGGCTGACGCCCTCGCCTGGATCACGTCGCACTCGTTCCGGAAGACAACGGCGACCATCCTGGACGACGCCGGGCAGAGCGCTCGCCAGATCGCGGACCAGCTCGGGCATGCCCGACCGTCGCTGACCCAAGACGTCTACATGGCGCGGCGGGCGAAGAACCCGGAAGCGGCGGCCGCGCTGGAGACAGCTCTCAACCGGTCACCCGACGTTACCGATCGGCTCGCGCATCGTGACCCCGCTGACGCGACAGGAACCGACGGGTGAGAGTGCGGTAGGACACAAAGCCATGGGATAAACCATGGGCTCCACATAAGCGAAAGCCCTGGTCAGCTTCGTGACCAGGGCTTTTGTGCGCCGCCAGGGACTCGAACCCCGAACCCGCTGATTAAGAGTCAGCTGCTCTGCCAATTGAGCTAGCGGCGCGCTTTCGAACGAAGAGGATCGTAGCAGGGGCTTGGGGGAGATGCGAAATCGGTTAGCGGGTGAGGATGGTCATGGCGGCGTTGTGGCCGCCGAGGCCGGAGACGGCGCCGCCGCGGCGGGCGCCGGAGCCGCAGATGAGGAGGTTGGCGACGTCGGTTTCGGTGCCCCAGCGGCCGACGTCGGTGGGGTCGGTGGCCCAGGGCCACTGCAGGTCGCCGTGGAAGATGTGGCCGCCGGGCATGCCGACGGATTCCTCGATGTCGTACGGCGTTTTGGCCTCGATGCACGGGTTTCCGTCGCGGTCCCGGGCGATGCAGTCGTCGAGTGGTTCGGCCAGATACGAGTCCAGGCCGGCCAGGATCCGTCGTACCGACTCGGTCCGGGCGGCGTCGTTGTCGGAGGCAAACAAGCGGGCCGGGAAGTGGACGCCGAAGACGGTCAGCGTTTGGTGGCCTGAGGCAACCAATTCGGGTGACAGGATCGACGGGTCGGTGAGGGAGTGGCAGTAGACCTCGGACGGCGGTACGGCGGGAAGCTCGCCGGCGAGCGCGGTCCGGTACGACGACTCCAGCTGGCTGTAGTCCTCGTCGATGTGGAAGGTGCCGGCGAACGCGCGGCGCGGATCGTCACCGGACCTGAGCTTCGGCAGCCGGCGGAGCAGCAGGTTGATCTTCAGCTGTGACCCCTCCGGACGTACGCCGCCCTCGCGCCCGCGCAGTGTGTCCAGAGTGGCCGGTGCGACGTTGGCGAGCACGTAGGAACAGTCGACCGAACGCTCACCGTCACCACCGAGCCAGGTGACCGACCCACGCACCCCGTCGGCCTCGACCGCAGTCACCTCCGCATTGGTGACCACCGCCGCGCCGGCCCTCCGAGCCGCGGCAGCCAGTGCGTCCGTAACAGCCCCCATGCCGCCCACCGGCACCCGCCACTCACCAGTGCCATTGCCAATGAGGTGGTACAGGAAGCACCGGTTCTGGATCAGCGACTCGTCATGCAGTCCGGCGAACGTCCCGATCACGGAGTCCGTAGCGACCACGCCGCGTACGGTGTCGTCGGCAAAGCGCCGCTCCACCGACTCACCGAACGGACGCTCGATCAGCTCGTCCCACAGCGCAGAGTCCACCCGTGACCGCAGCACATCGGCCGACTCGAGCGGCTCCAGCAGCGTAGGTGCGATGGCCGCGGCCATAGACCCCACAGCGTCGTAGAAAGACGTCCACGCGTCGTACTCCGCGTCGCTCCCGGTCAACGCCGCAAACGACGCACGAGTCGCAGCGCCCTCCGGCCGCTCGACCATCAGGCCGATGTCTCGTCCAGAACGGCGTACCGGGGTGTACGACGCCACCGCGCGCGAGCGGAGCTCGAGAGTCAGCCCTAGGTCCGCGACGATCTTGTCGGGCAGCAGACTGACCAGGTACGAGTAGCGCGACAGGCGCGCGTCCACACCCGGGAACACCTGCTCGCTGACCGCTGCGCCACCGGTGTGGGCCTGTTGCTCCACCACGAGTGTTGAGAGCCCGGACTGGGCCAGATAGGTAGCGGCGACCAGGCCATTGTGCCCACCGCCGACGATCACGACGTCGTAGAAGTCCTTCATCCCACCGGCCAATCGAGCTCGTTGTACGCGGCGTCCCAGAACATCCATTCGTAGCGGCACGTCGTACTGAAGTGCTGGTGACAACGGTGACGCTCCGAGGCGCTCACGTCCAGTACGTCGGTGACCGCCAGCACGGATTCCACTACCGCGTCGAACTCCTCCGAGCCGTACGTCGCGATCCACTGCCGGTAGAGCGGGTCAGGCGACGACCGCTTCACCAGCTCCCGGCCGACGTCGCGGTAGATCCAGTAACAGGGCAGTACGGCGGCGACGGCCTCGGCGTACGTGCCCGTGGCGCAGACGGCGGTCAGATAGGACATGTACGCCGTTGTCGTCGGACCGGAGCCGGCTGCATCCACATCGGCGGCGGTCAGCCCTAGTGACTCCAGCAGGGAGGTGTGGAGTGAGCGCTCGACCGCGATGGCATTGGCAGCGTGCAGAGCGAACATGCTGACGGCGTCCTCGTCGGTCGCGCGCGCGGCGACCAGACTGAGCGCACGGGAGTAGGCCCGCAGGTAGTGACTGTCCTGGACGATGAAGTAGCGGAACGCGTCGCGGTCGAGCGTCCCGTCGGTCAGCCCGGTGATGAACGGGTGCCGGAGGATCTCGTCGTACACCTTGGCCCCGCCGCGATCCCACAACTCGCCGGAAAACGCCATCCCAACTCCCTCGCGGTCGACTGCCCTTGACTTTATCCACACGTTCTCAGGACGCACGTCACTCGGCGGCCTTACTGTGAGTCATGACCAGCCAGGTGGAGCGCGCGGAGATGCCGCCGGACACGCCTTTGCTCCAGCGGATCCGGGCGTCCGTGATCGGCGACGACCAGGTGATGCCGGGGCCGTACGGGCCACGCCGGGTCACGTACGCCGACTACACCGCGTCCGGCCGCGCACTGGGCTTCCTGGAGGACTTCATCCGCGAGGAGGTGCTGCCGCGGTATGCGAACACTCACACCGAATCCAGCGGCACCGGCCTGCAGACCACCCGTCTGCGCGAGGACGCCCGACGAATCATCCTTGAGAGCGTTGGGGGTGACGACGAGACCGGAGTGATCTTCTGCGGGTCCGGAGCGACCGGTGCGATCGACAAGCTGATCGGAATCCTCGGACTGCGCATTCCGGCCGAGCTGGACGACACGTACCACCTCACCGACCAGATCCCGCCGGACCAACGTCCTGTGGTCTTCATCGGGCCGTACGAGCACCACTCCAACGAGCTGCCATGGCGTGAGTCGATCGCCGACGTAGTGGTGATCCGCCAGGACCCCGACGGCCACATCGACATTCCACAGCTCGAGGAGCGGTTGATTCAGTACGCCGATCGCCCACTCAAGATCGGGTCGTTCTCGGCGGCCAGCAACGTCACGGGCATCGTCAGCAACACGCATCGGGTGTCGTCCCTGCTGCATCGGTACGGCGCTCTGTCGTTCTGGGACTGTGCCGCGGCTGCACCGTACGTGGAGATCGACATGTACGGCGGCCGCGATACGGACCCGCTGTCGTACAAGGACGCGATCTTTCTCAGTCCGCACAAGCTGATCGGTGGTCCGGGGACTCCGGGTGTTCTGGTGGCTCGACGTGAGCTGATGCGCAACCGGGTGCCCGACGTACCGGGTGGTGGGACGGTCGCGTTTGTTAACCCGCTCGAGCACCGGTATCTGACAGACCCGGTGCATCGGGAGGAGGGCGGCACCCCGGCGATCATCGGGTCGATCCGGGCCGGACTGGCTTTTCAGCTCAAGCAGGCGGTCGGGATCGACGTGATTCGGGCCCATGAGGACGCGTACCTGCGCCGTGCGGTTGAGGCGTGGAAGGACGAGTCGACCCTGGAGATCCTGGGCAATCTGGACGCGGAGCGGTTGTCGATCGTGTCGTTCGTGGTCAGGGCGCCGTCGGGACGGTATCTGCATCACAACTACCTAGTCGCGCTGCTGAGCGATCTGTTCGGCATTCAGTCCCGCGGTGGGTGCTCGTGCGCCGGTCCGTACGGGCATGCGTTGCTGGGGATCGATCTGGAGCGCTCACAGCTGTTCGCCGCGGAGATCGGGCAGGGCTGCGAGGGGATCAAGCCTGGGTGGGTCCGGGTCAACTTCAACTACTTCATCTCCGAGGCGGTCTTCTCGTACGTCGTCGAGGCGGTCAAACTCGTCGCCCGCGACGGGTGGCGCCTGCTCGGCGACTATCGCTTCGACCCCGCCACCGGTCTCTGGCGGCACCACCGCGGTCCCGTCGAGCCGCCGATGCGCCTGTCCCACCTCGGGTACGACGCCGACGGCAACCTCACGTATCCCCGCCACGACAGCACCGCCCCGGAATCAGCCCTCCAGGACTACCTGGCCGAAGCCCGCGAGCTTCTCTCCACCGCGCACCAAACCACCGCGGAGTCCGAAGGCCAGGTCAACACACACTTCGACCACCTCAGATGGTTCGACCTGCCGTCCCGTTGCCTGGGTTGAGGGGAGGTCAGGGATTAGGGTCTGCTTGTGACCAGTTCGGAGGGGGCGGCGGAGGGGAACGAGAGTCTTCTGACCGTGATCGTCGCGTTGATCGCGAATTTGCTGATCGCGACGGCGAAGACGGTGATTGCGGTGATTACCGGGTCGGCCTCGCTGGCAGCCGAGGCGGCGCACTCGTGGGCCGATACCGGCAACGAGGTCTTTCTGCTGGTCGGGGAACGGCGGGCGCAGAAGCCGGCCGACGAGTTGCATCCGCTCGGGTACGGGCGGGAGGGGTACATCTGGTCGATGTTCGCCGCGTTCGGATTGTTTGCGGTCGGCGCGGCCGTCTCGGTGTGGCACGGGGTCCAGTCGCTGTTGCACGGCGAGGAGGAGGGCGCGTCGTACACCTGGGCGTACGTCGTGCTCGCGATCTCGTTCGTCCTCGAGTCGATCTCGTTCATGCAGGCGGCGCGGCAGACGAAGGCCGGTGCGGCCGAGCGGATGATCCGACCCTGGCGGTACGTGCGCCTGACCTCGAACCCGGTCCTGCGCGCGGTGTTCGTCGAGGACCTGTCCGCGTTGATCGGGATCGTGATCGCCGGGCTGGCGATCCTGCTGCACCAGCTGACCGGCAACGCGGTCTGGGATGCGATGGGGTCGATCGTTGTCGGCCTGCTGCTCGCCGGGGTCGCGCTGTTCCTGATCAACCGGAACATGGACTTTCTGACGGGTGAGGCGGTCACCCCGCGGGCCCGCAACCGGGCGCTGCGTGCGCTGCTCGATCACCCGGAGATCGAACGCGTCACCTTCCTGCACATGGAGTGGGTCGGCGCCGACAAGATCTTCCTGGCCGCTGCGGTCGATGTCGTCGGCAACGCGGTCGAGTCCGACGTCGCCGCGGTCCTCAGCTCGGTCGAGGACGCCCTGAACGCCCGGCCCGAGATCGTGCAGGCCGTGCTGACGCTGTCCCGGCCAGGCGATCTGACCGATCTGCGGCCGGAGCCACTGCCGGCCTGGTACATCGACCCGGTCGACTGACGGTTCCCGAGGAGCATTCGTGCAGCCTGTCCACGTCGCGATCTCGGCCGACGGCGTGCTGGCGGTGGTCGGTAGCCGATGAGTGCTGCGGAGAGGTCCCGGGACGACGGGCCGTGGCTGGAGCGGCTGGTGTTGTCGACGCCCGTCGGCGAGTGGTCGACGTTCGGGCTGATCTTCAGTCTGGTCTGGCTGTCGGTCATGTCGGGGCTGTCGGCGTCGTTCCTGTACGACGACTGGGCGCTGAGTCAGCGCGGTCAGCTGGTGCAGGCGCAGGTGATCCGCGCGAACTACGACCAGCGCGGTCCGACCTTCAACGCCGAGCTGCAGGCGCCGTTCGAGGGAACGCGGGTGATCGTCGAGGACATCAAGCAGCGGCCTGCCGCCGGTACGGTTGCCGTGCTGGAGGTGGATCCCGAGAAGCCGACCAGGGTCCGCGACCCGCAGGCCGGGCGCTGGAGTCTCTGGGATGTCGGATTCATCGCGCTCGTCCCGGTGGGACTGGTCGTGGCCTGGGCGCGCGGGAACCGGTGGCTTCGAGGCCGCCGGCGCCGGTGACACCCGAATAATTCGTATTAGCAGTGTTTTGGGTGCAAGGCTGTCACCACCATCACTCGAGACTCTGAGGGAACGATGACGAACGAGAGTGCAGCGGCGTACGACCGGATCCAGGAGCGCGTCGGCCGTGGCTGGAACACCTGGGACACGCGTAGTGTGCTCACCCAGGTGTTGCTGCCGGAGGCCCTGGGACTGTCCTTCGGGCTGAAGGAGTACTACCGCGGAACGTCGTTGCGTACAGCCCAGATCGGCCGGCGGGTCGAGGGCGCCGAGACCGTCACGCTCGGGCGGCACGCGTACGACGGGAGCTACACCGAGACCACGGTCAGTTGGGCCGGCATCACGATCCGGGTCCAGACCGCGCACGCCGGAGACGATCTCGTCGCGCTGGTGACGCCGACCGCCAACCAGCAGAAGAGCGCGTTGCTGACGGTCGCCGTCAGCTACCTGTGGAACCGTCCAGGAACCGTCGCTCACCACGAAGACCATCTCCGCGCCAGTTCCGGCGTCGACATCTTCGCGACCGCACCGACCGTGGACGATCCGTACGTCGACATCGATGGCCCGTATCTGGCCGTGGAGCTGACCGGTGCCGTCGGAGTCAGCACTGGGCGGGAGCGGAGTCTGGCCGAGATCGCGGAGATTGTTGCGGCCGCGTCGGTCGCGATCGGTGTGGCCGGGGCGGATCCGGTCGCGCAGCATCACGAGATCGTCCGGGACGCGATCTCGTGGAACACCATCTACGAGCCGTCGAAGGCCCGCGTGATCACCGGTGTGAGTCGCTGGTGGAACGTCGGCAAGCGCGGCGGATACGCGCTGTTCTGCTGGGATGCGTTCTTCAACGCCTTGATCGCGGCACCGAAGAGCAAAGAGGTTGCCTATCTCAACGCGGTCGAGATGCTGCGCGCGCTCACCCCCGACGGCTTCGTGCCGAACGTCGAGCAGGGCACCGGCCGGAAGACGTACGACGGATCGCAGCCGCCGATCGGATCGCTGACGATCCTGGAGCTGTACCGCCGATTCGGTGAGCGGTGGTTCCTCGAGGAGACGTTCGACGCGCTGCTGTCCTGGAACCGGTGGTGGTGGCGGGTCCGCCGGGACGGCGAGTTGCTCTGCGCGGGGTCGACGTACTTCGATCCTGAGTTCCCTTCGCCGCAGGACATCCCGCGGATCCATCAGCATTTCGGGGCCACCTGCGAGAGCGGGTGGGACGGGCATCCGGTGTTCGACGACGTCCCGTTCGACCAGACGAAGAGCCTGCTCGCCGCGCACGACGTGGGGCTGAACAGCCTGTACGCCGTCGATTGCGAGTCGCTCGCCGAGATCGCGGAGATCCTCGGTCGCGACGACGCCGCGGCGGAACTGCGGGACCGCCACGACTCCGTCGTACGGGCGATGGAGACGTGCTGGGACGAGGCGAGCGGGATTTATCGCAGCCGGCGGACCGATACCGGACTGCCGACCGAGCGATTGTCGACGATGAGCTTCTATCCGTTGATCGCCGGGATCGGGGCCGGTCAGCGGACCGGGCGGATGGTGGCTGAGCATCTGCGCGCCGATGACAGGTTCGGTGGTGAATGGATTCTGCCAACCTCACCGCGCAATGAGCAGATCGAGTACAAAGCGACCAGCTACTGGGAGGGACGGGCCTGGCCGCCGGTCAATTTCCTTGTGTACTTGGGGTTGCTGCGTGCGGGGGAGAAGGACGCGGCGACGTGGTTGGCCGAGGGCAGCTCGCGGCTGGTGCTGAAGGAGTGGAACCAGCACCGCCACGTGCACGAGAATTACTCCAGTGAGCACGGCGGCGCCTGCGACAAGGCGAACAGCGAACCGTTCCAGACCTGGGGTGCCCTCCTGAGTCTGATCGCGCTGATGGAACGCGGCGAGGTCACGCTCTTCGACGACAAGCGCTGGAACGGCGGTGAGTGACCTGCTGAGCGGTGTCGTGGTGCCGTTGGTGACTCCGATGTCGGCGCCCGGGGTGCCGTCGGTCGAGGAGGCGAGACCGTTGCTTGAGGCAATGGCTTCCGTGGGGATCCGCCGGCTGATGTTGTTGGGCAGTAACGGCGAGGGCCCCTTGATCCCGGCCGAGGTGTGCGGGGAGTTCGTGTCGGGCGCGACGAAGCGGTGGCGGGAGCTCGTCCCGGACGGGACGATCCTGGTCAACGTGACAGCACCTGGTACGGCGGAAGCCGAGCGGCGCACCGATGACGCGGCCTCGGCCGGAGCCGACGCGGTGGTGGCAAGTCCGCCGACATTTTTCAAGCACCGTGACGACGAGGTCATCGCGCACTTCGCGGCACTGGGACAGCACGGCCTGCCGGTGGTTGCGTACAACTCACCTCGGTCAACCTTGTTGACAAAACCGGTGGCTGAGGCGCTGGTGGCGATGCCGCACCTGGCGGGCGTGAAGGACTCCTCGGGCGACCCGGACATGTTCCGCTATCTGGTCGCGATAGCGCGGCCGGGCTTCGAGGTGAGTCAGGGTGACGAGAAGCTGTTGGCGGAGGCGGTGCGCGCCGGAGCCCACGGCATCACCCCCGGGATCGCCAACCTCGCACCTGGTCTGGCCCTGGAGATGGTTGCCCCCGGCGCCGATCTCGACCGGCTGCAGGAGCTCGCGACGGCCCTGACCAGGATCCACGCGGTGCGTCCCGGCGTACCGACTGTCAAGGCGCTGCTGCATGCGCGAGGTCTGGGCCCGATCCACTGTGCGCCACCACTAGCACCTTGTACGGCGGCGGAGTTGCGGCAGCTCATCGACCTCCTGGCGCCACTCGAGCCGTACCTAATCAACCCGGCCTGATCGAAGCCTGGCGTGATCGAGGCCCGGCCACCGCGTGGGTAGCCGGGCCTCCGGGGATCACTTGGTCGGCTTGCTGCCCTGGTTGGCCGGTGCCGGCGGGAACTTCCACGCCTTGCTCTTCGCCATCGTGACCAGCTCGTCCGTGGTGAACGTCGGCTTCGGCCGGGTGTGCTGCTGGCCCTTCTCCGCCGGTGCGTTGTAGCTGGTCAGGTTGATGTTGCGGCCGTCGGGGAAGAAGCGGATGACGTAGTTGGCGACAACCCCCTCCTGCTGCTGCCGTCCGTCCGAGTACTCCGGGCTCTCCTTCAGCACGTGCACCCACGACCCGTCAGAGAGCTTGGTACAGCCGGCCACGACGGGCTGGCAGGGGTTCGCCTCACCGTGATCACCGCCGCCCGACAGCATCACGTCGACCTGCGCGGCGCCCTTGCCGTCGTCGATGACATACGACGCACCGAAGAGTCCGTCCGCGGCGCTGCCCCAGGTCTGAGGCTGTGACAGCGTGCCCCGGTTCTGGATCAGGCTGCGCAGGGTGGCCAGGGTCTGCTTCGGCGTCACCGTCGCCGGGGTGCTCGGCTTGGCCACCGCGGTCGGCTTGATTTCCGGGATCGGCATACTCGCGGCAGCCGTCTCGTTCGGCCCGCCCAAGGCCTGCAGGCCGCCGACGATGATCCCGGCGGTCGCCAGGACGGCGCCGGCCCCGGTCACGCTCAGGATCGTGGTACGACGACGGCGCAGCCGCAGGCCCTGCTCGAGTGAGCGCTCGTACAGATCCGTGCTGACCGGCTCGAGGTCCTCGGTCGCTTTGTTCATGAGATGGCTCAGGTTGGTGTCCATGGTGCTCCTCCGGTTCAGTGCGCGATCAGCTGGTAGACGCCGTCGCCGAGGACCGCGCGCAGACGGTCGAGGGCTCGGGCGGTGCGGCTGGTGACCGCGCTGGCGTTCTTGCCGAGATCGAGCGCGACCTGTTCGACGCTGCGATCTTCGAAGAACCGCAGCACCAGTACGGCGCGATCCAGCGGTGCCAACTCCGCCAAGGCGCTCTGAAGGGCCATCCGCAGGTCCGGGTCGCTGCGCGGGGCGGCCTGTTCCGGCAGGTGTTCGGTGGGACGCTCGGACCAGCTCTTGCGGCGGCGCTGGGAGATGTACGTGCGGACGAGCGCGGTCCGCGCGTACGCGCCCGGATTGTCGATGCGGCGCCAGGTCCGAAGCAGATTCGCCAGCGTCTCCTGGACCAGGTCCTCGGCGTGGTGCCGGTCACCCGTCAGCAACCACGCGGTCCGGTACAGCTGCGGTATCCCCGCGCGGGCGAACTCCTCGAAGTCCTCTATCGATTTCATCGCAGCCTCTCGGTCGATGCTTCTGTCTCAAGAGACGCACCGACGGACGGCTTAGGTCACACCGAGATCAGAACACCTTCGAAAGAACCCACACCGTGAACGCGAGCAGCCCGACCAGGAACGTGACGACCAGCACAACGCCGTACCCGAACCACAAACTCCCAGAAGACTTCACCCGCACATCCTGCCAGGAGCGGGCCCCCGAACAGCAGAAGGGCGACGTATCCGCGGATACGTCGCCCTTCGGCTTCGGGTGAGTGACGGGACTCGAACCCGCGACCACCTGGACCACAACCAGGTGCTCTACCAGCTGAGCTACACCCACCATTTGCCGCTCAAGTGCAACGGCTGAGCAATCATAGCGATGAACTTCCCGCGGATGAAATCGGCCCTGTCGAGGACCACAGGCAAAGGCGGTTGGGGCGGGAGTGGCGGGGGATTGGGCGTGAAATCGGCTCGGTTAGGTGGTTGGGGCTTCGGGAGTTGTGATGAGGGAGGCGGCGGCTCGGGCGGTGTCGGAGTCGGGGCCCGGCTGGGGGACGAAGACCGTTTCGCGGTAGTAGCGGAGCTCAGCGATGCTCTCGGTGATGTCGGCGAGCGCGCGGTGGTTGCCGGTCTTGGCGGGGGTCGCGTAGTACACCCGCGGATACCAGCGCCGGACCAGTTCCTTGATCGAGCTCACGTCGACGTTGCGGTAGTGCAGGTGCGCCTCGACCCGCGGCATGTCGCGGACCAGGAAGGTCCGGTCGGTGCCGACCGAGTTCCCCGCGAGGGCCGCCTTGCGGGGCTCCTTCACGAATCCGCTGATGAAGTCGAGCACCTGCTGCTCGGCGTCGGCGAGCGGGATCCCGTGCTCGAGCTCGGTGAGCAGACCGGACGCGGTATGCATGTCCCGGACGAAGTCACCCATCTGTTCGAGCGCGGCCGGTGGAGGCGCGATCACCAGGTCAATCCCGTCACCGAGCACGTTCAGCTCGTAGTCGGTCACCAGAACCGCAACCTCGATCAGGGCGTCCGCCACCAGGTCGAGGCCGGTCATCTCGCAGTCGATCCACACCAGCCGGTCGTTCATGGGCCCTTACCTTACGGCGACGCACCGACAGCACAGCGCCCCCGTCCCCCAGCACGGCGTGGCGTACGTCGCCAACCTGGTCAGCGAGGTGCGTGACCGAGATGGATACTGCGAACCGCCAGTACGGCGAGGTCCGTCCGCCGACCGAGGTAGTGCTCGTCATCCGGGTCCAGCAACTGCTTCCAGGTCGCCAGGTCCTCCGCACTCAGTCCCTCGAGATCACCCGACACCACCAGGCCGTGCCCATGCCCGTGACCATGCCCATGGCCCTGTGATGCCTGCGCCGGATCAAGCCGATCCACGCGCAGCCGGAGCTGGCTGATGACCTGCTCAAGCCGCGCCGGCGCCAGCGGAGCCGGTGACTCGGTCAGCACACTCTGTGTGGTGACCTCGGTGAGACCAGCCCGAGTCAGAGCGTCGGTCCAGCCGTACGGCATCGGCACCGACCCCGGCAGCGAGTCACGCATCATCTTGAACCAACGGTCCTGCGCCAGGTCGAGCCGTGCCTCCAGCCCCGGCTCACCGATACCCAGGTCCCACGGCAGGCTCCTGGCCGGCAGACCGCTCTCGGCGAGCGCCAACCGACCACCCGGCGCGAGCAGTGACGCCAACGCATCCACTGCGGCTTGCTGATCGGCAGCGTGGTGTACGGATCCTGCCGCCCAGACCAGATCGGCCGGTGCGCCAATTGCCTTACGCAACGGCTCCGCACCGCCGTCCATCGAGACCAGCTCACAACGAACCGCGCCGGCCGTGTACTGCCGTGCCTGCTCCAGTACGTCGGGGTCCGCGTCGATCCCCACCACGGTCCCACCACCGGCGAGGACGTCGGCCAGCGCCTTGGCCATCCCACCGCCGCCACAGCCCACGTCCACGGCGACCTTGTCACCAGGCCGGAGCAGGCTGGAGGCAACCATTCTGTTCCACTCGGCTTCGCCCTCCGCCGATGCCCGCAGCCGACCCGCCTCTTCCGCCCAATCAATCTCGATCATGCGGCCAGTCTCCGCGGACTCACGCCGTACCCGTGCATTTTGTTGCCATTCCGGCAAGCTCAGGGTCCGCGTCCCGGGCGCAAGGGACCGGTGCCCCGGACGATTCGGGACCCGAACCGGGAAGGTTGGGAGATTTTCACGATCAACGGGGAGATCAGGGCCAGCACGGTTGCCACGGCCACTGCGGGGGTGCTGTCCTGTTCGGGGATCTGGGGAGGAAGTGCGGCCGATGGAAACGACGGGGACGGTGAGCCGCCCGCGGCTGGTAGCGCTACTGGACGAGGGCGTCCAGCGGCGGCTGCTGACCGTGGTGGCGGACGCCGGGTTCGGCAAGTCCACGCTGCTGAGTGCGTGGGCCGCTCAGCGGCGGTGCGCGTGGCACACGGTGCGAGCGGAGGACGGTTCGCTCGCAGCCATGGTGTCCGCGCTGGTGACCGCTCTGCGTCGTCAGGTGCCCGCACTGGAGACCATCCCGGCCGAGCTGCAGAGCCCGCGCGGACCGGATGCGGACGCCGAGCAACAGACCAGAGCCCTCGCGTACGCCGCTCTTCTGGCCGATGCACTCGATGAGAACCTCGACGAGGACCTCATCCTCGTTCTCGACGATCTGCACGAGCTCGACCCGACGTCCCCCGCGACCAAGCTGATCGAGGGACTGGTTCGTACTGCGCCCCCGAGCCTGCACCTGGTGATTGCGTCCCGGACTCCGATGCCGTTCGGCATCGACCGGCTCCGCGGTCGTGGTCAGGTGCTGGAGATCGACGCGACCGCTCTGGCGTTCACAGTCCCCGAGACTCTCGACGTACTGGAAAAGGTGCTGGGTGAAGGCACTGAGGAGCTCGCCGAGCCGCTGCAGTCAGCGGTCCAGGGCTGGCCGGCCGCCGTACGTCTAGCGGTGGAAGCGCTGCGGACTGTGCCCGCAGAGGAGCGTGCGACGCGATTGAGGCGTGCACTGAGGTCGGACGGCCCGCTGTACGACTACCTGGCCGAGGAGGTCTTCGCTGCGGAGCCTCCAGCGGTACGACGCTTGGTCGCGGCAGTTGCTGTCCTCCCGCGGTTCGGATCTGCGCTCTGCCAGGCGATAGGCCTCATTGACAGCGCTGAGACGTTGCAGCAGTTGCGAACTCGCGGCCTGCTCGTCTCGGCGGGTGATGCCGACGGATACGAGCTCAACCCGCTGGTGAAGAACTTTGCCAACGACAGGTTGGCCGTTGACGAGCAGGAGATGGCAGAGCTCTCACTGCAGGCGGGCCGCTGGTTCGAGTCGGTGGGAGAGCACAGAGATGCCTTGGCCTGCTATCAGGCGGTCGAACCCGCCAAGGCAGCGCAGATGCTTGCAGAGCGGGGACATGCAATGGTCAGCGGCGGTCTGGCCGAGATCGTGGTCGCCGCGGTCGCATCCCTTCCATCAGACCTGCGTGACGCGGCCATGAACCAACTGGAAGGCGAAGCCCGCCAGGTGCTCGGGGACTGGCAAGGCGCGGTGGACTGCTTCGACCGGATCATCGAGCCCGAGGGGGAGATCCCGGTCGGTATCGCCTGGCGCCTCGGTCTCATTCACCACCTGCGCGGCCAGACCGACGTGGCGATCGCCATGTACCAGCGAGGCCGGATCGACGGGCAGCAGCCAACGGACGAGGCGCTGCTGCAGGCTTGGTGGGCCGGTGCGCACTGGCTGCGTGGTGAGTTCGAAGAGTGCCGCGCACTGGTCGGTGCTGCGCAAGAGTCGGCCAAGGTGTCGGGCGATGACAGAGCACTCGCCATCGTGCACACCGTGCTCGCGATGCTCGCCGCGGTGGACAGCGACCCGCGCGGCAACTCGTCGCACTACGTCCGGGCTTTGGAGCATGCCGAGCGTGCCGGCGACCTACTGCAGTCGATCCGGATCCGGGTGAACCGTTCGTCGCACCACATCGCCGAGGGCGACTATGCCCCCGGTCTGCAGGAGCTGGACATCGCACTGGAGCTCGCGGACCGCGCCGGCTTCGCAGTGTTCCGGGCGCTCGCGCTGAACAACCGTGGCGAGGCGTTGCTCAAGTTGGGTCGTTTGGACGAGGCCATCGGTGAGTTGGAGGCCTCGCGAGCGCTGTACCAAAAGCTGGAGTCCAAGCGGGTCGCCCAACCGCTGTCCGTTCTCGGCGAGGTCTACCGGCAGCGTGGTGACCGAGCCATGGCCAGAGCGTGTTTCGAGGAGGCGATCGCGATGGGCGAGGAGACCAAAGACATGCAGTCCTTGGTGCCGTCGCTGGCGGGGCTGGCCAGGGTGCTGGCTGTCGAGGAACCACAACGGGCCGCCAAGATGGCCGAGATGGCCGGACAGGCCGTTGCCTATGGCCCCGTTCTCGGGCGCTCGGGTGCACTGGTCGCGCTGGGTTGGGTGACTCTGCAGGCCGGTAACAAGACCGAGGCCGCAGCGTCCGCGGAGGAGGCGGCCGCGCTCTGCCGGAAGCGGCGAGACCGCGCCGGTCTGGCCGACGCTCTTGAGCTGTACGCCGCCGCCGGCGGTGGCGAGGTCCTCCACGAGGTGCTGAACATCCGCAGCGCGCTGGGCGATCAGCTCGGCGAGGCCCGCGCCCAGCTGATGCTCGCGCGCCGAACGCATGGTTCTGAAGGTCGGGACCTGGCTCTGCGTGCGCACCAACAGTTTCTGGCGGCGGGCGCGACCCGGTACGCCGCAGCGGCGCTCGCGGCCACCGATGAGACCGGACCAGCTCCCGTGCGGATCGAGTGCCTCGGCGGCTTCCGGGTGCTGCGCGACGGCAAGGTGGTCCAGCTCGGTGAGTGGCCGTCGAAGAAGGCCCGCGACCTGCTGAAGATCCTGATCGCCCGTCGCTGCCGCCCGGTCGCCAGAGTGCAGTTGCTGGATCTGCTCTGGCCCGATCAGGACGAGTCGGTCGCGTCACCGAGGCTCTCGGTCGCCCTGTCGACCGTGCGCTCGGTGCTCGACCCGGAGAAGAAGTACCCGGCGGACCGCTTCGTCGGCGCGGACCGCGCGACCATCTGGCTCGACGGCGACCAGACCGCTGTGGACGTCGAGCTGTTCCTCCATGACGCTCGGGAGGGGCTGAACACGAGCGATCTGCGGTTGCTCCGAGCTGCAGAGGCGTCGTACTCCGGGGACTTCCTGGAAGAGGACGTGTACGCGGACTGGGCCGCTGGGATGCGTGAGGAGGCACGGGCGCTCTATGTCCGGGTGGCGCGCGTACTGGCCGAGCGTGGTCGGCGTGACCCCGATGCGGCGGCCGGATACCTGCTGCGGATCCTGCAGCGCGACCAGTACGACGAGCGCGCTCACCTCGGTCTGGTGTCGGCCTTCCAGGCGAGTGGTGCCCATGGTGAGGCCCGCCGGGCGTACCGCACGTACGTGCAGCGGATGGGTGAGCTGGAGGTCGAGCCCGCGCCCTATCCCGCGGTGCCGGCCCGGCTTTAAGGCTGTCTGAAGGTGCCGCCGCAACATCTGATCATGACAGCGCCGGTGCACAAGCCCGAGGTGGTTCGTGAGTACGGGATGACGGGGCACTCCGGACGTGACTACCGCACCGAACCGGGGACGCCGATCAGGGCGACCTTGGCCGGCGTGGTGGTTCAGGTCGAGCCGGAGCGGGTCGCGGTCGAGTCGAACGCGATCTGGCATCTGTACGACGGCCTGTCGGAGCTCACGGTCAGCCAGGGGGAGACCGTGGAGACGGGGGATCGGCTCGGTGTCGCCGCTGGATCGCGACTGCACTACGAGGAGCGGGTGGCGCCGTACCAGGCCGGTGACCAACGCAAACCGCAGTTCGATTTGCACACCAACGCCTGGATGCGGGTCGTAGCGTCGGACGGGTCGGCCGAGGAGGGAGCGACCGAGCCGTCCGGCACTACCGTGGATTCGTGATCGCGCCGTTCCACACCGCCAGACTGGCCATGCTGCCGCTACGGATCGAGTACGCCGGGGAGATGGCGAAGGTACTGTCCGACCCCGGCCTCTACACGTTCACCGGTGGTGAGCCACCGACCGTCGAGACGCTGGAAGCGCGCTATCGCCGCCAGCTCGCCGGACCGGGCCGACCGGGCGAAGAGTGGCTCAACTGGGTAGTCCGGCACGAAGACGAGCTGATCGGGTTCGTGCAGGCGACAGTGATCGCCGGTACGGCGGAAATCGCCTGGGTGATCGGGACCCGCTGGCAAGGCCACGGCTACGCGAAAGAGGCCGCAGTGGGCCTGGTGGACTGGCTCAACACGCAGCAGGTCATCGCCCACGTGCACCCGGATCACACTGCGTCGGCTGCGGTCGCTGCGGCCGCGGGACTCATCCGCACCGACCAGCTGGACGACGGTGAGTACCTGTGGAGCAAAAAGAACAGGCCCGGCTGAAAAGCCGGGCCTGTCAGTATTACTGGGTTCAGACGGGGCGAACGTTCTCCGCCTGCAGGCCCTTCGGGCCCTGCGCTACGTCGAACTCGACCTTCTGGTTCTCCTCGAGGGAGCGGAAGCCGTCCGTCGCGATCGCCGAGTAGTGCACGAACACGTCGGCGCCGCCGCCGTCCTGGGTGATGAAGCCGAAGCCCTTTTCGCCGTTGAACCACTTCACTGTTCCGCTGGCCATGATCTGCTCCTTCTGTGGGGCCTACGAGCCCGGCGGATGCCGGATCCCGGGTTGCCGCAACCAGCCCTCCCAGATCGGACCAACGGTCCTGATATGAGAAAAACGCCCGGCGGATTACTGATCCGCGGGCGCTTCGAAACGAACGTGGAACTGCAAAACTGCAACCGCGGAAAACCCTAGCACGCTCAGTCGACCACCAACCACCCATCGCCACTCTGTGTGTCGCACTCCTCGACCACCGCCCGCCACCTCACCTGGCCCGTCCTGCCAACACAATGGGGGCGTGACCGTAGCTTTCGAGGCTCAGGCGGCGCCGTACCGGCGGGAGCTGCTTCATCACTGCTATCGGATGTCTGGATCGATTCAGGACGCGGAAGACCTCCTGCAGGAGACTCTGGTGCGCGCCTGGCGGGCCTTTGATCGGTACGACGAGACACGTGCGTCGCTGCGGACCTGGCTGTACCGGATTGCCACAAACACCTGCTTGAACGAGCTGGAGAGCCGCAACCGCCGCCCTCTGCCGTCTGGACTCGTTGCGCGGGGTGAGGATCCAGAGGGTGCGCTCGTCCGGGGTGAAGAGGTCCCGTGGTTGCAGCCGTTCCCGGACGACCCGGCGGACGTGGTCGGGAAGCAGGGGAGTCTGCGACTCGCTCTGATTGCCGCACTGCAGTTTCTACCGGCCAAACAGCGCGCCGTGCTGATTCTGCGCGAGGTGCTGGACTGGTCCGCCGCCGAGATCGCTGCGGAGCTCGAGCTCACCCCGGCGGCGGTCAACAGTGCGCTCCAGCGCGCCCGGGCGAAGCTGGCGGACACCGGCTTGGCGGAGGACGACGTACTGGAGCCTGACGATCCGCGGTCGCGGGAGATTGTCGACAAGTACATCGTGGCGTTCGAGGCGGCGGATGTGGCTGCGTTCGCCGAGCTGCTCACCGCCGACGTCATCCTCGAGATGCCGCCGTTGTACAACTGGTACGCCGGTCGCGACGACCACCTGCGGTTCGTGGCGCGGGTCTTCGACCTGCGGGGGACGGACTGGCGCGTGGTGCCGATCGGGGCGAACGGCCAGGCCGGCATCGCGGTGTACCGCGGTGAAGGTGGCGTCCATCGCCTGCATACGATGCACGTCTTCACGATCACCGCGGCCGGCATCACCCACAACCGCGTCTTCCAGAACCAAGCCGTCTTCGCCGCGTTCGGGCTAGCTCCGAGCCTCTGACCGCTCGTACGTCGTCAGTAAGGCTTGGCCGATCTGGACCGTGGAGACCAGGTCCAGGTTGACCGGGGCGTCGGCGGCCGGGAAGAGGTGCTCGCCCGTGCCGACGACGGTCGGGAATGTCATCAGGCGGTACTCGTCGACCAGGTCGGCCGCCTGTAGTGCGTGGACCACGCTGAGGCTGCCGACCACGACGACGTCGCGCGACTCCTTCGCCGTACGGACAGCCGCAACGAGGTCACCGTCGATCAGGATCGAGTTGTTCCACCCGGAGACATCGGTCAGGGAGTTCGACGCGACCAGTTTGGCGATCTTGGTCATCCGGACCGAGAAGTCGTCCTCGCGGGTCGAGAACAGTCCGCCGAGGAGTTGCCAGGTGGTGCGCCCGTACACCATCACGCCGGTGTCCAGGATCGAACCGAGCCGGAACTTGTCGCCCGAGACCGGCTCCGGCCCATAGCGGAACGCCCAGCCGCCGGCCCGCGTGCGGCCGGAGCCGTCGGGGTCGGTGACGATGCCGTCGAGGCTGATGAACTGACTGACGATGACGCGGCCCATGATGCGCTCCTTGGTCGGTGTGAACGAGCTTTCGCCAGTACATACAGACGGGCTCGCCGCGATTCATCGGTCCGCACAGAACTTTTTCTGCGGGCTGAAAGCGGCGAGCGCTTGCCGGGGGTGTGATCTTGACCGCATTCGGGCTCCCGCCTACTGTATGCGGTATACCAAACCTCCACGGAAGGCGGGACACCCATGAAGGTTGCGGTTCTCGGCGCGGGTGCGATCGGTGCGTACGTCGGCGCGGCCCTGCATCGTGGTGGCACCGAGGTGCATCTGATCGCCCGCGGTGCTCATCTCCAGGCCATCCGGTCGCACGGGGTTCGCGTCCTCAGCCCGCGCGGCGACTTCGAGGCCATGACGCCGGCCACCGACGATCCGGCCGAGGTCGGGCCGGCCGACTACGTCTTCCTCGGCCTCAAGGCGAACTCGTACGCGAGCGCCGGCCCGCTGATCGAGCCGCTCCTGCACGACAAGACCGTCGTCGTCGCCGCGCAGAACGGCATCCCCTGGTGGTACTTCCACGGCCTCAAAGGCCCGTACGAAGGACGCCGGGTCGAGTCGGTGGACCCGGGAGGCTCGGTGACCCGGGTGCTCGACCTCGATCGCGCTGTCGGCTGCGTCGTCTACTGCTCGACCGAGCTGGAAGGCCCAGGCGTCGTACGGCATCTCGAAGGCACCAGGTTCTCGATCGGTGAGCCGGGTGGCGGAGTCACGGAGCGCTGCACGGCGTTCAGTACGGCGATGGTCGCCGGCGGACTGAAGTGCCCGGTCGAGCCGGACATCCGCAACGACATCTGGATCAAGCTGCTCGGCAATGCCGCCTTCAACCCGATCAGTGCGCTCGCGCGGGCCACGATGGTCGAGATCGCCACGCACCAAGGCACCCGCGCGATGGTCCGGCTGATGATGGAGGAGACGCTGGAGATCGCCCGTGCCGTCGGAAGTCACCCCGAGATCTCCGTCGACAAGCGAATCAACGGCGCCGAGAAGGTCGGCGAGCACAAGACCTCGATGCTGCAGGACCTGGAGAAGGACAAGCCACTCGAGCTGGACGTCATCCTCGCCGCGGTCGTCGAGCTCGCCGATCTCACCGGCACCAAGGCGCCCACCCTGCGCGCGGTCCACGCCGTCGCCGACCTCCTCGCCACCAAGATCGGCACACCGGTGGCCACCTGAGCCAGGTGGGTCCGGCCACAGCGACGCCGGACCCACCTGTTCCACCTCCCGCAGAACCGCGATGATGACGTCAACATGTCTACACTGCGGCGCAGGGAGGAGATGCCGATGCCGACGCAGCGATCACCGGTACGGCGGCGCGGCCCGTCGATGGCGGACGTGGCGAGGCTCGCCGGGGTCTCCGGACAGACGGTCTCGCGGGTGGCGAACGACCGGCAGAACGTCGATGCCGCGACCCGGGACCGGGTCCGTGCGGCCATGCGCGAGCTCGGGTACCGGCCGAACAAGGCGGCCCGCGCGCTCCGCAGCGGCGAGTACCGCAGCATCGGCGTGATCGTCTTCGAGCTGTCGACGATCGGAACGACGCGCTCCCTGGAGGCGATCGCCACGGCGGCCACTGTGAGCGGCTACGCGATCAACCTGGTGCCGGTGCTGGATGTCACCGAGCACGCGATGACCGACGCGTTCACCCGGCTGGGGGAGCAGGCGGTCGACGGCGTCATCATCCTGATCGAGGCACACTCGGCCGGCGTGATGGTGCCGGACGGGCTGCCGGTGGTCGTCGTCGACACCAGTGCGCACTACGACTACCCGATTGTCGACAGCGACCAGGCGCAGGGCGCACGTCTGGCGACCGAGCACCTGCTCGAGCTCGGCCACCAGACCGTGTGGCACGTGGGCGGATCGCCGACGTCGTACGCCGCTCAACGCCGGCGGACCTCCTGGGAGCAGACCTTGCTCGATCACGGTCGCGAGGTGCCACCGGTGCTGGACGGTGACTGGTCGGCGAGCTCCGGGTACGACGCCGGCCGGCGGCTGGCCGCCGACGACAAGGTCACTGCGGTCTTCGTGGCGAACGATCAGATGGCGCTCGGACTGCTGCGGGCGCTGTACGAGCACGGTCGCGCCGTACCGGAAGATGTCAGCGTGGTCGGCTTCGACGACATGGAAGAGGCGGCCCACTTCTGGCCGCCCCTCACCACCATCCGCCAATCGTTCGCCGAGGTGGGCCGCCGCGCCGTCGATGCCCTCCTCAGCGAAATCAAGGCCGGCGAACACCACCACACCCCGGTCATCGTCCCGACCGAGCTGGTCGTCCGCCGCAGTACCGCCCCGCTAAACCGCGACCGCTAGCACTGCACGCATCAGGTCGGCGGTCTCGGTGGGCGTCTTGCCCACGCGTACGCCGGCAGCCTCCAGCGCCTCCTGTTTTGCGGCCGCCGTCCCCGACGAACCGGACACGATCGCGCCCGCATGTCCCATCGTTTTGCCTTCAGGAGCGGTGAAGCCGGCGACATACCCGACGACCGGCTTGGTGACGTTCTCCTTGATGAACGCGGCCGCGCGCTCCTCGGCGTCACCACCGATCTCACCGATCATTACGATCGCGTCGGTCTCGGGATCGTCCTGGAACGCCGCGAGCGCGTCGATGTGCGTCGTACCGATGATCGGGTCGCCGCCGATGCCGATCGCCGTCGAGAAGCCGAAGTCCCGCAGCTCGTACATCATCTGATAAGTCAGCGTGCCCGATTTCGACACCAGCCCGATGCGGCCAGGCCCGGCGATATCGGCGGGGATGATGCCCGCGTTGGCGCGGCCCGGGCTGATGATGCCCGGGCAGTTCGGCCCGATGATCCGCGTGGTGCCCGACGCCTGGGCGTGTGCGAAGAACGCGGCGGTGTCATGCACCGGCACGCCTTCGGTGATCACGACCACCAGCGGTACGCCGGCATCGACAGCCTCGATCACAGCACCCTTGGCGAATCGAGGCGGCACGAAGACGACCGACACGTCCGCCCGGGTGGCCTCGACTGCATCGGCGCAGGAGCCGTAGACCGGGATCGAACGCTTCGCGAAGTCGACCGACCGGCCGCCCTTGCCCGGTGTCACCCCGCCGACGATATCGGTGCCTGCGGCAAGCATTCGGCTCGTGTGCTTCTGTCCTTCGGACCCGGTCATGCCCTGCACGACGACCCGGCTCTGTTCGGTCAGGAAGATTGCCATTCTCGTCCCTTTCAGTTCTCGGCAGCCAGTTCGGCGGCGCGAGCGGCCGCGCCGTCCATCGTGTCCACCACGGTCACCAGCGGATGGTTGGCCTGGGCAAGGATGCGCCGGCCCTCGTCGACGTTGTTGCCGTCCAGCCGGACCACCAGCGGCTTGTCCGCCTTGTCGCCGAGCAGTTCGAGCGCCTGGACGATCCCGTTCGACACCGCGTCGCACGCGGTGATTCCGCCGAAGACATTGACGAAAACGCTGCGGACCTGCGGGTCGGACAGGATGATCCCGAGTCCGTTCGCCATCACCTCGGCCGATGCGCCACCGCCGATATCGAGGAAGTTGGCCGGCCTCACGTCGTACGACGATCCCGCGTATGCGACCACATCGAGGGTCGACATGACGAGTCCGGCGCCGTTCCCGATGATCCCGACCGAGCCGTCCAGCTTCACGTAGTTGAGGCCCTTGGCGTGGGCAGCGGCCTCGAGCGGATCGGCGGCCGCCTTGTCCTCGAAGCCCGCGTGATCGGGATGCCGGTACGACGCGCTCTCGTCGAGCGTCACCTTCCCGTCCAGCGCTTCGAGCGAACCGTCCGCCAGTTTGACCAACGGATTCACCTCGACCAGCGACGCATCCTCCGCGATGAACACCGCCCACAACTTCCGTACGACGTCGTCGGCACCGGCCGGGAATCCGGCCGCCGCGACGATCTCGGCCGCCTTCTCCGCGTCGACCCCGACCGAAGGATCGATGGACACCTTGGCGATCGCGTCCGGATTCGTGTGCGCGACCTCCTCGATCTCCACGCCGCCCTCGGTGCTGGCGATGCACAGATAGGAGCGGTTGGCCCGGTCGACCAGGAACGACAGGTAGTACTCCGCGGCGATCTCCGCGGCCGGTGCGAGCAGGACGCGATGCACGGTGTGGCCCTTGATATTCATGCCGAGGATCTCCCCGGCCTTCTCCACCGCGTCGTCGGGCGTCTTCGCCAGCTTGACCCCGCCGGCCTTGCCGCGGCCGCCGGTCTTGACCTGCGCCTTCACGACGACGCGTCCACCCAGGTCCTCCGCAGCGGCTGCGGCCTCGGCCGGATCCTCGATCACCCGGCCGAGCGCCACCGGGACGCCATGGCGGGCGAAGAGCTCTTTGGCTTGGTACTCCATCAGGTCCACGGGGGCCTCCCGGCATCGATCTGCTTTCAGGCGACTGTATGCGGTATGCAATCTGGTCACAAGAGGCCGACCGCAACACTCCAGGTCTGGACAGCGGTAGCGCGGAGGAGTACCACAGACTTCATACGGTATGCAGTAGTCAGGAGGCGCGCCCATGAACCACGTGATGCCCAGCCGGGATGTACGTGACGTCTACGGCCGGCGGTACCGCATCGGAGAAGAAGCCCACGACCTGACCGGCCACTCCCGTCGCTGGCAGCTGTGGGCCGCGTGGGCGTGCATGGTCGCCATCAGCCCACTGCAGTACTCGTTCGGCACCGCCGCTCTCGGCCTGGAGTCGAACCGTGGTTGGGGCACCGCGCAAACCATGTGGCTGCTTGCGGTCTTCGTTGCATGTCAGGCCCTCGTCGCGATCCCGGCCGCCTGGCTCCAGCGTGTACGACGTGCCACGCCCACCCAACTGGTCGTCGTCGGCGGAGTGCTCGCCGCGATCGGCCTCGCCACGCTCGCCCACGTGCACAGCTATGGCGGTGTCTTGATCGGCTACGCGCTCCTCGGCGGGACCGGCGCCGGCCTCGTCTACGCCGCGTGCATCACCACCTCGGCCCGGTGGTTCCCGGATCGGCGGACCGCCACGATCGGGTTCGTCACGGGCGGTTTCGCCATCGGCGCCGTACCGAGCATTGCGCTGTTGACGATCTTCCAGGACAGTCAGCGGATCGTCTTCGATCTGACCGCTCTGGTCGCGCTGCTGGTGGTCTTGGTGGCGGGCGGTCTGCTGAAGGATCCGCCGCGGCACTGGTGGCCCGCGGAGATCGATGCGCAGTCGTGGGCGATCGACCGCAAGCTCAATCGCAACATCCCGCACAACATCCCGGCCGTCCGGCACTACCGGCCAGGGGAGGCGATGCGTACCGGCGCACTCCCGTTGATGTGGCTGATGCTCGCGATCAGTACGGCGCTCTCGCTGCTCGGCATCGCGTTCGTGGTGAGCTACGCGGTCACCGCGAGCCTGGGGGTCGCGGTGGCCGGGTTCGCCGCCGGAATGCTTGCCGCGGTCAACGGTCTCGGCCGGTCGTTCGCCGGCAACCTGTCGGACCGATTCGGCCGGCGCCGGGTGCTGGCCGCCGTACTGATGGTCGAGGGCTTCTCCCATGTCGGCCTCGTCGTGGCCGCGGAGTCTGGGGCTGCGGCGGTCTTCGTGGTGTGCGCGATGTTCGCCGGACTCAGCGGTGGTGCGTTCTACGCGATCATGGCCAACCTCGTGCTCGAGTTCTTCGGCGAGAACAGCCTGCTCCAGAACCAGGCGATCCTCTACTCCGCCAAGGCTGTCGGCGGACTCGTCGGCATCGGGGTCGCGGCCTCGCTGGTGGCGGCGATCGGCTACCGGCCGTTGTTCCTCGGCGCCGGCCTGCTCGGCGTACTGACGGCCTTGAGCGTGCGACTCCTCAAACAACCGGGCCGCCCCGCCCTATCGGTCCGCCGACAACTCGGTACGCCGGTAGCCGGGCCAGGCGAGTGAGCTCGTACGCCCGGGTCCCGCGCCCGGACCCGTGCGTTATGGAACTCGTGTCCCGACTCGCCCGCGAACCGTGGACAGACCGCCCGGCCTGCGTGCATCCGGTCCTGAGTGCCGTGGCCAGGGCGGTCCACGACCACACCAGCTCGGCCGGCCGCCGGGAACTACTCCCACTGGCACCGCACTTCCTCGACACCGCACGCACCGGCTTTGAGCCCACCGCACGCCTGGTCGCGCTCTGCGTGTCAACGGCCCTGGCCAGCGGCGAGCTGACCCATGACGAACGCGATCGACTGGCGGGTGCGCACCAAACAGCCCTTTATTTATTGGGTTCTGCCGACGAGCCCGCGGGTCTGGCGGGGTGGTGGTTGCCGCTGCTCGGCCGACTCAGGCGGAGCGAACCGTTCTACCGCACGTTTGTCGCGACCGAACAGGCCGCGGAAGCGATCGCGGTCACCGCCCGAGCTGCGAACGGTGACCGCGACGTACGACTGAGAAGCCTGGTCAAACAGTGCCTGTCAGTTCATGGTGCCTTGCGACCGGGAGCGCCCACACCCTCGTGATCGACGTCCCCGGCGCCCCACAACCCGTGGTCGGTGTCGTCGTCGGGGATGACCACCAGCTCGTACCGCGGCGGCGGACCGACCTGTTGCTCGAGCCTGCGCAGGTCCGTCGAACACCGGTCGAGGTCGTCCAGCAACCGCAGCACGTCGAGGTGCGGGCCAAGCTGATTCCTCAACGCCATAAGGGATTTCTCCAACGCCAGCACGGCCTGGCGGGTCCGGTCGAGGTCGTCGTGGATGGTCATCACAGCCTCCTGGTCACGAGCTCTGGACAACTACCGGGGCGTGGGTTAAGACTACGACTACACCATACGGTATGCAATCTACACAGCTCGTTGCACCGATAGACAGAAGAGCCACGCCGGGCGATCCCCCGGCCCTCCGAGGAGATGACTGCAGATGGCGCAGACAGTGTCGGAATCCCAGCCCGTCGTACAGGTCAAGGAGCAGGACCCAACGACGATCTCGGGTGGTCACCTGGTCGCGAAGGCCCTCAAGGCCGAGGGAATCGACGTGATCTTCACGCTCTGTGGCGGTCACATCATCGACATCTACGACGGGTGTGTCGACGAGGGCATCGCGGTGGTCGACGTACGGCACGAGCAGGTCGCCGCGCACGCGGCGGACGGGTACGCGCGGATCACCGGCAAGCCCGGCTGCGCGGTCGTCACCGCCGGCCCCGGTACGACGGACGCCGTCACCGGAGTCGCGAACGCGTTCCGGGCCGAGAGCCCGATGCTGCTGATCGGCGGCCAGGGCGCGCTGAACCAGCACAAGATGGGGTCCCTGCAGGACCTGCCGCACGTCGACATGATGACGCCGATCACGAAGTTCGCGGCGACGGTGCCGCACACCGCACGGGCCGCCGACATGGTCTCGATGGCGTTCCGGGAGTGCTTCAACGGCGCTCCCGGCCCGTCGTTCCTGGAGATCCCGCGCGACATCCTGGACAACTCGGTGCCGATCGAATCGGCCACCATCCCGGAGGCCGGTCGCTACCGCGCGTCCACCAAGAGCATCGGTGACCCGGCGAGCATCGAGGCGCTGGCCGACCTGCTCGTCCGGGCCGAGAAGCCCGTCGTACTGCTGGGCACACAGGTCTGGACGTCGCGCGGCAGCGAGGCGGCGACCACGTTCGCCCGGACGCTGGACATCCCGGTGTTCATGAACGGCTCGGCCCGCGGCACGCTGCCGCCCGGCGACCCGCACCACTTCCACCTGTCCCGGCGATACGGGTTCAACAACGCCGACCTGATCCTGATCGTCGGTACGCCGTTCGACTTCCGGATGGGCTACGGTCGCCGGCTGCCGAAGGGCGCAACCGTGGTCCAGATCGACATGGACTACCGCACTGTCGGCAAGAACCGCGACATCGACCTCGGCCTGGTCGGTGACCCGGGGGCGATCCTGGCGGCGGTCACCCAGGCGGCGAGCGGCCGGCTGCAGAAGACGGATCGCAAGGCCTGGTTCGCGGAGCTTCGCGCCGAGGAGGACGCGGCGTACCAGAAGCGACTGCCCAAGCAGCTGTCCGACGCGAACCCGATCCACCCGCTGCGGCTGGCGCACGAGATCAACGAGTTCCTCACCGAGGACTCGATCTACATCGGCGACGGCGGCGACATCGTGACGTTCTCCGGTGGCGTCGTCCAGCCGAAGTCGCCCGGCCACTGGATGGACCCCGGCCCGCTCGGCACGCTCGGTGTCGGCATCCCGTTCGTGCTCGCGGCGAAGTACGCGCGACCCGACAAGGAGGTCGTCGCGCTCTTCGGTGACGGCGCTTTCTCCTTGACCGGTTGGGACTTCGAGACGCTGGTCCGCTTCAAGCTCCCGTTCGTCGGTGTCGTCGGCAACAACTCGTCGATGAATCAGATCCGCTACGGCCAGGAGGTCAAGTACGGCCACGACCGCGGCCGGATCGGCAACACGCTCGGCGACGTGAAGTACGACGAATTCGCCAAGATGCTCGGCGGGTACGGCGAAGAGGTCCGGGACCCGAAGGAGATCGGGCCCGCCATGCAGCGGGCGCGCGAGTCCGGGCTGCCGTCGCTGATCAACGTCTGGGTCGACCCCGACGCGTACGCCCCCGGAACCATGAACCAGACCATGTACAAGTAGAGGGGACCCGACATGAACGAGCGAAGCGAGTTCATCATTCAACGCAGTCCGACTCGTGCCTCATCCGCGCACGGAGCGAAGCGAGTACGTGGATGAGTTCGGCCCTCGAGGGTGTCCGTGTACTCGACATGACCCATGTGCAGTCCGGACCGTCCTGCACCCAGATCCTGGCCTGGCTCGGCGCCGACGTGATCAAGCTCGAAGCGCCGACCGGAGACATCACCCGCCAGCAGCTGCGCGACGTCCCGGACGTCGACAGCCTCTACTTCACGATGCTCAACTGCAACAAGCGCAGCATCACGCTGAACATGAAGTCCGAGCGGGGCAAGGAGATCTTCACCGACCTGGTGAAGAACTCCGACATCCTGGTGGAGAACTTCGCTCCCGGCGCGATCGACCGGATGGGCTTCACCTGGGAGCGCCTGCAGCTGCTCAACCCCGAACTGATCTTCGCCTCGATCAAGGGCTTCGGCCCGGGCCGCTACGAGGACTTCAAGGCCTACGAGGTGGTCGCCCAGGCGATGGGCGGGGCGATGAGTACGACCGGATTCGAGGACGGACCGCCGACCGCGACCGGAGCGCAGATCGGCGACTCCGGCACCGGGATCCACCTGGTCGCCGGCATCCTCGCCGCGCTGTACCAGCGGACGACCACCGGCAAGGGCCAGCGGGTCACGGTGGCGATGCAGGAGGCCGTGCTCAACCTGAGCCGGGTGAAGCTGCGCGACCAGCAGCGGCTCAGCCACGGCCCGTTGCCCGAGTACCCGAACGACAACTTCGGCGACGAGGTGCCGCGGTCGGGGAACGCATCCGGCGGCGGGCAGCCCGGCTGGGCCTTGCGGTGCTCGCCGGGCGGGCCGAACGACTACATCTACGTGATCGTGCAGCCGCCCGGCTGGGCCCCGATCGCCACCCTGATCGGGAAGCCGGAGCTGGCCGACGACCCGGACTGGGCGACGCCGGCCGCACGCCTGGACAAGCTCGACAAGATGTTCGCGCTGATCGAGCAGTGGACCGAGCAGCACACGAAGTTCGAAGTGATGGACAAGCTCAACGCGCTGAACGTGCCGTGCGGGCCGATCATGTCCACCCGCGAACTGATCGAGGACGAGACGCTGGCCGAGCTGGGCGCGGTGGTCGAGGTCAAGCACCCGCAGCGCGGCAAGTTCAAGACGGTCGGCTGCCCGATCAAGCTGTCCGACTCCCCGGTCCAGGTCGAGACCTCACCCGGTCTCGGCGAGCACAACTCCGTCATCTACGGCGCGCTCGGCATCGACACCGCCGAACTCTCCGAACTCAAGGCCGCCGGCGTCATCTGATCCTGAACTGGAGCTCTCGCAATGACCTATGACAAGGCAGCAGTCCGGACCATCCTCGACCAGGCTCTGGCGGACGGCCGTACCTCGCTGAGCGCACCCGAGGCCAAGTTGGTCGCGGACGCCTACGGCATCCCGACCCCGGGAGAGGGGCTGGCCACGACTGCCGAGGGAGCGGCCGGTCTCGCGGCCGAGATCGGCTTCCCCGTCGTACTGAAGATCGTGTCGCCGGACATCCTGCACAAGACCGACGCCGGCGGTGTGATCGTCGGGGTGGACTCGGAGGAGGCCGCGCAGAAGGCGTTCCAGGCGATCGTCGACAACGCGTTGGTCTACAAGGCCGACGCGGAGATCGTCGGAGTCCAGGTGCAGAAGATGCTCGTCACCGGCGGTGACGTGCAGGAGGTCATCATCGGTGCGGTCACGGACCCGACGTTCGGGAAGGTGGTCGCGTTCGGGCTGGGTGGCGTCCTGGTCGAGGTGCTGAAGGACGTCACCTTCCGCCTCGCCCCGCTGACGGCGGACGAGGCCCGAGCGATGGTCGACGGCATCAGCGCCCGCGAGATGCTCGAAGGCATCCGCGGCGCGGAGCCGGTCGACAAGGACGCGGTCGGTGACCTGATCAAGCGGCTGTCGGACCTGGTCACGGACTTTCCGCAGTTCGCCGAGGTCGACCTGAACCCGGTGCTCGCCGGGCCGGACGGCTCCACCGCGGTGGACTTCCGGATCATCGTGGACGCCGAGGCCGGCAAGCCGGTTGAGCGCTACAGCCAGGAGCAGATCCTGACTGCGATGAACCGGATCATGAAGCCGCGGGCCGTTGCCGTGATCGGAGCCTCGAACGAGGACGGCAAGATCGGCAACTCGGTGATGAAGAACCTGGTCAACGGCGGGTACGCCGGGGACATCTACCCGGTCAACCCTCGTGGCGGGGAGGTGCTCGGGCTGAAGGCGTTCCCCAGCATTCTGGATGTGCCGGGTGACGTGGACGTCGCGGTGTTCGCCGTACCGGCCAAGTTCGTCGCCGGGGCGCTCGAGCAGTGCGGCCAGAAGGGCGTCGCGGGCGCGATCCTGATCCCGTCCGGCTTCGCCGAGACCGGCGAGCAGGAGCTGCAGGACGAGGTCGTTGCCATCGCCAAGAAACACAACGTCCGGATCCTCGGCCCGAACATCTACGGCTACTACTACCTGCCGGAGAGCCTCTGCGCGACGTTCTGCACGCCGTACGACGTGCGCGGGTCCGTTGCCCTCTCGTCGCAGTCGGGCGGGATCGGGATGGCGATCCTCGGGTTCAGCCGGTCCAGCCGGATGGGGGTCTCCGCGATCGTTGGGGTAGGCAACAAGGCCGACATCGACGAGGATGACCTCCTGACGTTCTTCGAGAACGACGACAACACCAACCTGATCGCCATGCACCTTGAGGACCTGAAAGACGGCCGGGCCTTCGCCGAGACGGCGGCCCGGGTGTCCAAGAAGAAGCCGGTCGTCGTGTTGAAGGCCGGCCGTACCTCCATGGGCGCGCGCGCCGCGAGCTCGCACACCGGCGCCCTGGCCGGCGACGACAAGGTGTACGACGACATCCTGCGCCAGAGCGGCGTGGTTCGGGCCCCGGGGCTGAACGACATGCTCCAGTACGCGCGCGGGATCCCGCTGCTGCCGACGCCCAAGGGCGAGAACGTCGTGATCATCACCGGCGCGGGCGGTTCCGGCGTACTGCTCTCCGACGCCTGTGTCGACGCCGGCCTGACGCTGATGGAGATCCCGGACGACCTGGACGCGGCCTTCCGCACGTTCATCCCGCCGTTCGGTGCCGCCGGCAACCCGGTGGACATCACCGGCGGCGAACCGCCCTCGACGTACCGGAACACCGTGGCGCTCGGGCTGGAGGACGAGCGGATCCACGCGCTCATCCTGGGCTACTGGCACACGATCGTGACGCCGCCGATGGTGTTCGCGAAGCTCGTCGCCGAGGTGGTCGAGGAATACCGGGCCAAGGGCATCGACAAGCCCGTCGTCGCCTCATTGTCCGGTGACGTCGAGGTCGAGGAAGCCAGTCAGTACCTGTTCGACCACGGTGTGGTCGCGTACCCGTACACCACCGAGACGCCCGTCCAGGTGCTCGGTGCCAAGTATCGCTGGGCCCGCAACGCGGGTCCGCTCGGTTCGTAGCGAGGGAGGTTCGGTCAGCGGGGGAGTATCCATCCAGCGAGTTGGCGTCGAATAAAGGAGTCCGCCTTGGACGTCACGAGCAAGACCTCAGAAGTACCAGAAGAGCCCGCCGCGGCCGCCGTGACCGAGAGGGTCTGGCACGCGGGCCGGCTCGAACCGATGCCGATCCGGAAACTTCCGGACGCTCCGCCGTCGATGCACATTCTCGGTCCGACCGTGTTCCTGGTCGCACTGGGTGTCGGCATGGGCGAGTCCTACATGTGGCCCCGGCTCGTCCTGGTGTTCGGACCGGATATCCGCTGGTTGTTCATGGTCGGTGTGACCCTGCAGGCGTTCGTCCTGCTGGAGATGGCCCGGTACGCGATGGCGACCGGGGAGAGCATCTTCTTCGGCGCGGCGCGGATCTTCAAGCCGATCATGTGGTTCTTCTACGTTGCGGCGATCCTGATCTACATGTGGCCGGGCCATCTGTCCGCGGGCGCGGCCGCCTTCGAGGAGATATCCGGCATCCCCTGGCAGGTCACCGCGTGCGTGGCTCTGGTGTTCGTCGGTGTGCTGTTCAGCATGTTGTCGGTGATCTACAACTTCCTCGAGAAGCTGCTCGGCCTGCTGATCGGCGTACTGGTCGTCGGTACGTCGGTGATCGCGGCCATCGTCGGCAATTGGGACGACCTCGGCCGGACGCTGTCCGGGATGTTCGCGTTCGGGTACTTCCCGCACGAGGCGATGACGTCGGTCTGGTTCCCGGTCGTGGTCGGATCGATCGCCTTCGCCGGCCCGTCCGGTATGCAGCAGATGTGGTACACCCTGCAGCTGCGCGACAGCGGGGCCGGCATGGGTGCGCACATCCCGAAGATCCGTGGCCTGCGGGCCGAGGGCGAGGCGGAGTCGATGCCGTCGCGCGGGTTCATGTTCGACACCGAGGACCCCGCGGAGATGGCGAAGTGGAAGGGCTGGCGCAAGTGGGTCACGTTCGACGCGATCCTGCTCTTCTGGGGGATCACGATGCTGGTGACGATCTCGTTCACCGTGCTGGCCATGTCGGCGGCCCGGCAGAACCCGAACGTCGCTTCGCTGATCGAAGGCGGCGACCGCGACGCTGCACTGAAGGCGATGTCCGACGCCTTCGCCGCGGCCGGTAGCCCGATCCTGGGCACGCTGTTCTTCGCCTTCATCGCGCTCATCGGCCTGAACGCGACGCTGGGCCTGTTCGACTCGTTCTCTCGCGGCCAGGCGGACATGACGTACTACTTCGTCCCCGGAGCCAAACGGTTCTCGATGTCGAGGCTGTACGCCGGGTTCCTGTGGGGCGTCATCGTGTTCGGCATCCTGATCCTGCTGTTCGGTCCGGCCGACGGTCCGGCCGGGATCCTGGACACGCTCGCCTTCCTGTCCACCTTCGCGATGGGTGCCTACTGCATCGTGTTGCTGCTGACGAACAACATGCTGCTACCGAAGAAGATCCGGCCCGGTCCGATCCGCAACGTCATCATCGGGTTCGGCGCGGTGTTCTACCTGGGCATGTTGTTCTACTGCCTGTTCCGCTTCGGCGTGGCAGTGGGCTGACATGACTACCGATCTGAAACAGCTCGCCGAGTACTCGGCGCCGGCCGCCGCGGTAGGCCTCCTGGCGGGGATCATGGCCGGTGGGCTGGCGGCGTTCGTCGGTCAGCCGCTTGGGTGGGCCGTGGTCACCGGCCTCGGCCTCGCCGTCCCACTCGTCCTGTTCGGTGCCGGGTACGCCGTACTGGTCGCGCTGAAGAAGGTCCCCGCCGGAGTGTTCGCGCCGGCGGCGGTCTACTGGGCGATCGGCTTCCCGCTCGCCCTGATGGTCCACGCGGTCGTGACCGCGTGGGTCGTCACCGGTACGCCGAGCCTCCCGCCGGAACCGTGGAAGTTCCTCGCCTTCCGGGCCCTGGTCAGCATGGGCTTCGCGATCGGCTTCCTCTGGCTCCACGAACAAATCGGCCGCCACTGGTGGCCACGCATCCTCGACCACAACCTCTACGCACGCCGCACGGTGGAGCAGTACGTCCACCTGGCAACGGCCCTGGAAGCCCGCAAAGCCGCCACCGGCCGCGGCCGCAAGAAACGCGTCGCCTGATTCCCCTGCGTTGCCTGATTCCCCTGCCAGTCGCCCCGCAACCCGACTCGGGTTACGGGGCGACTGTCTTGGGAGAGACGCTTTTTGCGTAGTGGGTCAGGGCGGTTCGGATGGCGTCGTAGGGGGCCGGGGAGCGTTGGGCTCGGGCGGTGATCATTGCTCCCTCGACTGCCGCGATGACGGCGTTCGCGAGCGTGCGGGCGGTGGGGCGGGCGACGCCGAACGCCACGAAGTGGTGGGCGAGGCGGTCGACCATCTCGGCGAATGAGTGGCGGCTTGCTTCGGCTACTTCGTCCGAGTCCTGGGCGCCGCCTTCGAGCACCAGGGGAGCGATTCCGCAGCCGCGGGTGTAGTGGCTGGCCACCATGCCTTTGCGCCCGAGGTCGACGTAGTTCTCGACGAGCTGGGTCGCGCTGTCGGCCTGCTCGGCGGCCCGGTCGATGATCTCGACCTGCTCGTGGGCGTGTGCCGCGGCCGCCTCGATCGCCAGCGCCGTCTTGCCGCCGGGGAAGTGGAAGTAGACCGAGCCACGCGGGGCGCCGCTGAGCTCGAGCACGTCGGAGAAGGCCGTCGCGTTGTAGCCACGCTCACGGATGAGCTGCTTGGCGGCCTGCACCATCTTCTGTTTCGCGTCGGACCGTCGTCCCATCGCCATGCCGTCCTCTTGCCTGAAATATGCCTGCCGACATACTACCAGGCCGCTCCGGGAGCCTCAAGTGGCTGAAAATTCGCGGTGCGCGGGATGTATGATGACCTACATAGTAAAGCGGTCGACGGTGAACGCCGGCCCTGGAGAGGAATGGTCATGCCCTTCGTCGACATCTCAGTAGTCCGCGGCAAGTCGCCCGAGTACCTGCACGCCCTGTCCCGCGCGGTGCACGACGCGCTGGTCTCCGAGCTCGCCATGAAGCCGGATGACGACTTCCAGCTCATCCACGAGTTCGAGGCGGGCGCGATGGTGTTCCCGACCGAGTTCCGAGGCGGTCCGCGATCGGCGGACTGGACCCTCGTCCGGATCACCGACGGCCTCGACCGCGGCGTACCGGCCAAGCGTCGGTTCTACGCGGAGCTCGTGCGCCTGCTCAGCATCGATCCAGGCATCAGCCCGGCGGACGTGTTCGTGATGATGACCATCACGCCACCCGAGAACTTCTCCTTCGCCGACGGCATCATCGGGACCGACATCGTCGCGGCCGAGGCGCTCGACGCTTCTGGCTCCCGTGAGGTCTACACGAAGGGGGAGCTGGCCTACGCGATCACGGAGCTGTTCGCGCACAAAGACAGCAGCCGCATCCTCCCGATGCTCCGGGACGACTTCGTCATGTCGCTACCCGACTCACTGCCGTACGGCGGTGAGTACAAGGGACGCGACTCGTTCAAGGACTTCTTCGCAACGACACCCGGTGGCACCGAGACGTGGGAATCGTTCAGCAGCCACGTCGACCAGGTGATCGAGGCCGACGGGCATTTCGCCGTACAGCTGACCAACACCGCCGTACCCAAGGCGACGGGTGTCCCCGTGGTCTTCCACAACCTCTGGCTGTTCGAGATCACGAACGGCCGTGTCGCCGGCACCCGCCTCTACGCCGACACAGCCCAACTCCGCCCCGCGAGCTGACGACGGGTCAGTTCGTCGTACGGCGACGGCGGCGGGGAGTCGCGTCCTCGGTCGGCTCGACGGGCTCGGCGCCGGACTGGAGGTCGTGGTAGGCCTTGCGGGTGTGCTCGGTGTGTTCGCGCATGATTTGGGCGGCCTTGTCCTCGTCGCCGTCGCCGATCGCCTTGACCAGACGGTTGTGTTCGCGCCAGGAGGCGGCGCCACGCACCGGCGCGACCGGCGTGTAGTACCACCGGACGCGGCGATCCACCTGGGCCGCGAAGTCGACCAGGAAACGGTTGCCGGACATCTGGGTGATCAGGCTGTGCAGCTCGCCGTTCGTCCGGACGGTGGCGTCGATGTCGCCGGCCTCCTGGTACGCCGTGCCGACCTTGCAGAGCTCACGGAGTTTCGCCAGGTCGTCCTTCGTCGCGTGCCGGGCCGCGAGTCGCGCGGACTCCGACTCCAGGGCGGCGCGGGCCGCGAGCAGCTGGTCGACCTCGTCCTCGGCGGGGACGTGCACCATCGCGCCGAAGCCGGGGCGCAGGTCCACCCAGCCTTCGTTGTTCAGCCGCTGCAGGGCCTCGCGCACCGGCTGCCGGGAGACGCCGAGCAGCCCGGCGAGCTCGACCTCGACGAGGTGCCGGCCGCGCTCGAGGGTGCCGTCGATGATCATCTCGGTCAGGGCCTCGTAGACGGACTCGCGCAGCGGCGTCGGCCGCTTGACGTGCCGCACACCGGCCGGCTCCCCGCCCGATCCGGGGCCCGATCCTGGGCCCGCCCCTGAGCCTGTCCCTGGGCCTGTGCTGAGGGTCGTCATGAGGTCCTTCCCGGTACGGACTGGAGATACGGCACGGCACTTGGTAGACAGTCTACCAAGTGCCATGACCGAACATAGTGTTTCGCCGCGACCTGATCAGGCGGCCGACTCGTCGGCGCGCTTGCGGTCGTCGTGCTGCCGTTCGTCATCGGTGATCAGACGGGCGAGCTCGGCGTCGAGGTCCACGGGGTGGGTGAGTTCCTGCTGCAGCTCCGGGGCATCCGGGAACTGCGGGCGAGCCGCCAGAGCACCGAACCTACGAGTGAAGATCATCATTGCCCTTTCCGCCCCGGCGTTTCCGGGACCATCTTGAATTCTGCCTTCTGTATACATTCAACCAGCCGGACTCACCGGTTATGCCCGCGTCTCACGTGATCCCGGTTACGTCCGACGTGATCCGGCTTACACCCAGGCCGGGGGTTGCTGTGCAACTCGACAGGACGTATAGGCCCACTGCTCCTGATCGAGGTCGACCGCCACGCGTGCGGCCGAGCCCAGTGGACGTGTACGTCCTGTCGAGCTGTACACGGTTCGGTCAGGACTTGGTGGAGTACGAGTGCGCGCCGGTGCCGGCCAGTTGGCCGCCGTCGACGATGAGGTACTCGTCGCGGATCGGTGTACCGGCGAAGAAGGATTCCAGGATTTCGCGGGTGCCCGCGGCGTACCGGGTCTGGGCGGACAGGGACGAGCCGGAGATGTGCGGCGTCATGCCGTGGTGCGGCATGGTCCGCCACGGGTGGTCGACCGGCGCCGGCTGCGGGTACCAGACGTCGCCGGCGTACCCGGCGAGCTGTCCGCTCTCCAGGGCCCGCACGATCGCGTCCCGGTCGGCGATCTTGGCGCGCGCGGTGTTGATCAGGTACGTGCCGCGCTTCATCGTGCCGAGCAGTTTGTCGCCGAACAAGCCCTCGGTCTCGGGGTGCAGCGGCGCGTTGATCGTGACCACGTCGCAGTGCGGGACCATGTCGGCCGCGCTCGGGTGGAAGGTGAGGTTGAGTTCGCGCTCGATCGACTCCGGCAGCCGGTGGCGGTCGGTGTAGTGCAGATTCACGGCGAACGGCGCGAGCCGCCGCAGTACGGCGGTCCCGATCCGGCCGGCCGCGACCGTGCCGACGTGCATGCCCTCGAGGTCGTACGAGCGTTGCACGCAATCGGCGATGTTCCACCCGCCGTCGACGACCACCTGGTACGACGGGATGTAGTTGCGGACCAACCCGAGGATCATCATCACGACGTGCTCGGCGACGCTGATGCTGTTGCAATAGGTGACCTCGGCAACGGTCACACCGTGCTCGATCGCGGCATCCAGGTCGACGTGGTCCGAGCCGATGCCGGCGGTGATCGCGAGCTTCAGGTTCGGCGCTTTCGCGATTCGTTCCGCGGTCAGGTAGGCCGGCCAGAACGGTTGTGAGATGACAACGTCCGTGTCTGGTAGCTCGCGGTCGAGTACAGAGTCGGCGCCTTCCTTGGAGGACGTCACGACCAGCGTGTGGCCCTGGCTCTCGAGGAAGTCGCGCAGGCCGAGCTCACCGGAGACGCTGCCGAGCAAGGTGCCCGGGCTGAAGTCGATCGCCTTCGGTGTGGGAGCGGTCTGGCCGCCGGGGTAGCCGGTGATCGTGGGGATGTCGTCGCGCGCGTACGACGTCGGGTAGCCGCCGGTGGGGTCGTCGTACAGAACGCAGAGGATCTTGGCCATGGGGTGGAATCTCCTTGTTTCGAAGGGACTTCCACACTCGCCGGGTCACGGTCGTACGGTCAAAGACTTGCTCGCTATGTCGAGATAGCCAGAACCCATCAGGTGTACGTCGAGCAGTTGGTCGAGGGCATCGTGGACACCCGCCTGGCGGGCGATGTCGAGCAGTGCGCGGGCCAGCACGGGCTCGGGACTGCGGGCCGCGATCACCAAGCCGACCCGCGGACCGTGGGCTGGACTCTTCAGCGGTACGACGCGCATGCCGTCGGGCACACCGAACATGTGCAGCCAGGCGTGCGAGATCACGGTCGACCAGTGGTTGCCGTGCAGGTGGCTGTAGAGACCGGAGACCGTGTCGCTTTCGATCGAGGGTGTCGCGGTCACGCCGTCGTCGGTGAAGTAGCCGTTCATGATCCGGCGGTTGCGCATGTCGGGGGAGAGCAGGCAGAGCGGCAGTCCGGCGACCTGCGCCCACGTTGCCACCGGCAACTCCGCCAGCTCCGAGTGCTGCGGAGTGAGGAGGAGATACCGCTCCTCGTACAGGGGCGTCTTGCGAACCTGCCCGAGGGTGTCGTCGTCGAGGTACGTCATCGCTACATCGAGATCGAAGTCGGCGAGCTTGTGGGTGATGTCGCGCGACGACAGCGATTCGAGGGTGACGCGAGCGTTCGTGTGCCGCTCGCAGAACGGGGTGGTGAGCAGCGAGACGACCGGCATCGCGGTCGGGATCGCGCCGAGCCGAAGCGTGCCGGTCAGGCCACCGCGCAACACCGACAGCTCGTGCCGGAGCGCGTCCTGCTCGGCGAGGATCCGCTGGGCCCACAACAGGACTCGCTCGCCTTCGGGCGTCAGCCCTTCGAAGCGACGACCGCGTCGAACGATCGGTACGTCGAGTTCCTGCTCGAGCTTACGAATCGCGGCGGACAAGGACGGCTGGGATACGTAGCAGGCGTCCGCGGCCCGGGCGAAGTGCTTCTCCCGGGCGAGGGCGACGAGATACTCCAGCTGACGGAGCAGCATCAGCAGCTCGGCTCTGAAGTGCAGACTGCATACCAGTCGTCTGTATACATAACGCAACTGTAGTGAGGTCGTCACGGTGCCGGAAGGTCTCGGACCGTGTGACCGGATCGTGTGAGGTGGATCACATGGAGGGTGTGTCTGTCTGGCGCGCTTCCACGCGACGGTTAGGAGAGAGACTCTCGCGGCGACAGGAGTGGTGATGGAAAAGGTTGTCTCGCAGGACGGCACCGAGATCGCGTACGACACGTACGGCAGTGGGCCGGGTCTGGTGCTCGTAGCGGGTGGGTTCACCGCTCGCTCGCGGTATGTGGAGGATGCCGAGGCGCTGGCGTCGGCGTTCACGGTGGTGAACTATGACCGGCGTGGCCGTGGGGATTCCGGCGACACGTTGCCGTACGCGGTCGAGCGTGAGTGGGAGGACCTGGAGGCGGTGCGGTCGGCGACCGGCGCTCGCTTCGCCTGTGCGAATTCGTCCGGGTCGTTGGTGCTGTTGCGGGCCGGGTTGCCGTTCGAGAAGCAGGCGGTGTTCGAGCCGCCGTTCCGGGTCGAGGGGGCGCCGCCGGTGCCGGAGCGGTACATCGAGCGGTTGCAGGAGTTCGTCGCGGCCGGGAACCCGGGTGGCGCGGCTGAACTCTTCATGCTCGAGGCAGTCGGTCAGCCGAAGGAGGTGGTCGACCAAATCCGGCAGAGCCCGATGTGGGCCGGCATGGAGGCGATCGCGCACACCCTGGTGTACGACGGCCTGCAGATGGGGGACAGCGCCGTACCGACGTCGCTGCTCTCCTCCACCGCAGTGGAGACGCTGGTCCTGTACAGCAACGCCAGTCCGCTGTGGCTGCAGGAATCAGCCCGCCAGACCGCGGCGGCCCTACCGCACGGGAAGCTTGAGGGCTACGACGGCACCTTTCACACCATTCCGTCGCCAACCCTCGCCGGCGCGCTCGAGGGTGAGTTCCTCAAGGGCTGACCTTGGGCAGGCGCATCGGCATCAGGATGTACGCCGACTCCGCTGTCGGGCTGTCGTCGGGTGATCGGAGGCCAGTGAGGTTGGCTGGTTTGGTGGGTTGGGTGAAGGCGAAGTGGGCGATCGGGGCGCCCAAGGAGGCGAGGCCGTCCAGTAGGTAGCCGGCGTTGAAGCCAGTCTCGATCGGCTCGCCGGTGAGCGTTGCCTCGACTGACTCCGAGGCCTGGGCTTCCTCACCGCTTCCGGCGTCGAGCGTCGCCGTACCGTCGGCGAAGCTGAGCCGGACCGGCGCCGTCCGCTCGGCCACCAGTGCGACCCGTTTGGCGGCCTCGATGAGCGCGGCCGTGTCCACGGTCACGGTGCTGGTGATCGCGCTCTCGGCGGGGATCAGCGTGCGGACCTTGGGGAAGTCGCCATCGATCAGCCGGCTCGTCGCCCGCCGGCCACCACCCTCGAACCCGATCAACCCGTCCCCTGCGCGGGTCGAACCGAGCGCGAGCGTGAGCTCGTGGCCGGCCATCGTCTTGGTCACGTCGTGCAGCATCTTGGCCGGGATCAAGACATTCGCCTCGACATCCGGATCGATCGGCTCCCACGGGAACGTCCGGACCGCGAGGCGGTATCGGTCCGTCGCGAGCAGGGAGATGGTCGCGCCACGGATCTCCACCTTGATCCCGGTGAACACGGGCAGCGTGTCGTCGCGCCCGGACGCGCTCACCACCTGCGCCACGGCCCGCGCGAACACGTCACCATCGACCACCCCGCTCGCGGCCGGCACCGCGGGCAACGCCGGATACTCCTCCAGCGGCAAGGTGTGCAGCACGAAGCGCGAACTCCCACTGCTCACCTGAACGACCGCTGCGTCGCCGCTCAGATCCACCGAGTCCCTCGGCATGCTCCGGCAGATGTCCGACAGCAGCCGGCCCGACACCAGGAACCGCCCGTCGTCCGCGACCTCGGCCGGAACACTCACCTGCGCTGAGCTCTCGTAGTCGAACCCCGAGAGCGTGACCTGACCGCCCGCGGCCTCGACCATCATCCCGGCCAGGATCGGCACACTCGGTCTGCTCGGCAGACCCTTCGCCACCCATCCGACCGCCTCGGCCAGCACCTCACGACCAACCCGAACCTTCATCCGCACTCCTCACCAGCAAGAAGTACGACTAAATCACCGGCCACCGACAATCTGTGCCGAAGGTGATGCGGGTGAGCTGGTTGGCCTGACCTCGCGTGAGCACAACAGCGGACGCAGCACCCGGTACGACGTGACTCGGGTCCTCGACCGCCTTCGCCAACAACTCCGGCCACCGACGGCAGTGCGTAGCCATGCTGCCTGCCCGTACGACGCGGCCGCGGGTCCACTGCCCGTCCCGCGCCACATCACCCGGTACGTCGATCAGCACCAGATGCAAAGGCAGTCCGGCCCGCTTGGCCCGCCAGCCGATCACTTGCCGGACCCACGGTCGCGTGGCGCAGTCATGCACCACTAACGAGCCGCTGCCTGCCCGCATCGCCTTCAGCACAAGGACGTAGTACGCCAGATGCAGTAACGGCCGCCACCACGCATATGGCACAGCTCTGAGCACAGGCATCCATTGGGCGCGCAGGCGCTCGGAGTCGAACACCCGCACTCCGTCGTACGCGCCGTCCACCGGATACAGGCGCCGTAACAACGTGCTCTTTCCAGCTCCTGGTACCCCACCTAGTACCACCACAGACTCCGCCGGATACCGCAACTCTCTCTCGCGGCCCGTGCGCTGTCGTATCGACAAACCCACCACGTGTCGCCCTTCCGTCACTCGCCAGTACAGATAAGACGAGCGGCGGACCGCCTACTGCCCCGAGAGGACGCTGAGAAGTCGCTAGGAAGTCGCTGAGAGGATGGCTGGTGGCAGGATTCACAGCGAGCGCTGGAGGTTGGGATGCAGTTTCTCGTCACGATGACGACGCACGTACCTGACGGTGTGACAGAGGCGAACGTCGATGAGGTCCGCGGTCGGGAGGCGGCCCACTCGCGTGAGCTCGCGGCGAAGGGTCAACTGCTCCGGTTGTGGCGCCCACCTCTAAAGCCAGGGGAGTGGCGAACCTTCGGACTCTTCGAGGCCGACGACGCCCACCACCTCGAGACGATCCTGGCCGCGATGCCGCTGCGCATCTGGCGGAACGACGAGGTCTCGGCGCTCTCACCACATCCGAACGACCCGGCCACACCGACTCCGCTGCAGCCGGACGCCAAGGAGTACTTCACCGTCTTCACCTTGACGATCCCCGAGGATGCGGACCCCGCGCTGGTCGACGAGAAGCGCGCAGGCGAGGCGACCAGCACACGCGCTCACGCCGCCGAGGGAACGCTCATCCGCCTCTGGCGCCGCGACGACGGCCGAGCCCTAGGCCACTGGCAAACCGAAACCGCCAACGAGCTGCAGAAGATCGTCGACACTCTCCCACTGGCCGAGTGGCTCCAGACCGAGATCATTCCCCTCACCACCCACCCCAGCGACCCCGCCCACGCAAACACCTAGCCACCGACGAACCCACCCCAGCCGCCACCCGAAGGCTCTCAGGCAGACATCTCGGCGACGCCGTACGCGAGCAAGAGATCAGGTAATCGCGCAGTCGCGCACGACGTCGTCGAAGCGCCAACCGCGCACCATCAGCGACGCCGTAGCTTCGACAACATCCTGGGCGCGTGACACTCGCCCGAGCATCGCTGGGCAGAAGGTTCATGGCGCGCGGTCTAAGAGCGCGCACCCCAAGTAGTTGACGCAGCGTGACGGTTGGGCCATCATCATGGCTCGGGTCAGGGGTGGCCCGCACTCTAAGTAGGGGGAATCTCGTGACACAGCAGTATCCGCATGCCCAAAATCCGCCGCAGGGGCCGCCGCCCTACCAGGCGCCGCCGCCGCCGAAGAAGAAGCACACCGCACGCAACGTCTTTATCGTCATCGCGGTCCTCGCCGTCCTCGGGATCGGCGGATGCGTGGCCATCGTCGGCTCAATCGGCAACGAGGTGAGCAAGTCGGTCAGCGCCGACTCCGAGAAGAACAAGCCGATCGAGGTGAAGCCAGGCGTGGCGTTCGAGCGCGGCAAGCACCAGGCGCTTGCCGGCTGGAAGGTCTCGAAGGACTCGGCGCTCGGTGGCTTCACTGTCACCGGCTCGGTGAAGAACATCAGCGATGCCACGTCTACCGCGTTCATCCACTTCAAGTTCATCGACGCCAAGGGCACAGTGCTCGGAAACGTGAGCTGCAACAGCGGTGACCTCGAGCCCGGCCAGACGCAGGCGCTGAACTGCATTCCCGATGGGACGTACGGGAAGTACGTGAAGATCACTGCGGAAGCCACCTTCTAGGCGACGCAACAAGCCCCCCAAACCACTGGTGCGGCTTGGGGGGCTTCGTCATTCGTCACCGGCACCCGGAGGTCGCCCGCACCGATTTGTATCGAGCGTCTGGTGACGCTGGTGGGACCTGTCTGGCGGTACCGGTAACTCAGCCGGCAATCACCCTGAGGCGACTGAGCGTCTGATGTGCATCTCGCAGGTCAGAGGGTCTTTGGGCGCGCCCGGCAGTGTTGTGGTTCACGACATCCCGGACACGTGTCTCGCGACATGCCGGATTGATGTCTCCAGAGATCGCGGGATGGGGTGCTGCCCGCGCTGAGCGTGCGGTCATGACATCCAACAGATTGCTGATCACCGCGATGGTGGTCCAGAACCGTCCTGTCCGTGAAGTTGCCGCGACCTACGGCGTGTCAACCTCGTGGCTGTATGAGCTGCTGGCCCGCTACCGCCGAGACGGCGATGCGGTCTTCGAGCCGCGGTCGCGACGGCCCGCCTCCAACCCGAACGCGATCCCGCTGGAGGTTGTGGACCTGATCGTGCGGCTGCGCAAGGAACTGGCCGGCCAAGGCCTGGACGCCGGCCCGGAAACGATCACCTGGCGCCTGGCCCACCACCACGACATCACCGTCTCCCGGGCCACCGTGGCCCGCCACCTCACCGCCCGCGGCATGGTCACTGCAGAACCGAACAAACGACCGAAGTCGTCCTACATCCGGTTCGAAGCCTCGATGTCCAACGAGTGCTGGCAGTCCGACTTCACCCACTACCGGCTCACCCGACCCGACGGCAGGCCCGGCGCCGACACCGAGATCCTGACCTGGCTCGACGACTGCACGCGCTACGCGCTACGCATCACCGCCATCACCGAGTCACCGGCTCGATCGTGCTCACCGAGTTCCGCACAACCGTTGCCACACACGGCATCCCGGCCTCCACACTCACCGACAACGGGATGGTGTTCACCACCCGCCTGGCCGGCGGCAAAGGCGGCCGCAACCCGCTCGAGACCGAGCTCCGCCGGCTGGGCGTGGACCAGAAGAACGGCCGCCCCTGGCACCCCCAGACCCAGGGCAAGGTCGAACGCTTCCAGCAGACCATGAAGAAGTGGCTCCGCGCCCAACCCGACCAGCCCGCGACCATCGCCGACCTCCAGGCCCTCCTCGAACGCTTCACCCACGAGT